>JBGPWL010000020.1:0-53859 GCA_041492185.1 Pyrinomonadaceae bacterium | reverse complement strand
GGCATTGTAAAACGGCGCGAAGGCGGCGACGAGCGCCAACTCGAAGCTCATCGAGCGCGTGATCAAATCGCGCGAAAGAACGCCCCAGGCGCCCTGACGACTGCGCACGTCGCGTGTGCCCGCCACTTCGTCGATCACCAAACCAAGTTCGCGCCTGCCTTCGATCACGTTCTTCCTGATTGACTCGGGCACGCTGATCGACGGCGTGGCGCCAAAGCTGCCGCGCTCGCCATCGGTGACGTAAGCCCAGCCGCGCAGAAACGTGTGCCACTCTCCCTCAACCGAGATTGAATGGAAGCCGCCCTCGAGTCCAACGTAGAGATCAGTCTCCAGTTTTTGACCACGCAAAATTTCACGCACCGCCAGTGCTCGTTCACGCGCGCCTTGCATCAACTCCCAATCGGTCAAGGGCATCGCCGGGGCGCTGGTCATCACCGAGCGCGCCACAACTTTGACGTCGGCCCACGCCGCATCGATCTCAGCAACGCGCGCAATGCCGGCGCGCACCGCCATGATCTTGGCCGCGCGATCAGAGCCCAGCGCGATTGTCTTGATAGGTTGCGATTGTTTCAAAGTTAGATCGAACTTCAAAGCCGCGTGAATGCTCTGTTCAAAAACCGTCAGAGGCTATAACAGAGCGTTGTAGTCCGTCAAAGATCAAACTAACCCGATGGCCTGCGCTGCTTTCTTGACATTCAATTCCGCGGTTGTTGTAATCGCTTGCAGATTCAAAGAATCCAACTTCAGCTTCGTTACTGTCCGGAGGTATCGCGGTGCTTGACGAAGAACTCGTTTACGATTGGAACACAGTTGATCCTTCCTTGCAGACTCCCAACCGTCACATCGGTTTCGATGATGAAACGCTGCGCGACGGTCTGCAATCGCCTTCGGTATGCGAGCCGCCGGTTGAGAAAAAGATTGAGCTGCTGCATTTGATGGATGCGCTCGGCATCGACACGGCCGACGTCGGCTTACCTGGAGCAGGCGGCACGCACGCCGCTGGAGTTGAACGCCTCGCGCGTGAGATTGCTGAAAAGAAACTGAAAATCAGGCCCAACTGTGCCGCGCGCACACTTCGCAGTGACATCGTTCCCATCGTCGAGATCTCGCAGCGCGCCGGCATTCCGATCGAAGCGTGCACGTTCATCGGTTCTTCTTCTGTTCGTTTCTTTGCCGAAGATTGGACCCTCGACAAACTTCTGAAGATGACGGAAGACGCCGTCACGTTTGCGGTAAGCGAAGGCGTGCCGGTGATGTACGTAACCGAAGACACAACGCGGGCGAAACCGGAAACAATCCGCGCGCTTTACACGACGGCGATTCGCTGCGGCGCTCGCGCCGTCTGCGTGTGCGACACGGTTGGCCACTCCACTCCGGATGGAGCGCGCGCGGTTGTAAGTTTTGTCAAAGGCATCATTGACGAGCAGGGCGAGAAGGTGCGACTTGATTGGCACGGTCATCAGGATCGCGGGCTCGGTGTGATCAATTCAATCGCGGCCATTCAGGGTGGCGCCGATCAGGTGCACGGCTCGGCGCTCGGAATCGGTGAACGCGTCGGCAACACGCCGATGGATCAGTTGCTCGTCAATCTAAAACTGATGGGCTGGATCGATAACGATCTGTCGCGACTCAAAGAGTACTGCGATGTAGCGGCCGACGCTTGCGGCTGGACCATTCCGCTCAACTATCCGGTATTTGGCCGCGATGCGTTCCGCACGGCTACGGGAGTCCACGCAGCGGCAGTAATCAAGAGCTACAAGAAAGGTGACCGACACCTCGCTGACCTGGTTTATTCCGGCGTTCCCGCGGGGCTATTCGGTCTGGAACAGGTGATCGAGATTGGTCCGATGAGCGGAAAGTCGAATGTGATCTACTGGCTTGAAAAGCGAGGCATCGAGCCCAGCGAGGAGCGCGTCAACCGTGTCTACGAGCGCGCGAAACAGGCGTCGGCTGTTCTCGACGAGAAGGAGATCATGCAGTTAGTCTGACGATGAAAAAAGTTTTCACCACATTTTTGCTTTTGTCGATTCTCGCCTGCGTCGCGCCTTTGGAACGCGGCGCGCAACATGGCGGCAAAGCGGAGCCGCTGCGGATCGAATTCAAACGAGGCGCGTCCAGCGCCACTATCCATGAAAGTATTCGCGGCAGTGTAGAGGCGGAATATGTTTTTGCCGCGCGCCAGGGTCAGCGAGTTACCATCTCATTGACCTCGGTTCCTGCTAAGTCAGCGCGTTTTGAGTTGAAGAGCGAGGATGGCGCCGATTACAAGTTTGAATACGACGGAATGAAGTGGTCCGGCGTCGCGCCGGTCACCGGCGATTACTTCATCAACGTAACGCGGGTCAGCCAGAAGCCAGGCCGCACAAGCTACTCACTTCGGCTGGCGATTAAATAGACATGTTTTCGGCTGTAACTCAAACAAATACCTCCGCCCTCGCCGAGCTGCTCGACAACGAAGTGGTGCAGCACGCTCTTTCGTTTTTTGAGGAGCAAGCGGACGAGATCACCGAAGAACACATACGCATCTGCTCGATTCCAGCGCCGCCTTTCGGCGAAGCAGAGCGCGCCCGACACTTGCGCGAAAGATTTCTTGAAGCCGGCCTGAGCGAAGTAAGGCTCGACGAAGCGGGCAACTGCGTCGCGTTGCGCAAAGGCCGCTCGTTGAATCCGCTGCTCGTTATTAGCGCCCACCTCGACACGGTGTTCCCCGCAGAAACTGATTTTACAGTTAGGCAGGTTGAAGGGCGGTTGCTGGCGCCGGGCATTTCAGATGACGGGTGTGGACTGGCGGCGCTGATGGCCATCGCGCGATCGCTCGGCGCGAGCGGTTTGGAGACTGATGGTTCGCTGCTCTTCGTGGGCACGGTCGGTGAGGAAGGGGAGGGAAATCTGCGCGGCGTCCGGCATTTATTTACCAGAAGCGATTGGGCCAAGCGCATCGACGCGTTCATCAGCCTCGACGGGCCGGGCCTGGAGCGGATCACGAATGGCGCGCTCGGCTCGCGGCGTTATCGCGTTCATCTCGTAGGCAAGGGCGGACATTCGTGGGGAGATTTCGGCATTGCCAATCCTGTGCATGCGTTGGGGCGCGCGATTGCGCGGCTCGTTGCGTATCCTGCGCCGCAGGATCCGCGAACGACTTTCAATGTTGGAAAAATTGAAGGCGGCGCGAGCATTAATGTAATCCCACGATCGGCAACGATGGACGTCGATCTGCGATCGGCGTGCGGAGACGAGCTGTTGCGTCTGGACGCTTTCTTTCGTCGCGTCGTGCGCGAGGCCACAGACGACGAGAACAACGGTCGTCGCAAAGGCGATTGGCCGCTCGAACTGGATCTCCAACTGATCGGCGATCGACCCGGTGGTGAAACATCACCCGCTCCAATTGTGGGAATCGCCATCGAAGCGACGCGCATGCTTGGACACAAGGCGCAATTGGATCAGGCATCGACCGATTCGAATATTCCAATCTCGCTGGGCATTCCGGCAATCACACTGGGCGCGGGCGGAACGTCGGGCAATTCACACACGCTCGATGAGTGGTACGATCCGCGCAAACGCGACCTTGGCCTGAAGCGCGCGCTGCTCGTGATGCTGGGCGTGGTGGGATTAAGAAAGTAAAAAGGAAAAAGTAAAAAGGAAAAAGGCAAGAGAGCGAAGACGCCCTTTTGCCTTTTTACTTTTGCCTTTTTACTTTCTAGTTGATCGGAATCGTGATCGTGGCAGTGCCGGCCTTACCCGGTGGAAAGCGTTTTTGGCGCGCTATGCGGAGCGCAGTTGGATCAGCGCCCGACGCTTGTACCACTCGACCTGATTCGTCGTAGGTAACCTGCACCAACACTTTCTTCGGACCCGACTTACTCGCCGCGTCGCTGCCGGCATTCGGTGGTGTGGTTGATGCAACGGTCTTCGGCGATTCAGTTCCGTTCGCGGTGTTTGCACGTGCCTTTGCTTTTTCTTTTTCTCGTTGCCGCTTGGCGGCAGCCGCCGCATCCGCGGCGTGAGAGTCGGCCTCAGCAGCAGCTGGATCAGGTTTAGTTGCTGAATCATTCGTTGCTGGCGCTGCGGAAGTCACGGGCTTGTTAGGTTGTAGTGAAGCGGTCGACTGCTTGCCACCGTACCAACCCGCCGGAACTCCGATCGCGGCGACGCTGACCATCACTGCGACTGCGGCCGCACCCGCAATCAGCGACTTTCGCAGAGACATCGAGTCCCGGCTAATCATTGAAAGAAAAGACGGAACGTGCGAGACGCGCGAAAATAAGGGCACGTCGTCGTCGTCGATAGAAGTCGCGTCGACATTCTTATCTTCAACTGCAAAGCCCTCGGGAAATGCTTCGGGCGGAACCATCCCTTCATCCAGACGACGAAGACCTTCAAGCACCACCTGCGTCCACGGCTGATTGATTGTCCGTTCCGCAGGCTCCGCCGCAGCGCTGAACTCAAAGGCTGCATTAGGCAGCGTCAACGCGTAATAGACTGCATCGATGCCGCGCAAGACGCCGATTTTCGCATCCACAACCGATCCTGTTTGGAGATGGAAGTAGCCTGGTCCGTGGGGGTAGCGCACCTTAAGACAACCGGTCTTGCGCTGGTTGCAGAAGAATTCGATCAATTCGGAAAGCGAAAGATCGCTGAGGTGTCCGGTTAATGCCATGATGTCGAGACTCCTTTGGGCAGGAACAGAGATTCTGGTCGGGGAAGATTAGGGCAGCGACGCGCCACGGGCCCTGCGCTGGCGCGTCGCCAGTGGAAGCATTACTGAGAGAGAGTGAATTTGTAATTGATTGTGCCGGTGACTTTCACAGGCTGGCCCGAGAGTTTCGTGGGAGAGAACTTCGCTTTCAGCGCGGCTTGCACCGCAGCCTCGCGCAGTATCTGCGGTCCATCAGTCACCGCCGCCGAAATAACCTTTCCGCTTTCATCGAGCACAACCTGAACGGTGACCATGCCGCCGATTCGCAGTCGTCTTGCTGTCTCCGGATAGATGGGAGGTGGCAGACTGATCGCGCTTCCGTTAAGCACACCGCCAGATACTGGCTTCATCAACGGCGGCTTTGGTTTCGGAGCCGGAGGCGCTTCTGAATCGATCGCCACCACTGATCCCTTGCTGGAACCAGCGTCAGCATTTGCAATCCTGAACTCGGCAGGGTTGATTGTGATTGATCGGTCGACTGCCGCACCTCGAGGTGGCAGCGTTCCCGTCGATTTCGTGCCCTGCTGATTGGCCGCCGGTTTGCTCGGCGCGCCGCTCGAAGGCTGCGGGGGCTTGGATTCCAGCGAAGCAACGGGTTGCGGCTTGGCATCGGTTGCCCCAGTCTTACTCGGAGTTGTCGCTGAGCCAATGATGCCGTTAGACGATGGCGAAGTGGACTGAGCCATCTTCAACATATTCTCGTCGAGGTAGTACATGATCGATCGGTACGTCACTTCAGTTGGCTCGAAGGTTACTTTGCCTCCCTCAATAACCGCCACCGATGTCGTCATCCTGGTCCAATTGCCGACTAAGTCGTAATCATACTTGTAGACTTCTTTGCTTAGCAGCGAGCCATCATCACTTTGCAGAGTCATCTCGCTGATGTTTCCCTTTTCGTCATACTTGTAAACTTCCTTGCCGGTGAGCGTGGATCCGGCAACGGGAAAATACTGGTTCTCAGTCTTTGCCCCCTTGATGTCGTATGCGGTGACCTCGAGCACCACGCGCTTATCTTCAACGATCTTGCCGCTCACATTCGAGAGCTTTGCGACTTCGGTGCGAACTCGACGCACTGGACCAGCCAGGCCATCTCTCACCCGGTCACTTTCGACGACCGCGCTTACCGGCTGAGGCTGAACGCTGTTTGCCTTTGCCGTGAGATTCTGAGCGGACGCCCGCGAGTTAATTGCCAGCATGGCAACGGTGGCCAGCACAAAGTTAACAAACTGTTTCGACTTGAACATAGGCGATGCTCCTGACTCGACGTTTGGGACAAGCTTTGGTTTGCTGATGAGGCAGCTCGTTGGCTCACCTGCTGGGAAGGTGAACGGCTTTTGCCGCAAGAAGCGGCACGCCAATGGTATCGCGTTCAACTGAGTTTGTCCAGAGAAAACCTCGTAAATTCAATGTTGATTTACTGATTTTTTCTAAGGTTTTTTGCTCTTTTCGCTTTGATAGGTGGCCAGGATGGAGACAATCTCGTCGATCAAGCGAGTGCTGCTGGCCCGGCTGGTCTGGTCGTTGCACATGATGGAAAACGCCAGTGGCTCCCCTTCAGCGGCGATCAGAAAGCCGGAGAGCGAGTTGTCGTAGGTGAGCGATCCGGTCTTGGCCCTGATCCGGTCTTCGTATTTTCGGAGACGGTCTTCGAGTGTGCCGTCGCGGCCGGAGATGGGAAGTGAATCTTCAAAGACGGATGCGGAGGCGGTTTTCGAAATCGCTACGAGCAGCCGTGCGGTAGCTTCGGGCGTGACCAGATCAAGACGCGAGAGTCCCGAACCGTCGTGCAGCGCAATGTTGTTTATCGGAATGCCCGCGCGATTGAGCCATAGCCGGATCACCGCCAGGCCTGCTTCATCGTCCCCACGTTCGTGAGTCTTGTGCGGATCTGCGTCGGGAGCTAACTCACCACGTTCTCTGCCGAGCGTGCGCAGGATGAGTTCGGCATTAAGATTAATACTTTCCTTGTTCGTTGCCCTGACAATCTCGCCGAGTGGTTTGCTCTGGACGTAGCCGAGTTCAATCGCGCGCGACGGATCGAATCTCTCACTCTCAGGAACACGAAAGTCGCGGGTACGTGTGACACCGTCTACTGTTATGCCGCGCGCTTTTAGAAAATCGCTGAATAGTCTTGCGGCCCGCAGCGCTGGATCGTGAATTGACAGTCGCGCGCCAAACGCTCTGGCGCCGGAAGGGAAGTTGCCCCACACGCGAACTTCGTTATCAGAAACACCGCGATGAATTCCGATCGTCATCTGCTCGCCGCGTTTCACCGTCGCCATGCTGCTGGTGAGGTGTACGTAGTCTTGCGCGCTGGTCAGTTTCACAACTGGAGGATCGTTCGCATTGTTCGAGGGGACGATCTGCAAATCTACTTCGTTACCATCGATTGATAGAGCACTCGGCTCGGCGCCGAAGTACCACTGCACGTCGCTCCACTCCCAACCGGCGCCGAGCGGGTCAGCGCGGAAATAACTTTCGTCTCCCACAACATTGCCGCGAACGCGACGCACGCCGCGTTGGTACAGATCGTCCGCGAGTTTGAGGAGCGAGGCGGTGTCGTCCTGCTTCGGTCGCGATAACAGATCCGGCGCGCCGCGCCCGTAGAGTACGAGGTCGCCGTTGACATTGCCGTTCGCATCCGGCTGGGCCGCGGAGAAAACGGAAGTTCGCCATCGGAAATCTGCGCCGAGCAGATCCAGAGCTACCGCCGTTGTGTAGATCTTCATGTTCGAGGCGGGCGTGAACAGCTTGTCCGCGTTTCGCGCATAGAGCACGCGACTATCGCTTCGCGAGATAACAATCAACCCCCAACGCGCGGCGGCGAATTCGCTCTGGTCAATTGCCTGATCGATGAGGCGCGCCAGTTCGGCATCACCGGGAGAGCTTGCAATAACTGGTGTTGATTTCGATTCAGTTGCCGGCGCGGCAGCCAATGACTTCTGTTCAGTCGCTCCCGGCTCGCGCAGGGCGCGCGTCGTGATCGCAACAGCGAACGTCAAAAGCAGGAGCACTGACAGGGCGATCGCAGTCTGTTTGAAAAGTCGGTGGTTCATCTTTCAGACAAAGCTAGCTTACGGGAACGGCCACGTCAAAAGTCAGCTCGCGAAGAGCGCTGCCGTACGTCCCTGAGCCAGCACCGCGCGCGTTTCGGCATACACGTCGTCGGTGCTGATTTCCGGAATCGTGTTACTGGAAATGATCCGATGACGGTCGCCCGGCGGCAGATAACTTTCCGGAGCGCGCCGGTCGAGCAACAGCACCACCGGCGTCCCAACCGCGGCGGCGATATGCATCGGGCCGGTGTCGTTGGAAACAAACACTGCCAGGCGCGCCTGAGCTGCGGCGAGCTGCGGAATCGTCAGCCGATCAAGGATGATCGTCGATGAGGGGAACAACACTCGCATTTGTGGAATGATCGCGCGTTCCTCAGGCCCGGCAAAAACGATCACGCGCACACTATCGTTTCGCGCAAGATAGTCCGCCAGCTCCGCAAACCTTTCCAGTGGCCAGCACCGGCTCGCATGACCGGCGCCGGGAAAAAGACCAATCAAAGGCGTTCCCGTTTCCGCTTTCTCTTTTTTAAGCAATCGATCGATAGTTGCTTCATCCTGCGCGCGGGTGCGGAGGCGCGGCACGCGATCGGCATCTTTGACACCCAGGGGAATCAGCACGTCAAGATAACGATCGATCAAATGCCGCTTGCGATGATCTTCTTCAACAGGCGGACGGGGATCGAAGTTGGCGAGATAGTCGAGCGATCTTCCGGGCCTTCGTGAATAGAGCCGCTTCGGCGCGCCCGAAAGAAAGCCCAGCAGGTTCGTCTCAGACAAACTGTGCAGGTCGATGACGAAATCAAAATGTTCGCGTCTGACTTTCCCGACGAATTTCAGAATGCGAATGATCGAAAGCAGCTTTGGCCCATCGCGCAGCGCCACGCGATCCACAACCAATGTTGCGTTCGCGTAACCGGAGAGATCGACGACTTCAGCGCCCGGCTTGCCGACCGCCACCGTGATGCGCGCGTGCGGAAACCTCTCGCGGATCGCGCGCAGCGCAGGCAGACTCAGCACCACGTCGCCAAGTTGGCCGAAATCGATCACGAGAATGTTCCGCGGATTGAAAGTCATTTCAGTCAAATCTCTCTCAGATCGCGTCCGGTCATCTCCGCCGGTTGCGCGACACCGAGCAGGCCAAGCATCGTCGGCGCCACGTCTTCGAGCGCGCCGCCTTCGCGGAGTTTCAAACCGAGCGACGCTTTATCGATCAGATGAAACGGGACCGGATTGGTCGTGTGTGCGGTATGCGGCTGGCCCGTTTTCGGATCGATCATCTGTTCGGCATTGCCGTGATCGGCTGTAATCAGCGTGATGCCACGCGCGCGGGCGATGCTTTTCGTGATCCAACCCAGGCACGTATCAACGTACTGACACGCTTCGATCGTCTTATCGAGCATGCCGGTGTGGCCCACCATGTCAGGGTTTGCGAAGTTCACGATGAACACGTCCGTTTCGTCTTCCTCGATCGCGCGCAGAACTTTGTCCGTGATCTTGAAGGCGGACATCTCCGGTATCAGGTCATAAGTCGCAACTCTGGGTGAAGGCACCAGCAGACGTTTCTCGAATGGAAACTCGCGCTCAG
Organism: Pyrinomonadaceae bacterium; assembly: GCA_041492185.1. GTDB lineage: Bacteria > Acidobacteriota > Blastocatellia > Pyrinomonadales > Pyrinomonadaceae > JAOAPY01. The sequence goes on along the minus strand of JBGPWL010000020.1, from coordinate 44,522 downwards.
TCCCACCGTTGAAAAAGTATGTGACGTGCGCATACTTCTCCGTCTCAGCCATGCGATAGTTTCGCACGCCCAGCACCGCGAATACCCCGGCCAGAATGTTCCGCGGGAGTTCCGGCGGAAAGGCGACCGGGAGCGGATAATTCTTGTCATAAACGGCGAAGCAAACGAAATGCACGTGCGGACGATTCAGCACAGCGAAATCGTCGAAACCGGGAACGGCGAGCGCCGAAGTAATTTGCCGCGCGCGGTCGGCGCGGAAGTTAAAGAAGATCACCGCATCGCCGGACTGAATCGTCGCTACCGGATCGCCACCTTCGCGAGTGACTACAATCGGCTCGACAAACTCGTCCGTCACATTGCGCTCATAGGATTGCCTGATCGCGGCCAGCGGATCGCTGGTGCGCTGCCCTTCGCCGTTCACCAGCAACTTGTACGCGCGCTCAGTACGTTCCCAGTGCTTGTCGCGATCCATCGCGTAGTAGCGCCCGACCACAGTCGCGATCTCGCCCACGCCGATCGCTCGACACTTGTCCTGCATTGCCGCGACGTACTTTTCCGCGGAGGACGGCGGCGTGTCGCGGCCATCAAGGAAGCAATGGACAAAAACCCGTCGCACCTCACGACGCTTCGCCATCCGCAGCAGCGTGTAGGCGTGCTCTTGTGAAGAGTGGACTAACCCATCCGAAACCAAACCCATGATATGCAGCGCGCGTCCGTGCCTGGCTACGCTGTCCATCGCTGCGTTGAGCGCCAGATTATGAAAGAACTCACCGCTCTTGATCGCGTGGTTGAGGCGTTCGACGTCGGTGAGCACCACGCGACCGGCGCCCATCGACAGGTGGCCGACATTCGAATTTCCCATCACGCCTTTGGGCAACCCCACGCATTCTCCGGACGCTTCAATCAACGTGTGCGGATACTTCTCGAGCAGTTCGTTGTAGTAAGGCATTTGCGCCAGGGCAATTGCATTGCCTTCGCGTTCGGCGCGATAACCAAAACCGTCAAGAATGATGAGCGCGAGCGGCCCTTTTTTCTTATTCAATTTGTTTTCCAAAGTCTTTCAGTCAGTTTGATACTTTGTGCCGCACACCGGACATTGCAAGAGGTTCTTGATTCCGCTAATCGGCAACACCGGAATGACGAAGAAGAGCGTGATGAATCGCATCCCTTGTTTCTTCACAAAAGTTCCAACTGTCCCACACTTGCCGCAACGCATTTGTCCGGCCGCCGGCTGCGAACCCCAGGAAAAGAAGTGCATGCCGATGATGAAGAAGAAATAAATCATCTCGACCAGATGTCGGTCACTGAGCCTCGGGCTGCCAATAATCCGGACTCTCTTTCATATTCGGATCAGGCCGTTCCATCCAGCGTTCCGGCCGATGCAGTTCACGAAAACCAACGCGCCGGTAAAGCTCGTGCGCATCTTTCGTCGACAAGACCCAGCGGCGGAATCCCTGCAGACTCGGATGTGAAATGATGATCTGCATGAGCCACGTTCCCAGGCCACGACCGCGGTGATCTTCAAGCAGGAATACATCCGCCAACCACGCGAACGTTGCGTAGTCTGTGACGACGCGCGCGAAGCCAACCTGCTCGTCGCCATGGTAAAGGCCGAAGTTCAATGAATTCTCGATTGAGCGCTGGACGATCTCGATCTCGCGGCCTGTGGCCCAATAAGACGTGTTGGAAAGAAAGTCGTGAATCAGCGACACGTTCAGCCGCTCTTTATCCGTGCTGATGGTGTACTCGTCTCGGCGCCACTCGCTGGTCATGTGTCAATAGCTTACTTTGAACCAGTACATAACGGCAAAACCAGATTCCATTATTCAGGAAAGCTGCGAAGGAAGGGGAAGCATAAAGTCTTTCGGCTGACGAGGCTGTGTCAAACTAATGTGAGCGAAACGGATCATTTAACTTAAACGCAAAGCTCGCAGAGTCTTACGCAAAGGTCGCTGAGGAAAGCCTTCTTTGCGTTAGAGTCGATGCTTGATCATTTACAAGTTGAGTTTGACCATCCTCGCGCGCCCACAGGCTATGCTTCAGGTAGGTTCGCGGTTTGGATCAAACGTCAGCTCGAGCGAATCTCCGGGTGAGACGGCGGCCCAGCGCGCGCGAAGTTCGCTCGCGACTTTGCGGATTTGATCCAACTGTTCCTGGGTCAGCGTTGGTGGATCAACGAGTCCGTGAGTCTCATAGTAAAGCGCGATCTTTTCATTGAACTCTTCGGCAGAGCATCGTTCGCCTGCGGCGCGTTCGCCGTCGAGCAACCCCGCAATGAGTTCCGCAGGTTCGGCATCAGCCGGTAAAGGTCCGCGCGGCCAGGGTGTGCCAAAGTCCGACAAGTCCCAACCTTCAGCCACCAATCCGTAAAACCCGCGCCGGTACATGAGCGTCGTCTCGATGGCGTAATGCGTGAGGTCGTGCGCCGCAAAGAAGTTCGCCTGCGGCCCATCCTTCCGCTGCCACGTCGCGGTACCATCACCACGCTCGAAGCGCGATATGACGGAACCATCTCGGCGCTTGGTGAATTTGATCGTCAACATAGTTCACCAGTTCGCGGTTCATCGTGCGCCTGCGGGCTCAACTCGAGCCGTCCAATTTCCTTCGCGCCTGCTCACGCCTGAGTAAAAGCTTGGTACCATCACCCCGCGGGGACCTACTCGATCATAAGTCGTCTCTGAAATTCTTTCTTCGATATCCACGTAGCCCGATGCTTCAGTCGCGCTTTTGAATACCGCATGTATTTCCCCCTTGACATCGGAGCTTTGCTGAACCACGGTGAACTCCCCATGTTTTATTTCGTATCTTCCAGGGAAGCCGTTAATAGACCAGGCCGTTTGCCCACTTGGTCCGAACGCCACAAAGACATTAGTAGCGAACCGTCCATTATCTTCCACGGTAAATTCGATGCTTACGAGTTGACCTTCACCCTTGCCCTGCCACTTGCCATCAACCGGAACAGGAGCAAACATAGACCTTAAAGCCGCAAACCAAACGATTAGGAGAACAAGCGCGGCCAGCGCCGGCACCGAAATCATTTTTCTCCTCATCGTGGCATCGGCGAATACACTCAGGCGATTCTTAATAGCTTGCTGGGCTTTTTCATTTTTCCGAACCAGCAGCGCCGTGCCGACTGCTGCTATGACCAGTCCAATAATGATGCGAGTAACGACGTGGTGTCTCCAGAAGAGGTCAAACTGCATCAAACCAACAAGGCCGAGGGGAAAAGTAAGCCCGATCAAGACGAATGCGCCCCCGACAATTTGTGGCACGAAGCGAAGAATAAGAGCGAGTAGCTCTATTCCGATCAGCGAAGCGGCGCAAACAAGATAGGCATCGCCCTGGCCCGGTCTGTGTGGAGATTTCGCTGCTACTCCGAGCGCGAACATCGCCCCGAAGAGCAGTAGGATTAGAATGTGTTGTATGAGCTGAGTCTTCTTGCCTCTCGCTAAGACCAAAGAAATACTTCCAACTAAGAGCGCAGAAACAAACAGGAAATCCCGTGCGTCCCAGGTGAAGCGCGCTAAGGTATTTTCTAAATGATCATCCAGTTTGAAGCGCTTCGAAAACGCGACAAAACATATTGCGCCGAAGGCCACCATCAGCGCGCCCACGCAGGCAATTTGAAAACTGATCGATGATTTGGTTGGGCCGGCTTTCGCCTCCACCCCAGTTGCGTCAGAGGTTGCAGGGACTTCGTTTGAGCCAGCGGCCTTGGGCGCGTCATTCAATTCCGTGTCGTGCATGACAATCAATCCTCCATTGAAGAGAACTGTTTTCGCGAGTCCGTAACCGTCATTCCGTTCCTGTTACAGGGGCGGATATCGGCTTTGCTTCTGGCCTTGGCGCAGGCCTCGGCAGAACTGAATTGTAAATCGCGTTGAAGATGAATTTGTAGGTGCCGTGAGATTGGCCGCGCCACTGCGGGCGGAAGCCAAACAGATAGATGCGGCCGTCGCCGTATTGAACCTCCAGGGCCGCGGCCTTGCCCTGAATGCGCTCGGGATGTAGCAGGTAACCACTGGCGAGCGGGTTCCGTTCCTTTGGATAAGTCGCTAAGGTGTTTCCGCGAAAACCTTCTTTCGTTTCAAACGCCGGCCCGAGTTCAAACATCACGATGGGCTCGCGCGGCAAACCCCACACTGCGGGATCGCGCATGTCTTTCAATTCCACTTGCAACAGCGACCCGGAGCAATAGAACTGATCTTCCTTTAGACCAGCGAGCACATTGGTCACGGGCAAGCCGAATTGATCGATTGCAAAGAGCGAAGCGTTGTTGAAGGCGATCAAAGTCCCGCCGGCTTGCACAAATTCACGCAACGCAGCGGCGCCGGAGTTTCCCAAACCGCCAACGTACTCGCCGGAGATAGTTCCCGGCGCGAAACCGTTCATGATCTGTTCGTTGTCGCTGTCGGGAAGCATGATGGCGTCAAAACGATCGCGCAATCTTCCGGCCTGGATATCTCCGTTGCGCAACGTGACGGGCGCGAAATCAAAATTCTCCAGAACCCAACGCGTCCAGCCTTCGTCAATGACCGGCACCCACGCGCGATATAGACCCACGCGCGGCTTCCTGGCCATGAGAAGACCCGTCGGCGCCGCATTCAACGACTTCACCGCCACAGAATTTTCGCGCGCGATCTTTGCCAGACGATCGCGATCAATTCCGGAGACGACTGCTCCTCCGATGTCGGCCTCGTCTCCTTCGAGTGTGCTCGACTTAACCGAATTGAATCCGACGCGGCCACCGCTATCCAGAATTTGGTTGATTGCTTTGAAGCTTGCGTTTGCTTGATGATTCAAAACATAAAACGGCCCCGAGCCCGCGACGTTGCCGACGGGAAAGGTGAATCGCTCTATCTTACGCAGACGAGCCCGCTGCGGCGCGCTGATTGGTTCGGTGACTGCGTCAACCTTCACATCCATCTGCATTGGCAAGGTCCAGCCGGAAACATCGTACGGTCGGAGCGGTGGCCCATTTGGCGACTCGCGCAAATCGGGATAGCGCTGCGCTTCAAACAATTCTTTTACCAAAGGCGAGAACGGCTGATCCATCATGATGACCCAGGTATCGGGAGGGTAGTCACGGCCGTTCGCATGAAAAGGCTGCGTAGCTTCATGAACTTCGATGCCGTTCGTAATCATCTTCTGCACGAGCGTTGCCGCCGTAGGAAGATCGCGCTGCTCGCGCGGGATCACATACGCATACGGCGGATCTCTTCGGAATCGTTCAATATTATCGCGCGCCGCTTGATAGCGGTTGTAGAGTAAAACCTCGCGATACTTCGCCGCGGTATCAAGCGTGGCCATTGACGCGCCTTGCATGTAATCCACCGCGTCCTTCAGTCGCCACCAACCGCCTTTCCACGGACTGCTGTAGAAAACCTGCGATCGCAGCGATTGATATTCTCTGGGAAATTCGTTGACGGTGTAGAAGCGCGGCGTCGCGTAACGATAGAGTCCCGTCTCGGTAAAAAACGAAATGCTGTTGCGAAAGATGTGCGTGTAATCAAGAAAGCCGGGATACCAATTATCAAAGCCGACGCGATGAATTGCGCCTGGCATCTGGTGCGCATCGAGATAGGCCGCGATGTCGACGCCAATCACGTTGAGCCAGCGCAGCATCAGCGGATGAATGTTCGAAGAAATCGGCTCAGTGAAAGGTGGAATGAAAATGCGCGCGGGAAACGGAGCCGTCTGATGGTGGCAATAGAAGATCACCGGCTCCCATTCCAGCTCGGTGCGCGTCACATCCTGTGACTCGAGCATGTTGTTCATGTAGCCGTCGCGATTGTTGTCGTGGCCCACGTACTCCTGATACAGATCGGGCAGCGGACTGACTTCGTATGACGTGCCGAGGTTCTTGCGGTACCATGCCGCAACTTCATTCTGCCCGTCGGGATTCAGCGTCGGCCACAGCATCAGGATCACGTTGTCGAGAATCGCGTCGACTTCCGGATCGCCCTGTGAAGAAACCAACTTGTAAGCCAGATTGATCGATTGTTGCGCGCCTGCAACTTCAGTTGAGTGCAATCCGCCATCGATATGCACGATTGCTTTTCCTTCTCGCGCCAGCGTCTTTGCTTCCTGATCGGTCAAGCCACGCCCGTCTGCCAACCTCCGCGAGATCTCCTTGTAACGATCGAGATTCGCCAAATTCTGCGGCGAAGAAATCAGTGCGATTTCCCAATCGAGCCCGCGTGTGGTCTTGCCGACGTTGATCAATTTGATGCGATTGGAACTGACCGCGAGTTTGCGAAAATACTCGCGCGAATCGTCGTAACTGGCGAGATAGAAATCGTCACCGGGCTTGTGACCGAGGACCGACTCAGGCGTCGGCACGGTCTGTGCGATCGCAGGACAAAGGCAAAGAAGCAGGAGAATGAGAAGGGTGGCAGCACGTATCATAGTGCCGCGGATGATAGCCTCGCTACCGGATAATGTAAACGAAATAGCTTGAGCTGACGAACACTTTGCGTCTTTGCGCCTCTGCGGGAAACCACAACGTTATTGACAAGGATTGTAGAAAGAAGAAGATGATTTCCCGCAAAGGCGCAAAGACGCAAAGAGAAGGCGCATCATCTTGCCGCACCGACGCGATCCGCAACGGCGTCACGTTCTGATTCGTCCGTTTTGTTCGGCAGTTCGAGGCCGACGCGCATCACGCGCCGGCGCTCGACCCGTTCGACGCGAAACACGAGGCCGTTGTGCGTTACGACCTCGCCGGGCCGCAGCACATGGCCGGCAACAGTCATTAGAAAGCCGCCGATGGTGGTGTAATTTTCAGACTCCGGCACCGCGAGCTTGAGCTTGCGATTCAAATCGCGCACCGCCAGCGCGCCATCGAGCAGATACCGGCGTTCGCCCGCGGGACTGATTTGCTCCCGTACTTCTTCATCGTGCTCGTCAGAAATATCGCCGACGATCTCTTCGAGCAGATCTTCGAGCGTGATGATGCCTTCGAGCCCGCCGTGCTCATCGACAACAAAACCGAAATGGACTTTGGCCTTCTGCATCTGTCGCAGCACGTCTTCAAGCCGCGCGGTGTCGACGACGTACAGCGGTGGCTGCAACACGTCTTCGAGCCTAAAAGTGTCCGAATGCAACAGGTAAGGCATCACCGCTTTGCTGTGAATGAACCCGATCACGTCATCGAGTGATTCTCGATAGACCGGCAAGCGCGAGTAACGGTGTTGCTGAAAGGCTTTCGTGATCTGTTCGAGTGTGGAATCGCTGGAGATTGCGGCCATCGCAGTGCGCGGGATCATCGCTTCGCGCACGAGCGTGTCGGAAAATTCAAACACCCGATGAATTAAGCGGCGCTCTTCCGCGCGCAAGTGACCGCTCTCGCGCGAAATATCGATTAGTTGACGCAGTTCTGTTTCGGTGTAAACCGAGGTGTGATCGAGGTTGGCTTTCAGACCTATCAGGCGACCGAGAACCGAGCCCGTCTTATTGAACACCCAAAGCGGCGTGCTAAAAACTCTCGCGAAGATCTCCAGCGGGCGCGCGCACAAGAGCGCCAACGGTTCGGCGCGCTCGAGCGCCACCATCTTGGGCATCAATTCGCCCAGGACGATGTGCAGAAAAGTGATCGCAAAGAAAGCCACTGCGATGGCCATGATGTGGGCCACGTAACCAGCGCGACCCGACGAAGCTATGCTCGAGGCGAACGGCTGGAGCAACGCGGCGACTGTCGGTTCGCCCACCCAGCCGAGAGCGAGCGAAGCCAACGTTATTCCCAGTTGCGTCGCGGAAATAAAAAGGGTCGGATTATTGAGCAAGCGCAGAGCCGCGCGCGCGCCTCGGCTGGTGGCTGCCGAGCGCTCGAGCTTGGCGCGGCGGACAGACACGAGGGCAAATTCCGACGTCACAAAAAACGCGTTCGCCGTTACCAGGACGCCGACCGCCAGGAGTTTCAGAAATACGCCGAGGGACGATAGCGAGCCCCCTGAAATAAATCCATCGAGAAAAAAAACGGCGAGATAACTGTCAGGTTCATCCATCGGTTTCAGGTTGAGTGGGAAAAGTCAGTCTCTCTTTTTAGAGCTGACGTGCAGATTATATCATGCAGGGAGCGGCGGACATAAAAGACGCTCGAAGAGGCTTTCGCGGTTGCGAATCGTGTGGTTTCGGATTGCTACGATTGCGATTGCAGGAGGAATTTCCGATTAGTGACCAGCCACGGCCCCGGCCACGCGAGCCCGCGCCGGCTGCCGTTCGTGTTTCACGCAAGCGCGAGCGAGCGCGTCTTCCACTCGCGGAGCGATGTTGCATTCAGGCTGGCGGCAGACTGAGGCCAACTCGGAAACCACCAGATAGCGGGAACGCTCGAGCATGCGTTGCTCGCGAAACGAGAGCGGTTTGTTGTGACTCAAATAAGTCAGATGCTTGAGCACATACGCGACTTCAAAAATGTCGCCGGTGCGCATCTTCTCAGAAAACTCTTTGAAACGATCTTTCCAATCATTAGCGGGAGACGAGAAATCATCTGCTAATGCTTTAAGAAGCATCTCACATTCACCCGATGAGATTGGGGCACGAAGGCCAACTTCGGCAGCATTCGGGACAGGAACAAGCACGAGTGAGTTGTTAGCAGCAAGACGAAGTGTGTAAAAGGGAAGTAAGGTTGCGCCTATCTGCTTTTGCTCGATCTGCTCGATGGTTCCGATTCCGTGATTCGGATAAATGACTTTCTGGCCGATTCTAAAACCCACCGCAGCACCTCCATCGAATTCAAAAATCAGACTGCGCCGCACGCGCGGGTCTGGGGGTAACCCTCCTGGGAGCGACGCAGCTACGCGTCGAGTTCTGCCTTTGTGTAGTTGGAGTCTAACAAGCGGTCTTCCAAAGCGTCAAGGCCTTCAGGGTGATAATGTTGTTAAGTGAAAAGAAGAACAAGTAAACACAGAGTAACCACTTGACAAGCCGTTGCTTTTTTCGGCGAATGGTTGTTTGCCACTTGCGAAATAAACAGCTTAACGCCGCAGATCGGCCGATCAGCTCAAGCGCTCACGATTCATTTAGTTGTCAGCTTAACGGTGGACTGCTAGGATCGAAAGAGAGTTTGTTTGTAGAATTGATTTCGAAGTCCGACGTTCCTTTTATTCATCATGGCCTTACTTAAGATCACCGATGCGAGCGGACGCCAGTGGCAATACGCCCTGACGCCTCAAGCCATATGCTCCATTGGCAGAGCGCCCGACAACGTGGTGGTGCTCGACGATCCGCGCGCCTCGCGCTATCACGCCCACATCAGGGATGGCGAGAATGGTTCGTTTGTGCTCGTCGACGGCGCGGTCATTAACGGACAGCTTCGTCGCAGCGCAAACAAAGTATTCATCAATGGCGAAGTGGAAGTCGAACAACCGCTGAAAGACGGCGACCGCATCACGATTGGCGCCAGCACGCTGCGTTTCGAGCAACCGGCGGAGGAACGCACGACTGACTTTCGCTTTGACGATAAGCCACTGGGCCATACGCAACTCCTCATCTCCGCGAAAGACGTGATGACCACCGTGCTGCACGCTCAGCCCGAAGCTGGTCCGGCGCGCGACAAAGTCCTCGAGACGCTCCAGCGAAAAGCAAATATTTTGGCGGCGCTTTACGAGATGAGTAAAACCCTGGGCTCCTGTTTTGATCTCGACGCAATCTTCGCCAAGGCGACCGACATCATCTTTGACGCGACGCCGGCCGATCGCGTGGTTGCGCTTTTAGTGGACGGGACAAGCTCAGAGAATCCGGAAGACGCGAAACTCACTCCGATCGCCACGCGCGCGCGCGACGAGAAACTCCTCGGGTATGCGCGCAAACTGACGATTGGCCGCACGATCACGCGCAAGGTGATGAAGGATCGTGTTGCGCTGCTCTCGCAAGATGCGGCCGCGGACGAGGAATTTGCCGGCGTGGACTCCATTGTTTCCCAGGGTGTTCGCTCTACGATTTGCGCGCCGCTGTTGGCCGAGAATCGAGTGCACGGTGCGCTGTACGCCGATCGTCTCGATCCCTTTTCCGCTTTCAAGCCTGACGACCTCGAACTAATCAGCGCGGTCGCGGCCCAAACGGCAATTGCTGTCGAAAATGCGCGTGCGCACGAACGGCTCGCGCGCGAAGAAGTAGCGCGCGCAAACTACAGCCGGTTTCTCCCCGAGGTTGTCGTGAAGCAGATGCTGGAGAATCCCGAGTCATTCAAGCTCGGAGGCGTCATGCAAACCATCACGGTCCTGTTCGCGGATATTCGTGGCTTTACCCGAATCTCCGAGCACGCGGCGCCGGAAAAGATCGTTCAGCTTCTCAATCGATATTTCTCTGCGATGACGGACATCATTTTTGCTCACGGCGGAACGCTGGATAAATATCTGGGCGATGGATTGCTGGCGTTGTTCGGCGCGCCAACCGCAACGCCGGAAGATGCCAACAACGCGCTCAATACCGCGGTCGCGATGCAGCGCCGAATCATCGGCATCAACCAGGAGTTGAAAGCGGAAGGCTTCCCGGAGTTTGGCGTGGGCATCGGTCTGCACACCGGCGAGGTGATTGTCGGCTACATCGGATCTGAGCGACGCTCTGAATACACTGCGATTGGTGACACGGTAAATACAGCGTCACGTCTCGAATCGAACGCCAGAGGTGGCGAGATCCTGATCAGCGATGCCACGTCAAAGGCCGCCCGCGGCCGGTACAAGCTTTTGCCGCGCGAACCGATCATGGTGAAGAATCGCCAGCAGCCTGTCGTGCTCTGGGAGGTCGACTGGCAAAAAGCGAGCGGTGCGCTATCACTGAAAGGGTCGTAGTCCGTCTAACTCCAGAATGACTTCTCCGAAAACTCCCTGATGAGTCTTACCGGCTTCTACAAGAAAAGAATCACGGTGGCGCGAGTTTACGGAATACCCGTGCGGATCGACTACCGCTGGTTTGTTGTGTTCGCGTTAAGCGTCTGGCTCATCGCGGCCAACCTTGAACGCGGCGGCATGTGGGTTGGGCAGGTGCGACTGTTGCCTCTCGGTTTGATGACAGCGTGGCTGCTCGGAATCATTACAACTCTCGCACTTTTCTTTTCCGTCCTGGGTCATGAACTTTCGCACGCGTTGATGGGACGCGCCGAAGGGATCGAGATAGAAGAAATTGTCTTACATCCTTTTGGCGGATTGGCCCGTCTGCGAAACGAGCCCGAGAGTCCCGGGGCCGAGTTTCGCATCGCCATCGCCGGCCCGGCGGCCAGTTTCCTTTTTGCAGTCTTCGCTTTCGGCGCGTGGTTCATTGCTTTGAGCAGCGGTTACCGAACTTCTGCCGGCGTCTTTTTTCTCATTGGCGCGGGAAATTTGTTGTTAGCGGTTTTCAATCTCTTTCCCGGATATCCGCTTGATGGCGGACGCGTATTGCGCGCAATTCTCTGGAAGCGCGACGGCAACATCGCGGACGCTACGCGCAAGGCCGGCATTTGCGGCATGCTGATCGCGGGAACGCTAATCATCTTCGGGGTGTATATGGCCGTGGCGCCGGATTTTCGCGCTTACTTCATGGGTTTCTGGTGCGCGCTGGTCGGCCTTTTTCTTTTTGACGCGGCGCTGGGAATTGTTCGGCATGGACGCGATCTGAAGTCGGCGCTTGCGTCCGACGCGATGTCGCCGCCATTCGCGCTTGAGCCCGACGTGCTCATAAGCACGTTCGTCGACGAGATACTTCCGCTTCATCGTCAGATCAGTTTTCCGGTAGCTCACGGTCGCCGGCTCCAGGGAATACTCTCCTTGCAGGATCTGAAATCACTCCCGCGCGAACGTTGGCGGGAAAAATGCGCGCGCGATGTCATGCGTCCGCTTGCGCCACAGATGTTTGTCGCGCCTTCAGCCACAATTTCTCAGGCGCGGGAGTTAATGCAAACCAACGGCGTTGGCTCAGTCGCCGTCGTCGACAACGGCGGCCAACTCGTTGGCTTTTTGCAGAATGGTCAACTGAGGCAGCGCAAGAGAAATGCCGGATCGTAAAGCGTGCGCGCTCGAAGCACCGAATAACTCCTTCGGGTGCCGGGGAGAGGGTTTGAGACGAACGTGGTTCAGTAAATATTTCCGGGTTTCTTCCCGCACTCGCGCCCCCTCCCCAACCCTCTCCCAACGAGAGCGGGGACTTATTCACCATCCTGTTAGGAAACGTCGCTGTTAGCTGAAAACTTCCCGCCTACTACATTCAATCACCATTGCCAGTCAGAGGTTTTTCCGCGATAATCCAAGCGGAGTTATCGTTTCCTGGACTGATTGAGAGACAGTCACTGCGACTGCATCCGACCGGATTAGCGAAGGGGAAAACCGCTCGTGCGTGTGGAGTCGAGGATGACAAGGATCTTCATGCAGATTTTGCTAAACAGAAATGGCGCTGAGTACGCCTTGCCCTGGTCGTACGCTGGCTAGAAAGAGCAGGATTTCGATTGTGATTGGAGCAGCTCAATTGTCAGGTCTGAATCGCAAGTCGCAAATCCAGGAACACAAACTAGAGGATGCTTTTACTACTGCCATACACGGAGTATCTGGGAAGACTCGGTGAGCCGCGGAACATCGCGGACATTGTCCTGGTCTTCTTGCTTGTGTATGCAGTGTTGAAGTTGGTGCGGGGCACTCGCGCCGCGCCCATGGCCGCCGGCATTGCCGCTTTCGCCATTCTTTACTGGCTGGCCGTCAAAGAAGATCTCGCCACGCTCGAATTCGTGTTGCGCGGCGCCTTGCTATACATCGGCGTCGCCATCATCGTTCTGTTTCAATCAGAGATTCGGCAAGCCCTCACCAATTTTGGCAACCGCTTTCGCCTCCCATTCACGCGCCGTCATCGCGGACAGTTTGGCGAGGGCGTGTACGACGAGATCGTTTTGGCGGCAACGACGCTCTCGTCGACGAAGACCGGCGCGCTGATCGTCATCGAGCGAAATGTGGGACTGAAAAACGTAACCGACGGCGGCGTCAAACTCGATGCCGAACTCAGTTACGATCTACTCGTTAGTATTTTTAATCCCGCGACGCCTTTGCACGACGGCGCCGTGGTGGTGCGAAGTCATCGCATCGCGGCCGCCTCGTGTTTCCTGCCGCTGACTCTGAATCCGCGTTTGTCAAAAGACCTGGGCACGCGCCATCGAGCCGCCATCGGTGTGACGGAAGACAGCGATGCGGTCGCGGTGGTGGTCTCGGAAGAGACCGGCTTGATTTCCTTCGTGCAGGGTGGACACATTAAGCGCGGGCTCGACGCCACCAAACTTCGCGCCGCGATTTTCCAGGCGCTCGAAGTTGCGCCCAAGAAAGAGAAGGAGAAGGAGCGGGAGAAAATTGCAGAGGCCGATGAGGATACGGATACGCAGGCTGAGGAAGTCGCGTCTATATCACAAATCTGAGATCTCAGATCTGAGATTTGAAATCTGCGATCTGAAATCAGAAATTCCAAGATGCCATTTCAGGACATAAACGATCTTGAGATTCGAGTTCCCCGCCAGCCGGGCACGTTCGAGCGTTGGCTGCGCAGAATATTTGTTGAGGATTTGAATCTCAAGCTTACCGCGCTGGCTATAACGCTGGTGCTTTGGTTCGCGGTCACTGGCCAGAGGAAACCGATGACCAAACGCATCACGGGCGTGCAGCTCAGTTTTCAACATGCGGAAGGTATGGAGATCAGCAACGACCCGCCCGGCAGGATCGACGTCACGGTGACGGGCAGCAGCGATAAGCTGTCGCAGATCAACCCGCTGGATTTGGTGGCCACGGTGATGGTCGTCGATCACAAAGCCGGCGATCGCGTGGTTCGTCTTTCAGGCGATCGCGTGAAGATGGATCTGCCGGAGGGCGTGCGCATCGAGGGTTTTCAACCGGCTACCGTTTCAGTTCGCCTGGAACCGGTCGTGGAGAGACTGATTGACGTGGACATTAAGTTTGAAGGAAAAGTTGCCGAAGGCTACGAGGTTTACGCAGCGAGTGCGAACCCGGGGAAAGTCCGAGTGAGCGGCCCGGCCAGTCACGTGAACTCAATTCAGAAGGCGCCCACGGAATCGATCGCGCTCGACGAAAGAAAAGCGAGTTTCGACGTAACGCAAGCCGCAATCGACATTGCGGATCAGAAAGTTCAGGTTAAAGATGCGGCGGTCACAGTGCACGTTGAAATAGGCCAGCGTCGTGTTGTGAAAGCTTTCAGCGAGCTTCGCGGACGATCGTTCGAAGCCTCAGGGGTTCCGTTCTAAGTAGGCTGCCCACCCGTTTTCTTATCACCGATGGCAAAACTTTTCGGCACTGACGGAATGCGCGGCGAAGCCGGCCGCTTTCCGCTCGACACAGCAACGGTCCGAAAGGTCGGCTCGTCGCTTGCGGCTCATTTGAGCGAGAAAATGGAAGGCCGCGCGCCCGTGATCGTGACCGGGCGAGACACGAGAGAATCCGGCGGGTGGCTCGAGCGCGCGCTAATCGCGGGAGCGACTGAAGCAGGGGCACGCTGTCAATCAGCCGGTGTGATCTCGACACCGGGCGTGGCATTTCTTGCGCGCACTCTTCCGGCAGACGCGGGCGTCGTAATCAGCGCTTCGCACAATCCGTATCAAGACAACGGCGTAAAGATCTTTTCGCCGTCAGGAAAGAAGCTGGCAGACTCAATCGAGCGGTTGATCGAGGCCGACATTTTTGCCTCAGTGGCGAAAGCAGCCGCGAACGGAGCCAAAACTGCGCCGAGTGAAACGGATAATGGCGAAGGCGCTCGACTACGCGCGCTTTATCTCGACTTCCTCGCCGACGAGATCGCGCAGGGCCTCTCGCTTAACGACCTGAGCGTCGTTATCGATTGCGCCAATGGCGCGGCTTCGAATCTTGCGCCTAATCTGTTTTCGCGGTTAGGGGCAAACGTCGTTGCAATCAACAGCGAGCCCGATGGACGCAACATCAATCGCGATTGTGGTTCGTTGCACATCGAAGGGTTGCAGCGAAAGGTGCTGGAGGGCCGCGCCGATCTCGGTGTCGCGTTTGATGGCGATGCGGACCGCGCGCTTTTTGTCGATGCGCGGGGAACCTTCGTTGATGGCGATGCGACGCTGTGGGTACTGGCAAAATATTTCAGCGCGCGCGGCGAGCTTCACGAAGGAATTGTTGTCGCCACGGTCATGAGCAACATCGGTCTGGAAATTGCGCTGCGTTCGCGCGGGCTGCGATTGGTGCGCACGGACGTGGGCGACAAGTATGTGCTCGACGAATTGTTGCGCACGGGTGCAAGTTTGGGTGGCGAGCAGTCCGGGCATTTGATCTTTCCGCGCCTGAGCCTGGCGGGCGATGGAATGATTACCACTCTCTATTTGCTGCGAGCGATGCAGGAAGAGAAAGCGAGGCTTGACGAATTGACGGCCGGCTTCGAACGTTATCCGCAGATTCTGATTAATGTAAGAGTACGTGAGAAAAGGCCGTTCACCGAGATCGCCCCAGTCCAGGCAATTGCGCGCGAGACAGCGGAGAAACTTGGCGACCGTGGTCGTTTGCTCTTACGTTTTTCGGGAACTGAACCGCTCGCTCGCGTGATGATCGAGGGCGAGAGCCAGAGCGAGATTGAAGAGCACGCGCGGCGGCTCGCCCTCGCAATCGAGGAATCGATCGGCGCGCACTAAACCTCATGCGCCGGCAATGAATTTTGTACACGATCGGCTTGAAAAAATTACACCGTGGACCTCAATTTCCGGTTCCAGTTTTTCACTCCAGATCAATGAAACTCACCAGAAACCAGAAAAAACAGAGGGCGCCAAAAATCCAGAAATTTCCTCTTGCACGGCACGGGCCTTGCGATGTATATTTTGGGGCAAGAGAGACGGTTGGTGGATCCTCCGTCTCAAGTGGTTGCTGGGGTGAGGACAGTGACCACGAAAAATGGATGGGGCGCGAACACTCCCACGTTCGCGCCCCATTCGCTTTTTAGTGACTCTTTCTGCCTGGGAAATCTCTTCAGGTCGGTCGCGTGTTAGAATCCTTTCTTTGCTGGTTCAAGCAGGCGTCTCTCAACTGAAAATCATTTGTGAATCCCAGGGAGTGAAAAGAGCTTGCAGCAATTTCGCGTGACTGTCAGGCCACAAGCGCCCGAGTACGAGATAAAGATCGGACCCGGACACTTGCGGCGTCTCGGCAATGAGGCGCGTCGCTGTTTAGGTCGAACGGCTCGTCGCGTTGCGATCATTTCCAACCCACAGGTCTTTGAACTTTACGGGGCGCGGGCGATTGAGAGTTTGCGCGCGAAAGATTTTCTCGTTTCAGCCTGGTTGATGGGCGATGGCGAGCGTTTCAAATCGATTCGCGTGCTTAATCAGGCGCTGGCCTTTCTCAGCAAAGCCGGGCTGGAACGCAACGATGCGGTCGTGGCATTGGGTGGCGGCGTGGTTGGCGATCTTGCCGGGTTTGCAGCCGCCATTTACCTGCGCGGCATCGCGTTGATTCAGGTTCCCACAACTCTGCTCGCGCAAATCGATTCGTCAGTCGGTGGCAAGACAGGGGTGAATCTCGCTTCCGGCAAGAATCTCGTCGGAGCATTTCATCAGCCGCGCGTGGTAGTCATTGACACGGAAACGCTCTTGACGCTGCCCGCGCGCGAAGTTACCGCCGGCCGGTGCGAGTTAGTCAAACAAGGGGCGGTTGGCAGCCGCAAACTCTTCGATCTAACCGTTAGCAGTCTGCGAAAGTCTAATTCAGATCACCGCGTGATCCGATCGTCGCCGCAGCTTGAACAACTCATCGCTGCTCATTGCGCTTTCAAAGCTTCGATCGTGGCGGGCGACGAACGCGAAGCGCTCGATCGCGCCGACCATCGCTCGCGCCGCATCCTGAACTTTGGACACACGGTGGGCCATGCGCTCGAAGCCGTTACCGGCTATCGTCGTTTCAGACATGGGGAAGCGGTCGGATACGGAATGCTCGTCGCAGGCGAGCTGTCGAAAACTCTGGGCTTGCTTGAGGTTTCGGAGTTAGAATTATTACGCGAGGCGGTTCAGTTATGTGGCTCGCTGCCTGCGGCCGGTGATTTGGACCAGCGAGAAATTGTTGATCTGATTCGCCATGACAAAAAGAGGCTCGATGGTTACGTGCAATGGGTGCTGCTCGAGCGCGTTGGCAGAGCGCGAATCGTTAGCGGCCGAGAGATTAAGCCCCGCGAGTTGCGTGCTTCACTGCGAATAGTTTTGCAATAATAATACAAGCCACTTTAGGAGTTAGTATGAATCAGACATTGGTCGAATCGCACACGTTGAGGTCCAGTGAACGCGGAGGCGCCCGGCTGAAATTTCTGATTGTGATCGTGGTTTTGGGGGTGATCGGTTACGCGGGTTATCTGTTCGTCCCTGTAAAGTATCACGAGTACCTCTTCAAGGACCTGATGCAGCGTGATGCTGATGTCGCGACTACCCAGGCGGATCCAGTTGTCTGGGTGAAAGACCAACTAACCAAGAACGCCGCCGACTACGGCGTGCCGGCCGACGCCGTTATCACTGCGAATCGGGAGAATAGCCAAGTAGTCGTAACGGTCCAGTTTACGCGTGCGATTGAGTTGCCGGGATATACTTACGACTACAAGTTTGATTACACCGCAAAGAGTACGACGTCTCTGAATAAGTAATTCTATTCCACCTGCTCCGCCGTCCGTCGAGTCTCGCGGAAAAAATATACTGCCTGCCTTTTCAGGCAGGCTGAATCATTTGCAATCGCTTGCGCGACAGAGAGTCGGACTTGTCTATCGCTGTGTGGTTTCGAGGAATGCTTTCAACTTTCGCGAGCGCGAAGGGTGACGCAGCTTGCGCAGCGCCTTCGCTTCTATTTGACGAATGCGTTCGCGCGTGACGGCAAAGTGCTGGCCCACTTCTTCGAGGGTGTGCTCTGAGCCGCTGGCGCCAAGACCGAAACGCATCTTGATCACTTTCTCTTCACGCGGAGTCAACGTCGCCAGCACTTCATCGGTAATCTCGCGCAGGTTTGACGCCACCACCGCGTCGGCCGGATTGAGGATCGACTTGTCTTCGATAAAGTCACCGAGGTGCGAATCCTCTTCTTCACCGATCGGCGTTTCGAGCGAGATCGGTTCCTGTGCAATCTTCAGGACCTTGCGCACCTTCGACACCGGAATGTCCATCTTCTTCGCAATCTCTTCGCTGGTCGGCTCGCGACCCAGTTCCTGCACCAGTGCGCGCGACGTGCGAATCAGCTTATTGATCGTTTCGATCATGTGCACCGGAATGCGAATCGTGCGTGCCTGATCGGCGATGGCGCGCGTGATCGCCTGGCGAATCCACCACGTCGCGTAAGTGGAAAACTTGTAGCCGCGTCGCCACTCAAACTTATCCACGGCCTTCATCAGACCGATGTTGCCTTCCTGAATCAGATCCAGAAACTGCAGCCCGCGGTTGGTGTACTTCTTCGCGATTGAAACTACCAGGCGCAGGTTGGCCTCGACCAGTTCACGCTTGGCCTGGCCAGTTTGCTGCTCGCCGGTGATGATTGACTGGAGCGATCGCTTGATCTCGACCGGGCCAACGTTGTGCTCCGCCTCCATCGCCTGCAGGCGTTTCTTCGCCGCTGAAACGCGCCGCTTGTATTCCTTCTGATCGTCGGGCTTGATGCGTTTCTTGTTGAGCTTCTCGGTGAAGGAATCGATCTCGCGCTCCGCCGCGCGCACCTCATGCTGCACGGAGCGGATCGCATTGATAAGTCGCTGGCGGCTGCGTTCGGTAAGATTCAGTCGGCCAATCTCCTGGGCAATCTCGAGACGAAGGCGCGCGACCTTGCGTCGCAGGCGCATCAGTTTTTTCGTCTTCTTGCCACGCGTGATCTTCTGTTCGGCGCGCAGCTTGTCCCATTCTTTCAAGCCTTGCTTAAAAAGCTTGCGAATATTCTGAATGCCTTCGATGGTCCAGGAGCGATACTCCTCCGCTTTGTCCTCGTCGCCAGTCAGTTCCGCCTGCTCGGAGAAAGTGACAATCTCACGAATGCTCGCGGTGCCAACCTCCAGGTCCTCGCCGATTCGCAGCAGTTCCCTAACGGCGATAGGCGAGCGCGCGATGGCCTTCTGAGTCTTGAGCTGGCCGCGCTCGATTCTTTTGGCGATGGCCACCTCACCTTCACGCGTGAGCAGCGGCACGACGCCCATCTCGCGCAGGTAGAGCCGCACCGGGTCGTTCGTCTTTTCCAGCGCTCCCGCGGACAGGTCCAGCTCGACATCCTCGTCGAGACCATCCTCATCGTCATCGGGAATAACGACGGCAGCCTGCTCGATGAGGCGTTCCTCAGAATCCGCGACGGCAATGTTCGAGCCTTCGAGCTTCTGCAGCACGTCTTCTATGTCGTCGGGCGATACAACGTTGTCGGGCAACTCGCGATTCAAGTCGTCGAAGGTCAAGTATTTTTTGTCACCTCCCAGTTCCAGAAGGCGCTCCATAACATCGTCACGATCTTTGTCGTCAATAGCCACTTACGTTTGCTCCAATCAAACTATAGGACTCACAATCACGTAGCGGGTCAGTTCAACCAATCGTAATGTTGAGATCAACACTCCGGAGAACGTTTCGCCAAACGCAAATTGCAAATCAAAAACGAAAATAATCAAGGGCCCGTCGGCGCTGCCTCTGCTCGTGGCAGCAGCGCGCTCCGTTGCCTTGTCAACTCAATCTGCTCACCTACCAGCCGGTCGAGACTCTTTGCGTCGCCGTTGCGCTCAGCCTCGGCCAGTTCCGCCTTCAGCTCGTCGATGCGGCGGTCCACCTTCATTAGACGCAGAGTGTCAATACATCGTTCGGCAATTATTAGCCGGCTCTCCGCGTTCTCGTTGTCCGCCTGCAGCGAATCGCTCATCAATAGCAGCGGCAGAAGCTCGGTGGCGACTGCGTCGCCTTCCGTCTTCTGGCTGAGACTGGCGAAGTCAAGTGCCGTGCCGTCCTTTTCACAATCCAGCAACGCCTGAAAAATGCCGCCCGTTGGCAGATCTGCGAAATCATCGACCTCTAACTTCGGCAGAATGCAGCGGCGTACCTCCCCGTCCGCAAAAAGCAGCTCCAGCAGTTGTTGCTCCGCGACGGTCGGCTTCGTGTCCGCACGGCCCAACAACTTTTGTTTGACGCTGGCGCCGTCGCTCCTCGCGCCCGGCCTGAGCGAGTACCACAACTCTCGCTTCAGCGGTGCGTCGCTAATCCGCAATGCGTCCATTGCAATGTCAAAATACTCGCGCTTCTGGATCCGACTGCGGACAGCGCGAACGTACGGCAACACTTCTTCGACCGCCTCGGCCTTCTCCGCCGGTCGGTGAAGATTGCGATCCCGTACCGCTTGATCGATCACGAATTGTATGTGGGGTTGTGCGTCTCCCCGGTGTTGCTGATACTCGCCCGCACCGTGACCCCGGATGAACTCGTCCGGATCCGCGTTGTCCGGGAGAACCAGGACCTTGACCTCAAGGTCTTCTGCCAGAAGAATTTCGATTGCCCTCTTCGCTGCCTGCACACCCGCTCGATCACCATCATAGTTGACAACCACTTTACGCGCAAACCGCCCCAATAGTTTCGCTTGCTCCGGCGTCAGCGACGTACCCAAACTCGCCACCATGTTTCTAATACCGAATTGATACGGAACGATCAGATCAAGAAACCCTTCAACCAGAATCGCGAACTTCTGCTTGCGAATCTCATCGCGCGTTAGATTAAGACCGAAAAGATTACGCCCCTTGATATAAGCCGCCGTCTCCGGCGAGTTGATATATTTCGCATCCTCATCAGCCTTCAGTGTCCTGCCGCCGAAAGCGATGGGCCGTCCCTGAATGTCCATGACCGGAACGATCAGACGCCCACGGAAGCGATCGTACGAACCACCTTCCTCTTTCTTTACCACCAAACCACTACGCTCAATCTGAATCTGCGTCGCGCCTTTCTGTCTTAAGTAGATCGACAGAGACTCCCAACTGTCCGGCGCGTAACCGAGATGAAAAGTTTTCCGCGTTTCATCCGTGATCTCTCGCTTCGTGAGGTACTCGCGTGCGACGCGCGATTCCGCGTCACCGTGTTCGAGTTGCTGTTCCCACCACTCGAGCGCCCACTTGTTGAGTTCGATAACTTCATCCGCCTCCTGTCGTTTTGCTTCGAAGCGGCTGTCGTCAATAAGTTTCGGCAGCGGCACGCCCGACTTCTCCGCGACGATCTTGATCGCTTCGGGAAAAGGAACGCTCTCCATCTCCATCACAAAATTGAAAACCGATCCGCCCTTGTGACAACCAAAGCAGTAGAAGATTTCTTTCGCCGGACTGACGGAAAACGACGGCGTCTTCTCTTTATGAAACGGACAACACGCCATCCAGTTCGCGCCCTTCTTCTTCAACGGCACGTAGTCCTGTATCAGGCGCACAATGTCCGTCTGGCGCCGCAGGTCGTCGATGAATGTTTGTGGATAGCGCACTGGTTAAGTCGGTTGCGAACCCAGCTTAGCGAGGAAATCAGTTGGCGAGAAGACGGCCAGCGTCGCTGTCTTGTAATCGCTCAAGTTGCGAGTGATGATTGCCTCTAGCCCGCTGGCGACCGCGCTGGCGTGTTGCACTGCATCCTCGTAATCCTTAAAAGCAGCCTTGCGTGCTTGCTCCAAAATTTGCTGATCCAAAGGACACACGCCGACTTTCGCCAGGAGTTCATCGACAGCCCGTCGTGCCGTGTCGAGGCCCTTGTTCTTGCGCGTTACGTAAAAGACATTTATCAGAGTGATTGCCGCCACAAAAATGTCAAAACGACCTTGCTCATGCAGTTCGAAGAGTTGCGTTGCGGCTTGAACGATCAAGGACGACGTCTGTATCCAACAGGACACGCATTAGGAGTACTTTTCCTCTAGATACCGAATATAGTCTTCCTTCAACTCCTCATCTGAAGGTATCGGACCATCAGGCCTGGCTATACCACGAAGACGACTGACAATTGACGACCTGTCTTCAGGTGGTTGCGTTTGCTCTCGCACGCTACGCGTGATTGCATCCAAGATTTCTCTTTGCCGATCTAACGGAAGCTGCTTGATCTCTTTGACTAGCTCTTCTTGTGTCATAACTGGAATACCCTCTGATGTTACTCATCCGCATAAATAAGTGTCGCGCGAACGTCCTCTTCAGTTAGCGGGGGAAAGTGCTTAGTGATTTCCTTCGGAGACAACCCTTCCGCCAATGAATCCAGGATCACCGCAACATTGATCCGCGTTCCCTGAATACACGGTTCACCGCCACACACGTCTGGCTTCACCACTACGCGCTTCAGAAGTTTTCTGTATGCAGTATCGGTCATTTCGGCATTATTCTACTCGATCTAAAGGCGAAGGTCATCGATAAAGGTTTTGCGGGAAAGCAATACCGGAAGGTTCGATGACTTTTTCCTCATATTGAGAGTCGTAGAGTTCATTGTTTCAATTCAACCACAGTCGCGCCCGATCCACCTTGGTCTGACGGCGCGGCTTTGAACCGCAAGACGTGTGGATGGCCTTCGAGCAGTTCAGCGATCGCGCGGCGCAGGGCGCCGGTTCCGTGGCCGTGAATGATGCGTATTTCGCTCAAGCTATTCAAGAACGCTTCATCGAGAAACTTATCTACGGCGTCAACTGCTTCATCGGTTGTTCGTCCGATGACGTTCAACTCGGACCGTGCAGGCTCGTTAGACGCGGATGGTTTGAATTCAGTTCCACTCGCAGCGCGAAGTTTCGCAGCCCGTCCGCTCTCGGCCCGCCCCACGGTCGCTTCTACGAGCTCAAGATTCTCGAGCTTCTCGCGAAAGCGCAGCGACTTGACGCGCACCTCGGCTTCATCACCTTTCACTTGATCGACGATCCCGATCGATCCAAACGACAGCAGCCGCACGCGATCGCCGGCCTTGGGACGTCGATCGCTAAGGGCGCGCACGTCTCGCCCAGTCTTTCGCCCTGATGTGGCAGTCTCACCAGATAACTCTTGCTCGTCGGCGTCCTCAAGAAGTGCGGCAGTTGCGCTCGTTCCATCGACGATCTTCCCGTCGCGCACGACCCGCACGCCACGCGCTGACGTGCTGGCAGGAATTACCGCTTTCAGGCCAGGTACGCGCGATGCGTTTGCCGCGTGCTGAGCTTCACGTTTCAATTCCGATATGCGTCGCTGAGCCTCGCGCTCAACCTTCAGACGCGCGGAGCGATCCTGAATCGTGGCAACTAGCTCACGCGATCGTTTCTCAAATTCGCCGATTGTTTTCTCAAGCTCACGCTGAAATGTGGTTTGGCGCTCGCGCTCGCGCCGCTCGAATTGCTTGTTAAGCGCGCCAAACTTTTCCGCAACTGCGGTGCGCTCTTCTTCCAACGCCTGTCGCAACGCGATCGCTTCTTCCGTCTCGCGCTTGATGCGGCGCAAATACTCCGTCACGTTGCGCGAAGACTCCTTAACGTGGAACGCGGCGGCCTGCACGATCTCATTGGCAATGCCAAAGCGCCGCGCGATCTCCAAACCGGAAGACGATCCAGCCAAACCAACTATTAACCGATACGTCGGCTGCAAAGTCTGCTCATCAAACTCGACACTCGCGTTCAGCACGCCTTCCTCGTTCCCTGCATACATCTTCAAGCCGCTGTAATGCGTAGTGGCCATCACATGCGCGCCACACGCACGGCGAAAATGATCAACCACGGCAACGCCGAGCGCCGATCCTTCTTCCGGATCAGTTCCGGTACCCACTTCATCCAACAAAACCAGCGCGGGCGCTTCGCATAGTTCGATCATGCGCGAGATGTTGGCAACGTGCGACGTGAAAGTTGAAAGATTCGCGGCGAGCGATTGGTGATCGCCGATGTCGACAAGAATAGAAGCGTAAAAAGGCACGCGTGCCTCGCGTGCAGGAACCGGTAAGCCGGACAAAGCCATCAACGAAAGCAGGCCCGCCGTTTTCAGGACTACGGTTTTGCCGCCGGCATTCGCGCCGGAGATGACCATCGTGGTGTTCTTTTCATCAAGCGAAAAGGAGACGGGGACGACCGCGCCGCCAGATGAGCGGAGGTTTTCTTCGAGGAGGGGGTGACGGGCTTCGATCAACTCCAGTGAAGTTGATGCGGACAGGATGTCCGCGCTCCCAGGCGCGCTCCCAGCAATCTCCGGCACGACGCAATCGAAGCGTTGATGAAACGCGAACTTGGCGGCAACGAAATCAAGTTCCGCAACGGCGTTTGCCGCTGATTCGATCGCGGGCAGTTGGCTGCGGAGTTCCGCTGAGAGAGCAAACAGAATCCTGGCGATCTCCTGCAACTCGGTTTCGCGCAGCGCCTGCAATTCATTGTTCGCTTCAATCGTTTCGATCGGTTCGACGAAAACAGTGGCGCCTGATGAAGAAAAACCATGAGCGACACCGCGGAGGCGGCCGCTATGATCCGCTTTGACCGGAATCACGAAGCGATCGTTTCGGACAGTAACCAATTCGTCTTGAATGGCGTCTTCGGAGCGCCGCATCAAACTTTCAAGCGAACGCGTGATGCTCGAGCGAAGCCGAGTGATTTCGTGGCGGATGCGCGCCAGCTCGGGACTCGCGCGATCGTCAAGCTCGCCGCCGGGCAAAATCTTGCTCTTGATTCGCGCGATCAGGCTGTTCAAATCACGCGGCAGTTCCTCGACGATTGCCCACAACACCGGGCCGGCGTCGCGCTCAGCCAGAATCGCTGCGCGCGCCGACATTGCCGCTTCACAGAGCCGCGCTAGTTGCAAAATCGAGAGCGGCTCAAGGGCGGCGCCTTCGATGCCCAGGCGCGCAATCGCTTCCTCCGGATCGCTTAGTTCGTTGAACGACCAGACCACGCCACGCCGGCGCAACTCGACGCATTCTGCGAGCGCCCGCAACGATCTGTGTAACGTTGCCGGATCAGAAAACGGCGCCAGGGCCTCAATGCGCGTGCGCCCCATGGGTGTCTGCGCGCCGCGTTGAATCAGCTCGCGAAGCTGGTCGTATTCAAGAATGGCGAAAGCTTGATCGTGCATTTCAGTAGTTTGCAATTAGAACCGGCGTCGGCGCCGTTCGCGGCCTCGTATGGCGGAGGCAAACAATTCCGCTGCGTTCAGCACGGTAATTGATGCGCCGTCGCGATGCACGACGCCGAGGATCGGGCCGCCTTCGCTTTTCGCGGCTTGCAATTCGTCGGTGGCGATCGCGATTGTCTCGCCTACACTGTCGACGGCGAGCGCGAGTTGCTCGTCGCCACGCAGCGCGACAATACTCAATGGACTCGATGGGTTCGATGGCTTTGAAAGCGCGACGCCAACTTCTTCGCTAAGCAGTGCGACAACATCAAGGACGGTCAACATGCGGCCGTGGATGCACACGACGCCCAGCACGGCCCGCGGAGCTTTTGGCAAAGGCGTCGGCGTGCGCCAATCCGCGATGGCTTCGATTGCGTCGGCAAATATGCCTAACTTACGCGAACCAGCAAGCACGATTCTTAACTCGCGCAACGGATCGCTTTCCGGATAATCCGGCGTTAGATCGGTTTTCATATATTTTGTTCGCGCCGAAGGCTTTTGATTATACCGCGTCGTTACGATAAGTCGCGCCTCTGCTGGTAACATTGATGGGCGAACGATAGAATTCCAATGAAAGGACGTTCCCGATGGATGAATTCGACCGCTACCGGACAGAAATGAACGAGCGCTTGCTGAGCAGCAACCATCTCGGCATCAAGCGCTTTTTCGCGCTCGACACGCAGGCCTACGAAGATGGCGCGCTCGACAAACGCACGAAGGAACTAATGGGCTTGACGGCGTCAATCGTGTTGCGTTGCGACGATTGCATTACTTACCACATCAAACAGTGCGCGGGCGTGGGCGTGACACGCGAGCAGTTTCTTGACGCGTTCAACGTTGCGCTGGTTGTCGGCGGATCGATTACCATCCCTCACTTGCGACGCGCGATCGAACGCGTAGACCAGGTGCTTGCGGGCGAGGAGCAGAGCGAGGCGCTGCCACATTCACATGCTTGACTACCCTGGACTATCAAATGACCCACAGGCCAACGGCAATCCGAAAGACAAGCGCGAAACGTAACTACAAGTTGATTCTGATAAAAAGCAATCGATCATAACGAACTATTCAAAGAGGCTCTCATTGAGATCAAAACTTTCCAAACGCGTGGCGCTGGTTATTCTAATTTCTATTTTGGCGAGCGCCGCGACGTTTTTCGCGAAACAAGTCTTCGCGCAATCAATCACAAGAGGTTTTCATATGGCGACACAGGAACGGGCCCGCGTTAGGGCTCCTGAAATAACGGGCGGGCGCGGTTGGCTCAATACCGACAAGCCGCTTTCAATTGCGGCGCTGAAGGGCAAAGTGGTGCTGCTGGATTTTTGGACCTACGGCTGCATCAACTGCATGCACATCATTCCGGATCTGAAACGTCTCGAACAAAAGTATGCGAATCAGCTTGTAGTCATCGGCGTTCACTCGGCCAAATTTGAAAACGAGAAGGACACGGAAAACATTCGGCGCATCATCCTGCGTTACGAGATCGAGCACCCGATCTACAACGATGCGGATTTCGCCGTCTGGCATGCTTACACAGTGAACGCCTGGCCCACACAAGTTCTGATCGATCCGGCAGGTTACGTCATCGGCGGCATATCTGGCGAAGGCAACTACGACGTGTTCGATCGAGCGATCGCCAAAACCGTCGCCGAATTTCGTCAGCGCGGAGAACTCAATGAAGAGCCACTCAAACTAACGCTCGAGCGCGCGAAGGTTGGCGATCTGCCGCTGGCGTTTCCCGGCAAAGTTTTGGCGGATGCGAAAGGAGATCGGCTGTTCATCGCCGACTCAAATCACAACCGCATCGTTGTTACAAGACTTGACGGGACGCTGATTGAAACCATCGGCGTCGGCGAACGCGGCGCGACTGATGGAGCGTTCGACAAAGCCAGTTTCTTTCGGCCGCAGGGAATGGCTTTGGACGGCGATTCGCTTTACGTTGCCGACACTGAGAATCATCTGATCCGCCGCATCGATTTGAAAGCGCGCACCGTCAGCACCGTAGCGGGCACGGGTCAGCAGTCGCACGACTATTTCAAGACCGGGCCAGCGCGCACGATTGGTTTGAATTCGCCCTGGGACTTGCAGCTTGTCGGCCGCACACTCTACATCGCGATGGCCGGGCCGCATCAGATTTGGAAACTCGACCTCGATAAGAACGAGGTGGCGACGTTTGCGGGTTCGGGACGCGAAGCGCGCCAGGATGGAAGTTTGCTCGAGGCTGGTTTCGCACAACCTTCCGGCATCACCAGCGATGGCAAGACGATCTACACGGCTGACAGCGAAGCGAATGTAATTCGCGAGATCGATCCAGGAAAAGGCACAGTGCGGACGTTGGTTGGCGGCGATCTTTTCGACTTTGGCGACAAAGACGGGCACGGCGACGACGTTCGTTTGCAACATCCGCTGGGAATTCTTTCGCTCGGTACCAAGATTCTGATCGCCGACACTTACAATCACAAGATCAAGGAACTCGATCCGCAAACGCGGACGGTCAAGACGTTTCTCGGCAGCGGCAAGCCCGGACAGATCGACGGCGCCTCGCCATCTTTTTACGAGCCTGCGGGATTGAGTGTCGCTAACGGAAAGCTCTACATCGCCGACGCTAACAATCACGCCGTACGCGTGGTCGATCTGAAAATGAAAACAACTTCGACGCTGCGGATCAACGGTCTCGAGCCACCAACTTTGATCGCGCCAACGGCATCGTTGGACAACACTGGACCCAATGCGGAAGAGATCAAAGTTGCGCCGCAACGTCTGCGCTCCGGCGGCGAGGGCGCGCTCGTCGTCAACGTAGAACTTCCCGCCGGTTATCATCTGAACTCGGCGGTGCCACAACGCTACAAGGTTTCTGTGGAGAGCGGCACTCCGAACCTGGCGCTCGACGCGCAAACTGCCGCGCGTTCAGCAAAGAATCTTCAACTTCCGGTGCGTGTTCCCCTGCACGCGCTCGCCAAAGGCGCGGCAGAATTGCGGGTTCAAATCACAGTCTTTTATTGTCGCGAGGACAACACCGGCACGTGCCGCATCAAGACCCTCGTGTGGCGCGCGCCCGTCGAGGTGACTGACGATCCCTCTGCACCGAAAGAGATCAAGGTTCAGGGAAGAGTTACTGCAGAATGACGCGGGCCGCAGATCATTTTCCATATATCATTTGACAACAATCATTTTTCATTTTCTTCCGGTGTGGCCCGTCGTGAGAGTGTGCACGGTGCTTGGCGGCGAATGACAAATGAAAAATGTCAAATGATATATGGAAAATGTCTTTGCCCTTGACTTGCTCCTGCCGAGCCAGCCGAGTAATATCGGTTCACCCCCTAAATTCGTTTATTCAAGGAGAACGTTGTGGCTGACAAACCATTTCTCACTGACATCAAAACTCTGCGCGAGCGCGCGCGCCGTCATATCGATCAGGGCGCGGTGACTGAAGGGTACAGCGCCGATCGCGAGACTGTGATCAAATTGCTGAATGAAGCGCTAGCGACGGAAATTGTTTGCGTGCTGCGTTATCGGCGGCACCATTTTATGGCCTCCGGCATTAATGCCGAGAGTGTGGCGGCTGAGTTTTTGCAGCACGCTATTGAAGAACAGGGCCACGCCGATCTGATTGCCGCGCGGATAGTTCAGCTTGGGGGCGCGCCAAACTTTTCGCCGGAAGGATTGTTGACGCGAAGTCACGCGGAATACGTCGAAGGCGACACGCTCATCGACATGATCAAAGAAGATCTGGTCGCGGAGCGCATCGCCATAGATAGTTACCGCGAAATGATCACCTACACCGGCAACGACGATCCAACAACCCGGCGCATGCTGGAAGGCATTCTCGCGATGGAAGAGGAACACGCCGACGACCTGGTGAGCCTGCTGCAAGAGCTGGGCTCTTGATTTCTTCCAGAATCGTCTGCGAACGTAAACGCCGTTGCCTGATAGCCACCCAAAGATGAACTTCGCCGGGCGACCAAGTGTATGCCGCAGTTGCGGCGCGATCGTGGGCGCGGGCGAAACCTCTTGCGCGGTTTGCGGCTCATCGCTCACGCCGGCACAAACTAAAGCCGGCGCGCGGCAAATCACTTACGATCGAGAAACGATGCGCTTTGCGCGCGCTGTGCTTAATCGTCCTTACATGTTTACGCTCGCCTTCCTCGTTGCAAACTTTTTCGTATTCCTTTTGATGTGGCAATCAAGCGGCATGAGCTGGAGCGCCCTGGCGTCGTTTCCCGAGCCGGTGCTGGTGGCCTACGGCGCAAAACTCAACTCTCTGATCAGCCAGAAGCATCAGTGGTGGCGT
Source organism: Pyrinomonadaceae bacterium (assembly GCA_041492185.1). GTDB lineage: Bacteria > Acidobacteriota > Blastocatellia > Pyrinomonadales > Pyrinomonadaceae > JAOAPY01. The sequence goes on along the minus strand of JBGPWL010000020.1, from coordinate 15,226 downwards.
TTCGTTACGCCGATGTTTATTCATATCAACCTACTGCACGTGCTGATCAATATGTACAGCCTCTGGATGGTTGGCCCGTACGTCGAGAAACTTTACGGCTCGGCAAAGTTTGTTTTCTTCTGGGTGGTGACGGGTGTCGCCGGCGTGGTGGCGAGTTATCTGACCGTGCTCAAGCCGGGCGCTTCGGTGGGCCCCATCGCGCGCTATATTTTCAAAGTGCACGACTTTCCGTCGGCTGGCGCGTCAGGCGCGCTCTTTGGCTTGGTCGGCGTGCTTTTTGTTTTTGGGATTAAGTTTCGTCACGAATTGCCTGAGGGTTTTAAGCGCGCGTTCGGCACCGGCCTGCTGCCCGTGATCGTGATCAATTTGTTCATTGGCTTTGTGGCTCGTGGTTTGATCGACAACGCCGCGCATCTCGGTGGCCTGGTGTCAGGCGCCGCGCTCGCGCTGATTGTTGATTATCGCCGGCCCGGCGAACGCGCGAGCATCGCGATCTCCTGGCACGCGCTTCAGGTTGCCGCGCTGGTGTTGGTGGCGGTGAGTTTCTTTCAAGTAGTGAAGCACTTCAGAGATGCACCGGCATTGGTGACGCAGGACGCGTCGCAAGTCGCCAACGCGAAGTATTCCGACTACCTCGTTTACCAGAGAGCGCTGAATGACGGCCAGGAAACTCTGCAAGCCTTCGATGGCGATGCGGGCCGAATCAACATCGCGATTCAAGAACTAAGCGGTGCGCCGCGTCTTGATGATCAGGCCGATGCGTTACGAGATGGTCTTAAGGCGTTGCTGGTTCGCGACAAAGAATTGTCTGCGACTCCGCAGAAAGGCGCGCGCCCGCGATTGGAGCAGGAAAAGAAGCTGAAAGCGGACTTCGAATCCTGGGAGAAAGATTACAATCTCTGGTTGTCAACCCGCGGCAAGCAGTACGCTGGATTACAACAGTGAATTAAAGAAGGAGAGAGCGGAGATGGAAATCAAGAGAGTTGGCGTCCTGGGCTGCGGCCTGATGGGCTCAGGCATCGCTCAAACCGCCGCCAGCGCGGGATTTGAAACCGTCGTGCGCGAAGTTTCAGACGATCTGATCAAGAAAGGTTTTGACTCGATCGAAAAGTCGCTCGCGAAGTTTGCCGAGAAGGGAACGATCACAAACGATCAGCAGAAAGAGATTCGCGATCGTCTTTCCGGCACCACTTCGTTTACCGATCTCGCTGGTTGCGACATCATCATCGAAGCGATCATCGAGAACCTTGACGAGAAACGCCGCACCTACGCGGAACTTGATCAGATTTGCAAACCCGACACGATTTTTGCCTCAAACACTTCGTCGATTTCGATTACCGAGATGATGACGGCGACGTCGCCCGCACGACAGCGGCGATTCATCGGCATGCATTTTTTCAATCCCGTGCCGTTGATGAAACTCGTCGAAGTGATTCGCACGATTCTGACTGATGAGAGCGTTTACGAACAGGCAATCGAATTTGGCAAGCGTCTGGGCAAGGTGCCGGTGCGCGCGGGCGACAAGACGGGTTTCATCGTCAATCGTCTGCTGGTGCCTTACATGCTCGACGCTATACGCGCGCTCGAAGAAGGCGTCGGCTCGATCGTGGATATCGACACGGCGATGAAACTCGGTTGCGGTTATCCGATGGGCCCGTTCACGCTCGGAGATTTTGTCGGCCTCGATACGACTTACTACATCGCCGAGATCATGTTCAATGAATTTCGCGAGAAACGCTTTGCGCCGCCGCCGCTCTTGAAGCGCATGGTCATGGCCGGTCTCTACGGTCGCAAATCAGGACGCGGATTTTACGACTACACGAAGGATCCGAAGAATCCACCGCCGATGAACTTGGTGTAGGAACCGATCCACGCTGGGAAGTGTACGCCTGAGCGTGGTGAACCGCTTGAAAGCATCCCGTTGAAAAGGAAGTCTTTTGCTATAATCTCGTCGCATGAGTACGCATTTCGAAGACATAGAAAGAGAAGCCCGATCGCTCCCGCTGAAGGAGAAGGCCGCCCTCGCGCGTCTCCTTATCGAAGAGCTGGACTCGTCGGTCGATGCTGACGCGGAGCAATTGTGGATTGAGGAAGCGCAACGCCGTTATGATGCGTATCAGAAGGGCGAACTCAAGGCGCTCCCAGGCGACGACGTGATGAACCGGGCTCGCAACCGGATCAAATGATCGGCTATCGCTTTCTTCTTCCTGCCGAAGAAGAGATGATCGCGGCTTCGGTCTTTTATGAGGCCGCGACGTCGGGCTTGGGTGCTGATTTTCTTGATGAAGTCCAGCGTATCATCAACATTCTGCGCGGGCATCCTGAGTTAGGCCCACTCGTTGGTCGAGGGCTTAGACGAGCATTACTTCACCGCTTTCCATTCAGTCTTATTTACTCGGTAGAAGTAGACGTAATTCTGATTGTCGCTGTGACTCACCAGCGACGACGCCCGGGCTACTGGCGAAGCAGAATTTGAATCTAGACATCTAGGACGCTGATCCGCCGCTGACATGACGTGATGACCCTCGACTTGAACCGAATCGCATTAACTTAATTGACCAATACAAAGTAATTCATCAAAAGCTTCAGGCTTTGATTGCGCTCGGTTGGATCACAGAATACCGCCACAACAAATGTTTCCTAATTTTTGCGTCGGGAAGGATTTCGGCGCAGAGCGTGCGGACTTCGTTCATGGTTGGATAGACGTCGTGACGCTCGTGTGCGGCCCAGGCGGTGCGGGCTTCCCGAGACGGAAGCAGGCGCCGAGGTGGATCAACCTTAGCGTGCCGCTCACGGAAACAGCCAAAGGGTTCAAGAGCGCATCCATCACACCCCTGGGCTCGAATAGATCAAGCACCAATAGAACCCCGCCAGGTTTCAGCGCCGCTTTCATCTTCAACAATACCTCGCGCAGCGGCAGATGATGCAGCGTCGCGATGCTGGCAATGCAATCAAAGCTTTCCGGCGGCAAGTCATACGACATTACATCCGCGATCTGGAAGTCAATATTCGGAACATGCGCTGAACTCGCGCGGGCAATGCGAATCATCTCTGGCGACAGATCCATGGCCAGCACGCGCTGCGAATGCTCAGCTAGTCGGCGCGAGAACTCACCTTTGCCGCAGCCGATCTCCAACGCCGCCTGACAATCGATCGCGACGTGCCGCAGCAGAAAGTTGTGGTAATGATTGTTGTGAAGCGAACCATCGGGCGAGACCAGGGCGATCCGATCAAAGTCTGTTTGGATGGTCGACATTTCCACGGCTGAAATCGCCTTCGGCTACAAAACGGCGTATTTCATGTTACGTGTAAATAGTAAATCGTGAATCGGGAATGGATTATCGAGCGTGAGATGCCAGCAACGATTTTTGAACGGCTGCCGGCAAGTCCACGGGATGAAACCTATCTGCCGCGAACGCATAATCTTCACCGCTCTCATCCATAACGCGGATCAGACCATGCGCCGAGGCTTCGTCGTCAGGTAAGAAGCGGTATAGTTTCCCAACCTCCAGGGAGGCCTTGTAACCTTCGTTGTTAAGGCAAACGACGAAATGCGCTGAAGAATTCTCTGGTCTTTTCATTTCAATCTAAGAACGGCAATTTGAGTTTGAATTCTCTCTTCCCAATGCCATGGGCTTCGTACCAATGGATCTCAGCCAGACGTATCGTACATCAGGAAGGCGCACATTGGTAACGCCCTTGAGCTTTCTCCAACGAGCTTTCCCATGCTGCCTGCGCAACCGGGCGCGATCGCGGACGCCGGTTCCAACCGCAATAACTTTCGTATCGGTTATCTCGCCAACAATCTCAAAGTCCATCGTGACGCATCGTATCAAGAGGTCGCAGACTTTCGCATATCGGACGGCGGAGTCGTATGCGTAGGGACGCGCGGCTATCGCACAATGATGTTTCCGAGGTTATGATCACGAAGCAGTTTATTGAACGCGTCGAGATCCTTGCTCACCAAAACACTGAGTTGGTGTTGAAGCGTCGTTAACTGCACCTTGAACAGCGCCTGCACTTCCTTCTGCTGCGCGGTCGGCGGAAAATCGGCGACGCTCACACCGTTGGCGAGATAATTGATTTTGCTCATGAGCTTCGGTGGCCAGCGCACCGTGTCCTGTCCCTGGCCGGTCAGTTTTCGCTGGATCAGATTGTCTTCGACCTCGAGCAGCTTCTTATCGAAATCGTCCGCGGCTGTTCTGAGCGGCGCATTCTGCTCGCCCGGCAGCAGACCTTTCAGATTGTAAAGCTGGCTGCGCATAGACTCGATCTGATTGACCATGTCGGCGACCGCTTCGAGGTCTTTTCGCAGGTCCATCAGCATCTCTGTCTGCGTTTGAATGTCCGTCTCGCTGCCGCTGCTGTTTGGATCTTTCTTCACTACCAAAGGCTGGCTAAGTTCCTGACCGCCGGCGCTGAGTTTTACCGTGTACGTCCCTGGCGGCAGCAGCACTGACATGCGCGCGCCGTCCGGCGCCGCACGCCAGCCTTCCGGTCCGACGCGAATCTCGGGAGCGTAAGCCGGACTCGTTCGCAAGCGGACCTCTTTCGATTGTTCGCCGCGCAGATCCCACGTGACGCGATTGATGCCTACGGTCTTTGTGCCGGTCAACGTGCGCACCGTTTGTCCATTTGCGTTTTCGATGCGGATTTTCACGTCGCCACTCGGAACCGTTTTCAGGTAGTAATTAATCGCCGCGCCATACGGTGGATTCTGTCCCGACGTTGGATCGTCAGACATCGTGACCGGCACCGTGCCGGGTCTGAATCTATACGTGGCGTGCGACGCGAAGAGGTGCGCCTCCATATTGCGCACGCTGTCGGTCATTTGTTGTATCGGCGTGAGGTCGTCAAGAATCCAGAAGCCGCGACCATAGGTTCCGACCACGAGATCGTTGAAATGTTCCTGCACGACGAGCCAGTACACCGGCGCATGCGGCAAATTCGATTGCAGCGACTGCCAGTTGTCGCCATCGTCAGACGAAACGTAGATGCCGTTCTCCGTTCCGACATAGAGCAAACCCGCTCGCGTTGGATCTTCACGAACGCAGTGCGCGTAACTCAGCATGCTGTGCGGAATGCCGTTCGTGATCGCCGTCCATGTTTTGCCGTAATCCTTCGTCTTGTAGATAAACGGATCGCGATTGTTCACCTGGTGGAAATCAACCGTGAGGTAAGCCGATGCCGCGTCGTAGCGCGAAGGTTCGATGTTGCTCACGGTGCCCCAGGGCGGCAGACCGGGAATGTTCGCAGTGACGTTGGTCCAGTTCTTCCCGCCATCGCGCGTCAACTGCACCTGACCGTCGTTGGTGCCCGCCCAGATCAAGCCGGGCTCTTTCGGTGATTCCGCGATCGCAAAGACCACCGGCGCATATTCAACACCGATGTTGTCGCCCGTTAGGCCGCCGGAAAATCCCTGCTTGCTCTTGTCGTTGGTCGTCAGATCAGGACTGATCAATTGCCAACTCTGACCGCCGTCAGTGGTTTGATGAACATATTGGCTGCCGACGTAAATCTTGTTGTGATCGTGAGGCGAAATCGTCAGCGGCATCGTCCAGACAAATCGATACTTCAACTCGGCGGCCGGCGAGCCGTTGCTCTGATCTGGCCAAACCTCAACGCGGCGCGCCTGTCCGTTGCGTAAATCGTAGCGTTCCACAATTCCGCCGACGCTGCCTGATCCGGAAGCGCTGGACCAGATAATATTGTTGTCCGCGGGGTCGGGCGTGGCCCAGCCGCTCTCGCCGCCACCTACTTCCTGCCACGCGCTGCGGGGAATTTGTCCGCCGCCAAAACCGCCACCAGCGACGCGGCTGGGTCCGCGATAAGATGGGTCGTCCTGCTCGTTGCCATAGACGTAATACGGAATGCGATTATCGACTGTAACGTGGTACATCTGCGCGATCGGAAGTTGCACGTGACTCCAGGTGCGCCCGCGCGTCACTGAGATCGAGACGCCACCATCGTTCGCTACTGCCATGCGGTTTGCGTTCGTCGGATCGATCCACATGTCGTGATTGTCGCCGCCCGGACTGCTGCCAAATCCGCCGCCAGCGCGCAAGGTTTCACCGCCATCGAGCGAAACATTGAAGCCGGCAGTCAGATAGTAAGTTTCGTTTTCATTGTCTGGCGCGACGGCCATGCGAAAGTAGTAGTGCGTGCGGCCGCCAAGCGAGCGGTCGTAGCTGACGAGACGCCAGTTTTCGCCGCCATCGTCCGAGCGCCACAGCTTGCCGCGATCAGTTTCCTGACCTTTGTAGGGAACGCCGTCGCCGGTTTCGATCAAAGCGTAGACGCGGTTTGAGTTTGAACGCGCGATGGCGAGTGTCACTTTGCCGGTTGTGCGTGTTGGCAATCCGTGGCCCGTGAGTTTCTTCCATGTCACGCCGCCATCAGTGGATTTGAAGAGACCGCTTCCCGGTCCGCCGCTCTCGCGTCCCCAGGTGTGAATCTCAAACGGCCACATGCCCGCGAAAAGAATGCGCGAGTTGTTTGGATCCATCGCGAGGTCCGAGCAGCCGCTGTTCTCGTCCGTGAAGAGCGTGCGCTCCCAGGTCTTGCCGCCATCCGTCGTGCGAAAGACACCGCGTTCCTGTTGTGGTCCGTAACTGTGGCCGAGCGCGGCTACGAGAACGACGTCCGCGTTCCGCGGATCAATTACGATGCGCCCGATGCGTCCGGTCTTTTCGAGCCCCATCAGTGTCCAGGTTTTTCCGGCGTCGATTGATTTGTAAATTCCCTGACCGACGGAGATGTGACTGCGTATCCACGCTTCGCCCGTGCCGGCCCAGATGACGTTTGGATCCGAGGGCGCAATCGCCAGCGCCCCGATGGAGGAGACGGGTTGATCGTCGAAGACTGGCTCCCAATGAACACCGCCGTCGATTGTTTTGAAGATGCCGCCTGACGCCGCGCCCACGTAATAAATGTTTGGCTGCCCGGGCACGCCGGCTACTGACGTGAGTCGATTGCCGACCGGACCGATAAAGCGATAACGCAGCGCGCCCCAAAGCTCTTTGTTCGTTTCCGCAGTGGCCGATGTGCCGGCCCGACTACCGCGCGGCTGCGCATTGAGAAGCGAGAGCGAACCGACAAAACATAAAATGATCACTGCGAACTTTAAGAAGCCATTCGTTGTTCTCAACATGATGCAATCTCCTCTTGAAATTACGCGCCAATGAGGCGTGGTTTCGACTTCTCAACCTGGTTCGGTCCTATTGCGTCTTCTCTGGAGATCGGTAGATGAAACCGGCACGAAGACGTGAAGGACCACGATCGTACGGTAAAAACCCGCGGCTTGTTTTTGTAGAGCGAGCGAATTATTGCACAGTCGCCTGGGACTGGCTAGAGGCAGGTGCGTATGACTCACCCGCTCACGCAGTGCGTAGTCAGTACCACCTGCGTGAGCGGGTGGGTACTGCTGCGTGACACCGATGGCTTTAGCGTTTCTAGCTTGGGCTGGGAACCAACCCCTTGATGCAGATGATATAGGTCAGCCCCAGATACGGCTGCATGTTGTTGTGGGGCTCATTGCCTCCCGCAGGCGCGATCATGTTGGGATTCATCGTTGTGCTTGCAGCTCCGCTATTATAGAAATTGCCGTCAGCGAGCATGTTGTTTGTTGCCCGTGCGGCGTTGGGAGTATCCCGGACCGCATTTACCCCGTGGCTGTGCAAAGGCATTTCCCCGACTGCCAAGGTATGCGTCTCTTCACCGCCCTGTTCGCCAAGTATGTGGCCCCCGCCAGGACAAAGCGGAACGCGGCCGCGCAGGTCGGGCAAGGCAAATTTTCTCCGGCCGTCGCCGCCGTACGTTGTGCCGAGGATTGAGAAGAGGGCTCTGTGAAGTGCGATTGAAAGCAGTTGTCCATCGCAGAAGGCCCAGTTTGTCGGAGCAAAGTTTCCGGCGAATAGAACGATTTCTCCTAAGAATTCTGAACCCATAGTTTTTCTCCTTCGTGAAAGTTCGAGCAGTCGGTACCACCTGCGTGAACGGGTGGGTGAACAAAAGATGTGTGCCGGCGGCGCTAACACGCATCACCCATCGCCTCGAAAACCTGATGCCAGCGACCGTTCCGCTTCTTGAAGATCAAATACCCGTAAGCATCAAAGCCACCCTGGATCGCAAAGATTTCGCCGATGCCGTCGCCGTCCAGGTCAAGCGTGTCGACAAAATCGATGCTCGAAAGAAAACCTGATTGTGGCTGGTAAGCCTGGAATCTAATGTAGTCGGCTCGCATGCCCGCGCCCTGCGGCTGAGCGATCAAAAACAGATCGCGCTCGAATTTGTTCTTCGACTCCAAAGTGAAACTGCCCACGAGTTCGTACTTCCCATCACCGTCGAGATCCGTCGCTGTTAGGTTTGTGACTTTCAGCGAACGATACAACGATGCGGTCACCTTTCGCTGTAGGTAGATCTTCTTGACGAGATCCAATACCGCCGCGCGCTCGGAGTCGGTGGGCGCACGCCGGGCGACAGGCTTGCGGCCCAGCGACTCTGAGTTCGTAGCCAGAGCCATGACGTGTCCGTGTATCTTCGCTGACGTTTCGATCGTGACCTTTGCATGAATGTTGTTGCAGCCAGTACCGGATTTTTCTACGGTAGCTGTGCCGGCATCGCCACCGCCAAACAGCAGCCGATACTTTTGACCCGGAGGAAAATACTCTCTCGCAAAACGCTGCTGATCGGCTTCGTTCTCCTCTTTATAATGCGCCAGCAGTTTTCCGCCCTCGACGATTACTACCGCATCCATGTTCATCTCGCCCAATCCTTCGCCGGAAACCACGCAAACCAGCGTGCTCAGCTTCGGCGCCGGTTTGGGAGCGCGGACATGCGGGGTCCCCGGCGGGGCAGCCCCGCTGGGGTGCTCGTCCTGTCCGCCGTGGTCTGTTCCGAGAGCGCGGACGTTGGCAGACGTGCTGGTTGCATTCAAACTGCGTGTGAGGAGAAGCCCTACGACCAGGCCAGGGACCAACACAACGATCGCCGCGCGCAACTTAGCCTGAGTGTCGAACCTACTGTTCAGTCTCTTCAACCATCTCATCGATTGTCTCCTGGGTGCGTCTTTCAGCTCCTCGCGAAAACTTTTTCCTCCCGAGCGACCATTTGAGCGCCGGCGGTGTTATGAGCGTGGTGACGATCACCATGATGACGACCGCGCCGAAGGTTGCCGCGCCAACTACAGGCTCGCTGACGCCCGCAGCGTTCGGCAACATCAAACCGGCGCCGATGCCGGCGACGATTAGCCCCACCTCGCCGCGCGGAATCATTCCCAATCCCACTGCGAGGCGATTGAGTCCTCGTTCCGCGACCGCGAGTGAGCAAATCTGCTTGCCGATGATCGCGACGGCGGTTAATGCGAGAGCGAAACCCAACTGTGCGGGTCGCGCGAAGTTGCGCAAATCAACCTTCATTCCCATCAGCACGAAGAAGATGGGAACGAGCACCGTAGTGACGGGCGCGAGCAACTGACGCAGATCGTGCTCGCCGCGATCGCTGAACGATTTGAAGTGAGCATCTTCCAACACCAGTCCTGCGGCAAACGCGCCCACGATCGGCGCCAGCCCGACTTTGCTTGCCAGCCACGAAAGCCAAAAACAAAAGGCAATCGCAAGCACGAGCAAGACCCCACGACTCTCGAATCGGCCCGCGCCTCGGAAGATCGGCGGCACTGCATATTTTCCGATGGCAAAGGCGCCAATAAAAAACGCCGCCGTCTTGGCCGCAATCCAACCCAGGAGGGCGAGTGATAGCGATGCGCCCGTCGCCGCGGCATTAACGGCGCCGACTACGACTGCGAGAATCAGTAATCCGATCACGTCGTCTATAACCGCGGCGCCAAGAATGATGCGCGATTCCCGCAACGAGAGTTTGCCGAGGTCTTTCAGCACGCGCGCAGTGATGCCGACGCTTGTTGCGCAGAGCACCGACCCGATGAACACATGAACCGTGCGAGACTCGTGCGGAAGAAAATGGGCAGACACTCCCCAACCGAGAAAGAAGGGCGCGATTACTCCCGCAACGGCAACCAGCAATGAAGACCAACCAACCTCGAGCATGTCGGCCAACTTCGATTCCAACCCAACTTCAAACAGCAAAAGGATGACGCCAATCTGGGCCAACGCGGCTATGACTTCGTCGGACTTCAGCAACTCGGCTTTATGAACGCCAACCAGGGCCAGGTTCCCAATGATGATTCCGCCGATTAGTTCGCCCAAAACCGCGGGCTGACCGATGCGTTCAAATAGTTCGCCGGCCAACTTGGCTATAATCAGCATCACCGCAATGCCAATCAGCACTCTCGGGTCGAGACCGTGACTTTGAGTGGCAGGCGAGCGATCCAGGGAGTCGGCGGCAAATGCCCGCAACGGCAGCGTCGCCGCAAAGAGCGCGCACAAAATCGTCAGGGGAACAATAGACCTGGGTCTCATAGGAACTTGAACAGCGGATTATTGCATATCCTCTCCTGGTCGCTGGTGGAAAGTTGCGCCCAGGGAAGCATCGCAGCGATCAAAAAAGGGCCTAACCTCGCACCACCTGATTCCATCTTCTGATTTTCTTGCATTCCGGTTTTAAGGTTGCTTACCGAGAAGCCGATCAATATAATGCGCCAACCCCGAAAAAAGGCGTCTCGAATTGGGAGAAACGAGACGCTGTTTGTCAATCGCGGCTAAAATCGTCAATGGCCACTCCAATCCGATCGAAACGCCGTAGAGGTGTCGCGCGAAACCGCCCGCAAACGCCGCTACGCGCGCTGGCGCTGAGCTTGGGCGAAGCAGCGCGCTCGGCGCTGGCCGAGCCGTTCATGCTCACGATCGAACGGCAGCCCATCTATTTGCGCCGCCTGCCAAAGGCGCTCGACGGCTTTCGCATCGTTCACCTCTCCGATTTCCATCATGGCCCGCTTACCAGCACGAGCCAGATTCTCCGGGCAGTTGAGACCGCCAACAATCTTGACGCGGACATAATTGCTCTGACGGGTGATTACATCTCGCACGAGCGCCGGTATGCGGCCCCCTGCGCTGAACTCGTCGGTCGGCTGCGAGCTCGGCACGGCGTTTATGCGGTGCTTGGCAATCACGATCACTGGACAGATGCCGCGCTGATCACGGACCTGTTTCGCGCGGAAGGCATCACGGTGCTCATCAATCAAGGAATGCGCTTTGAAAAAAACGGCACGACGTTTTGGCTGGCGGGCGTTAACGATACGATGGTCGGCCTCGAAGATCTTTCGCTCGCGTTGGCCGGCGCCAGTGAACACGAGATGAAACTCCTGCTGGCTCATAATCCCATAATTCTACGACGTGCAGCTCGTGCTGCTGTCGACCTCGTGCTCAGCGGACACACTCATGGTGGTCAGGTCACGTTGCGTTCGGAACGCAGTCCGTCGGGCAGACCTCGCCGGCGCTTACTCAAAGGGCTCGGACGACAGGGTGAAACTCAGATCTATGTAACACGCGGATTGGGAACGGTAATTCTCCCCATCAGGTACGGTTGCCCGCCGGAAGTCTCGGTGCTTGAGTTGCGCTGCGCTCCTTAAAAGAAGGGTTTTTCATATCAGCAAAGTTTCGAATCCCGATTTCGCAGACTGCTGAAAGGCCAACGCGAATCGGCAATCGAAAATCGACAACGCTCTAATGTCCTCTAGAATTGTGACCCTGCCAAACGGTCTGACCATCTTCCGGATGGTGCTGATACCGATCTTTGTTTCGCTGCTGTTCTACCAAAGATTCGTCTGGGCCCTTGCGGTTTTTGTGGTGGCCGGAGTGACTGACGGACTTGACGGGTTGTTGGCGCGTCGTTTCGATCAGCAGTCTCAGCTCGGCACCATTCTGGACCCTATCGCCGACAAGCTGATGCTCGTCACCGCTTTTATTGTCCTGTCAATGCGCGGCGTTTTCCCGCACCCGTTGCCAAAGCATCTGCCCGTGCCTTTCTGGGTCACCGTCTCAGTCATTAGCCGCGATGTTTTCATAATCGTCGGCGCCGCCGCCATCAACATGATGACCGGCTTTCGCGGATTTCGTCCTTCCTGGCTTGGGAAGCTGAACACGACGGTCCAGATAGGCGCCATCGCGGCCATCACCTTCGCCGCCAGCGTTCCCTATGGTTCCGGCTACTATTTGCCCACGGTTTACACCAGCGTTTTTACGCTGGCGATTCTCTCAGGCGCTCATTACGTCTTCTTTGTGTCCAAACTGCTCAACGAGGACAGGAGACACGCCAGCCCAAAGCCGCCCCTGAGCGAATGACCGCTGAAATCCACTGAAATCCAACCCCCGAGCACTGCCACGCCGCCACTAACTAAAAGTTGACAGTAACGCACTCAGGTATTATATTAGCGTCGCGTTCAACTCAGGTGGGCAGAGCGTAAACATAACTGCCGCTGCCTTGCCGAAGACAGCGGCAAATCAACGATTTGTGGAGAATTGAAGCGAAATGAGCAAAATCATAGGAATTGATTTGGGTACGACTAACTCGGTCGTAGCCGTGATGGAAGGTGGCGAACCCACAGTAATAACCAATTCGGAAGGTGGCCGGACTACACCGTCGGTGGTTGGCTTCCAAAAGGACGGCAGCCGGCTCGTCGGTCAGGTGGCCAAACGCCAGGCGGTGACTAACCCCGAGAATACCGTCTATTCGATCAAGCGATTCATGGGCCGTCGCTACAACGAAGTGACGGAAGAGATCAAGCAGGTGCCATACAAGGTGCAGGCGGCCACCGGCGGCGGCGACGTGCGCGTGTTGGCTGGAGGCAAGGAATGGAGTCCGCCGGAGATCTCGGCAATGATTCTTCAGAAGATGAAACAATCCGCCGAAGACTATCTGGGACAGAAAGTTGAAAAAGCGGTCATCACGGTGCCGGCTTATTTCAACGACTCACAGCGTCAGGCAACCAAGGACGCGGGCAAGATCGCCGGCCTTGAAGTAATGCGCATCGTCAACGAACCGACAGCGGCGGCGTTGGCGTACGGACTCGACAAGAAGAAGGACGAAACGATCGCGGTCTTTGACTTCGGTGGCGGCACGTTCGACATTTCGATCCTCGAAGTCGGCGAAGGCGTCGTGGAGGTCAAGTCCACGAACGGCGACACACACCTTGGCGGCGACGACATCGACGAGCGTTTGATTGAGTGGATCATCGAAGAGTTCAAGCGCGATCAGGGAATCGATCTTTCAAACGACAAGATGGCTTTGCAGCGACTGAAAGAAGCCGCCGAGAAAGCCAAGATCGAATTGTCGAGCACGATGGAAACGGAGATTAATCTGCCGTTTATTACCGCGGATCAGTCAGGTCCGAAGCACCTGGTGATGAAACTGACGCGGGCGAAATTTGAACAACTGGCCGAGGCGATTCTGCAGCGGCTGCGGCCACCAGTGGAGCAGGCGCTGAAGGATGCCGGCCTCGACTCGAAAAAGATCGACGAGGTGGTGCTGGTCGGCGGCTCGACACGCATTCCGAAAGTTCAGGAGATCGTCAAAGACCTTTTTGGCAAAGAGCCAAATAAGAGCGTCAACCCGGACGAAGTTGTGGCGGTGGGCGCAGCGGTCCAGGCCGGAGTGCTTTCGGGCGAGAAGACTGACATTCTGCTGCTTGACGTCACGCCGCTTAGTCTGGGAATCGAAACGCTCGGCGGCGTCTTCACGAAGTTGATCGAGCGCAACACGACGATCCCCACCAGGAAGTCAGAGATCTTCTCGACCGCTTCGGACAACCAAACTTCCGTCGAAGTGCATGTGTTGCAGGGCGAGCGCCCAATGGCCGGCGACAATCGCACGCTCGGTAAGTTTCATCTGGTCGGCATTCCGCCGGCGCCGCGCGGCATGCCGCAAGTCGAAGTCGCGTTTGACATCGATGCGAACGGCATCGTCAACGTCTCGGCCAAAGACATGGGCACCGGCCGCGAGCAGAAGATCACTATCACATCATCCTCGGGTCTTTCGAAAGACGAGATCGACAAGATGATGCGCGATGCCGACGCCCACTCCGCGGACGATGCGCGAAAGCGTGAAGAGATCGAAGCGCGCAACCGTCTGGATGGGCTGACTTACCAAATGGAGAAGACGCTCAGCGACAACCGCGAAAAAGTCGGCGCCGTGGCGGCAGACGTGGACGCGGCACTTGCCGAGGCCAAGACAGCGCTGCAGGAAGGCGGTCTCGAAAAGCTCAACGACGCTTTCAACAAGCTGCAGACTGCGTCGCACAAACTAGCCGAGGTGCTTTACCAGCAGACAGGCTCGGCAGACGCTGGTGAGGCGACAACCGATCAGGCTTCCGCGGCCGGGGCTGGAACTTCGTCAAGCACCGGCGGCGAAGACAACGTGATCGACGCCGAATATGTTGACGTAGACGAGAAGAAATAAACGACCGACACGGCGAAGGGGAGACGGGGCGACACGGGGGAAATACGTTCAACTTCACCGGGTCTCCCATTCTCCCCGTCTCCGTATCCGTTTTACCGATGGCCAAGAAAGACTATTACGAGATACTCGGCGTCAAGCGCGATGCTAAGCCTGAAGATATCAAGAAGGCTTATCGCCGCATGGCGCGCAAGTATCACCCGGATGTAAACCCGGGTGACAAGGCCTCAGAGGAGCGTTTCAAACTAACAACGGAAGCGCACGACGTGCTTTCCGATCCGAAGAAGCGCAAGGTTTTTGATCGCTTCGGCGAGTATTCGGAGAGCCTTGCCGACGCAGCGGCGCGTGGCGCAACGCCGGGCGCTGGACGCGCAACCGCGCCGGGATTTGACTTCACCGGCTTTGACTGGGGCACGACCACAAGCTCCGGCGGCGGCGGCACCAGCTTTCGAGACATATTCGCGGATCTGTTTAGCGGCGGCGCGAAAGAAAAAGAGCCCCCGCGCCCGCAGCCGAAGCGCGGCGCTGATATCGAGATGCCGCTCGCGCTCTCTTTTGAAGAAGCCGTCAAAGGTTTGACCACCAACATTACTGTCAATCGTTCCGACCAGTGTTCACGCTGCAACGGCGCCGGAGACATTGGTGGACCAGTCGTTGTTTGCCAGACCTGCAAAGGCTCGGGCCAGGTGCAACGCGCCGGGGGTCGATTGCGCTTCTCGCAGGAGTGTCCGGATTGCAGCGGGACGGGGCGTCGTCGCGCGCCGTGCTCGTTGTGCAAGGGCAAAGGCACGATGCCCAGGACCGAAACAGTCAAAGTGCGCATTCCCGCGGGCGTCGACACCGGATCGCGCGTGCGCATTCC
>JBGPWL010000123.1:0-11403 GCA_041492185.1 Pyrinomonadaceae bacterium | reverse complement strand
GCTTCCCACAACGCGGGCTCGTTACCATAGATGCGATTCAGATCGCGCACGAGCGCGCGCATGCCTTCGTGAAGTGGCTTGCGCAGCAGATGCCAATCCAGACTCTCGTTATCATTCCACTCGCGCCACTGGCCAAACTCTCCGCCCATAAATAATAATTTCTTGCCTGGATGTGCCCACATGTAAGCGTAAAGCGCGCGCAGGTTGGCAAACTTCTGCCGCTCGTCGCCCGGCATCTTATTCAGCAGCGCGCCTTTCATGTGCACCACTTCATCGTGGGAAAACGGCAGGATAAAGTTTTCGCTCCATGCATAGATCAATCCAAACGTCAGCGCATTGTGATTTCCGCCGCGAAACAAAGTGTCGGTCTGAAAATACTTGAGCGTGTCGTGCATCCAGCCCATGTTCCACTTGAAATCAAACCCGAGTCCGCCGGCGTAAACCGGATGGCTGACCTGCGGCCACGCGGTTGATTCTTCGGCAATCATCATCGCGCCGGGACATGCGCGATGGACGACTTCGTTCAGCTCCTTCAACAGCGAGATCGCTTCCAGGTTTTCGCGCCCGCCAAATTTGTTCGGCACCCACTGCCCTGACTTTCGGCTGTAGTCGAGATAGAGCATCGAAGCAACCGCATCGACGCGCAGCCCATCGAGATGAAATTCCCTGAACCAATAAAGCGCATTGCCGATCAGAAAATTCCGCACCTCGTTGCGGCCGTAATTAAAAATGTACGTGCCCCAGTCGGGATGTTCGCCTTTGCGCGGATCGAGATGTTCGTAGAGCGCGGAACCATCAAAGCGCCCCAGCGCGAACGCGTCTTTCGGAAAATGCGCCGGCACCCAATCCATAATCACGCCGATGCCGCGCTGGTGGAGATAGTCGATCAGATAACGAAGATCGTCAGGCGTGCCGTAGCGCGCCGAGGCTGCGTAGTAACTGCTGACCTGATAACCCCACGATGGTCCGTACGGATGTTCCTTCAGCGGGAGAAACTCGACGTGGGTAAAGCCCATCTCGTTGACGTAATCGGCAAGCAGCGGCGCCATCTCGCGATACGTCAGGGGCCGATTGTTTTCTTCCGCGATGCGTCGCCACGATCCAAAATGAACTTCGTAGATCGAAAGCGGTTTGCGAAAATGCTCGCCGCTCGCACGTCGCTTCATCCATTGCTGATCGCGAAACTTGTACTTTGCCTCATAAACAATTGACGAGGTGCCGGGAGGAACTTCCATGTAATTCGCGTACGGGTCGGCTTTCAAAAACGGCAGCCCGCGGCGCGCGCGCATTTCGAACTTGTAGAGCGCACTGGGGCGCAGATCTGGAATGAATAATTCCCAAACGCCCGATGCGCCCAGCATGCGCATCTGATGCAGTCGTCCGTCCCAGCCATTGAAATCACCAACGACGCTGACGCCTTCAGCGTTTGGCGCCCAGACGGCGAACGAGACCCCGCTCACGTGTCCGTACTTGCGGACGTGCGCGCCGAGTTTTTCGTAAACCGTCTCATGCTTCCCTTCTCCGAAAAGATGGAGATCGAGGTCGCCCAGCGTCGGTAAAAATGAATAAGGATCGCGCAGCGTCGCAGTGTTACCGTCGGCGTAGTGTACTTTGAAACGATACGAAGGAATCTCTGATAAACCGGCGACGAAGAGCTCAAACAATCCGTCGTGGTGGGTCTCGATCAATGGCTGTGGCTTCTGTCTGCCGATGAGCAACTCGACCTTTTCTGCGTTAGGCCGAAACGCGCGGAAGACTATGCCGCCATTGCGGTGATGCGTGCCAAGAATGCGATGCGGGTCGCGATGTTTGAGAGCTAACAGCCGGTTGAGATCAGAACGATCGATTGTTTGAGTTAGAGCTTCCGGCGCCTTCGGCTTGCGCTTTTGTTTTGCGGAGCCCCTATCACCGCCGGAAGAGGGTTTCGCTGAATGTTTCCTTGTTTTTGGTGGTGCGCTCTTTTTCATGAAGGAGTAAGTGCCGCCCCTGCGGAGCTCAAAAGGAAAAGAAAACTCCCGTCTATGAATGTGTCGACCCCACGGGACTTAGGAGGCCAGCAGGTTCCGCAAAGCGCAAAACGAGATCGGCGCCTGTGCCATTCGCGGCGATGTTGCTGTGCGCTTCCGATAGCAACTCAAGGAAACGACCGCGGGCCGGCGGCAACCAAAGTTCTTCCATCAATTCAATCGCTCGCGCCGCGTATTTCATGATTTGAATCGTCTCGAGGCCGGCGAGGTCCGAAAAGAACCAGCCGCAGCTTGTGTACATCAACAGGGCGTAGCGCTGCGCCTCCAGCAGCGTCAACGCGCGCGCTTGCTCTGACGAAGAGAGCGGACGCTTTGCGTGACGAGCTAAAAACTCTTCGCGCGAGCGGTGCTGATCGAGAATCAATTCAATGGAATCGTTGCGGGTCGCCCAGGGATCAATAAACAAGTCGCCACCAACGGATTCGAATTGGAACGCAATCGCATCGCGCAAATAATCGAGCGCGGCGCGCAACGGGCCGCGCCAGTGTTGATTCCAACTCGGTTCGCCGCCGGTATGGCAACCGCAATCGCGCATCCAACGCGCGACGCCATGCGCGCAGCTCCACGAAGTACCCTTGTCGTCAGGGCCTTTCTTGATTTCGACTTCCAGCTCCGGCGGATAATGGTCCAAAAACTCACCGTAGTTGGTCACCCAAAACCCCTGCTCTTTCGCTTCCAATACAAGCGCGTGCGCCAGACACAGATCGCCAAATTTGAAATGATGGCCGTAAGTCTCGCCGTCGGTCGCGACACTGACCATTGGTCCGCCGGCGCCCTTGAAGCTCTGAACGAGTAACTGACTCGAAGAAAGCGCCTTCTCGAAAGCGATTGCGCGGGAGAGTGGACCATTGTAGAAGAAAACGGCGATTGAGCGACGCGAGCCGTCGCGGTGAAAATAGCGATAGGCTCGAGTGGTGTCGATGCTGCCGTCAGCAGCCGATTGCCACTCGTCATCAAGCGCACGGAAGCGTTCCGCTTGTGCGGGCGCGAGAATCACATAACGAAGGCCTTGTTCGATTAACAGATCAAGAGTTGCATCATCGCAAGCGGTCTCCGGCAACCACAAAGCCTCCGGTTCACGACCGAAGCGATAACGAAAATCGGCCGTGCCCCAAAGCACCTGCGTCCTGGCGTCGCGCTCGTTGCAGAGCGGCAGGATGGCGTGGCCATAAGCCTGTGCAATTGCATTACCATGTCCGCCTCGCTCGCGCGCGCTCGTGCGATCAGCCTCAATGATTCGTTGGTAAGTCTTCGGATGATGCGGTTCGAGCCACGAAAGCAGCGTCGGCCCAAAGTTGAAGTTTATCCGCGCATAGTTATTGACGGTCTGCTCGATCGCATCGTTTTCGTCAACGATGTGCGCGAAAGCGTTCGCTCGGTAGCACTCGTCATGAATACGCTCGTTCCAATCGTGATATGGATGCGCCCCCGATTCATGTTCGACCTTGCCCGTCCACGGATTCTCGCGCGGTGGTTGATAAAAATGTCCGTGAATGATTAGTGCGGTCATTAGAAACTTTTTGGAGTGCGGCGGCAGCGACGCCGCTTTGGATGTTATTATCTTAGCTAAACCCTAATCGCCGCTTACGGCAAAATCCAAAGCGGCGTCGCTGCCGCCGCACTCCAAGTTTTACGCCTTGGGCATCGCCTCCGCTTCCGCAAGTCCGGCCCAGCCGGTTCGATTCAAATTCCAAATCATTACGCCGCCAGACGCTGCTGCAATCACGATCAGAAGAACAACCCTGGACCAAACACCAAAGATGATCTCGCCGATGGCGAAGAGCGTTGAATAAACCAAAGCAATGCCGAGCACCCAATTCAACAGGTTCGGCCCAATCTCGCCTCGGCGTTCAGGCAAACCGGCGGCTTGTCCAACCGGACGCCATCCGGGACCTGCCGGATGCACGCGGCGGTAGAAACTGGTGAGTTTCTCCATCGGTTCGGGCGCAGTTGCAAAGGTTACTACGAGCCAAACTAGCGTAGTCACTCCGACCGTGATCAGAATCTGCTGCGCGAAGCCTCTTGGTGTTGAGGCGTCGAAGATTTCGAAGTAACGCAGCCCCAACGAGACGACGAGCGCGGACGCCATCGCCGAAACTTCCGACCACGCATTCACTCGCCACCAATACCAACGCAAGATGTAGACGAGCCCGGTCCCCGCGCCGAGTGAAAGCACCAGCTCCCAACCTCCGACGATACGGTTCATGTAGTAAGTGACGACGATCGATAGCAACACGACAATCAGCGTCGCGACTCGCGATGCCAGCACCAAATGTTTTTCACTCGCCGCGGGCCGAACAAAGCGCTGATAGAAATCATTGATGATGTAACTCGCGCCCCAGTTCATCTGCGTGGAGATGGTGCTCATGTACGCAGCAGCGAAAGAGGCCAGCAACAATCCGCGAAAACCGACTGGCAAATAATCGTTCATCACCTGCACGTAGCCAAACGCCGCATCGGGCTTGCCGGTCTCGGGATTGAGCGTCGCGCCGTTATAGAGCACCATTGAGCAAAGCGCCACGATGATCCACGGCCAGGGCCGCAGCGCATAATGAGCAATATTGAACCACAACGTCGCCAGCAGACCGTGCTTTTCATTCTTGGCGGAAAAAATTCTTTGCGCGATGTAGCCGCCACCGCCCGGCTCCGCACCTGGATACCATGAAGCCCACCAATTGACTCCGAGATAAACTGCGAGCGTCAAGAGCGGCAACATCCAAATCGCCGAGCCATCAGGCCAGAGACTGATCGCTCCGCCCGGCCCAAACGTTTGCGTCGAGCCGACCGGCGTGACACCGGCAAGCCTGGTCTTTAAATTTTCCAATCCGCCCACAGCTCTAACCGCAAATACGGAAAGCGCTACAGAGCCCACCATCGCAATAACGAATTGCACCGCGTCGGTGACCACGACACCCCAGAATCCGGAGAGGATCGAATAGATGAAAGTGATGCCCAAACACAAAGCGAGCGCTTGCCATTTTGCGAGACCGAGCGTGCCGCTCAAGACTTTTGCCATGCCAAGATTGACCCAACCCATGATGATTAGATTGATCGGCAGCCCAAGATAAAGCGCACGAAAGCCACGCAGGAACGCCGCCGGCTTGCCTGAATAACGCAGCTCGACAAACTCCACATCCGTCATCACGCGAGCGCGCCGCCACAACCGCGCAAAGAAAAACACTGTGAGCATGCCACTCGCAAGCAGCGACCACCACAACCAGTTTCCGGCGACGCCATTGCGCGCCACCATTTCGGTCACTGCGAGCGGCGTGTCGGCCGCAAACGTGGTGGCCACCATAGATGTGCCTGCGAGCCACCACGGCATGGATCGATCAGACAGAAAATATTCTTCCGTGGATCGTCCTGCGCGACGTGCGTAGTAGAGACCGATGGCCAACGACAAGACAAAGTAAGAAGCGATGATTAACCAGTCGATGGTTATTAGTTTCACGGTTTCTTCTCGGCCTGATTTACTGATCCGAAATGAGTCTCCAACGCTCGAGTCATTTGTGAATGCCAGCGATCTCAAGGCATGAGCGGCATTCTGTCAAGGCTTAAGTTGCGCGCCCATAAAATTCGGCCAGCCAAATAACGTGCCGTCGATCTTGGCGATTTCAGGTGGGCGCCCCTTGCAAAATTGAAATTCAACGATAACATCATTCGCGGTAATTGAGTTATCAAACATTATTTGTCGGCAGGAGTGGAAATGAAACCGCTGGCGGCGATCCTCGGCGTCCTGGTCATTTTGATCATCCTTTGGGATGCTTTCGAAACCATAGTTCTGCCGCGACGTGTCACGCGTCGGCTACGCCTCACGAGCATTTTCTATCGCGCAGTCGGCGCGCCCTGGCTCTTTATCGGAAAACGAATTGCAAATAGAAAGTGGCGCGAGTCATTCCTCGGATTGTTTGGCCCACTCTCGGTGCTGATGTTGCTGGCGATGTGGGCTGCTGGTCTGATTCTCGGTTACGCTGCGATCCTTTGGTCGATCAACGCGAAACTCAACGCGCCGGAACCGGTGGTGACTTTTGGCACTTACTTGTATTTGAGTGGCGTCACGTTCTTCACCGTTGGTTATGGTGACGTCGCGGCCATGTCGCCGCCGGGAAGAATCATTAACGTCATCGAGGCGGCAAATGGATTTGGCTTGCTGGCGATAGTGATCGGATATCTGCCGGTGCTTTATCAATCGTTCTCCAGACGCGAAGTCAATATCTCGCTGCTTGATGCGCGTGCCGGCTCACCATCGAGCGCGACGGAACTCTTGCGGCGCTATGGAGCGAGCGGAAACATCGGCGAGATCAGCGCGCTGCTGCATGAGTGGGAAGCCTGGGCCGCTGAACTGCTCGAAAGCCATGTTTCGTATCCCGTGCTCTGTTACTTTCGCTCGCAGCACGATAACCAATCCTGGCTCGGCGCTCTGACAACCGTGCTGGACACCTGCGCCCTGGTCATCGCGGGAGTTGATGACGTTCCCGTCTGGCAAGCGCAGCTGACATTCGCGATTGCGCGCCACGCAGTCGTCGACATTGCGCAAATCTTCAGCACAAAGCCGACCTCCGCTAGTTGCTGCGATACGCGTCTGTCGCCTGAAGCGCTGCAACGAGTTCGCGAGATCCTCGCAACGAGTGGAACGCCGCTGAGCGACGGAGCGGACGCGGAGAAACGACTGCTTGAGCTGCGCCTGCTGTATGAACCGTACGTCGTCGCACTCTCGGAGTTCTTGTTGATGCCCCTGCCGCCCTGGATTTTGCCGGCAGACGCGATCGATAACTGGAAGACCAGCGCATGGGGACGAATTCAATGATTTGCCGGGAGCGCGGACATCCCGGGGTCCCCGGCGGGGCAGCCCCGCTGGGGTGGCGTGCTATCCGCATGAGCGCGAAGCGCGAACAGAGTGAACGTCAATGAAACTTCACGGCTACTTCGGACTCCTTGTGATTCTCGCGGCCGAGATTCTTCTCTTCTCCGGCAATCGTTTCGTCGGCGGCTGGTTCACGCCGATCGTCTGGACCGGCTACATACTCTTCATTGACGCGATCGTTTACCGACTCAAGGGCCGTTCTTTGCTGGTCAACGAAAGAACAGAACTGCTGGTCATTGTGCTTGTCTCCATTGGTGGTTGGTGGTTAGTCGAGCTCTACAACTCGCCGCGCTTCTGGCGATCCGATCTTGAAATCTGGTGGCACTATCACAACCTCGAACCGAATCCCTATTTGCGCCGGGCTGGCTACGATTGGGCCTTTGCCACAATATACCCGGCGATGTTCCTGACCGCCCAGGTCTTCGCCGCGAGCGTATTCGCAAAGCAAAAACAGTTTCGGGCCATCAGGTTTTCGCGACCTGGCGTTTACGCGATGAGCGCTCTTGGGTTGGCAGGTGTGTTGCTTCCGTTGCTAGTCATCTCAGCCTGGTTCGCGCCGGTCTTGTGGTTATCATTCATCTTTCTTCTTGACCCAATCAACTACCTGCGCGGCTGGCCGTCGATCGTTGGCGACCTTGAAAAAGGAAATTGGCGTCGGCTCTTGTCGTTGCTGGCGAGCGGCTTGCTTTGCGGTCTGCTGTGGGAGTTCTGGAACTACTGGGCCATCTCAAAATGGACCTATACCGTTCCGTATTTCGGCAACATCAAGATTTTCGAGATGCCGGTGCTGGGTTATCTCGGCTTTCCACCGTTTGCGGTTGAGTGCTGGGTGATGTACATCTTCTTTCGCTCGCTGCTGACGCCGGGAGCTGCTGACTTCGACTCGCGGCGCGATAACATCTGGATCGAACAAACCGATGCGTCTACTTAGAACCAGGCAAGATAGAAAACTGAACAGATCGATCTGGATATCGATCCTCCTTTTGTTCGGATTCATCGTAAGCTGGCACGGAAACACGACCAAAGGAAAAGAAAAGAGCGGACAGGACGAGCACCCCAGCGGGGCTGCCCCGCCGGGGACCCCGCCTGTCCGCGCTCCCAGCAGACCGCGCGCGCGTGAAGCTGGGATCAGAGTAGGCATCCTTCCGATTGGACCGCTGAACGCAATCACTGATATCAGCGGCGTGACGGTTGGTCACACGACGATCGTTTCTGGCGACAATATCCGCACCGGCGTCACGGCAATTCTGCCGCACCACGGAAATCTCTTTCGCGAGAAAGTTCCGGGCGCGGTTTTTGTCGGCAACGGTTTCGGTAAATTGATGGGCTCGACGCAGGTGAACGAGTTGGGCGAAATTGAAACGCCGATCC
Source organism: Pyrinomonadaceae bacterium (assembly GCA_041492185.1). GTDB lineage: Bacteria > Acidobacteriota > Blastocatellia > Pyrinomonadales > Pyrinomonadaceae > JAOAPY01. The sequence goes on along the minus strand of JBGPWL010000123.1, from coordinate 3,141 downwards.
TCCTGACCTCAACGCTGAGCGTGCCGCGGGTTGCGGATTTTTTGCTTGACTACATGTTGTCACTGACCGGCAACGAAGACGTTCAATCGGTCAACCCTATCGTCGCGGAAACAAACGATGGCTATTTGAACGACATTCGCGGGCTCCACGTCACGCGAGATGACGTTCTGGCGGCAATCAAGAATGCGAAAGGCGGTCCCGTCGATGAAGGATGCGTCGGCGCGGGCACGGGAACGGTCGCATTCGGATTCAAGGGCGGCATCGGCACCTCCTCGCGCAAGCTTACGGACAAGCTCGGCGGCTACACAGTCGGCGTGCTGGTGCAAACAAACTTCGGCGGCGTGCTGACGATCAATGGCGCGCCGGTGGGTCGTGAGCTGAATAGGTACTATTTGAAAGAGGAACTCGAATCGACCAAAACCCAGGGCCGCAACCGAAGCGATGACAACAATCCGGACGGCTCTGTAATTATCGTCATCGCTACTGATGCTCCGGTTGACGCGCGCAACCTGAAGCGCATGGCAGCGCGAGCGATGATGGGACTCGCCAGAACCGGCGCTGCTGGATCAAACGGCAGCGGCGATTACGCGATTGCTTTCTCAACCGCGCCCGAGGTGCGGATTGTCACCACGAGAGATCAAACCGGCCCGCGTTCACAAAGAGTGCTTTCAAACGATGCGATGTCGCCATTGTTTCTGGCGGTGATCGAAGCGACTGAAGAAGCAATCTACAACTCTCTCTTTCGTGCGACCACCACCACTGGCCGCGGCCACACTGTCGAGGCGTTGCCAATTGAGAAAACTCTCGAGATCCTGCGAAAACACGGTGCACTCTGATTTGTCAGAAACCCACCCGCTCACGCAGGTGGTACTGACAGCAAGCATTTATTGACACTTGATCTGCGGCTGCATAGAATCCTTCAAAACAATCGAGCCCAGAAAACAGGAGGTCAGCACGTGAAACTGAATATACGTGTCAGCAGAAAGAAACCGGAATCACTCACACGGCAAATCACGGAGCAGCTCAGCCAACTGATCGAATCCGGCGCGGCCGCGGCAGGCAGTCTTCTGCCCAGCGAACGCGAACTCGCCAACTCGCTCAAGGTTGCTCGCAATGTTGTCCGTGGGGCCTACGAGAAACTGGTGGCCGTCGGAAAGGTCCAAAGTGAAGGCCGCAAAGGCAGGCGCGTCCGAGCAGCAAGCGCGAAGAAGAAATCCAAACCAGCCAAAAAGAAGTGAAGGTCTTGATCGCACTCGCTTGGCTAACACGACTGTTCCCCTAATCCCTCGCTTGATCAGTTACAGTTTTTCCAGGTTATCGGTTTGTCAGGATTGCTTCTTGTCCCAGGGCGGCGATCTCGTTGTGTATCGCCTTTCGCTCCGCGAGCAGTCGCACAAAAAACCTTCTGCGTGTGAGGAAAAAGGCAAGCGCCCGTAACCCGCCTGTGAATGCGTCTAATTCCTCCAGGAAGCGCATTGCCGCGTAACCAGCAAGCGGCAGAATGAGCAAAGTAAGCAATGCCGCAATCCAGCCGGCGAGCTCGAAACTTGCGAACGCGGCTACAATCCACGTCAGCGGAAAAAGCAACATCGCGGAGATGATCTTGACGGTCGAGACAACATCCTCTTCGTCTCTTGAGAACCGCGTCGCGAGCGCGCCGCCGAGACGATAAGCGAGAAAGTGGACCGCGATTCCTAACACCGCGGGAGCAAGCAGTAATAAGAAAACCAGGGACCGCGCCAGGAGATGACTAAGCACTGCCGCTGCGGATTTCGGCGGCGAAAGATCTTCCGGATCCACGCCAGCCTGTCGCAGTTGTTCTTCAAACCGAGTGATCCTGACCACCAGTTTTGTTACTCGCTCAGGCGCGCGCTCACGCACGATGGCGTAGCCTTTGATAAATCGCTGTCGTAGTTGCAACTCATCCGTGAGGCTCTCATCGTCGTCACGCTGCTGTCGCTCGGAAGAGAATATGCGCTCGGCGCGGGTGATCGTCATCAGCGCTTCTTCATGTTGAGCGTCGAGGATGACTTCGCGTAGTGCGCTTTCGATCTTTCCTGATAACTCGCGCACCGCTTCGCGTGGGGGATCGCCATCGGGTTCGAGCGCCACTGGTTTCACTTCGATCGGCGCGCCGAAGTAGAGCAACGCCGCGCTACGAAACATCGTCTTCGCGGTGTAGTAAAGTCCCGCCGGAACAATCTTCAGATCGAGCGCTTCGCCCGTGGACACCGCGCCGAGCGCGATGCGCGCGGTGCCGGTCTTGATCGGGAGCAGACCGGGTTCATCGTGCGACGTTCCTTCCGGACAGACCGCGAGTGTCCCGCCCTGCGCGAGCAGCCTGCGAGCGGCCGCAAACGTTGCGCTATTCTTCGAAACGTCTTCGCCTTCGTCCTGATGTCGATAGACCGGCAGCGAATCGAGCGCGCGCACCAAGTAACCAAGCACGGGCATCTTGAACAGGGGGGCTTTCGCGAGAAATGAAACGCGGCGCGGCGTCAAACACAGAAGGAATGCCGGATCGACCAGCGCGTTCGGATGATTGAGAACGAAGATGACGGGACTCTGGCGGGGAACGTGTTCGAGACCGGTAACTTCAACGCGGCGAAAATAGAGGCGCAACGTGAACCGCACCAACGCGACGATAATTCGCCTGGTCACTGCCGAGTGTTCCTCAACCTTTCGATCCGGGAATACGCCAAGGCGCAGCGATCATAAAGGCGACAACGACCAGCGAGACAATCTTAGGGCGGACGTGACCTGGCAAAGCCTGTCAAGCAAATGCTTTCAGACCGACGAGGCTCTAGTTACTGCGGGCATTCGGAGTTGGTTCTGGGTGCGTTGGGGCCGAAGCGGAGCTGGTATTCCGCCGAAGTGATGTACGAACAGACCAGCGCCTGCTGCTTCGCCACGTTGCCCACCGACGCCGAGTTGATCTGCCCCTGCCAGAATAAAAACCCCCCAATGTCCGGATTGCGACGCAAATAGCCGAAGTACAACGTCAACGCAAACTGCCGATTGTATTCCGCGTTAATAAAGGCCTGATTGTTAATCGGATTATTCGCCGCGTCGTCCAGACTCAGCAAGTACATCACCTGCGCGCGTCCCGCATTGCCGCCGCCCGCGTTGTTGTACTGATTG
>JBGPWL010000136.1:0-9696 GCA_041492185.1 Pyrinomonadaceae bacterium | reverse complement strand
TCGCCCGGAAAGCTAAAGGCGATCTTGATGGGGCCATCGCTGACTACAACAAAGCCATCGAAATCGATCCACGTTTCGCGGCCGCTTACAATTCCTTGGCTTGGCTGTGCGCTACGAGTCCAAGGGAAGCAGTCCGCGACGGGAAAAAGGCAGTCGAGTACGCTCGTAAGGTCGCTGAATTAACGAACTGGCAGGATCCGGATACTTTAGACACGTTGGCGGCTGCTTATGCTGAGGCAGGCAACTTTGAAGAAGCAATTAAGTGGGAGAATAAGGCTCTGACGTTTCCGGAGTTTGCAAAAAACTCTGGCGAAGCAGCCCGGCTGCGCTTGCAACTGTATACTGAACGAAAGCCTTATCGCGAAAAGTAGAACACGCATTCTTGTCCGGGATTGTTTATCTGTTATGCTTTCGTCTCCGAATTTATGACAGGCAGGAATGCCTGTCCTACTTTGACAAGTTATCAGACTTCGGGCTCCGCACAACGCTCGCCTTGTGAACTCCGCCAGGCCGGGAACGGAGCAACGGTAGCAACGGCTGCGTGTGTTGCGGGTAAGTCCGGAGTCTGGCCAATTTGAAAGGATGAAGGCGGAAGGATGAAGGATGAAAGGGAGATGATTTAGAGTCTTCGTTTTTTCCTGCTCATCCTTCAGCCTTCATCCTTCATCCTTGCTTTTATGTCCTATCAAGTCATCGCGCGCAAATGGCGCCCACAGAGTTTTGAAGAAGTGACCGGCCAGGAGCCGATCACGCGCACGCTGCGCAACGCCATCGAACACGAGCGGCTGCATCACGCGTATGTTTTCTCTGGCGCGCGCGGCGTCGGCAAGACAACGACGGCTCGGCTGCTCGCAAAGGCGCTGAATTGTCATAAGGCTGACCGGCCCACGCCTATGCCCTGCCGCATTGACGATCCGGATGCGTGCGCTTCGTGCCGCGAGATCTCGGAAAGCCGCTCAATTGATGTGCAGGAGATCGACGCCGCTTCACACACGCAAGTCGATAACGTCCGCGAAACGATCATCGGAACGATTGGCTTTGCGCCCGCGCGCGATCGCTACAAGATCTTCGTCATTGATGAAGTGCATATGTTGTCGAACCATTCGTTCAACGCTCTCTTGAAAACACTCGAAGAACCCCCGCCGCGCGTCGTTTTCATCATGGCGACTACCGAGAAGCATAAGGTCCCGGACACGATCCTTTCGCGCAGCCAGCAATTTGAGTTTCGTACGATCGCCACCACAAAGATTCTCGAACGTCTGCGTCTGATCGCCGGCGCCGAAAAGATCCAGATCGAGGAAGATGCGCTGCGCGAGATCGCGCGCGCCGGCGAAGGCTCGATGCGCGATGCGCAATCGGCCCTTGATCAGGTAATCAGTTTTGCCGGCGCGAAGATCAAGAAGGAAGACGTCGAGCTGGCGCTGGGCGTTGCCGGCGCCGACATCCTGACGCGTTTGATGAATGGCATCGCTGAAAATGAATCAGCCGAAGCCCTCGCGGTGGTCGATGAAATCGTGATGCGCGGACACGATCTGCGAAACTTCTGTCGCGATCTGTTGGCGCACCTGCGCGATCTCCTGGTGGCGAAAGTTTCCGGCAACGACGAATTGCTCGAGGCCGCTGTTTGCGATCGGACGGAACTGAATCGCCAGGCAGCACTCTTTTCGGAATCCGATCTGGTCCGCTTTTTCCATTCGCTTGCGGAGACTGAAAGCAAACTCGCGAAGGCCGCGCAACCGCGTTACCAGTTGGAAGTTGGTCTGGTGAAACTGATGGAGATGCGCCGGTTGCAATCACTCAACCAACTTGTCGAAAGGATCGGCGCGCTCGAAGCCTCGCTGCGCACGGGAAAACCACCAGCACAAACTCAAACGCCTTCGTCGGCAGCGGGAGGTTCACGTTCCGGCTCAGCGCCGAAGAGCTCCAGGGCGGTGACGTCATCGCCGCCGAGCGCGAGCAGTACTTCAACCGGAACAGCCGCAAAGCTCGCGCTCGATCCAACTGGGAGTTCAGATTTTGGGCGCGAGACAGGCGTTCAGAGTACCGACTTTAGTCGGCCGTTTTCGGGTGAAACTGCGAAGGATGCTTCCGATATTCCCGCGCAGGCAACTGGCGCTATCACCGGGGATTCGGAAATCGAGCGCATTAAGACCGCGCTCGAACAGCGGCGAAAGATGTTTCTCGTCACTGCGCTTGAAGGCGCCCGCTTCGCGCGCATCGAAGAGAGCGAGCTGTATATTGAATTCGCGCCAGGGACGAAGCATCTGCGTGACACACTCGCAAAGAGCGATAACGTAAAGATCATTCGCGAAGCCTGCCGGGAAGTGACTGGCAAAGAAATGGGCGTGCGCATCACGATCAAAGATCACGATACCAACGACGCTCCGCTCTCCAAAGAAGAAGAAGAACATCGCGAGAAACAGCGTCTGCGCGAAGTGGCCGAGCAAAATCCCGTCGTGCAGCAACTACTCAGTACCTTTCGCGGTGAGATAGTAGACGTGCGTCGGGTCGACAATCGCGAGTCGTGAGTTTGGCGCACCCTGGGTTAGCCCTAACTCTTTTGTAATTCTTTCGCCACTCGCAGGAATGCTCGCGCCGCGTGAGATAGAGTCGCTCCTCTGCGATAGATCACCTGCAGTCGTCTTTCCAGTCGCATCTCGCGCACGGTTAACGCCGCGACTTGTCCGCGATCGATCTCAGTGCGCGCCGCCAGTCTCGGCACCAGCGCCACACCCATTCCCTGCTCGACAAATCGCTTGATCGCTTCGAGGGTCGGCATCTCCATCGAAATGTTGAGCGGAGTTCGATACTTCTCAAACGTGCGCACCACGCGTTCACGATAAGGCGAAGCAACGTTGTGTGCGATGAACGATTCGGCGCCCAACTCGCGGACTGACACCGTCTGCTTTTCTGCCAAAGGATGATCGGGCGGCACGATCAACGTCAGTTCATCCGTCACCACCGGGACTGCTGCGATCGCCGGATCGCTCGGCTTAAAAGATACAATGCCGATCTCCGTACCGCGTCCAAGAATTTCTGACGGAATGCGGCTCGCCAAACTTCGTTTCACTTCGACTTTGATGTGCGGATGGCGCGCGCGAAAGACGGGCAGCACCGGCAGGAGATACATCACCGTGTACTCGTTGGCGCTCAGCGTCAGCTTCCCTCGGTGCAAATCCTTCAATTCTTTGAGGGCCGAATGAGCGCCGTGACGCAGGTTCAGTATCTGTTGCGCGACGTCAAAGACCACGCGTCCAGCCGCCGTCAGCGTGCCATCCTTTGATGAGCGATCGAACAGCGGCTCGCCCAGTTCAGCCTCAAGACGCCGAATGGCCTGGCTCACCGCCGGCTGTGTGCGATGCAACGTTTCCGCCGCCCGGGAAAAGCTTTTCTCTCGAGCGACGGCTACTAAGACCTCAAGCTGATTGATGTCCATTGGTTTTCCTCAAAGTGTCCGACAAAACTTCAGTTTGTCGCGGTTATCGAACAGACCTGATGCTGGAAAACGACAAACTAAAGTTTGTTGGACTTATGACTTCAAAAGGCTGGGTTATGCTATCACAATCGATTATCTTTTCATAAACATTATAACTTTGACTTTCAAGCCCTTCTCTCCTACGATTCCGTCTTCCCAATAAGGAGAATGACGATGAGTGCTGACCAAATCGCGATTTTCGACACCACCCTGCGCGACGGCGAACAGTCTCCGGGCTGCTCGATGAACCTGAAAGAAAAGCTGCTGATGGCCCGACAACTGGAGGCTCTCGGTGTCGATGTCATTGAAGCCGGCTTCCCGATCGCCTCCGAGGGCGATTTCGCCGCGGTCAAAGCCGTGGCCGCTCAATGCCGCAACGCGACCGTCGCGGCGCTGTGCCGGACTGCGGAACAGGATGTTTTGAAGGCCGCGGCGGCATTGCAGGGAGCAGCGCATCCGCGCATTCACACTTTTGTCGCAACCTCCGACATTCACCTCGAATACAAATTGAAGAAGACGCGATCGGAAGTGATCGAGATGACCAGGCACGCCGTTGAGCTCGCGCGCGTCTTTGCCGAGGAAGTCGAGTTCTCAGCCGAAGACGCAACACGCAGTGACGTGGATTACCTCTGCGAAGTCTTCGCAGTCGCCGTTGAAGCGGGCGCGTCTATAATCAACGTGCCGGACACGGTCGGGTATACGATGCCGGAAGAGTTCGCGCGTTTGGTGCGCACTGTCCGCGAGCGAGTGGTGGGCGATCGCGACGTGACCATCAGCGTCCACTGCCACAACGATCTCGGACTCGCTGTTGCTAACAGTCTGGCGGCAATCGAGGCCGGCGCGCGGCAGATTGAATGCACCATCAACGGCATTGGCGAACGCGCCGGTAACGCATCGCTCGAAGAGATCATAATGGCGATGAAGGTGCGCGCGGATCGACTGCCTTTCGAAACCGGCATCGAGACGACAGAGATCTATCCGGCCAGCCAGTTGCTCTCGGCGATCATCGGCTTTGACGTGCAACCTAACAAGGCGATCGTGGGTCGCAACGCGTTTGCGCACGAGGCCGGCATCCACCAACATGGCGTGATTAGCAATCCGCTCTGCTACGAGATTATGACGCCGGAATCAGTTGGCGTGCCCGCGAACAAGCTTGTGCTGGGTAAGCACTCGGGCCGCCACGCGCTTGCTTTGCGCTACACAGAGCTGGGCTTCGCGCTCTCAACTGTGGAACTGGACGCAGCGTACAAGCGTTTCTGCGCGCTTGCCGATCTCAAGAAACGCATTTACGATCAGGACTTGTTATCGTTGCTTTCGGAGAAGCAGCAATCGAACGTGAACCCGGCGCATCTTGAACCCGCCAGGCAGCGAGCAGTGGCTGGCTATCGATAAAGTGACGAAAGTTTCGCCAACAGGTGTTTAGAGTACCAACTTCAGTTGGGTATTTGATTGTTTGTTGCTCGCTGCGAAGACCGAAAAGACCCAACTAAAGTTGGTACTCTAAACACCTGACACCCAACATCTGCGCTTATGTCACGCACTTTGTTTGAAAAGCTCTGGGACGCCCACGTTGTGCGAAAGTCCGAGGGTCAGCCTTCACTCCTCTACATCGATCTGCATCTCGTTCACGAGGTCACTTCACCACAGGCATTCGAGGGTTTGCGTATCGCAAGCCGTCGTGTGCGCCGTCCTGATTTGACTGTCGCGACGGTTGACCACAATGTTCCGACAACTGATCGCAGTCTGCCGATTACCGATCCCGTTGCCGCCAAACAGATCGAGACGCTGCGGAACAACTGTGGCGAGTTCGGCATTCAACTCTTCGACATAGATTCGGCCGATCAGGGCATCGTGCACGTGATCGGGCCGGAGCTGGGATTGACCCGGCCGGGGATGACAATCGTTTGCGGCGATAGTCACACGAGTACGCATGGTGCGTTTGGCGCGCTTGCGTTCGGCATCGGGACGAGCGAGGTCGAACACGTCCTCGCGACGCAGTGTCTGCCGCAGAACAAGCCGCGCACGATGCTCGTGCAGGTAAATGGAAAGTTGCCGGAAGGTGTGAGCGCCAAAGATCTCGCGCTCGGAATCATTGGCCGCATCGGCACGGACGGCGCAACCGGTCACGTTATTGAATACGCCGGCGATGCAGTGCGCGCGCTTACGATGGAAGGCCGCATGACACTCAGCAATATGAGCATTGAAGCCGGCGCGCGCGCAGGAATGGTTGCGCCTGACGAAACGACGTTCTCGTATTTCAAGGGCAGACGTTATGCGCCGACCGGTGCGGCGTGGGACGAAGCCCTGGTTTACTGGAAGACATTGGTGACAGACAAAGGAGCAAAGTTTGATCGCACCGTCGAGATCGATGCGGCAACGTTGGAACCGCATGTCACGTGGGGCACGAGTCCTGGCATGGTTGTGCCGGTGACGGGTTCGGTTCCGGATCCCGCGACAGCAAAGAATGAAGCCGAAGGTCGCGCGGCAGAGCATGCGCTTGAATACATGGCGCTCGCGCCGCACACGAAGATTGCAGAGATTCACGTCGATCGTGTCTTCATCGGCTCATGCACCAACGCTCGGATTGAGGATCTGCGCGCGGCGGCGCGAGTGGTGAAGGGGCACAAGATCCATTCTTCGGTGCGCGCGATGGTCGTGCCCGGTTCGCAAGCCGTGAAGCGTGCCGCTGAAAGTGAAGGCATCGATCAGATCTTTCGACAGGCAGGTTTCGAATGGCGCGAAGCTGGCTGTTCGATGTGCCTGGGTATGAATCCGGACATTCTGCAACCAGGCGAGCGCTGTGCTTCGACGAGCAACCGAAACTTTGAAGGCCGGCAGGGTCGCGGCGGACGCACGCATCTGGTCAGCCCGATGATGGCCGCGGCGGCCGCAATTGCCGGACATTTTGTTGACGTCAGAAAATGGGAATTTAATTCGTAGGGGCAGGGCTTCTCCCTGCCCACCTGCAGATTTCATGAACTGTCGCTCTTCGGGAATGCGGGCAGGGACAAGCCCTGCCCCTACATCATGAATCCTTTTCGCAAGCATACTGGCCTTGTCGCGCCGCTCGATCGAGCGAACGTCGACACTGATCAGATCATTCCGAAGCAATTCCTGAAGCGCATCGAGCGCACGGGTTTTGGCGAGTTTCTCTTTTATGACTGGCGCCATCTGCCAAACAAGGAACTCAATCCCTCGTTCACGCTGAACGAACCGCGTTATCGCGGCGCGTCGATTTTGGTGACGGGAAAGAATTTCGGCTGTGGCTCCTCGCGCGAGCACGCGCCGTGGGCGCTCGCAGACTTTGGCTTCGCCTCAATCATCTCATCTTCCTTCGCCGATATCTTTGCGAACAACTGTCTGAAGAATGGTTTGCTGCCCGTGGTACTGAAGGACGACGAGGCCGCAGAACTGATTCGTCGTGCCGGCGAGATTGATGATTATCAGTTGACCGTCGATCTTGAACGCCGAGCGGTTGAAGACGCACACGGCTTCTTCGCATCTTTTGCGGTCGATGATTTTCACCGCCATTGCCTGCTGGAGGGTCTCGACGACATCGGCCTCACTCTGCAGCACGAACCCGCTATCTCCGCGTATGAATCAAGCCAACCCGCGTGGTCGAAGCGATGAAACATTGACATCCCCTGACTAACGTTTCTATATTCAGCGTCGAATCGGCCGGCAGAAGTTTCCCGCGCGAAATTTCTATTATTTTAGAGTTTTTCTATTACAACCGGCCAGATCTCGAAGTAGCAATGAAGGAGTTGCGATCATGAAACGTCTCACGCTGGCCCTCACTGCCGTTCTCTTTCTATTAATCATTACACCGCTTGGTCGCCCCGTCGTCGCGAAAGAAACGTGGACCAGCGTGCGCTCGAAAAACTTTTTCCTGGTCGGCAATGCTAGTGACAAAGAGATCCGACAGGTGGCTACTCGGCTTGAACAATTTCGCGAAGTCTTTTCTCACCTGTTCACAAAGATCAACTTTAATTCGCCTGTGCCCACCACGGTCATCGTCTTCAAGAATGATGGTTCCTACGGGCCTTTCAAACCCAATGCAAACGTCGCCGGTTACTTTCAGGCGGGCTCCGATATCAATTACATCACCCTGACGACCGAGACGAGAGGCGAACAGGATCCTTTCAGCGTTATCTTTCACGAATACACCCACTTGCTGGTCAACAACACGGTCGGCAACGTGCCCGTGTGGTTCAATGAAGGCCTGGCCGAGTATTACAGCACCTTCAGCATTACTGACGACAAAAAAATCGCGGTGGGCAAACCCATCGCGAATCACGTTTTCCTGCTGCGCGAAAGCAAAATGTTGCCGCTGCGCACGCTCTTCAAAGTCGATCAGCAGTCTCCTTATTACAACGAGCGCGACAAGCAGAGTGTCTTCTACGCCGAATCGTGGGCGCTGATGCATTACCTGATTCTCGGCAACAATGGCCAGCGCGTCGGACAGATGAACCAGTTCATCGCGCTGCTCGACACGAATGTGCCGATGGAACAGGCGTTTCAGCAAGCCTTTCAGATGAGTTTTGAAAATATGGAGAAGGAACTACGGGAGTACATCAAACACGATCGTTATCCGATCATCACCGCCGAACTGGCCGCGAAGCTTGCGGTTGGCGCGGAGATGCAGTCTGCTCCGATCACCGAAGCCGAGGCGCAGGCTTATCTGGGCGATCTGCTGCTGCACAGCAACCGGACCGGCGCCGAAGGTTATCTGCAAAAAGCATTGGCGCTCGACGAAAACCTCGCGATGGCCAACGCGTCGATGGGCATGTTGCGCGTGCGTCAGGGCAAGATTGACGAAGCGCGCCGTAGTCTGGAACGCGCTGCGACAGCAAACTCGCAAAATTATTTGATTCATTACTACTATGCGTTCGCGCTCAGCCGCGAAGGCATGGACGCTACGCAGATGGTCAGTGGATACGCGCCGGAAACCGTGACGAAGATTCGCGAGGAATTGAAGAAGGCGATCGAACTCCGGCCGGACTTTCCCGAGTCTTACCGTCTGCTCGCCTTCGTCAATTTGGTGACTGGCACGCAGCTCGATGAATCGATCGAGATGCTTAAACACGCGCAGGCGACTTCTCCGGGCCGCAACGATCTTGCTTACATACTCGCGCAGGTCTACATGCGCAAAGAAGATTACAAAACCGCGCGCCAGATTCTCGAGCGTCTCACTGAGAATAATAGTGACGCGCACGTTCGCCAGCAGGCACAAGCGACGCTTGCTCAACTCGCGTCGCGCGAAGAACAACAGGCCCGCTACGAAGCGCTGCGCAACTCTGCAGGAGCAAGTGGTCCTCCGAGGCTGCGCGAATCGACTGTGGTTGAAGCGCCAACCGATCCTGCTTCGTTTTTGCGGGCAGCGCTCAGAAAACCGGGCGACGGCGAGAAACAGATTCAGGGCACGCTGGTGCGAATCGAATGTGACGCTAAAGGCATTACGTTCATCGTCAAGCTCGATGATCGAATGTTGAAGTTGAGGAGCGCCAGCTTTGACAATATTCAAATAGTGGCCTTCACCACCGATGTCAGCGGCGAGATCACCTGCGGTCCGCGCAAGCCGGAAAACCCGGTGGTTATTTGCTACACTCCCACCACAGATCCGAAAGCAAAGTTTGACGGCACGATGAAGTCCATCGAATTTGTGCCAAAGGATTTCAGCCTGAAACCGCAGCCTTAAAAGCGAACGGCGGACCTCATACTCTGCGAACTAACTCCCGTCTTCTGTCGTATAGCCCCACGATGGAGGTAATCAATCATGCGTGATCCGGCAATAGCAGGAATCTTAAGTTTACTTATTCCCGGTGTTGGGCAGATTTATAACGGCCGCGTGCTTATCGGAATCATCTGGCTGATCGTTACGGGCGTTTCCTGGATTGGATCGGCAGGCACGCTCGGTTGGGTCGTTCACATCATCTCCGCCTGGTGCGCTTACTCGTACGCGAAAGATCACCCGGTCCGCGTCTGAAAATCCCAAGGCTCAGATGAACACTAAAAGAGGCGGGACAAGTCCCGCCTCTTTGTGATCGCAACGGTAGGGACAGACCCTATTGTTGATCCCGGCTCGCGACGTTCCTCCGCGGGCCTTGCAGTTGATTTAGCAACTCGCGCACCGCAGCTTCGAGCTGGCGATCGCGGCCGGCTAGATTGTCTTCAGGCGCGTTGTCGACAAACATGTCAGGCTGCACGCCGTAGTTTTCCAT
>JBGPWL010000071.1:0-25635 GCA_041492185.1 Pyrinomonadaceae bacterium | reverse complement strand
GTTTCTGGCAAATTTGTCGAGTTTTCAAGGTTCAAAATCTGGTCCGCGAAAACCGCTTTTTTGCCATTCGCAATGCGGAGGCCAGGGGTTCGAGCCCCCTCTGCTCCACCAACAACTTCAACTGTTTGACCCGTCTACGGCAATCAGTATTTTCAGTGAAGTCCTTACTCGGTTCTGATCCTCGAAGCTAACTTTTGATCATGTGGGTTTTCGCGCAACCAGCGGGAACTTTTCCCCGCGCGCCTTTGCTCGTCGGCCGGTTTTGACGGCATTTCCTCGACCTCAGAGGACGGCATATTTGTTGCCGTGTTCGGGACCAACGAGTCGCATTCTGTAATGGTGAAAACCGAACGGAGACGCGACGGTGCCTGCTGATTTCGAAATCAATTGCGAGGTGAAAAGATGAGCACGACGACGATGATGGACAAGACCGCGGATCTCGCCGGTCCGGGGATTGGAAATTACGAGGAGTTGGCAAAGATACTGCCCGATGATTACAACTCTCTGCTGGATCCAAAACACACCCAGGAAGCAATCACGCTGGTCAAGCGTTACATCGAGGACAATCTCTGTCGCGAACTGAAACTGATGCGCGTCGAGGTGCCGCTGATCGTCGATGTCGAGAGCGGGGTAAATGATTACCTCGATCGTGACGGTTCACGCACGCCCATCCAGTTTCACATCTCGAACGATCGCGACCTGCATCCGATCGACGCGCAGGTTGTGCAGGCCGCCACGAAATGGAAACGCGTCGCGCTCAAGCAGTTTGGCATGCGGCCGGGTGAGGGCTTGATCACTGACATGCGCGCTGTGCGCAAAGATTATTTCCTCGATCACGATCACAGCGCCTACGTCGATCAGTGGGACTGGGAGAAAGCAATCACTGCCAATCAACGCAATTTGAATTACCTGCGGCAGACGGTCGAGTCAATCTGGACAGTCATCAAGGGCGGCGAAGAATATATCCACGCTCTGTTTCCGCAATTGAAGACTGACAAGTATCCGCCGCTGCCTGACAAGCTGACGTTCCTGCACGCCGAAGAGATACTTGAAAGATATCCCGACCTGCCAAGGAAAGCGCGCGAGACGGCAATCCTTCAGGAATATCCGGCGGTGTTCATCTATGGCATCGGTTGGATCCTTAAGGATGGTTACCCACACGAAATGCGCGCGGCGGACTACGACGACTGGGTCACAGAAACCGTTTCGAGTAACGGCAGCTCAATGCACGGACTGAACGGCGACATTTTGGTCTGGAATCCGGTAACCTGCCGTCGCCACGAATTGAGTTCGATGGGCATTCGCGTCAACGCTGAGACTCTCAAGCAGCAACTGGAGATCACTGGGCAACTCGATTTCCTGAAGCTGCCATACCATCAGGCAGTTATTAAGAACGAAGTGCCGCTCAGCATCGGTGGCGGCATCGGACAATCGCGCACCGTCATGCTGTTACTGCGCAAAGCACATCTTGGTGAAGTCAGCGTCACCGTCTGGCCGAAGATCCTGAAAGAGATTTGCCGGGAGAAAAATATTCACGTGCTGGAGTGAGCTTTCCTGCTTTGCTCGTCTATGACTGGCTCAAGTGAACATACTCCAACCATTTTGTGTCTTGCCAGTTTCTTCAAGGGCAACGACTTTATCCGTGAGTGTAAACAGCAAGGCGCGGCGGTCGTACTGCTGACCCGAGAAAAACTTTTGAGCCAGGACTGGGCGCGCGACTCACTCGACGAAGTCATCGCGATTTCGGGAAAGACGAGCGTTCAGGCTTATCTCATGGCGGCCAGCGACATCGCGCGACGGCGGCGAGTATCGCGAGTCGTAGCGCTGGAGGAATACGACATCGTCACTGCGGCGCACATACGCGAACACCTGTGTCTGCCGGGGATGGGCACAACAACCGCGCGTCGTTTCCAGGACAAGCTTGCCATGCGCGTGAAGGCGCAAAGTCTGAACCTCCCTCAGCCCGAATTTGTTCATCTCCTCAACTTCGAAGCAGTTGATCAGTTCATGAACCGAACCTCGCCGCCGTGGATGCTGAAACCTCGTATTGGCGCCTCAGCAATGGGCATTCAAAAACTCAATGACGCCGAACAGGTCTGGCGCGCGATCGCCGAACTCGACGCGCGTGAGGAGTTCCACGAACAGTCTGGCTTTCACTTACTCGAGCGGTACCTGCCGGGCGATGTGTACCACGTGGATTCGCTGGTCGAAGGAAGCAGGATACTTTTCAGCAGTGTCGAGAAATATGGCGCCCCACCGTTCGACATCGGTCACGGGGGCGGGGTAACCACGTCACATACCGTGCGGCGTGGCTCCGTGGAGGAGCGCCGTCTGCTGGCGCTAAACAAAAAGTTGCTGATTGGTTTCGGTCTCGAACAGGGAGTAACGCACGCCGAGTTCATTGGCTGCCCCCGCGCGTCTGGTCGCGTCGAAAGCTCGGCGCAACCTCTTGCTTCGAAGAATCAATTCTACTTTCTCGAAGTCGCCGCTCGCGTTGGTGGCGCGCACACTGCCGAAACCGTCGAAGCCGCGACCGGGATCAACCTCTGGCGTGAGTGGGCCAGGATCGAGGTCGCTACGCCGGATAGTCCCTACGTGCCGCCGGCGGCGCGCAAAGAGTATGGCGGCATCGCGGTCTCGCTGGCGCGGCAGGAATATCCTGACACTTCGCTCTACAATGATCCCGAGATAGTCTATCGGGTCAACAAACGCGGGCACGTCGGGCTAATCGTGCGCTCGCCAAACTACAAGCGAGTTACCGAATTGCTGGACGCGTATGCCTCGCGATTCAGTAAGGACTTTACCGCTGTGTTGCCGTCAGAGAAAACGCCCGGGCAGTATTTGTAACTAACCTCGTGTTTACTTCAGGCCATCGCTCACGCCCTGAAAGAACTCCGGGTTTTCCCGATCGAGGCGCTCGCCGCCGCCGCCATGCGCAACCCAGGGCCAGCTGAATCTGGGCAAGCGCAAAGAGCTAAGGGCAAAGAGTGGAGTGAGTCGGCGGGTGGGCACGTTCACGCAGACCGGATACGAGACTTCGCCTTTTGAATCGAGCAGTCCGTGCAGATCAAACGCGCGGCGGCTGACGATGAGATCGTTGCCGACCCAGCGCCGCCGGCGCAGGCCCAACAGATGGAAAATCTGCCAGCGGAAGAATCCGGAAATGTTGCGAGAGATTCGGTTGAAGCTGGTTTCGGCGAAGCCTGATTTAAGAAGAGCGCAATGCTACCTGATCGTCAGAATTCATATTCAGCACTCTTACGGTGGTCCTGCCCGTTGCTGTCTTGCCTTTGATATAAATTCCTTGCCACTCGAAGTGCTCGTCCCAGTTTTGGAGTCGTGGATGAAATAACTCGGTCACGCCGTTCGTTTGCGGATCGATCCCGGTCAAGTTTGTACCTTTGTGCAGATTGCAATCGATGCACGCCAGAGCCAGGTTGTCGAGGTCATCGGTTCCGCCGTGAATCTTTGGAATAATGTGTTCGATGTGAAGTGTCGCAAGCGGCGAGTCATCCTGATGCAGTTGGCAGTACTCGCAAGCGTTCCTGGAGCGCTCGCGAACCTGAGTCCTGGTCTGTGAGCCAATCATTTACGACTGGGAGTTCGTGATCTGTTGGGCCTGTCGCTTGAGAATGGCGACAAACTTGTTCGCCCGCACGTACCCTGCGTACTCCGCCCCCTCATCCTCAGTGAGTTGGCCTTCAGTCGATTTCCGGGCGAGTTCTTCTATGCGAGCTTGAAGCTCTGGGTCAGCGCGAAACCCGATAACTGCGTCCGCTTTTTCCGGCAAGACAATCTCCAGCACCGGCCGCACGCCCCGATCGAATGCCAAGCCTTCCGATGTAGTCACCATGCGCCGAACTTATCACGCACACTGGCGTTTGGCAATATATGGCAAGAGGAATCCGCCGCCAACGGCGGTGAAGTCGAGGGCATGCGTGGGAATCAGGCCTGCCATTCTGCGATCTCCGAAACGGCATCAATCAAACTTGACTGAAGCTTTGCTTTGGATAGCTGCTTACGGAGTGCTTTCAATCGTCGGCTTCTGCGAACGCGCGCCATCGCTGAACTGTTTTGAACTTTCCAAATACTCCTTCTGCTTCTCCTGATACTCATTTGTATCCGCAGCGACTTGCTTACCGTGCTCATCAATCCATCGGATCAGATTGTCATCGCTAAAGTAAAAGCGATTTTCTGTTGTCTTGAGGACTTTTCCGGATAGAGGCTTGGCATAAAGATAGTCTGTGCGCAGTACGAAGATCAGTTTGCCATCCCAATAGTAATACTCTTCAGACGCTTTGCCGCTTTCGCCTAAAAAGGTAGCGGCCATTTTCATGATGGCCGGCTCCCAGTTTGACGTGGTATCCTACTCAGTAGTATAGTCCCCCCAGCATGGTGAACGCCGGCGAGACCGTCTGGTTTGAATTCGTTGAGTCAAAGATCTTTTACAAACAGGTCCGCCAACTATCTGGCGAAGTTCTAACGAGTATCCAGTCAGAGTTAGTCCAGAATCCTGAGCGCGGCGCTGTTGTGAAAGGAACGCACGGCGTTCGGAAGGCCAGGGTCGCGGATCCCACCTCGGCGCGTGGTAAGAGTGGCAGTTATCGATATCTGTACCTGTACCTTGAACACGCGGGCAGGATTCACTTGCTGTACCTCTTCAGCAAGGCGAGCAAGCTGATTTGTCTCCGCGTCAGAAGCAGATCATCGGGCAGTTAAGCCAGGAGATCAGGAAGGAACGTTAATGGTCATGAAAGCAAAAGGCACGCGCAAGATTCAGACGAACAAAACAAACTACATGAGTGACGAGGCATTTGCCGATCTCAAAGAAGCTCTAGAGGGGGCCCTCGCTTTTGAGCGTGGAGAGCGCCGCGACCTAAACCTAACGCGAATCCAAGCTCCGCGACCGCCGAAAGCGATGTCACCCAGGGACATTGCTCGCATCCGAGAAAAGCTCAACTGCTCACAAGCGGTGTTTGCGATGATGCTGAACATCAGCCCCAAGACTGTCCAGGCTTGGGAGCAAGGTTCAAGAGAACCGGGCGACGCAGCGCTCAAGTTGCTCTCGATCGCGAAGAAGCATCCAGAGGTTCTTCTTGAAGCTTAAAGAACGGATCCGAGGAATCAGGGGTCAGGCCTGCCATTCTGCGAACTCAGCACGGCATCAATCAACTCGCGCCCGCCGGAACCCAGGGCCAGCCGAATTTGGGCAAGCGCAAAGAGCTAAGGGCAAAGAGTGGAGTGAGTCGGCGCGTGGTTTATTAACGCAGCCCGGATACGAGCCTTCGCCTTTGATTCGAGCGGCCCTTTCGGATCAGATGCAGATCAAATGCGCGGCGGACGGTACAGAACCCCGAGTAATAGCAAGGGGATGCTGCCACTCAAGTTGAATCCATGATCCGGTCGCTACCGCTCCCGGTTCTGTAATTTCTCGCGCCCGCTTCGCGGGCCGGAAATAATTTCTTACGTGATCCGGGGGGTGTCAGCGTGTTGACCCGGCGGACGATCAGGACGTCAACGCGCCAAGTACTCGCGCATCAAACTGTAGAGCGGAGTGAGGGTAGCAATCTCACAGGACGTTAGTGTGAACGTGTACGTCGTTTCGAAGTCCTCGTAGCTGCGGGCGCGCCAGAGACGGCCGCCGGGGTCGATGACAATCGAGAGCCCGATGCCGCCACGAAAGATGCGTGAGCCGTCTGTGCCGGTGAACCGGGTGCAGGTCCAGGGACGCTCTTCGGGATGAGCTGCCATAAAGGCTTCGATCTCTTCCACGAGGCTTTGGAAGAGATGCGCACGGTCGGTCATAGGAGCCTCGAGCGTCCGTGCGATTGCTCGACCCAACATGCCGTCCGCTGGTGAGGAGAGGACACCAGATTGGAGCGCATGGTACTGAAAGTCCTTACTCATTCCGAACTGGCTGGATCGGGTTTCGGCGAGGAGAAAGTATTCCTTTCCGATCATTTCTCCACACCCAATTTCTTCAGCAGCGCGCTGAATCGAGGGTCGGAACGGAGCCGATCAGCTTTGGGATCAACTTTGAGGTTCAATAATGCCTCCTCCCGCCTCTCGTAACTTTTTCCCAGCCATTTGAATGCAATATCGTGCTCGCCGAGAGCCGCGTAGACCAAAGCCAATCCACGACAGATGTTATCAGTGAGTTTGTCCTTCTCCACGACTGCAATAAGTTTCTTTGCCTCTTCTCCTTGTCCTGAAACCGCGTAGAGTTGGGCAAGGGCAACTGTGGTTTCGACTTCGTTGCCGGTGAGAGTTCCCCAGTGCTGGTTTTCGGCAATCGCTTCCTTGAAGAGTCCCTTGCCCTGATACGAGAGGGAGAGCAGGCGATGGGCAGCTGCGTAATTTGGGTCCAACTCTAATGTCCTTCTGGCCATCGCGATCGCTTTGTTGTACTGCCGACTGTAGTACAGGGTTAATCCCTTGTCCTTGAGTATTGCTTGAGAAACCGGGTCCAGTTCGGCAGCTCGCGAAATCGATTGGAACGCTTCCTCAAGTCTGCCCATGCACACTAACCACTGGGAATACCAGTGATGCGCGGTCGCGTAATTAGGATTCAACTCGATGGCCAGCTTGAATTCCTTCTCGGCATTCGGCCAATCCCAACGCTTCAGCATATGCAACATCGCCAATGACGCATGGACTTCAGCGAGCCGATTGTCGATTGCCAACGCTTTTTCTGCCGCCGCCTGTGCTTTTGGGTATAACTCCTTGCGCGGAATGTTGCCGTATTCGCCCAGCAAACTGTACGAATCAGCAACGCCGGCCCACGCCAGCGCGTACTTCGGATCCTTCTTGATTGCTTTTTTGAAATACTTGATCGCTGTCTTCAGCCCGTCTTCACTCCTTTTGTTCCAGAAGTAACGACCCTGGAGATAGAGTTGATACGCCTCAGCGTTTTCCGTAAAGCGTTTTTTCAGGATTTGTTTTTCGTCGCGAGACAGTCGGACTTGAAGCGCTCGAACAATTTCCGCCGCGACCTTCTCTTGAATCTCAAAAATGTCCTCCATCGTACCGCGATAGGTTTCCGCCCATAAGTACACGTCGCTATCCGTGTCGACGAGTTGCGCTGTGATCCTGAGATCCTGGCCGTGCCGCCTCACGCTTCCATCGAGCAGATATTGCACTCCAAGATCGTCAGCTGCTTGCTTATAAAGTTTCCCTTCTTTCACATAGCGCATGGTTGAACCGCGAACGAGCACTTTGAGCCCTTGCAGCTTGGAAAGATTCATTATGACCTCTTCCGTTAATCCGTCGCTGAAATACTTGTTATCGCTGTCCGGGCTGATATCGGAAAACGGCAAGACCGCGATTGAGTTCGATCGCAGATTCGCCTGTTTGACGTCTGCCTGATTTATCTCGGGGAGCGATTGAGTTTTCAGGATTTGCGTTTTCATCTCTGCCCGATTCACTGCGGCGGTGCGCTGCAAATGGCTCTGAACTTCTAATTCCTGTTTGACTTCTTTCAGGTCATCCAACAAATCCTGCGCCGTCTGGTAGCGCTGCTCCTTATCTTTCTGTAAGGCTTTATGAACAATGATTTCCAGTGCGACGGGCGTTTCTTGATTTATTTCGCGGAGAGGCTTCGGCTCTTTCGTCAAGACTGAAGCGATGATGTCGCTGATTGTATCTCCAGCAAACGGCGAACTTCCCGAAAGCATTCCATAAAGCACAACACCAAAACTGAAAATATCAGTTTGATGATCAATATCTTTGCCTCTGGCTTGTTCGGGAGACATATAATTGGGCGTTCCCATAATGATTCCGGGAATCGTGCTGACTCTTCCCGCCGCCGCTTCTTTCTTCAGATCAAACCCGCGTGCCGACGCAGGTGGTTCGGACAGTTTTGCCAACCCGAAATCCAGGACTTTAACAATGCCATCTCTGCGAATCATTACGTTGTCAGGTTTAATGTCGCGATGAACAATTCCTGCTTCGTGTGCTGCTTGAAGTGCGGAAACGATCTGAATTGCTATTTGCAGCACTTCAATGAGAGTTGGCTTTTCTTGGCGGAGCAATTCAGTGAGGGTCTGCCCTTCGATGTATTCTGAGGCCATAAAACGCAAGCCGCCGATCTCGCCGATTTCGTGAATTGTCAGAATGTTCGGATGATTAAGCGCAGATGCGGCTTTTGCTTCCTGAATAAACCGATTCAATTTGTCGGCATCCTTGCTGAATTCTTCATTGAGGAATTTGATGGCAACGCTCCGGTCAAGTTTGGTATCGCGAGCCAGATACACCTCACCCATGCCACCGACACCTATCAGTGAAGCGATCTCGTAACGTCCGAGTTTGGCGCCTGTCGCCAGCGTCATTTCTTAACCGAATCCCTTGTAGACAATCATCTCGACTTTGACGCCTCTGTCATCCAATACCTGGCGGAGTTCGCGGGCAAGAATCCGGAGTCAAACCTGCCATTCTGCGATTTCAGAAGGGCATTAATCAACTCGCGGCCGCTGGCACCCGGGGCCAGTCGCGGTTTGCTGACCATTGCCAGTCAAAGGGCGCGCGGTTTGTTCACGCAGACCGGATACGAGACTTCGCCTTACCGCCCCGATATCCAAATTAGAAACCACGCTTTGGTTTCAACCCAAACCTTCCGTCTTCCGAGTGCGTGGGTGTAGGGCTTTGGTCTCGGAGGGACCAGATGTCTATAGAACCACGATCCCAAAAGAACTCCGAAGCTCCGGAGGAGCGGAATATCTCGCCTCTCGTGAGAGTCACGTTGCGCTCCTCTGGAGCGCAGGAGCATTTCCGCAACCTGTGCATTAGACATTTGGCCGCTCTGCGGCCAGGACACGATTAGTGGTTCGACCCTTTAGAGACCGGACATCAGTTAGCAAACCTGACCAGCACGATCGTGAAGGAAGGCGTGATCGTCCGCGTCAGCGGGGAACTCGCTTTCGCCAATAACCCGGCCGCCGATGTTGATGCACTACCGCCGCAATGAAGATTCGATCAGACTGCACTTCATAAAGAATCGTGAACGGAAAGCCAGGTACAATCCTCTTGCGAATACTTGCTCGGTCAATTGGGCCTGCTTCGGGAAATTGCTCGATGCGGCGGGCTGTTTCTTCTACTGCGGCTAAGAAATCCCAACCGAGGCCTTTAGATCTCGCTTCATAAAACCGCGCGGACTCCAGCTTTTCCTCGGAAGCTTCCGGATGGAAGATGACCCTCATCGCTCGAGAGCTTCGCGCGCATTGCGAAATGAGTCTTCGGCACTGATACCCTGGACTTTCCCGCTGCGAAGTTCTGCAAGCCGTCGCTCAGCTTCCGTGAACCATAAAGCTTCGGTATCAGTCTCGACTTCGGAATCAAGAGTTGAGACTAAGCGCTGCGCGAGCTGCACGCGATCTCTCAGCGGGAGTTTCATCGCATCAGCCGTGAGTTGATCTAAGTTGCTGCTCATATTGATGCGAGAATAGCAGAACGCACTGCGATTAATAAAGGACCTCGGGCGCAAATCAAGGGGTCAGGCCTGCCATTCTGCGATCTCCGAAACGGCATCAATCAACTCGCGACCGCCAGAAAGCGGAGCAAAGGGCAAAGCGCAAAGAGCCAAGGGCAAAGAGTGGGGTGAGTCGGCGCGTGGTTGGTTCACGCAGACCGGATCCGAGACTTCGCCTTTGATTCGAGCGGCCCTTTCAGATCAAACGCGCGGCGGCTGACGATGAGATCGTTGCCGACCCAGCGCCGCCGACGCAAGCCCAGCAGGTGGAAGATCTGCAATGGGAGAATTCGGGCGATGCGCGTATTTACGATCAGGAAATTTTCGTCGAGAGGATCGCGGCGCACACCCGGCAGCAGGTGCACAAAGTTGACAATCTTCAAGCGCCTTAACAAAGCCGAGAGACTGAGCCAGAATCTCCGCACCTCTCGTCCGAGAAAAAAGCCGTCGTCGCCCAACGCCTGGTAAAGCGGTAGTACCACAAGTCCCGTTTCCCGGGCCGTAATCTCGCCTTTGCGATCATGGGCCAGCAACTGTCCGCGTCGCACGGGTTGAAAGTTGGTAAAGCCCGGCTCCATCTTGAATTCATCCGTCCGTGAAATCGCGTGGCGGTGCCGCACTTCGACCACCCGCCTTCCGCCCGCGGCGCGCGCGAGCACCGCGACGTGGCTTTCAAGCTCAGGCACATCCTGGCGGCGGAGATTACCCGCTGCCACAGTCGCAATCCAGATCACCGCTTCGTGATTATCCGTCGATGACGCAGCGTCGTGTTGGCCGGCCTCCAGGCCCATCGTTATCACACCCAGGTTGTTAACGTATTCGAGCAGTGTGCCATCGATCTGTTCTTCGAGGCCAAGGACAATGGTGACGGGAAAATTCAAAGCAAAGCGACGGTTGCGCAGCGTGTCGCCGACAGTGGCGAACGGCTTTCCCGGCGCCGAAGTAGTGTGCAGATCGACGAAAAAGATCTCGCCGCGCGCGCGGGCAAACGCGCCCTCTAATTCAACAAGCAGCTCTCGCTGTTCGAATGCTTCCGACGAGCTCGGGCCAACGGCGTTGCCTGATTTGATCGCCAGAATGTTCGCCGTGATCCAAAGACGGTTCAGGTCAGTATCGAGGTACCGCACCTTGCTATCCAACGCGCGCGTGTTACCGGTGAGGAGAATGACTTCACCACGCAGGCACGAACGCAGTTCCTCGAGCTGACTGAGTACTCGATGCGCAGCTTGCGTGCCGGCCGGCTCATTTCCGTGAATGCTACCGAGGATGATTAACGTGGGGCCGGGCTCGCTGCCACGAATCGAGGCGATGACGTGATGGCCTGCACCGCTCGCGGTCTTGACGTCTTTCAGAATCTCCATTGACGACATAGCTAATCTGTGAACAGCGCGCCAAGTTTTCTCAAGACCGGTTTAGGATCTTCTTCTTACTCAACAAGCGTAGGGATGCGCTTACCTTGCAACCGCTGGGCCGAGCAAGCTGAAACTAGTGGCGATCAGATTGGCACTCAGTTTGGTTTGGACTCTCCGGCAATGCCATTGCCAATTCCGGGGTAATCTTCCCCAATAGCGTGTGTGCTTGTGCGCACCGGCTCACGTCTCACCGACGCTAAAGCCTTTCCGACCGCGCCTTGTAGGGGGCGCTTTCCCGGCACGTATGTTGCCATATTCGGGTTTGAAAGAGCGTACTGATTATGTCTGCCAAAATCACCAACGAACCAGGTGAACCAGCGCTCGAAATTTCGCTTGCGGGGCACGCACTATTGGACACCCCTCTGCTCAACCAGGGCAGCGCCTTCTCAGAGGAAGAGCGGCGAGATCTCGGTCTGCTCGGGCTCTTGCCATTTCATCCCTCAACGATCGATGAGCAACTCGCGCGCACTTACGAAAACTACAAAGGCAAAGACTCGGACCTTGAGCGCTACGTTTTTCTCGGCGCCTTGCACGATCGAAACGAAACGCTTTTCTACCGGCTGGTGCACGAACACATCACTGAGATGATGCCTATCATTTACACGCCGACCGTGGGCCTCGGCTGCCAAAAATACAGCCATCTGTTTCGCCGGCCACGCGGGCTTTACGTCTCGTATCCTTACCGCGATGAAATCACGACTTTGCTTAATAACGCACCGGCCGCAAACGTCGAGGTAATCGTGGTGACCGACGGCGAGCGCATTCTCGGGCTCGGCGATCTTGGCGTAGGTGGCATGGGTATTCCCGTTGGGAAGCTCGCGCTCTACACGCTCTGCGCCGGCATTCATCCGGGTTCGACGCTTCCGATTCTGCTTGACGTCGGGACCGACAATCGCGCCCTGCTCGATGATCCGTTGTACCTGGGTTGGCGTCACGAGCGCGTTCGAGGTAAAGAATACGACGATTTCATCGAAGCGTTTGTCACCGCGGTAAATCACAAGTTTCCGCGCGGGCTCTTGCAGTGGGAGGATTTTGCAAAGAACAATGCGGCGCGCCTGCTCGAGCGCTATCGCGATCGGTTGTGTACCTTCAACGACGACATCCAGGGAACTGGCGCCGTGACGTTGGCCGGGCTGCTGGCGGCAGTGAAAGTAACCGGCGGAAGTATCGCAGATCAGCGCATCGCGATTCTCGGCGCCGGCTCGTCCGGCATCGGCATCAGCGATCAGATCGTGGCGGCAATCGAGCGCGCCGGACTCTCTGAGAGCGAAGCGCGCTCGAGAATATGGTTGATCGATAGCCGCGGCCTGGTCCAATCAGCGCGCACTGACCTCGAGTTGGCGAAACAGAAATACGGGCGGCCCTTCGGTGAGCTGGCGAGTTGGCAAACAAAGGAACCCGGCACGTTCACGTTAGCCGACGTGGTCAGAAACATTCACCCGTCGATTTTGATTGGCACCTCGGCGCAACCCGGAGCTTTCAGCGAGAGTATTGTTCGCGAGATCGCACAACACGTTGACCGGCCCATTATCTTTCCGCTCTCTAATCCCACTTCGAAGTGCGAGGCGACAGCAAAGGACCTTCTGTTGTGGACCGAGGGCCGAGCGTTGGTAGCCACCGGCAGTCCCTTCGACCCGGTTGAAATAAATGGCCGCAGCGTGCACATCGGGCAGTGCAACAACTCGTTCATCTTTCCCGGAGTTGGGCTGGGCGTGCTGGCCTCAGGCGCGCGCCGCGTGACGAACGATATGTTCGTGGCGGCGGCGTTGGTGCTGAGTGAATTCTCGCCGGCGTTGCATGATGCGGGCGCGGCACTCTATCCGCCGCTCGAGATGGTGCGCGACATCTCGCGCGCGGTTGCGCTTGCCGTGGCCATTGAAGCACAGCGCGCCGGTGTTGCCGCTGGTGTTACTGACGCGACGAGCGCGGATGAAATAAAGCGACGTATCGACGCAAAGGTTTGGACGCCGCACTATCGCAATCTCAAACATCGGCCTGAAACAGATCTAAACCAGTAGCAGCGCGACGGCTCCACGGATGGAATCGTTCTTCAACGCAGCGGCAGTTGCGCGATGATCATTAACGGCGATCATGTTCCGCGCTTATTGACCAACTCGATCAGCCAATTACGCTTGAGCCCGCGGTCTCAGTCCAGTTGACTTGGCAGCGGAGCTAACGTAGAAACTTCGCGTAGGATCAGAACAGGATCTGGAGAGACTGTGCCATCCATCACCATTGATGCTGCCCTTGATCGGCTCGCGGAACTGAAACGCCGCGTCAATCCCACCTGTAGCCGGCGCGCGGAAAAGCTCCTGGAGCAACTCATCCGGCGTCGTTTCCGCGATGCCGCGTCGTTGATTCGCTTTCACGAACTCCTGCTCTTTCTGCGCGCCCACCCGCACAGCCCCGCAATGCTGCGTCAGACCGAAGCGCAGCTCTCTTCTTTCCACGAACGCGTCGGCCGGCTGCGCGCCTCGGGCGCTGACGTCTCGGTCTTTGTCGATCCGCCGGTCTCCGGAATTGCCGGGACGTCGTTCTCAGCAATCTGGGGCTATGACATCGCGCGCTATCTGGCCGCGCGATACCCGTTGCGGGTCGAGATTGACTGGGAGGATTACGACGGTGAGCAGCAGTTAGTGTCCGTCTTGAAGAGTTTTCTGCCGCTGTTTGAGGACGGAGCTTACGTGGTGTATCCAGTCCCGTATCTCGCTTGGATTCGCGCAGCCAGGCGGCGTAACGAGACGGACCTGGCATGGCTCCTGCGCCATTTCGAACATCTCCCGATCGGCGCAAAAGAGAAAGCCAGTCTCTTCGATTCACTCAAGCTCTGGATTCATTGGAACCTCGGCAACACGCGGGCGACGCGCACGCGAATGCGGCTGCCAGTGAAAAAGATCTTCTATCACGATGGTCCGCTGATCAGCCGGAGCGACGTTTCACTCGCGTGGGAGTTGGAAGAAGGGTTGCCGCTGCCGCTCAAGAAGCTTTCCCGCGCCGACGGCGAGCAGGTCCTCAGCCTGGCCCGTGACGCGATGACCGTGCGTTATCGCGAGCTTTATGGTTTCACCTACGCCGACCCGCGGCAGGTCCAGCGCGCTGATGCCGGTCGCGGAGTCGAATTCGTAATTTGGGGTCTGCCACCGGAGCGCCGTCTGCCGCTGCTCGGTTATCATGCCGCGCTCATTCTGAAGAACGGTGTGCCGGTGGGCTACGCTGAATCCCTCGCGCTCTGCGAACGCAGCGAGGTCGGCGTGAATATCTTTTACACCTACCGCGATGGCGAGTCGGCGTGGATCTTTGCGCGCTTTCTTCGCCTCTTGCGGCAGTACCTCGGGGTCACAGTTTTCTCCGTCGAGCCTTACCAACTCGGGAGCCACAACGAAGAGGGCATCGAGGCCGGCTCTTTCTGGTTCTATCGCAAGCTCGGCTTCCACCCAATCCAGTCACCAATAGCCCGCCTGGTCACGCGGGAAGAACGCAAACTTTCTGACCGCCCCGGCTATCGCACGCCCGCGCGCATTCTGCGTCAACTCGCCGCCGGACACCTCCTCTACGAAGCGCCCTCGGCTCCGCATCCCGGCGACTGGGACGATTTCCTCGTGCCGAACATCGGCCTCGCCGTTTCTCGCCGCATGGTCCAGGAGTTCGGCGGCAGCGAACGAAGACTCCGTCACGGTTCGATCACTTCGGTCGCTCGTGCACTTGGACTCCAGCCGGCGAACTTGAGCGCATCGGAGCAGCGTGTCTTTTCCGATCTCGCCCTGGTGCTGGCGATGATTACAGATCTAACGCGCTGGTCGAAACAAGAAAAGAGCGCCATCAAGCGGATTATCCGAGCTAAGGCCGGGACTGATGAATTGCGGTATGTGAGACTGGTGCAGGACCATCAGAAACTCCGCGACGGTTTGCGGACGATCGGGTCTCGGGACTTGACCGGATAGTTCTCGATCCACTACGCGTGAAAGCAACGCGCGATTTAACGAACGCTATGCAGGCAATGGCTCACCGTTGTTGACGATCGCGTACAACTCCTGCGGCCCGTGCACACCGATAGCCATGGTCAACTCGATATCGGCAGTGCGTGATGGGCCGGTGATGAACGTGATCGTCGAGCTCATTTCCGAAGACCCGCCTCGGTGCACGAGTGCCAACGCTTCACCTAACGTCAGACAAATACTTGCGGCCTCGACAATGGCGATGTGCACCGGCGGCACAAGCGACACCAGGCGATGTCTTTCGCGCTCCGACTCGAGCACCAACGTTCCCGTCTCGGCAATCGCCGCCTGAGCAGTTGTGATGCCCACATCGTAGTCGAACAGATCCGCGGCACTCGGCGCGACCGTTAATTCGTCAACTTCGACTTCTATCTGGCCTGCCAGACGCTCGACAAGCGGAGCATTCGACAGAGCGATGCGTCTTGCGCGCAGCGGAGTCTTTTGCAAGTCGGCAATGATTCGAGTTAATGCGCGCGCAACTTCATCCCCGTTTCGCACTACGATGCAGTGCCCGCCGACAGCTTCAAGGTTCTCGCGAAATATCTGGACCAGAGCACGGGGCGCGCCGCTTTCAACCACTGAAGGGAAATAGTCTGGAGATGCTGAAGCCGCTTCCGCATGGACCCCGTCGTATGGCGTGCTCGCACTTAAATGATCGCGAATCGATCTCAGTATTGCGTCGCGCGCATCGATGTTTCTTTGAAGATCGATCACGATTTGACCTCATGATCCGCGTTACTAAGTTCGCTGCGCCATTGTTCCCGGAACGTCCGCGCAGCCAACGGTCGCAAATCACGCGCGCTGGTCCAGGCGCCGAGCGGTGGGACGATGCGCGAGAGCATCGCACCCGCCCTGCCAATTCTTCCTTCGCGCACAATGAAGCGTTGCAGCAATCGACCAAGTTTCACACTCCATTGATACAATCGCGGCCGCTCCATCACCGCCGCCCAAAGTTTGAAAGCCAGTCGTTCAACTCTACGCGGCCTCAGCCAAACAGCAGAATCAATTCTGATCCTGCCGTCTGCCTCCCGCTCCTGCCCCCTGCCTTTCGTAATCTCCGCGCGCAAGTACAACAGCAACTCCGGAATGTCTATCTTCACCGGACACACTTCACGACACGCGCCGCACAAACTCGATGCGTAAGGCAACTGCTCGGCTTTACGTAACCCAATCAGTTGCGGCGTGATGACGGCGCCGATCGGTCCAGCGTAGACCGAGCCGTACGCGTGTCCGCCGATCTGTTGATACACGGGACAAGCATTCAGACACGCGCCGCAGCGTATGCAGGCGAGCGATTGGCGCGTGACCGGATGCGCAAGCATGCGCGAGCGGCCGTTGTCGAGCAGGACGATGTGCAGTTCCTCGGGACCTTCATCTTCCGCGTGGCGCTTCGTTCCAGTGATCAGCGATTGATAAGTAGTCAGCCGTTGTCCGGTGCCGGAGCGCGGCAACAGTTTCAAAAAGACGTCGAGATCAGCGAAGCGCGGCAGAATCTTTTCAATGCCCATTACCGCGATATGCGTCTTCGGCAAGCTGGTCGTCAAGCGTATGTTGCCCTCATTTTCCAAAATGAGAATCGTTCCGGTCTCAGCAATGGCAAAGTTGACGCCGCTGATGCCCATGTCGGCCGCGGCGAAACGCTGACGCAGCACCCGACGCGCTGCGCTCGTGAGCTGCGCAACGTCATCTGTCGGCTCAATGCCCAGCTTTGCGGTAAACAACTCGGCAACCTGTTGCTTCGTTTTGTGAATCGCGGGCGCGATGATGTGCGAAGGTGTTTCGCCGGCAAGCTGGATGATGTACTCGCCCAGATCGGTTTCAATCGCCTCGATCCCTTCGGCTTGCAGCGCATCGTTCAGGTGAATTTCTTCCGTCACCATGCTTTTGCTCTTAACGATCCGGCGCGCGCCACGCTCGTTCGCCAGACGGCAGACGATCTGGTTAGCCTCTGCCGCGTCACGCGCCCAATGCACTTGCGCGCCGCGTCTCTGCGCGTTAACTGCAAACTCTTCGAGATACTCGTCGAGGCGCAGCAGCACTTCGTCCTTGATCGCGCGCGCTTGAGTGCGCAACTCCTCCCAGTTTTCTAAACTTCGAGCCGCTGCCAGTCGGTGCTTGCCGAACAGAGAGGTCGCCTTGCGCAACGCGCCGCGCAGTTGCGTGTCGGCAAGGGCTGCGCGCGCATTCGCGTCGAACGTCTCTGTGGTTAAGTGGTTCATAAAGTGTGGGGCAGTAGCCCGACCGTAAGGGAGGGCTCGTTTGTACCGATCAGAATGAGCCCTCCCTTACCGTCCCACCCCAACGGCGCTGCGCCGTCGGGGACCCCGGGGTCGGGCTTCTGCCCCGCCTCCTGATGCCAGCAGCTCGGCCAGGTGCATCACGCGAACCTTCGATCCGTTGCGCGAGAGTCGCCCGCCAATCTGCATCAAACAACTCGCGTCGCCGCTAACGACAGCCTGCACGCCTGCTCGTTCGATGGCTTCGATCTTTTGATCCAAAATCGCAACGGAGATCTCCGGATACTTCACTGAGAAGGTGCCGCCGAAACCGCAACAGGCATCAGCGTCTTCCAGCTCGACATACTCGGCATCGCGCACGCGCGCTATCAAACGCCGTGGTTCACTCTGAACTTTCAAGTCGCGCAAAGCGTGACACGCATCATGCCAGGTCACGCGCCCGGAAAAACGCGCACCGACATCTTCAACTTTCAGCACGCGGACCAGGAACGAACTCAATTCAAAAGTACGCGCCGCAATTGCTCGTGCTCGCCGGCGCCACTTTTCAGCATCGGGAAACAGCGCGGGATAGTGGTGCACCATCGCGGTGCACGATCCGGAAGGACTGACGATCGCTTCCACTTCGCTCTCTTCGCTCATACGGATGAAACGCTCGGCCAGCTTGCGCGCCTCCGCGCGATAGCCGGTGTTGAAGGCCGGCTGACCGCAGCAGGTTTGCCTTTGGTCAAACTCGACCGTGCAGCCCACGCGGCGCAAAATTTCTACCGTGCTTGCGCCCACCGCAGGCCACATTTGATCCACAACACAGGTTACAAATAGTCCGACTCGCATGTCGTGTAATTCAGAGGCGCTATGCTCTGCATAGAGAGAATACGGATTGGGATTAAGCGACGCCCTCAGACTCCGACGTTTTGAACTTTGCTGTCTTCAGAAACTTGAGCTGGGATTTCTGCTTCGCACTCCCTGGCGAAGGCTTGCTGCGCACGCAGAAGATGCTCTCGCATTGCCGCGCGGGCCTCTTCCGGCTGACGAGCGCGAATCGCTCGGTAGACCTGTTGGTGTAGATCGAGCGAGCCTCTGAAGTCGTGCTTTCGTTCGACCGTTTCGCGTCGTCTCTCATACAACACTGACGAGACCATCTCTATCAGCGTCGCCAACATCGGGCTCCCCGACGCCGCAGCCACAGCCCGATGAAAGCGAACGTCGTGTACTAAATATTGTTGCGGATCGCCGAGCGCCGCATACATTTCCGCGATCTCTTCAGCCAAAGTTGCCAGTTGCTCGGGTGTCGCGTGCTCGGCTGCCAGGCCAGCGGCGCCAACTTCGAGAATCGACCGAGCTTCAAACATATGAACAACGCTAAAGCCATGCAGCGCCGCCAATAACCTTAATGGTTCGCTATCGAGCGTCGGCGTTCCGTCGGCTACGTAGGTGCCTGATCCCTGCCGTGATTTGAGCAAACCCATGGAACTCAACGCTCGCAAACCAGTGCGTAGTGATGGCCTGCTAACGCCGAGTTGCTTTGCCAGCTCGCGCTCTGGCGGAAGCCGATCGCCGGGTCCGAGTCTCTCCTGTTTGATAAGATCGGATACCCGTGCGACTACGTCTTCAATCGTTGGGCCCGAACTCGTCCGCCCTTTGACCTTATGGTTCTTATCGTTAGAATTGGTTACACCAATATCCAGCATTGCGCTGCACGTGTACTACCACGCGGTTGATTCTGTCAAGAGAAAACCACGATTCCAAAGAGTTTCTTGATTGCAGTTGAGTCACTCTTTCGGCGAGCGTCGCGTCATCGGTTAAACCATTATCTGTCGATTGCGCATTTTGGACGACCAGGCGTTTGCTTGAGAATTCCGACGAGATGCCACCAAGAGACGGGGAAATTTGCTTTCGCCCAGGACTTACGCTATATGAAGACTTTCGCATACTTACTGCGGCGGGATTGACGACAGAAAGTTCCTCATAAGCTTACGGTTAAGGGAGTAATCCATGCGTTCATCGATCTCGCGGCACATTGTTGCCCCGCTCTTTGCTCTGACCTTTCTTCTATCTTCTACCCTACTCGCACAGCGGCCTGCGCCTACAACTCAGCATGTTGCAGTGCCGCCGGTCGCACCGCGCCCGGAAGATGTCGCGACGCTCGACGGCATTATGAAAGCGTTTTACCTAGTCATCTCCGCGCCTGCGGGACAGCCGCGTCAATGGTCACGCGATCGTACGCTCTACATTGATGGTATGCGCTTTGTCGCGACCGCCGCCCAGGATGGAAAAGTTTTTGCGCGCGTGATGGATCATCAAAGTTATGTTGACTGGGTGAATGACGACATGGTGCGCAACGGATTTTTCGAGCGCGAGATTCACCGCGTCACGAAAGCTTTCGGGAACATCACTCACGTCTTCAGCACTTATGAATCGCGGCACACCGGCAATGGCCCAGTGACTGAACGAGGGCATCAACAGCGTCGAACTATTCTACGACGGCAAACGCTGGTGGATCGCATCGGCTATCTGGGATGAAGAGCGTCGTGACAACCCGATTCCGAAAGAGTTTTTGCCATGACTTTGAAACAACCAATGACTCTTTGACTTGCCGTGCTTGCTCTATGAGGATATGTTGCATCGCTGATTAAGATTACATCAATAGTTCAAGCTTGAATTGGAGGTCATCATGCGATTAGCACGTCGAGCAATATTCATCTGCGCGCTGCTGTTTTCTCTCTTGTGGATGCCCATCGGCAACGCGCAAGAAGATCCAACTTCAAAAACGATGCGGCCGGTCATTCGCGGCCAACACTGTGCAGTCGTTTCGATGAAGCCCGAAGCGACGCGCGCCGCCGAGCGAATTCTCGAAGCGGGCGGCAACGCTTTCGATGCCATTGTTGCCGGTCAGGCGGTGCTGGGCGTAGTGGACGCCGCGATGAATGGCGTCGGCAGCGATGCCGTGCTTCTGGTCTACGATGCGCATGCAAAGAAAGTTGTTTCGATCAATGCCGAAGGCACCGCGCCGCAACTGGCGACGATTGATTGGTACAAACAGCACAACAACAATGAACTGCCACGCAGCGACGGATTGCTCAGTGGGACTGTGCCCGGCGCGGTCGACGCATGGTACATCCTGCTGGATCGCTGGGGCACAATGAGTTTCGCGCAGGTGTTGGAGCAAGCCATCGATCTGGCTGACAACGGATTTCCGATCGGCGCAATGATGGCCGGCTACATTGATAGCACGCAGAAAATTCGCAAGTATCCGTCGACCGTGAAAGTTTATTTACCCGGTGGGCGTGCGCCGAATCCGGGAGAAATCTTTCGTAATCCTGATCTCGCGCGCACTTTGAGAAAGTTGGTGGAGGCCGAGAAGCAGAACGCGAGCAAAGGTCGTCATGCTGCGCTCAAGGCCGCACGCGATCGTTTCTACAAAGGCGACATCGCGCGCGACCTCGCAAAATTTTCCGAAGAGAACGGTGGCCTGTTTCGCTACGAAGACTTTGCCAACTACACCGCCAAAGTCGAGGAGCCAGTCTCGATCAATTATCGCGGCTATCAGATTTACAAAAACGCATCAGCGAGTCAGGGCCCCGCCGAGCTTTTCACGCTCAATCTATTGGAAGGTTTCGATCTCAAGGCGATGGGCCTCAACAGCGCGGAATACATTCACACCAGCGCCGAAGCGCTCAAACTCGCGTTTGCCGATCGCGAGAAATTTTTGGGCGACATGGATTTCATTCGCATTCCTTACGAGGGTTTGCTGTCGAAAGAATACGCCGCCGAGCGTCGCAAACTGATCGATCCGAACAAAGCTTCATTGGAACTGCGCCCCGGCACGCCGGAAAAGTTCATGCGCAGTACGACACTATTGGATCGCCCCGTCTCTGTGAATTTGGATGGCGATGCCGAACACACCGGCGACACGAGCTACATCGCTATCGTTGATAAGGATCGGAATATGGTCGGCTTCGAGCCCAGCCTGCACAGCGCGTTTGGCACGGGCGTCGTGATGGGCGACACGGGATTTATCTTCAACTGTCGCGGTGATTATTACTCGCTGGTGCCGGGAGAGGCGAACGCGCTCGCGCCGGGCAAGCGTCCGCGCAGCACGTTGCAAAGCACGCTGGTGATGAAGGACGGACAGCCGCACATGGTGCTGGGCAGTCCGGGCGGTGACGATCAGATCATGCGCACGTTGCAGACGCTGCTGAACATGATTGAGTTTGGCATGGACGTGCAGCAGGCGATTGAATCTCCGCGCTGGAACACTCGCAGCTTTCCGGCTTCGCCCTATCCGCACACGATGTATCCGGGCGATCTGTCGGTCGAGGCGCGCGTGCCCGAAGCTGTCCGGCAAGCGCTCATAGCAAAAGGCCACAAACTGCGCATCTCGGGAGCGTGGACGCTGGGCAGTAACGGTGCCATTGTGATTGATCTCAAGAGCGGGACGTTGAGTGCCGGCGCCGATCCGCGCGTGGAAGCCTACGCCTGGGCCTGGTAGTTCTGAAAGAAACTGGACAGTAAATTGCGCGACAGGTGTCGAGTCGTAGTTTGAGGCTCTTCTCTGTGCAACCTCAGTGTCCTCCGTGTCTCCGTGGTGAAAGGAGCGCACACAACCGCTCACCACAGAGACCGGAGAGAACACGGAGATCACACAGAGAAGCGAACTCGGACGCCAATTGAGATAGGTGATAGATCATGAACCTTAGTTTTCAACCGAACCGCCCACGCGCTTTCGGGACGATCGTCTACGGCGGTTTAGCGGTCGGCGTGCTGGACGCGTTGGATGCCATGATCTTCTTCGGGATCAGAAACGGCGTGAAACCAATTCGGATTTTTCATTCCATCGCGGCCGGGCTAATTGGTCGGGAGCGCGCGATAAGTGGCGGACTAAGGACAGCACTGCTGGGACTGTTCCTTCATTTCCTAATCGCTTTCATCCTCGCGACAATTTTTTATGTCGTCAGCAGCATTCTTCCCGTGCTGGTGAAGCGTGCTGTGATCTCAGGCTTGATGTACGGAGTTGCTGCGTATTTCGTGATGAATTACGTCGTTCTGCCGCTGTCAGCAGTTCCGCCCCGC
The DNA here is from genome assembly GCA_041492185.1 of Pyrinomonadaceae bacterium. GTDB lineage: Bacteria > Acidobacteriota > Blastocatellia > Pyrinomonadales > Pyrinomonadaceae > JAOAPY01. The sequence continues at coordinate 3,458 of JBGPWL010000071.1, read as the reverse complement.
ACCGGCCCGATCCCCTGGGCCATGTTTCTGAACGGCGTGATCGGCCACGCGCTCTTAGTAGGGTTGCCGATTGCACTCCTGGCGCGGCGATCGGCCAGGGCGAAGTGAGGGTTGGTTCTGCTGCGGAGAAGTGAAAGAATCTCAATCCACCGAAGTTACATACGACGGACTCAACATAATAAACGTGCATTCACCACCGCCGCTCGGACAAAAAAGCGGGCCGCGGCGGATCACCTTGGTGGTTGTTTCGTCAGGGAAAACGAAGCCAAAGTTGGCGCTTTTGAGCAGGCCATTCATTGGTCGCAGTTTTTCGTCGCCGCTTATGAATTTCACGTCCGTCACTTGAGCGTTGCGCGCCGGGCCGGGAGTCAGCACGACGTAAAACTGCGCCTCGGCGCGGTCCTTCACAGTCCTGGGCGCCGGTCCCAGTTTTATCGAGCGTGATTCTCTGATCTCATCCCAAGCCTTCTTCACGAACGGCTCGCTTTTATCCTTGCCGACCATTCGATCCAAACTCTCGCGCGCTTCCGGCACCAGACGATCTGCAACAACGGAGAGCGCGTACATGCGAATGGCTTCTTCGTTCTTGCCACGCTTTTCCAATATCTGACCCAGGTGATAGCCAACTTCGCTGTGTTCGTCCAGGCGCCAGGCGGCGGCGATGTATTTCTCCGCGAGATCAATGTCACCCTTTTGAAAGTGAACCCAACCGAGCGTGTCCCAGTCCGCCGCGAGAGCGGTGACATTCTGTAAATCCTGCATGGTAAGACGCTCCAACTCGACATTACGCAGATCAGTAGCCACTTCAGTTGCTGCCGATTCGGCATATTGCTGTGCTCTATCGAGTTGGACTTTGCTGACTGCCAGGTAGTAGGCCACATCGTTCCAGACGCGCTGTCCGGGAGCAAGTTTGACTGCCTTGTCGAAAGTCTCAATGCCTTTGGCGGTCTCGCCGAGCTTTAAGTAAGCGTGTCCGAGACTGAGGTAATGAGATTCCGCTTCAGGATCCAAAGAGATTGCCTGTTCCAGTTCGGGCACGGCTCGCCGTCTTGATCTGTTGCGCGTTAGTCTTCTCGACGCTGGTAGTCGCGAGACAGGCGGCTGCGTCAGGTGCAAGTGGTCAGGGTGGAGGCCAGGGGCAGACGCGGCGCGGAACGCCGGAACGTGGGCCGCCGGCGGCGGACTTACCGAATCTCGATGAGGTGCGGCGTAAGCGTCATGCGAAGCCGCAAGCGCCGCCGCATGTTCCTTCTCTAATGCGTGGGCGGCGCAAGCCGCTCATGCCGCGCAATGGCTTAAAGGTTGGCGACCCCGGCACGACCGCTCTTGTCAGAACCGGGAGCGGTAGCGATCGGTTAGCCTCACGCAATCACAGTCGCGCTAGAGCACATGCTGGCTCGCTGCCGCCTGTCGGCGATGACCAATATGTGCAGACTTTCTTTTCCTACGCGTTGCCGAGCAACACTAATCAAAGTCAACGCGACTATTTCACCGATATGTTGCGTGCGGCGTACGCGCCTGGTCAGACCTCGATGGTGATGGCGGCGCGCGAGTTGGGCAAGACGCTGTTTGAATCAGCCGAATACGCGGGGCGCAATCGCTCGAATCACGACTACGTTTACGATCTCTATAAGACTTATCTCTTGCGCGATCCCGATTCCGGTGGTTGGGCGTTTTGGGAAAGTCTTGTGCCCACCTACGGACGTGAAGCAATACGCCGCGCGTTTGACGAAAGCGGCGAGTTCATCTACGACGTTTCAACTATCAACACGAACAACATCAGCCCTCGAATGCGGTTACCTCTCTGCTGGCAGCGCGGGTCGATCCAAAGAATCAATCGGGCAATCAAATCATGGCGCGCGACTCTGAGTTTGCGATCACGATCTTGAGTTTGCTGGGACGCGCCGGTCTGGATCTTGGTCTGGGCCTTAGTTTCTCGTCAGCCGCTGTCTACACCCGCAGCGGTCCTTATATTTATTTCGACGAAGACAACAGCTCACTCAGCCCCGGCTTTCGCATCGGCTTTCCGACCGTGCAGGAGAAATTCTTCAACGCGCAGATCAGCCAGAACGCTTATTTATTGATCACCTCAGCAGGCAGTCGGGTCGAATTGCGTCAAGTGGGTAGTTCAAATATTTACGAAGCCGCGGACTCCTCTTATCTGCAACTCACGGACAACAGCGGTAGCAATCCGAGCACGCTGCTCTTGCGCTCAACCGACGGCACGCAGATGAGCTACAGCAAGATCGAAGACGAGTGGCGCTGCACGAAGATTGAAGATCGCAACGGCAACCTCATCACCGTCAATTACAATTCACTCGGCGACATCACGACGATCGTCGACACACTCAATCGCACGATCATCTTCAACTACGACTCGAATACAAACTTGATCTCAATCGCTCAGTCATGGAATGGGGTGAACCACAATTGGGCGACGTTCGGTTGGGGCACGACCACGATTGCGCCCGGCTTCTCCGGCGTTTCCCTTTCCGGCATCGCCAACAATCAAAGCATTTCCGTACTCACACAAGTCGGCCTCGACGATGGTTCGCGCTATAACTTCGAATACACGACTGCCGGTCAAGTATCGTTGGTCAGGCGCTACACCTCAGACAACGTTGAGCGTTCGCACACGGCTTTCGATTACGGCGCGACGGACGATTCGCTGCGGCTCGCACAAACTCGCGTAGCCGCCGACAATTGGACCGGCATCAACGGCGTGCCTGCGGAAGTCACGACGACCTACGGCACGGACGGCGGCAGCGCCTGCTGGCTCACCGCGCCGGACGGCACCATCTTCAAGGAGTTCTACGGCACCGGCTGGAAGAAAGGGTTGACAACACAAAGCGAAGTCTGGTCGGGCGGCGTGAAGCAGAAGTGGACTACCACGGCCTGGATGCATGACGGCGCCACCGACGCGAGTTATCCCACCAACCCGCGTGTGACCGAAACGAATATTTACGACGCGTCGCTCAATCGCCGCCGAACTGCGATTGGCTACACGGCGGCCTTTACGCCATCGGGCGGCACGAGCAGGGTGTTGCCGAGCGACGTTTACGAATATGCCGCCGATGCGACGGCTGTCTTGCGCCGCACGCACACTGACTACAATCTCGACTCGACTTACTTGAATCGCTGGATCATTGGCTTGCCGGCGGCAAAGTATTTGTGCGACGGCACGGAAGGCGCAGTACCATGCAGCAACAACAGTGGGAGTTCGCTCTTTGCCAAATCAACTTTCCAGTACGATGAAACGGGTTCGGCGCAGTACCAGGGCTCGCCGGTGCAGCACGACGATACGAACTACGGTTCAGGTTTCTTGGCAGGCCGCGCGAGCCTTTCCAGCACTCGGCGTTACGATGTGCTTAACAGTGGGCAGCCGACCGTGAGCAGTGTGCAGTACAATACGGCGGGCTCGGTGATCACGGCCACTGATCCCCTCGGTCATCAGAGTT
>JBGPWL010000016.1:0-64393 GCA_041492185.1 Pyrinomonadaceae bacterium | reverse complement strand
AGGTTTCTTTGAATTTCCTCTTGCTCAATTGCCTTTTCGATCAAGGCCTCTAGAAGCTTGGGGTCTCTTTCGTATGACATAGTCGTGAAGGCTAGGGAGACGGACAGCCGTCACTTAAGACTTCTGTTTAATGAGAGTAAAGGCGTCGTTAACATCTGCACGCTACATCCACCGTAACTAGTTGTCAATAGTTAGCCACACAGCGATGTAATCCAGAAAGCTGGCGAAAGCCTTAGCTAAACTCAATCGTCCGCTGAAGCGGACGATCGCCTACCTCACGGTCAGGCTACTGCCCGTCTATCGACGAGATTGCCACGCGCCTGATGGCGGTGTTGATGAAGCACGGCGATGATCGCGACGGCGTCTGGTTCGTTAATGAAATAGCCAAAAAGCACCAACGGTGCGAAATGCAACAGCCTGGGGCAACGCCCCAGGTTGAATGCCGGTTCATGAATTGAGCTCTGAAGGAGCGAAAATAGAATCCGTGCGAGCGAATTATTTCGCCGCGTTGCGGCTCAATCATTTTTATGGGGACCTATTTCCCGGGGCGCTGCCCCGGGCTATTACATTGCGCGCCTTTGGCGCTAACAATTGTTCGCGCTGCGCGCTCATGCGGACAGAATGTCCGCGCTCCCAGCGTCTCTCCAAATCGATTGACTTTTACTTCGAGCGGGAATATCTTGCAGCCGCTCTATCTGGCTGAATTCTCACGAGCGTTTGCACAACTCGCACACTCGCACGGTCCAGCCACAACGCTGATGGAAGTTTTCTAATTCATCGCGGAATCAATCACTCAAAGCTGGAGGCAAATCATGGCGAAGAAAATCATCAACCTGATTATCGTTCGAGCTGATCGACAAGAATGGGACGGAGACTCCGCCGATTTCCTGGTGATGGATCTTAGCCACGCTCCAATCAAGATTCTGAAAGCCGTGCAACTCCAGCCGCAATCACACAATGTTAAGGTTGTGTTGGACGACCTGCCGCTTGACTTGCCCGGACAGCTTTACGGACTTTCCCTCGATGCGCCAGATCATCGGATCACGTACCAACTCATCAATCGCGATTCAATCGTGCGCAACGGAGCCGAGCAGGAAGATGTGATCGTGAGGATGATGCTCGTTCCGAACGATCCAACTTCTTCAGACATTGCGGGAGGTTATGGGCGCTTGCGCGATAAGGGCTCACCCGTAGCTGCCGATGATACCGGTCTGACTGAGCAGCAATATGCCGCGCTTGATCCGATCGCGAAGAAAATGGCGCTGCTAAATCTCGAAGCCAAGCTGCGCGACACGAACGTGAACGGCGCATCGCTGCTTTCATTTGTCGAAGGCGTGCGCCACGTCGCGGTTGACCGGATCTTTCTTTTTGTAAGCGAGGAATTGAAGGGGATGATCGCCGGCTCCCATGACTTCGGAAAAGCGCAGGGGCATGCCGCACCGTCGGCCGACGAGGCGCCGCCAGAGCTGCACTTGCCGGCTCATCCAAAGAGTTGGAAGCACACTCGTTTTGACACCGGCAACGTTCAGCTATCGTTTTCGGAAGTCGTTGAGACCTTGCCTAATACAACTAAGAGGGTCTTCTCGTTGGACGTGGACATCGATTTGGAAAAGGACCTGGGTCATGTGCTCGAGTTTCTGGACAACAAAATCCACCCTGGCAAGAAAACCGATCAGACGCTGGTCTATTCGCTGCTTTTCCCGCAGGGCATAACGCCGTACTACACACTCGACCCGCTGCTTGGATGAAGACACGCCTGAATCAAAGAAGGCGCAGTTAACGATGCGTAATCAGATTGGTGAGCTCTGCGCGCTCATGCGGACAGGATGTCCGCGCTCCCAGCAATCGCACCGAGTAAGTGCTCCCACCGTCGCTCAAATCGATGCGAGAGCAGTGGACGTTGACAGGGGCAAGCTAACAACCTTACATTCGGCTCATAAGCAAAAACTCGTAGTGTCGCTGCGGCGGCGCAGGACGAACGAGCATCCGCTGAAGAGACCTAAGCTCCGAGCGGAAGCACCTGAGTAACGAGAGGATAAGAGAATCATGGCCGATGAAGACGCAGAGGACACTGCCAGAGAACAGCGAGAAGAAAACGCGCCAGGCGAGCGCCCGCATCTTCAGGAAACAATTCCCGCACCTCCGGCACAAACAACACCGACTATCGGGAAAAGACCATTTTTTAGTGGCGCGCGATTATTTATTAGCGTAGCGATCTTTACCGCCATCGTCGCTGCAATCACTGTGTTTGTCGTGCGCTCGAAGAAACATTCGGGGCCTGCTGATGTCAAGTCCTCCCCCAGCGCCACGCCCGCCGCCGAGGCAAAGCGCGGCACTGGTATAACGATCACGTCGGAAGACCTGGCGTTAATCGCTGCGAGCAATGCGGCCGAGATATTTCAATCTCAGGCCGGCCTGGCTGACGAAGCGGCGCGTAAGGAATTTGCCAAGGGCGTCAAGGAGTTGCTAGCCGTAGGCGAGGAAGCGCGCGCCCGCGGTATCGGGGATCGCCCCGAAATCAAGTCTGTTGTGGAATTCACGCGCTTGTTAGCCATTTCCGAAAGTTATGTCAAAACTCAGCAAGACCGCGAGGGCGGGGCACCGGCGCCGAGTGCTTCCGACGCTGAGATTGAAGAGATCTACAGAGATCCCGCTAATCTGCAAAAATTCGATCAATTCGTCGCTGCCACAAAGAAGGTTCCACAGTTGGGGGTACAGATTTCCGAGGAACAACTCAAAGAGGCGAAGCAGCGCTTCGGCCGGATGTTGATCGGAGAGAAGAAGGGCATTCAAGCCGGCGTTGATAAGAGGCGGGATGTGCAGTTGAAGATCCTGATTATGCAAGCGGCAATGCTGGCTGGAATTTACGCCCAGGAACAGTTGGAGCCCAGGACGAAGGCGAGTGACCAGGAAATCGACGCCTATGTTGCCAGGCATTCGCAGTTCGATTCCAAGCCACCGCGCGCTAAAGCTGAGGAACTGCTCAAGCGTGTGCGCGAGGGCGAAGACTTTGCGAAACTCGCGGAAGAGTTTTCGTCAGATCCTACGAGTAAAAACAAAGGCGGCGACCTCGGCTGGTTCGGGCGGGGAAAGATGGCGCCGGAATTCGATAAAGCAGCATTTGCTCTCAAGCCCGGTCAGATCAGCGACATCGTACAGACCAAGTCTGGCTTTCACATCATCAAAGTCGAAGAGGGCCGCACGCAGATGAATAACGGCAAACAGGAAGAACAGATCCGGGCGCGACATATTTTCATCTCAACAGAGCCAGCCACAAGTACGCCCGCGGCGACCGGCGTTTCGCGCGACCAGGCACGAAGCGCAATCGAGAAACAGAAAATGAAGGACATAGTCGACGAAATTGTGAGACGCTCGGGCGTCACCGTGGCCGATAACTTTCAGGTGAGCAGCCCGCCGAGTCCGACGCCCCCAATTCCGACGAGCAGCCCAACACCACCGAGCATCAAGCATAACTGAGTTGGAGTCGCGCTCCGTGTGCTCAGTGTCTCCGTGGTGAAATTCAGTACTTGAAGGATCGTTTGGTTGTAACCCACCCGCTTACGCGGGTGGTACTGACGATTGTCCGCGCTCCCAGCTAAACGTTTCTTAAAGCGGACGCACCCAAGCATGGCCGATGAAGAGGCGGAATATTCTGCCAAAGTATATACTGTGTCCGCACTATTGGAGGTTAAGCCGCACCTGAGGAGAGCGCCTGCAGCATGAGTAAACTCTGTCCCACCTGCCAACGCATTTACGCCGATGAGAATTTGCAATTCTGTCTTGATGATGGCGCGTCCCTTGTCGGCCACGACGCCGCCGCAGATGCTCCGCCAAAAACATTGCGCTTTGATGAACCCCGGGGCGAGCGCCCGCATCTTCAGGAAACAATTCCCGCGACTCCAGCAGTAACAACTCCGGCAGCGCCCTCCGATGCCGGAAAGAAACCATTTCTTAGTGGCGCGCGATTATTTATTAGCGTAGCGATCGTGACCGCCATCGTCGCTGCAATCACTGTGTTCGTCGTGCGCTCGAAGAAACATTCGGGGTCTACTGATGCCAGCTCCTCCTCCAGTGGCACGCCCCCCACCGGCGCAGCGCGCGGCGCTGGTCTGACCATAACCTCAGAGGACATGGCGCTACTCGCCGCGGACCAGGGGTCCCCGTTTCAGGCGCGCCTGGCCTCCGACCCGGAGGCACGTAAGGACTTTGCCAAAAAGGTCAAGCAGTTGCTCGCCGTAGCCGAGGAAGCGCGCGCCAACGGTGTGGCAGACCGCCCCGAGATGAAGCGCCAAATAGATCTGATGCGCTCAGCGGTTATTGCCGAGAACTATTTCAAATCGCTGCAAGCCAACAAGGAGAGCCCACCCGCGCCAAACGTTCCCGACGCCGAGATTGAACAGTTCTTCAATGAATCTGCCAATCGTCAAATACTCGATCAATTCATTGGTGACATTAAGGCCAGGAATCCACAGGCCCCAGATGAGCAGATCAACAGCGCGAAAAAACAGTTGGGTCAGGCGCTGATCGGTGCAAGGAAGGGCGCGGAGGCCGGCATTGACAGGAAACGAGACGTGCAGTTGCAGATCATGATGCAGCAATCGCAGGTCCTGGCCCAGACCTACTACCAGGAACGGCTGGCGCCGAGGATGAAAGCGAGTGAGCAGGAGATTGATGACTACATCGCCAGGCATCCAGCGGCCGATACAAAACAGTCCCGGGCGAAAGCTGAAAGCGTGCTGAAACGCGTGCGCGCCGGCGAAGACTTTGCCAAGCTCGCGAAAGAGTTTTCGACCGATCCGGGGAGCAAAGACAAAGGCGGCGACCTCGGCTGGTTCGGACGCGGACAGATGGTGCCGGAATTTGATAAAGCAGCGTTCGCTCTTAAGCCGGGTCAGATCAGCGATATCGTAGAATCGAAGTTTGGCTTTCACATCATCAAAGTCGAAGAGCGCCGCACGCAGATGAATAACGGCAAACAGGAAGAACAGGTGCACGCGCGGCACATTCTTATTTCGACCGCGTCGTCGTCGGAGGCCAATCCTCCGGGTCCGCCAAAATCTCCGCGCGACACAGCCCGAGAGGAAATCGAGAAGCAAAAACAAAAAGACGTGCTCGACGAAGTTGTGAAACGCTCGAACGTTTCCGTTGCCGATAACTTTCAGGTGAGCGCTCCGACGCCGCCAATTCCGACGAGCAGCCCAACACCACCGCCCATCAGGCGTAACTGAATTGGCACTAACGGTCAGGTCGCTCTTGAGTTAGCCACGTCAAACATCGACTTGTGAGTGTATAATGAGTCAACATTTTGTTTGAGCGCAGGAGTGGAAGGTTCTCACCAGCCCGCGCACGGAGGCAAGCATGAAAACAGATGATCTGAAGAGAATGCTCGGGTCACTCGTCCTGGCGGCTTCGCTATTGTGCGGCGTGACCGTCGTGTCAGTCTTAACGGCGGTGGCGCAGGGCCGGCACGGTGGCGGCGGGAGCAGTGGCAGCAGCGGGAGTAGTCGAAGTAGCAGCAGCCGTAGCAGTAGCTCCAGCAGCAGAGGTAGCAGTAGCTCCAGCAGCAGCGGTCGGAGTGGCAGCAGTTCTTCCAGCCGTAGCAGCGGCAGCAGCAATACAACAGGGCACCGCAGCAGCGGCAGTCAGAGCCGTGGCCGCGGCGATTCACAGAGTCGCAGCGGCGATAACAATCGAGGTAGTCGCGATCGCTCCACCAGCAACACCTCTCGGAGCGGCGGTAATGACTCGCAAACCTGGATGCGTAACCGAGATCGCGACCGAGATCGAGATCGTGACAGAGATCGTGACCGCCATCGACATCGTGATCATGATCGCAGGCGAGATCGGGACCGCGATTTTGGCCGCGTGCGTTACGTCTATCGCGTGCGCCCTTACCAGTCCTCGAACTATGGCTACTATCGATATAGCTCCAACGCCTACGATCAGGGTTACCACGATGGCTTGTTTACGGGCGCGAACGATGGGCGTCGGGGAGAAAGTTATGATCCGGAGCGTTCGCATTTCTACAAACACGGCGCATCCGGCTTCCTCTCGTTTTTCGGGAGCCGTGGCACTTACCAACAAGCGTATCGCGACGGCTTCCTCCATGGTTATGATGAAGGCTACCAACACTACGAATCCTATTTCAGCGGCGGGCGCTTTCATCGGTAGTAGCGGCTTGATGAGAATCCAACCTTGAACCACAGCGAATTCCTGCTAATGCCGCGATCATAAAAGTCGCGGCATTGCTTTTTTGAAACGGCAAGAAGGGTTCTGGGAATTCGTGATCGTAAGGTTCCCTGTTGCGTCGCTTACTTCTGAGTCAGCGGAGGATCTTTGTACACTATGCCCGGAGCGAGTATCATGCTACTCAAAGGTCCGAAACAGCTGTTGGTCGAAAATGGGGGTTGTATGCACAGCATGAGAAAGTTTCTCGTCGTTCTTTTGATCTTCGTCACTTTGGCATTCTCGATGCCGAGCGCGTCCGCGCAGGCCAGACGACATCGTCGTCGTCATGGGCGCACGTTCTGGCAAAAACACAAAGACAAGTTGACTGTAGCTGGAACGACGGCCGCGGGTGCGGGCGTGGGCGCCGTTGCCGGAGGCAAGAAGGGCGCGGCCATCGGCGCAGGCGCCGGTGCGGGCGCGGGTGCTATCTATGCGTATAAGATTCGCAGACGTCACCGGCATCGTCGGCGCTACTGAGGGCCCTGCTCGCGAAACGGACGGCGGACAATTGTCCGGCGGAAGGATTACTTAATGATAGTTTGTGAATTCTGTTTACAGTACCAGGCAGGTGAATGCAGGCTTGGTCTCAAAATACCGAAAGGCATGAGTTGCCGTGAGTTTGGCCCGGGCCTGCACAGATTCTGTTCTAACCCGAAAGATTTTGTGAGCCTAAACCAGATTACTCAAATGGCCCAATACTTCGGATTTAAGGGAACTGAGTTAAAGAAGGTCAAGCTCATGGCAGCAACTGAAGAAAGCATTCGATCGCAGGTCCTTACCTTGCAAGCATAGCTGGATTATCACTGCGGCAGCGGAGAGTTTTTCTACCCGAGTGGTATTACCTACTCTCTTTCTTCAATCGGCTTTACGATTATCGTTTCCTGGCTCCTCGCGCGCGTTGGTTCGTCCGAGTTCCAGTCTTCTGCTTCTCGCTGGCCAGAGTCATAACATCGCCTGGTTGACACTCGAGCGCCGTGCAGATCTTCACGAGCGTATCAAAATTAATTCCGAGAGCCTTGCCTTTCTTCAAGCGCCACAGCGTCGTATGGCTAATGCCGGTCTCTTTGGCCAGCCAATAGAAAGTGCGCTCGCGGGCCGCCAACAATTGATCAAGTCGGATCTCCATCATGAATCCGCCCTCCTCTCACGCCGGGATATTTATCACATGCGAGAAATATTGTCTATGAGAAATATATTGCATACTTGACACATACTGAGCCGGGGCGTAATGTCGTTGTTGGTGAAAGAGCCGTTGCGCTCTTTTTTGTTTGACGACGCGAAGAGCGGGAAGTAGTGCTACCAGAGTATCGAGGAGAAAAAAACCAGTGAGCTATGCAAGAAAGAGTAGGGGCAGTGTCATTGCGTCGATTGGCGGCGTGACCTTGATCGCTGCCCTCGCCGTCTGGCAGTTCGTCCAATTCGTAACGTTCAAGAATACAGTGGGCGTCGCTGACGTTCAGGGTGGCTCGCTGCATTTGTGGGTAGCTATCGGGGCCGCGCTGTTTGCTTGCGTTGCGGGCTTTTTCGTTTTCTCCGTTTTCCTGCGGTACGACCGCGACGACGAGATGCACATCACTTCCACACCGGCGCATGACCGAAGGCTTGCGGCCAAAGCGAGCAAGACGGGAATCGTCTCTTGAGAATTCTCAAAGAACAAGCAACGAACGACATTTACGCGATGCAGCGTGCCAATGGCGATTGGTTCGCTCTCGACCACCGGGGAGATTTTCGCGTGCCGATCTTTCGCAGCCAGACCGCTGCGATGCAAGCGCGCCAATCCAACGGCGAAATGTTGCTCTTTCATCCGGTAATGCTTGACGAGAGCGCGCTCATCAGTCTTGCGCCTACAAGCGAACCTGATCATTTCTGGTTGGTGGATCTGGCATCCGTCAATCTGCGTCGCGGTCAACGTCTGGACCAATCGCAACTCGCCGCTTTGATCCAGAACGCCAACTAGACTCCTGGAATTACTAACATGCCTAAGATGATTTGGTACTGCCACAACTGTGGAACGGTACTAAAGCTGTGGAAGGTAAGATGTCCGAACTGCCGCCATTCTGCGATAAGCTGGCTGCACGTTCTGGTGATCGCCGTGGTCGGTCTGCCGGCACTCCTTCTGCTCGCAAAAATTCTCTGATTCGCGTCCTTAGCGCGCCCCTGTTATCACCACTGCGAAAAACACTTTTCTCTTTTCCGTGAAATGCGGTTATAAATAGCTATAGCCGCCAATGACCGCCATCAACTCTTCAATCGAGCCGGAAAAGTCCGAAGATACAGAACGCTATTCGGCATTTACTGCGCTGCGACATCGCGATTTTCGCTTGCTGTGGTTGGGACAGATAATTTCCGTGACTGGCTCGCAAATGCAGCTCGTCGCCGTCCACTGGCACGTCTGGTTACTGACGAAATCGGCGTTCGCCCTCGGGATGGTGGGACTTTTTCGCGGCGGGCCGATCATTTTGTGTTCGCTGATTGGCGGCGTGGTCGCGGATGCGGTTGACCGAAAGCGGTTGATGATCATTACGCAAAGCGTGATGCTCGCGAGCGCGGCTTGCTTGACCGCAGTGACCCTGGCAGGACTAAGCCATGTATGGCCCATCTATTTTTTTACTGCGATTGCTTCTTCGGCTTCGGCATTTGACACGCCGGCACGCCAGTCGCTGATGCCCACGCTCGTGCCGGCTCGCGACTTTGCGAATGCCGTCAGTTTGGGCGTTGTCGTTTTCTACCTGGCGATGATTGGCGGCCCGGCCTTAGCCGGCCTCCTGTTAGCCAGTCACGGGCCGGGAATCGTCTATGGCATCAACGCCGTTTCGTTTCTCGCCGTCATCGGCGCGCTGCTGGCAATGCACACGCGCGGGCGCGCAATTGGCGAGGCGACCACGCGTGTGAGTCTGGGAGCGCTAAAAGAAGGACTGAGATTCGTCAGACGCACACCAATCATTGTGCAAACGATGACCCTCGATTTCGCGGCGACGTTCTTTGCCTCCGCCACAGCTTTGCTGCCGATCTTCGCTGACAGGATCCTGAACGTTGGCGCGCATGGATATGGTTTACTGGGCGCAGCGCCGGCAGTTGGCGCCGTGGTCACGGGACTGGTGATGGCCCGCATCGGGACCTTCCGCCGCCAGGGGCGATTGGTAATCTGGTCGGTGGCGATCTTTGGTCTGGCGACGGTTGGGTTTGGCGTCTCTCGCGTTTTCTGGCTTTCGCTGCTGATGCTCGCATTGACGGGCGCCGCCGACACGGTGAGCACGGTCCTGCGACAAACAATTCGCCAACTCGCTACGCCGGACTATCTGCGCGGGCGCATGACGTCGATCAATATGGTCTTCTTCATGGGCGGGCCGCAGCTTGGTGAAGTTGAAGCGGGCGCCGTCGCCGCCTTGATTGGCGCGCCGCTTTCGGTGGTGACGGGTGGAATAGGATCAATGGTTGCCGCGTTGATTGCGTTGCTGAAAGGAAAGAGCCTCATGAGCTACGATGGCGCGCCGCGGAACTAACGCCCAGTTGTAACATTAGCAATGATCGATCAATGGTTGCCCAAAGAAACGACTACGCACCAGGATCACGTCATCGCGCACGTGATTGGCGCGACGGTGGTCGGATATTTTGTTTTTGACGAGGCCTTGCACTTGCTGTTGGACATTGGCTTCGCCTGGACCATCTATCTCGATGGCCAGATGATGTTGTTGCCTCAGAGCTTGGCTGTTAATGAATTGGAAGCGGATGCGGAAACCAGAAGTGAGATCGCCGGCGAGTTGGACCGGTTAACGCGCGAGGGTCGTTTGATTCAGGACCTGAAGCATATTACGCCAGTGCCGGTTGATTGTGTGATTAAGGAAGTTGACTTTTTCGCCGACGGCGAGCGGCGACAATTGATCCTGACTGGCGAAGACGCAAATCTTGCAATTGAGACTTCGCTGGAAACCGCTGAGATCTCGGTTCGGGCGATTGCTGAATGAGAAACTCGAAACCTATTTCGACGGCGTGCTGTTGGACAGCAGCAGCTCGTAATTGCCGATATCGCGATTGTGACTGTCCAGTGCTGCAAAGGTGTCGGAAGTCTCTTCGAGCATCTGTTTGGTGAGGGCGATTGAATCGCTCAATTGCTCGAAGTCGAGCGACGAAACTCGTTCCGGCGTGGGCAGCGTCACCACCTGATCGTTTACCAAACCAAAAAAGTTTTCGATTGATTGCAGTTGCCCTTCGACCAGCTTGACGGATCTTTCTATATCGATAAAGGCCGCGACTCGCCGTTTCAGAATCTCCGCGTTTGCCTGTTGCACGCGTTTCTCTCGGTCGTCTCGCGAGACCTCAATCGCGCGCTCGGCCTGCGTCAGTTGATTTTGCACTGCCTGGCGATTGATGGATCGCAAGTGATGCTTGCGCCGGCGATAGACGTCCAGCAGATCTACAAAATCCTCCCAGCGTTGATCGAGGCTTTCAATGTTCGACGGGATTTGTTTAGTGCCCGTGAACTTCCGGTAGTTCGAATAGATTTGGTTCTTCATCCAGCGCAGATACTCGACCGCTTCGCGCTCGCGCGGATCGAAGCCTTTGATCTGCGCCTCGCGTTGCTGCGCACGCAATTTCAACAAACGCTGCTTCTCGCGGCGATCAACCAAACGGCGATAAAAGGAACTGGCTGGCACGGTAGCTAAGTACAGAGTCTCGGCGACGAGTGCGGCCGCCAGAGGAGTTGGATCCATCATGTAGGCAGCGGCAACCGCAAAACCCGCCATGCCCCAAAAATTGAGGGGCTCTTTGAAGGCCTCTTTCAAATATTTGAGATCGATCTTCGGAAGCTGCGGCATAAACTTCAAAACTGCAAACAGATCAACTGCCATCTCGGATCCAACACGGCGCTGCTAGCTCCCGCTGTTACTCTCACTAACCTTGGCGCCCGGCTCAAGAACCATGCTGCTTTCGTCTTTGGCCGGCAGAGCCTGCGGCGCGCTATCACCGGCAGGCAACAAACCCATCTCGCGCTTATAAGTGAGCAGCTTGTCCTGCAACTGCATGTCCATCGCTTCGCGTTCGATCTCTTGCATCTGATTATCAACTGTGGCCGAGCCGAGCTGCAGTTTAGCTTCGGCGGCAGCCGCACGACGATCGATCTTGTCGCGCATCTCGTTGAACGTCGAAGCGTCGTCGCCGAGTTGAAACGAGGCCATCGTCTGCGCCAGTTGCTCCTGCAGCTTGGCCTGCTTCGACTGATTGATCAACTGCATCGCCTCGGCGGTGCGCCGCTGCATCTGCAGGACGTAATTGTCGCGCGCCGTGAGCGCCTGCTTGGATGCCAGCGTCGCATGCTCAAGTTGCTGGCCCGTCTTCTGCAGATCCATCTGCGCCTGCTGGAGCTGGCCAATGTACGCCGTGGCAATGTCGTCGCGATTCATCTTGACCGACGCCCGAATCCTCGAGTCAAGTTCGACAACCTGCGTCTCCAGCCGCTCTTTGTTTTTCGCCAGCAGCTTTTCGGTGGCCATCACCTGGGCGACGGAATTGTTCAGCTCCGGCACGCGGTCTCGCATGTCGCGTATCGTTTGCTGCAATATGAGTTCGGGGTCTTCTGTCCTTTCGACGATACCGCCGAACAGCGCGCGCATTGAGCGCTTAACTCTCATCCACAGTCCCATTTTCCGTCTCTCCTCTAGCTTGTTTAGAGTGTGCGAGCTTCAAAAACCACCCTGCCGGCACGATCAATTTCTTGTTATGCGGGTCGCCGCATGTGTTTGTACGACGGCGCGCGTCGGACGGTTGCAAGAACCCCCAAAATGAGGGTGAAGTATAGCAGGTGTCTCGCGCCAGAGAAACGGCGGTTAGGCGTGCTCTGCCGAAACTGGTTTGCGCGGTTCAGCAAACGTCCCAATATCGCGCCGGAATTGGATTCCGTCCCAGTGAATCTCGCCAACCGCGTCGTAACAACGTCCCAGTGCTTGATCGAGAGAGGCGCCCGCGGCAGTCACGCCGAGCACACGACCACCAGCCGCTAACCAATCACCGTTTGGCGAACGAGCAGTGCCGGCGTGAAATAATTCAACGCGATCGTGAGCGCTTGCGCGATCCAGACCTTCAATGATGTGCCCCGTTTCATACTTCCCTGGATAACCACGACTGGCCAGCACGACGCACGCGGACGCTTCCGTGCTCCATTCAACCGAAGAGTCGCGCAACGTTCCGCGCGCAATCGCCTGAAATGTATCAAGCAGGTCCGACTGCAAACGCACGAGGATCGCCTGCGTTTCCGGATCGCCAAAGCGCACGTTGTATTCAAGCACTTGCGGGCCGTCATTTGTCAGCATCAGTCCGATGAAAAGCACACCGCGAAACGGAAAACCTTCGGCGCGCGCGCCCTCGAGGGTTGGCTCTACAATCTCGCGCACAATCCGCTTGAGCATGTCGTCGCTGAGCACAGACACGTCCGTGATGGCGCCCATGCCGCCCGTATTTGGTCCCGTATCTCCGTCGCCGACTCGCTTGTGATCGCGAGCCGCGGGCAATAGCGCGTAATCGCGACCGTCGGAAAAAAGCAGCAACGAGACTTCCGTTCCTGCTAACGCTTCTTCGATAACAACGTGGCCGGCAGCTTCGGCAGCCACGAGCGTGCCGCTCATGATTTCGTTAACGGCTCGCTCCGCTTCATCTCTTGAAGCCGCAACAATCACCCCTTTGCCTGCCGCCAGGCCGTCAGCCTTTACGACGACACGAGCATCGCTGCCGCCGAATTCGCCGCTGCGGACCAGATCGAGCGCTTGTGAAACGGAGTCTGCGATTTTATAGCGGGCCGTTGGTATTCGGTGTCGCGACATGAAATTTTTGGCGAATGCTTTACTTGCTTCGAGCCGCGCGGCCAGTTTGGTGGGACCAATAATAACAAGTCCGCGCTGCTCAAATTCATTGACGAGACCCAGAGCGAGCGGGGCTTCCGGACCAACAAAAGTGAGATCGATTTTTTCCGTCGCGGCAAATTCGGCAAGCGACGAGACGTCCGTCGGCGCGATGGGTACGCAGCGAGCGAGTTGCGCAATTCCGCCGTTGCCAGGCGCACAATAAAGATCGAGTCTTGCGCTCGATGTTTTTTTGAGCGCCCACAGAATCGCGTGCTCTCGACCACCTGAACCAATGATGAGTATTTTCATTTTCCTTCGCTCTTAATCATCCCTGATGCGAGATCCCTTTTCCGCATCCGCTGGTCAAGGGCGCTGATTCGACTTCGGTCGCCCAAGAGTTTTGCTTGACACAGTTTCGACATAGTTATACTTTTCCCGCAACTTAATTGCCACCCAGGGTTGCTCCTGGTCGTCGAGTAATTGGCGGCATCGGTTTTTCCTTTACTGGATCACTTAGTGGCACACGCCTTTTTCCGATCGTTTGTGAACGTGCCGGGGAAGCGAGATCATCATGGAACAAGTGGAAGCGACGCAATCAGACGGTGCTGGCAGTCAAACTCAGACCGAGAGCGATTTTCAGGATCGTACGATCAAATGTTTGGACTGTGGCGACGACTTTGTATGGACGGCCGGAGAACAGGTCTTCTTTCACGATAAAGGGTTGAAGAACGAGCCCAAGCGTTGCAAGCCCTGCAAGCAAGCGAAGAACGAGCGGTTGGCGGCAATTGCGGCCGCGCAGTCCTCCGGAGTCCGCCAGCGCATCGAGGTCTCTGTTCAGTGCGCGCAGTGTGGGCAGCAAACGACGGTGCCTTTCTACCCTTCGCAAGGCCGACCCGTTTACTGTCGAACGTGCTTCCTCGCATCCCGCGGCACGGAAGCCAGCGCTGCTCAGGCTTGATCCTTAGCGAATAACAAACCGAGAACGCGCGAAGAGTTTCCGCCCAACACTTATGCCTTGCGCTTCTCAAACCTGTCTCTATCTATCGAGATGATAGGGAACGCTCGTAACAATAACTCCCTTCTTGAATAACAAAGCGCCCTTCAGCAAGAGTGAACTCTGGTTATGTAATAACTGGTGCCACCATTTGGCGGGCACAAACTCGGGAAGCAGCACCGTGATCATCTGATTCTCGCCATGACGCGCGACGCGTTCTACATAGCGCAGCAGCGGTCGCGTGAGCGATCTGTAGGGCGACTGCAACACCACCAGCTTCACGCCTTCGCCCCAGGTCGACCATTTCTCGCGCAACTTGCGCGTCGCCTCTTCATTAAAGTCCACGTAGACGGCGGTGACGTGACCTGGAGCGATTGACTTGGCATATTCGAGCGCATGAATAACTCCGCGATGAATGCCCGAGATCGGCACCAGCACCTGATGCTCCATGATCGCGGTCGTGCCGAGTACTCCTTCGGTCGAAAGCTGTTTCGCGACTTCCAGATAATGCACGCGGATCGAGCGAAACATTACTACGAGAATCGGAATGAGCACGATCACCGCCCAAGCCCCGCGCGTGAACTTCGTCAGGGCAATTACAATGAGCACGATGAACGTAATGGCGGCCCCGGCAGCGTTTATCAGGATGGAGACGATCCAATTGCCGCCGGCGTCACGCTCAAGTGCCTGCAGTCGCTCGGCCTCGTGACTCACGGCGCCTGTTTCCCCAGTCTGGGTGCGGTGTATCTCTTCCTCTTCTTTGATTCGGCGCTTGGCCTCTTCTGCGCGACGCAGGCGGAGCCAGTGAATCACCATGCCGGCCTGCGACAAAGTGAATGAGATGAACACGCCCAAAGCGTACAGCGGGAGCAACTTTTGTTCGTCTCCCCTGAAGAGAACGATCAAGCCCGAAGCAAGGAGCGACAGAATAAGGATCCCGTTCGAAAAGACCAACCGATCACCGCGGCTTGCCAACTGCCGAGGCAAAAAACGATCGGCCGCCAGCAGGCTCCCCAGCCGGGGAAAATCGGCAAACGAAGTATTTGCTGCCAGTATCAGGATGCAGGCTGTGGCGGCTTGAATTACGTAGTAGACCGGGCCCGCGCCAAAGATGAAGCGCGCCATCGAAGAAACCAGAGTCTCTTCCGGGCCGATCGGGTGCGCGCCAAGTTTGTAGGCCAGAAACCCTGTTCCGAGTATTAGCGTGGCCATCAACAGAGCCATCCAACTCAACGTCGTGGCGGCATTTTTCGACTCCGGCTGCTGGAATGCCGGTATGCCGTTCGAGATCGCTTCCACGCCGGTCAAGGCAGTGCAGCCGGCGGCAAATGCTCGCATCAGCAGCCATAGCAGCGCGCCGCGCGTAAGCAGTTGATGAGCGACGCTTCCCACGGATTCATCGAAGTAGAGCTTCTGTGGGACGGGCATCATCTGGTGCGTCGTGTAGTAGCGGAAGAAACCCACCACAATCAACAGCAGCATGGAGATAATGAAGAGATAAGTTGGCCCGGCGAAAAACGATCCTGATTCGCGCACGCCGCGCAAGTTCATGATGGCGATGAAGAACACGAAAAAGATGCAAATGATAACGCGGTGCTCGTGCAAGAAGGCGAAGCGGGTTCCTTGCGCGGCAGACGTGATTGCGGCGACACCCGCAGAGACCGAAACCGCAACGGTGAGGATGTAGTCAACCAACAGCGAAGCGGCCGCCACCAGCCCGGCCTGCGTGCCGAGATTGTCCTTAGCAACGATGTACGCGCCGCCGCCGGACGGATACGCGTGAATCGTCTGCTTGTAAGAGAGCGCCAGGATTGCCAGCAGGACCGTCAACCCAATTATTATCGGCGGAAGGTAAACGAACGTCGTCGACCCGGCAGCGACCAATACCAACAAGATGGCTTCCGTCGAATAGGCAACTGACGACAGCGCGTCGGACGAGAAAACCGCCAGCGCAGTCTTTTTTGGCAGACGTTCGTGCGCAGCCTGTTCGCTGCGCAGGGCCCGGCCAACGAAAAAGCGTTTCAGCGACGCGACCAAATTTTCCTCCCGGAATGATCACCGCTGTGCGAGCGGAGGTATGAGGTCTGAGCCGCACAGAGAAAAAGGGTGCAAAGCCTCACACTCGGCACCCAATGGCAATAAGATGGCTCTATCATTGTCCTTCCCGAATGCCTACGAGGTTAGCTGACGGGCTCGAACTGGAAGTGTTCTACGTGAAGCCGTAATTGCGCGGTTCACGATTCGCCCCTGGTCTCGACCTTGGCGAGACTGCTGGTTCCCCCGCGTTACTTTCACTGCCCGCTCCGGAGCACCAAACGTAACTTCGGCAGACACTCTTTATCAACGAACTGGATGTTACAACTGCGAGAGCAGGCGAGGCAAGGCACCCAAGGGGCGAGGGACTTCTTTATGACACTCAGCCCTAGCCGCCCACGTGCACGGTAGGGCGCCGCTCTGGGTCTTTCTCCGCCTGTCGCAAGACCTCGTGCGTGACGGGAGCCGTATCGCCCTCACCGAAGGCGATGTACTTAAGGAGATAGGAGAGCGGATTACCCTCGCTCCAGCCAAAGTAAACATGTGGCAGCTTTCCTGTTTCGTCGCGCAGGTAGAGTAGGAGAGCCGCTATGCCATTCGGTACCGCGGGAGATTCCGTTCTCAAAACACGATAACCATCGACGCGTTCACCGCGCACCCTCAACACACCCGAAAACTCCGATGCGTCTGCCGGGGTAACCTCGAAAAACAGTATGGGCTCGTCGGGGGGAATGTGGTTGTTGATTCGCTTTTCCTTTTCCTTGATCTCGTACTCTAGTGCGTCGCCCCGATCGCACCGGTTCGTAATGATGCGAATCGTTCCTTTCGCAGCATCGTTTATGAACGCGTGCGCAGTCTCGTCCAGTTCCACGCGCTCGACTCGCAACTCCGTAGTGCGCCAGACGCGGGAAATGAGTGAGGTGCCGATGATTGCCGCAATGAAGAACGAGGCGATTTTGATTCCCTCCGGCCTTTCGCGGATATTTTGAATGGTGGTGTAAACGAATACGAGGGAGATCAAAAGGAATGCCCACCAGTGATCACCTTTTCGCCGCATGGAAAGCGTTACCGCAATGGCGGCTGAGGTCATCAGCACCAGGACTCCCGTCGCATAGGCGCCGCCCTGTGCGTCAACGTCCGCGTGAAAGATCAACGTAACGGCAAAAGCTATGGCTGTATAGACGATCACGAGAGGCCGTGTTGCCCGTGCCCATTCAGGAGCCATTCCGTAGCGCGGCAAGTAGCGCGGAACAATATTCAGCAGGCCGGCCATTGCCGAAGCTCCCGCAAACCAAAGAATTGAAATGGTGCTCAGGTCATAGGCAGTGCCGAACAGGTTTCCAAAAAACTGGTGGGCCAGGTAAGCAATCGCGCGCCCGTTTGCTTCTCCTCCATCCTGGAATTCCGCGGCGGGAATCAACGCCGTCGTCACAAAGCTACTGGCAATTAGCATCACACTCATTATCAACGCCGCGGTGCGCAGTAGTTTGCGAGTGTTGCGGATACGACCTTCAAGGAGCCTCTGGGTGTCGGGTTCAACGCGGCGCCCTGTGCGCGTCGAGTGGATGTTCTCCCATTCGTCTTCACTTAGATCTTTGTCGCCGCGGACCAGTGGCATTACGGCTACACCGGTCTCAAAACCTGATAGACCAAGCGCCAGGCGCGGGAAGATAATCAAAGAAATACCCACCACGAGCCAGGGGTTACCGTGAACATGAGGGTGGCTGAGGAGAGCGTTCTTCCATGCGGGGAAGTGTTGCGGGTGAGTGACGATTTCAAAGAGGCCAAAACCAACCACGATGACATTGAGCAGCAGATAGATCGCCACCAGAAAAACTGCGATGCCGATTGCCTCCTTAAAGCCTTTGAAGAAAATCGCGGCCAGAACTGTAATCAACAGCAGCGTGATCCCAATCTGGTGTTTGAACGGACCTGGTGTGAAGGGATTTTCGATGATATGAGCGGTTGCGTCTGCTGCGGACAGCGTAATGGTGATGATAAAGTCTGTCGCGACAAAGCCAAGGAGTACGAGTACGAAGAGCTTACCCTTCCAGCGAGACAACAGATGCTCGAGCATCGAGATTGAACCCTCGCCGTGAGGGCTTTCCGCCGCGACGCGGTTGTAGATCGGTAACGCACCAAAGAGAGTGAGCAACACCAGCACCAGCGTCGCTATCGGTGACAGCGCGCCTGCCGCAAGAAAAGCAATTCCGGGTTGGTATCCAAGCGTCGAAAAGTAGTCGACTCCGGTCAAGCACATCACCTGCCACCAGGCGTGTTGTCTGTGAGTTGCTCCTCGGACGACAGTGGCTTGTCTTCCGCCTCGAATTAACCAGAGTTTGAATTTCCGTTGTGACATGCCGAAAAGAGACATTTTGATGGCCAGTAACTGGTTCTGACTCAGCGACTGGCCGCTCCGTTAGTTCCCGAATTTTGCCCGACATTCTACGACAATTCAGGACAAGGTCAAGCTGGCTTGTTTGATCGCAAGATTAAGTTGTGAAGGCTATGAACAAACAAAAGCGGGCGGGGGCCTCCCACAGCCCCCACCCTAAGGCCACGTGTCCTCACCCCACGCGACCACTTCGTCCACCGGGGAGGTGAACGCGCGCCGATTATGGATCAGTTCGAAAAAACTTTCAACCAGCTAATCGGATCTAAAGCACGGTTCTGTGGCTAGTGTATTAACGGAAATTGATTGTCTGGCAAACAAAAGGCAAACGCGATTCTGCCGGGTTAATTGGACGAAGTGTCGGAGGTAATACAGTGTGTCAAGTTGCTCTTTTTCCGCCCTTGTTCCCAAATGTTTGAGTAACGACGACGTTAGCGCCACTGCCGATTGCCGCCGGCTGCTCCGGAGCCAGTGGCTCAGTTGAGAATTTCTCGGCGCGCGCCAAATCAGAGGTCGCCACCACGATGAGCAGTACTGTCACTCCCAGGGTAGCCAGTATGTAAAGTATGGCGGTCAATTCCCAATAGATCAGTGAGATGGTTGAACCAGCGAGCGTAAGGATCCATAAGTAAGTGAATATGCGCCGACGCCGACGCGCGTTTCTGGAAATTATTCTGGCACTCATTTTCTATTCCTCGTTATTAAGTCCGAAATCGTAGTCTACTGAATTCGATCTTACTTTCAATACAAAACGCGGAGGGGTAACGAATTGAACATATTCTGCATCCCTCCCGTAACGCCGCTAAGTAGAGTGCCGGGAAGTCGCTTCGCAGAAAACGGTGAGTCCTCGCCTACTTCTACTATGTCATACGCTTGCAGCAAAACGTCCGGCTTCTGATTTTTCTTGATCGCCGCCAAGTTAACTTTGATCGTTTCCTGATCTTTTGAACCGGGTTTTTGTCGATAGATTCTTACGTCGGTCGTTTTCGCTTCTTTCCTTACTCCACCAACCATCGCAATCGCGAGTGAGAGCGTAAGTTGGTCGCGCATGAAAATGCCCTGAGGCGCAACGACGCTTCCCGTGATGTAAACAGGCTCGGCTTCCGTGACAATGATAAAATCGCCGGGACGGATGAATGGATTCGCCTCCGGTTTGCCGGCTTTCAGGTCGCCGATCTTCACGATCTCCAGAGGGACCTTCGTGCCTTCGATGGGCGCCGCTTCGGCCTCTTCCCCGGGTTGGGGACACATCAACGGTTCTGTGTGCAGTATCTGAATGGTGCCGGATGCGCGCTCCGTAGTTCCTCCCGACGCTGCCATAATCTCATTGAGCCGAACCTTGCGGATCATTTGTAACCGGGTAGGCTGGCGCACGGCGCCAAAGATAGTGGCGGGTTGGCGGCTCTTCCGTTCTGCAATACGAACGCTGACTTGTGGATTCTTCAGGTACTTCGAGTAAGCAGCGACAATATCTTTCTGCACTTCTTTCTCAGTACGGCACTTTGCCGGAATCGGTTTCTCCAGAAATGGCAGCGAGCTGATGTTGCCATCGCTGTCAACCTCAACCATCGCGTTCAAATCACCCTGCTGGAAAACCCTTACATCCAGGACATCGCCTGGTCCCAGCAGATAGTTTTTGACCCCCTGCGTATCTATGGTAGAAGGCCCACCAGCAGTGGGCGGATTCTGTTGAGGCGGAGCCGGATTGGGTTCCTGCGCCTGAAGCAGAGATGCCATACAAACGAGAATCACGAAAATTGCTAGAGCTTTGAACTTCATAGTTACCCTCGAATTCACAGAATCTTTGGGGTGACCACAGATCGCGCGCCACCCGTAAGAATGTCCAGTAGAGTCAACCTCAATCGACCTTTTGAAAGCGGCCCAGCCTCGGGCACTTCGATCCAATCAAAAGGTTGCAATCGCAGGTCAGCCTTTTTGTTCTTTTTGATAGCCGCAAGATCCACTGTGATTGTTTCGCGCTCAGTCGAATTTGATTTCAGTCGGTGAATAAGTATCTCGTTCACCTTCGCTTCCTTAGTGACGCCACCCACCATCGCCAGGGCCAGCGAGAGCGTAAGCTGGTCGCGCACGTAGACGCCCTGCGGGTGGAATACGCTTCCAGTGATGTAGACCGACTCAGCCTCATTCACAATGATGTAATCGCCCGGACGAATGAATGGATTCCCTTCGGGTTTGCCGGCAGTGAGATCGGCAAGCGTGACGATTTCGAAAGGGACCCTGGTGCCGTCGATTGGCGCAGCCTCAGCCTCTTCTCCTGGTTGCGGGCACATCAGGGGTTCCGTATGCACGATCTGAATTGTTCCGGATGCGCGCTCGGTGGTTCCTCCCGAGGTCGCCATGATCTCATTGAGCCGGACCTTGCGGGTCATAGTTATCCGGGCTGGTTGCTTAACGGCGCCCGACACGGTCGCTGGTTGACGACTCTTCCGCTCTGCAATGCGAACGCTGACTTGCGGGTTCTTCAATAATCTTGCGTAGGCGATTGCAATGTCCTTTTGAACTTCCTGCTCGGTGCGACACTTCGCGCGTATAGGATCGAGAAATGGAAGCGAGCTGATGTTTCCAGCGCTATCGACATCAACGATAGCGTTCAATTCCTGCTGACCAAAAACTCTCACATCCAAAACGTCTCCAGGTCCAAGCAGATAGACCTTGATGCCCTGCGTATCCACACTCGGCTGACTTTGCGGCGACGTCGGTGTTTGCGCGGGTTGCTGGGCCCACACGAGTGATACAAAACCGAGAGAAATCAGGAGCGCCAGAAGTGGTAAACGTTTGGACTTCATAATCGGACCTCAGAGGGGAAACTTGGATTGCATGATCGCACAAAAAATTGGAGATGCCAAACGGCGGCAAGAGATGGGATCACTGCTCCTCACGCGCTCTTTCGCTTCGTTCTTTGGCGGAAGTTTCGCCTGACCTCCCCTTGCCGGCAGTATGCAGGTGCGCGCGCAACAATTCGATTTCCCGGCCGATTCGCTCCGCTCCTGCCGCCCGGATCTCTTCTTTTACGGTTTCGCGATTGAGATAGAACAACGCGTCCTTGTAACGCTCGATTGCTCGCCGATAGTGGCCCTTGAACGCTGAGCGCTCCGCGAGCTCGACCCAATGCGCAACTTTCACCGAGGCAATGAACTCTCGAATCGCCAGCTTCGACTGTTCCAGCTCCGGTTCTGCCGGATAAACCTTCAACGCCGATTCGATGCAGTCCAACGCGCGATTGGCGGTTTCTATTTTGTCCGAGATGCGCGCTCGCTGTTGCGCTTCATGCGTTAGCGCGCGAGATCCGTCTCTTGCCCATAGCAGCATGTGATGCTTTTGCAGGCTCCGCACTTTCTCCTGGCCGCCACGAATGGCCATCCTGCTCTCCGTCGAGAGATTGCTGGAACGCAAAGCTTCGTCCGTGTTCGTCAGATAGTCCTGGCAAAGCTGAAAGACTTCGAGATGTGATTCAGGCGGCGTTTCCGCTGAGTCGGCTTCAACCGATTGTTTTTGGATCGCGCGCAGGGCAGCTGAATGCAGCGACGTCGAATGCATGTTCTTCGACGAGACACTTTTTCTGTTCGAGTGCTCATGCTTATCCTGCTCGAGCAAATATCGGGTCCACGCGCGTCTCATCACTACTTCGCGCGCAGACAACGCGACCAGCAACACCACGCTGGCGGCCAAACCGGCAGGTACCCATGGCGCTTCATCACCACCGCTGACGAGCATCCACCAGAGCGCAAAAAACAGCGCCACGGCAATCATCCCCGCGATGATCACATAACCCGCACTCGACGGCATTCGCGTCCGCGAAGACCGCCGTCGCGACGACTCCGCCGGCGTGCTGCGCGTTGACGGACGCGCTGGTCTTGGAAAAGCATGATCGGCGGAGTTGTTACCCAATCGATTGTCCCTGTACGGCAAACCCAGGCTCGCGTCTGAATCGCCCGGTTAGTTTGCAGTCTTTCAATTGCTTCAAGGCGATCTTTTTCTGCCGCTGACGCGCCTAATTGTGCATAATAGTCAACTTTTCAGCTAGCACTGTCAATGTACAACTGCCGCAGGACCAAACCAGCCGCGGCACGTCGACTGACAAAGTAAGGACGAAAAATGGATCAGGAATTTGCCGGAAAAGTTGTAATGGTAACCGGCGCCACTTCGGGCATTGGGCGCGCGACCGCACTGCGCTTCGCTGAGTCGGGCGCCACAGTTGGAATCGTTGGACGGAAAGTTGATGCGCTCGCAGCGGTGTCTGACGAGATTGCGAAGCGAGGCGGCACGCCCCTAATCCATCGCGCCGATCTGTCCGTTGAGGAAGAGGCCTCTCGGATTATTTCGAGGACCGTGGAAGCCTTCGGTCGCCTCGATGTGTTGGTGAATGCCGCGGGTCACATATCTTCAGGAACGATTGAAAATACTTCGCGCGACGCCTGGGACGCAATGCTCAACATTAACCTGCGTTCGGTCTTCAATCTGATGCAGCAAGCCGTTCCCTTTTTGATTGAGAGCCGCGGCAACATCGTTAACGTTTCCAGCGTCACCGGTCTCAGATCTTTTCCCGGCGTCCTGGCGTACTGTGTGTCAAAGGCCGGGCTCGATCAGCTCACGCGTTGCGCCGCGCTCGAACTCGCGACCAAAGGAGTTCGCGTCAACGCCGTGAATCCAGGTGTGGTAGTTACCGAGATCCATAAGCGCGGCGGCATGAACGAAGCAGATTACGCGGCGTTTCTTGAACACTCGAAACAAACTCATCCACTCGGTCGAGTGGGACAGGCGAGCGAGATTGCCGAATTGATTTTCTTTTTGGCGTCGGAACGAGCTTCCTGGATTACGGGCGGGACATATTCCATCGATGGCGGTCGCGCGTTGACATGCGCACGTTAATGGCACGGTAATGAATGTAACTGGTTATCTGATCACGAATCCGGATATACTTGCATCCTTCCAAGAGACATCGAAGACGGCCCGACGTCGGAGTACGGCTTTATGAATAACAATCCGCAGTTTCCAAATCAGGCTGGGGCCTTCGCGCCCACAGTCGTGATCAAGCCGTCCGGCCATTCGAATGCGATCAAGATCGTGCTGGGAATTATCGCGGCGCTCATCGGACTTCTGCTTGGCCTCCTGGTGCTGTTGCTGATTGGCTTCCAGACAGGACCGGTAGCGCTGCTGGTTGGTATTGTTTGCGGCACGCTGCCGGTGCCAATTTACGTTACGCTGGTCCTCTGGATCGATCGTTACGAATCTGAACCGATGTGGATGCTGGCTACGGCGTTCTTCTGGGGCGCTATGGTGGCGGTGTTTATTTCTTACATCCTCAACACGGCCATTGGCATTGGAGTTTCTGAGGTGACTCAAAGCGCGCAAGCAGGCGCAAATGCCGCCGCGGTCATCTCGGCGCCGATTGTGGAAGAGAGTTCCAAGGCTCTGATCCTTCTTATCTTCTTCTTTTGGAAGAAGGACGAATTTGACGGAGTGATCGATGGCGTTGTTTACGCGTCTTTGGTAGCGCTCGGGTTCGCGATGACCGAAAATTTTCAATACTACGGCAAAGCGGCCCTAGGTGGTGCGCTGACAGGCACGTTCTTCATTCGCGGATTCATGGCGCCTTTTTCCCATCCCTTGTTCACGAGCATGACGGGAATCGGTTTAGGGCTGGCGCGTCAAACAAAAAACCAGGCGCTGAAATTCATCGCGCCAATCGTTGGCCTGGGGATGGCGATGTTCCTGCACGCGCTCTGGAACGGCTCCGCGGTCGTCGGCGGTGGTCTCGGATTCATTCTGGCGTATGTCGTTATCATGGTGCCGGCGTTTCTCATCGTGCTCGGTGTCATCATTTTTTCTCTACGCAGAGAAGGACGCATCGTGCGCGAGTTTCTTTTGCCGGAACTTCAACGCGGCTTTCTGTCGCAGCAGGAGTACAATCAGCTCACCAGCGTCTGGAAGCGTCTGGGCGCTTCATCCGGCGCGCTCACGCGCGGGAGCATGGTGAAGTGGCGCGCCTGTATGCAGTTCAATCAAATGGGAAGCGAGCTGGCATTTCATCGATCTCGCGTCGCTCGCGGCATCTTTAAGAGCGAACAAGCGGCGCGTGAACGCGAAACAGGATACTTGCAAATGCTGCAAGAGCTTCAGCAACGCTTGCGCACTAACTGAAATTCATCTGAATCGAGCCGGCGGCAACGGGATAATTGTTGGCTTTTTGGTTGGCTTATACTATGTTTGGCCTCGCGAAAGTAGTTTTCACAAGGGCTGATTCGTGAAAGTTCAACTGTTACCGAGCACTTTTGACGGCCAGGGCCACGCCACGCCGGATCAGCGGCTGACTTGCTTCCTGATAGACGACTGCGTAACGGTTGATGCGGGCAGCATTGCCCTCGCGCTGACCGAAGCCCAACGTCAAACGGTCCGCGATGTCATCATCACTCATCCTCACATGGATCATATCGCCAGCCTCCCGATATACATCGACGATCTTTACGCGACATTGAAAGAGCCGATTCGCGTTTACGCCACCCAGGAAGTGATCGATCTGCTTGAGCGCGACGTTTTCAACTGGAACGTTTATCCGCGCTTCGTCGGCATGGAAAACGACTACGGACCGGTGATGGAGTATGTTCCCGTTCCCACCGGTCAGCCATTTAAAGTAGCGCATCTGAGCGTGACCGCGATCCCGGTTAACCACATAGTGCCCACCGTCGGCCTGATTGTTTCCGATGCTCAGTCAACCGTTGCGTTCAGTTCAGACACGGCCGAGACGCAGGAGTTCTGGGACGCACTCAATCAGACTCCTCATCTTGAAGCGTTGATGATCGAGGCGTCGTTTCCCAACTCGATGGCTAAACTCGCAGAGGTGTCGCGCCATTTCACACCAGCCGGACTCGGCAAGGAATTACATAAGCTGAGTCACAACGGCCTCGACATTCTCGCCGTGCACCTCAAACCCACTTACCGCAAAATATTGATCCAGGAATTAACCGCGTTGGAGATTCCGCAATTGAGTGTGATGGAGCCGGGACGAACTTATGAGTGGTGAGACCCATGTGCTTTTTCGTTCCCAACCTGTATAAGACAAGCACCCTCTCAAAATGCCGCCCGAAAGTAATAAGTATCAAAGCCTTCATTTTGTATTCGCTGTTCCTTAATGCGTTGACCTCTTCAATTTATGCCCAGCCGAACAACGAGAGCACGCGCCAACTATTTCCCATCCATCAAAACGGTAAGTCAGGCTACATTGATAATACCGGCCGGATTGTGATCAGGCCGCAGTTTGACGAAGCCTGGGGCTTCAGTGAAGGACTTGCTCCCTTTCGCGACGGAAATAAGTGGGGCTATATCGATGAAACTGGGAGAATCGTAATCAGGCCCCAGTTCTTTGAAGCAACTTCATTCAAGGAAGGTCTGGCTCCAGTTGGCGCGTTCTTCAAATCGGGATTCATAGACCAACGTCTTGGGAATTACGGCTACATAAATAAGGTCGGGGGTTTCGCGATCAAGCCGCAATTTGAGGTTGCATTCGAGTTTTCAGACGGGCTTGCCGCTGTACTTCTTGACGGCAAGAATAGCTACATCGATAAGTCAGGGAAGATTGTGTTTAGTGAAAGGGATCTGTTCGTCGAAGAATTCTCTGATGGGCTGGCATTGTTCACGACTCGGGGCAGCATGCCTGATAGCAAGACTGGGTTTCTAGATAAAACCGGGATGGTAGCTATTAGTCCAAGGTTTGATTTTGGCCAAAGTTTCTCTGAAGGTTTGGCCTGCATGTCTCTGAACAAGAAGGCGGGCTTCATCGACCAGAACGGGCACGTAGTGATTGATTTCCGATTCGATGGTTGCCGCAGTTTCTCAGAAGGAATGGCTGCGGTGTTGGTAGGGGATAAGTGGGGCTACATTGATAAGTCGGGCAATATTGTAATCGAGCCAAATTTTCCGGAGGCCGAAGACTTTTCTGATGGAGTGGCGGTGATAAGAGTTGTCGAACCAGGTGACCGGAAAGAGATCAAAGGGAATGACCTCTTGATTTACAGAACGGGAAAATATGGAGTGATAGACAGAAGTGGGCGCATGATTCTACAACCCAAATTCATTCAGATCAGCAGTTTCTCCGACGGACTTGCATGGGTAAATCTTAGTGGCTCTTATATCGTACACGGCAATGTTGATAAGTGGGCTTACATCAATAAATCAGGCAGGTATGTTTGGAAGTCCTTCGCCTCCTCGCGACGACGCAGCAGAAATTCTTCATTGAATCCGCTCAAACTCTCTTTGCGCATGTTCGCCTTCGGCGTCGTGCAGCAGCACGCGGCCGCTGGATAAAAGCTCTTTGACGCGAAAGGTCCTTTCGGCGCGATCCCGACCGGGCATCACTTCGGCGCGAAACGTTACGTTCATGCCGGGCCGCGCCCAGACGTCAACCGCGGGGCTTCTGGCAGCGCGACCAAATCTTCCTCGTTTGCTTTGTTTCATCAATACCGCCCCCGCTGCTCCCAGCGCTCCGCCGGCTATTGCCAAACCGCCGAGCAGACGCTTTGTGCTCTTTTTCATCGCTACTTCCTTCTCAAACTAACCCTCATACACGATCGCTTCGAGGCATACGTGGCATGTCGGCGGCGCAACTCTTATTTCTTGCGCCGTCATTCGCACAAAGGATCAAGCCGCGCCGTGATTGTCGGCAAGCCACTCAGCACCCTCTCCGCATTCAGCGGCGTGAAGTGCGCCCAGTTCGCGGGCACTTTATCTTCCGCGAAAATTGCTTCCACCGGACACTCCGGCACGCAAGCATCACAGTCGATGCAGGTCTCCGGATTGATTACCAGCATATCGTCGTCAAGATGAAACGCCTCAACGGGACAGACCAATGCGCAATCGGTATAACGACAGTTTACGCAAGGTTGTGCAACGGTGTATGTCATTAAAGGTTGGCCTCCTCCGATCTTCGCCCGAAGATGACCAAAACGCCCTCTCTATATTAATCACGAAACGGAAAGTTTTGAAAGAAGCGGTGGGCTGCCTTACTCGTGTTGCCAGGTGTGCACCGGTGCGCCAGTTGAAAAATCGTAGAACCTCAGATCCTTCTTGGTCAGCATCTTCGCCAGCAAAATTATCTGTCCGGTGTGCGTTGAAACGGAAGAGAGCTAACAACCGCTGCCCTTTCTTTTGGCTGAGACTCCCAAAAAACGTTGATGGATTCTGACAGGTCAGTGTTAGGTAAGATCAATTGTGGACCATGGGTTAGTGGACTTAAGGTCAAACTCTCTTACCATTTCTTCTCGCACTTCATCCCGGATGTACTCTAGTGCCCATTCGAACCCGCAATAGAAATCAAGCAAATAAAGCAAGTCGCGAATCGACAATAACAATTCCTCAAGGTCATTCCCCCCATGGAGGTTCGCTGCCCACGTGTACAGTATGATTTCGTGCCTCAATTCCCTTCTTGATAGCACTCCTGATCCTCAGCGACGGTTTGAGCACACTTCCTTCAATTCTTAACTTCGCTGGGAGCAGCGGGAGATACGTAGAAAGCATTCTATCTAAGGGCGGAGTCGGAGCATTATTAGCCAACCACTCGGCGTCAGGCACGAGTCTTCCAATACACTGTTTGAAACCGACCTCCGCCGCGGACATTCCAATAATCAGCGCGCTTCGCGGATTCCCGCTTCGCAGCCCCCACGCCTCAAGAAATAATTCGTGTCCAAGTGGCTCATTGTTACCGGCCTTGATTAATGCTTCCATCTCATCGTGAAGCCTAGGAGAGACTCTGAAATGGAACAAAATTTCTACACTGCCGACGAGATAGATATCTCTCGGCATGGCAAGCCAATTTTGATTGTCGAACGACCAAACAACTCCCCGCGTTAAGTTAATTGGCTTGTGAGAACTCTTAATTGCCCACCGCCAGCGGATAACCTTCGCGGTTAACCGAATTAACTCGCTCAGTTTATGGTGCACTTGTGAGGTGAATACTTGAAACTGCTCTGGAAACACACCAAGCGCGGGAGTGTGGTTTGGTCGTATCCGTCCTTCTGCATCAATTGCATCATTCTCTTTCAATTTCTTGAAGCCTTCTGGCATTTGATTATTTCCGAGCCGTTCAAACATTACACGAACATCACTAGAAGGTTCTTCCTCGGTTAATGCGGTGCACACAAGCAGTTCGCCTTTGTACTTTTCCTTCTCCTCAATTGTGAGTGGTCTTATAGTCTGATGTGCCTTGCTGGTCACCCATGGCAAATGTCAGTGGCTCTTGCTCTTGAAAGCCGATAGCAAGTTTATTCAACAAGACTTCGAGTTTGAAATGCATAATTATGACGGTTTGAAGTGCTTCGTAGACTCTTGATATTGTGACCCGCAATCACGAGTGTGGGACGCGCATGTATATGAGCAGGACCTGTATAGTCTCAATCATAAGTGAAACCACCCGCTGAGCCGTGAATCGTGGCACCCGATCTTCAACTTTTCTCCCATGGGTTAAAGACCGCAACGCCGGCAGCGGCAACACTCCCGGTGTCGCGCGTCACGAAAGTGAGATTATGCTGCAAAGCTGTGGCGGCCAATAGACCGTCGATTACCGGAAGCACTATTCCCTTCTTTTGCGCCTGGGCCGTCAGGAGTCCCCAGCGATCGGCTACCGTAGAATCAATGGCCAGGATCCGCCCGTGAAAACGGGAGCTCAGATCGGTTTCGAGCCAGGCCTCAAGCGTCGCTCGTCGCCTAGTCTGAGGTAACGCCGCCACCCCGCGGCGAATTTCGCCAAGCGTTAGTACGCTGAGGTGAAGCAGCCTTTCATCGGTCGCTTCGATCCATGCAGTTACGCCTGGCTCCGGCCTCGGCTTCACGAGTTCCGAGATCACATTGGTATCCAGCAGGAATCCGCTCATAGTTTGATTTCACGGCCTGGATCTCTTGAGCGACGAAGATCCAGCTTCAGGCCGGCAAGAGGAGATTCGGCGAAAAACTGTACCAGACTCCGCGGCTGCCGTGCCCGCTTAGTAAGTCGCTCAAATTGTTCTGCCGGCAAAACTACGACCTGCTCTTTTCCCTGGCGCGTGACTACCTGTGGCCCCTCGTTGCGCGCCCGGCGAAATAATTCGCTGAAACGTGCTTTAGCCGCTTGCAACTGCCACGCTCCGGATGCCGACTTATCCATGGGCGGGGCTTTCTTAGATCTTCTCATGTTGGTAACCTCAACATCTGACTAGTCTGACTAGAACGAGTGTAACCCGGCGAGTCGTCAATGCCAAGCTTCCTGACGGATGAGGGAATGTCTGCTGCGACTCCGCACGTCCTTACAAATCATAGAAGTGCAGATCGGATGCGTGCAGTAGTTTGGTAATGTAAATTATTTGGCCAGCATGCATCGAAAAATGCTCCGTCACATGAAAGATCGCCTCGAGCGCGGTTACGTCATTTCCCTGAATGCGCCGGACAGCTAGCAACTCACGAGGATCATATCGCGCGAGCACGTCGTCGACTTCGGCCACGGTCTGTTTCAGTTTGGCAAATAAATCACTTCGTGGAATGAGCGCGCGTTCGTCAAACTCCTGCTGTCGCTCGCGCTGGTCTGGCGCGTCTCCGAGACCGCAGACGATCCACTGCCGCAGGTTGCCCGAAAGATGCAACATGAGATTACCGATGCTGTTTGATTCCTGATTAGCACGCCACCAAACGTCCTGGTCGGTCAACTGCTCAAGACAAGCTTCGATCTTCGGCAGATAGTCGGTTGAGAGCAGTGCGCGCGCCTGCGCGACGAAAGCATTCGAGATTTCGGTTTGTGACAGATCTGAATCGGGCATGTGCGTTACCGTTTGGTTGGTTTCAGGAAGCAGACGGACGAATTCACTCTTCAGTTATCAATTCTTCCGGCCGCCGTTTGTGCTTCGCCTTGCGACCCGCAGGCCGCGCCTTTTCGTCTGGTTTGGCATGCGTGAGCGGATGCCCCGGAGGTGCTAGGGGTTTTCGGATACTACCGAAGATTGGCCGCTGCTTTGTTTTTCTCGAACTCTTTCCGCGAGATGTTTTCGTCGTCATCTGAGTCTCATCTTCCTCGGAAGCTTTGCGCCCGGGAAGATGCTGGATGCTATCTCGTAGCCAGGCAAGTGTCAACGTGGCCGTCGAGCAAAATAATTCGATTCGATCCGGGAGCGAGCTTGCTTATTAGCAGATTACAATTTCTGCGGACGAGGTCAGATTTCGTTAGGTCTGGGCGATTCAGACAACAGCGATTCCATCGCTGCAGCCGTCTCGGTGCGGCGCTTCTGCTGAAACTCACTAACCCAATTGGTGACAGTCTTGACCATTTCGCGCGCGGTTTCGCGCGTGCTATGCGGTTTTTCCATTACCGCTTTCTGGCGACGTTGACCCTTCTTGATAACCTTGATTCTCTTTTGTTCAGACATTGTTAATTAAAACCTGCGTTTTTCCTGTTGGTTTGATTGTATTTAACGATCTCCACGCCCAAGAGTTCCTTCTTTCTTGTTGAACAATGCTGGAACGCGCGTCGCCACTCAACTTGCAAATGCGAGACCAGAGACAAATCTTCTCTGTGCAAACTCCGTGTCCTCTGTGCCTCTGTGTTGAAAAAACGACCAAAACCTCACCACAAAGCCACAAAGAACACAGAGGTTGCACAAAGTCGCCCGAACCTAATTCGTACACTGATCGACAGCGATGTACGATTCCGCGGTCGAGGACATTTTTGTCACCACCCCGCGGCGCTCGGTGTGCTTGCGCACCATATCCTGTTGCCAGATCTTTCGGTGCGTTTTATAGATCATCAAACACAAACCAACCAACGCACCCGCGTTTACATATTTCAACCCGCTGATCATCTGCCGCGTACCGTACTGGACCAACAGGCCGTTGATAACCACCAACGCCACGTGAAACTCCGTCGGACCGAACTTCAGATAACTAATCTTCAGTTCTTCAGTAGCCGAAAACGCCAGAAACGTGCTCATGTCGTAAGCGCCGAAGAGCGCCAGCATCAGCAGCAGTTGCAAACGAGAACTCTCCGGCAGGATGAACGCATAGCCGATGATCACCGACGCGAGAAAAAAATAGTCGAGCAGATGATCCATGTAATAGCCCCAGCGAGGCAGGCCGGTGTCGCGATACTTCCCGAGTTTTCCATCGTATTGATCGGTGATGTATTGCAGGACAATCATCGCGGACACGGCCCACAACCAGCGCATATCTGCCGCCGCCAGATAACTAAATCCCAAAATACCGAGACACCACAGAACGGTGAGCATCGTCAAATGATACGACTCGATCCACCGCGGGATTCTCGGCAGAACCAGCGGCTCGAGCTTTCGCTCCAGTGGTTTCAGAAACGATGTGTTGGTTTTGCTCGCGCCGGCGAATTCTTCAGTTTGCATTTTGGTTTCGACCTCGATCGTCAGTCTGCACCTTCAATTGCAAACTTCACGCCGTCAGACAATTCGCCGTTTCGATTGAGTTTTTGAGTTTATGGGTGAAGTATTGAACTGTATAAGAGTTTCAGTTGAAGGATTTTTACGACTGTAACGAACCGCGAACGGCTAAATAAATACGACGGATTGAGAGCTGGGGATATCGAAACGTTTGCGGCAGTTCTTGCACATCAGCATGTCATCGACGCGCACGAGATAATCACGCGATTTTTGGAAGCGCGCTCGGTCCTGCTCGTTTGCGCCGCGCGTGAGATCTCGCTTCTTCGTGCGTTTCAACCAACGCACGTCATATTCGGCGCGCTCCCGGCAATGCGGGCAACTATACGTCGCTCGCTTCATTTCCTGGACCTCGTTAAAGAAATCGCGTTCGTTCATTCCGTCTTCACACTACCACGTTTTTGCCACAGAGGCACAGAGACACAGAGACAGAGTGAATCAATAAGACAAAATGAGAAACCGAGAAGGGGGTTCTGCCCTGCCTCCTGCCTCCTGCCCCTGCCTCCTGCCTTTCGCTTTCTGCTTTCTGCATCTCGCATTTTGTATCCGTTTCTTAGTCTTCCTCTGTGCCTCTGTGCCTCTGTGGCTAATTCTCTTCACACAATTCGCGCAGATATTTGAAACTGTAAATCCCAGTCTCGTGCCCGTCGCTCCACTGAAAATTCAAAGCGTAGCGGCCTACGAGATTGAGATCTCTGATAGTCAGCTCATCGGAGATGGTTTGCGGCGCCAGCACACGCTGGCCGGTCCATTCATTAACACACTGTGCGCACGGGCACGCGCGACGCAGCGCCGGCGCCGCGTAATGACAAACGCGTTCATCGGCCCAAGTGATCTGCAAACCGGCATCACCTTCTTGCTTGATTTCGCGCGGCTCGATCGCCGGTCCGCGTAGCTCTGCTTCTGTCATAACTCAATAACGCTCCATCGATCCAAAGAACCGATGGTCTCATAACTTCATCTTTGCGCCTTACGACTTAAACTTGGCGTCTTTGCGCGAAACCTTTTTTTTAGAAGATCGCAGTTTCAGGCAAAGGCGCAAAGCGACTACTCAAGCCGCAAAGAAGTTGAACCTGAGACGTTATCAAAGAATCGATACGGCAGTCAGGCATTTTCACGCGCGGCCTGATCAACTGACTCGGTCTTGATCTTCCAGTGTGAGGCGTGCCACACGGCCTTGCCGTTACGCAAAATGATCACCTGGGGCGATTGATGTTCGATACCGGTGCGCGTTTCGATCTCGCGCGAGAGCTCCGCGACGTTCTGCACTTCCACCAATTCGACGTCGCCCGCGACGCGCTCCATCTCGCCGTAGGCAACCGCACTAATCGAACACGTCGTACTGTGTTTGAAGATCACAACCGGCGCTTTGTAAGAACGTGAGGTTAATTCCCCGAGCGTCGCAATATCAGTGATCTTACGGAAGTGGTTCTCCATGCGCTAAGTTCTCGGAGCGCCTTTCTAAGATGAATTGTCGCCAACTGATATTAGCTTACCGCTATAGCAACGACAATCAGCCCTAAGAGCCGCCGCCAAAGACTAAAAGAAAATGGAATGTTTCCGGCTTGCCGGAGTTGCTTTGGACGTGATCACGTCTGCGGTCAGGAACTTTACGAAGGCTTCCTTTGGCCAGACGCTATGCTCGTAGCTCTCGCGGATTGTCGCTCGCTCGACTTCAAGCAGTTCGCGTGTCGTCATCGGTCGTATGCGTCTAGCCGGTCCATTAGTTAGGGGGAGTGCGGCCTTAGGAGGGGACACTTTCTGTAGCCAACCCTGAAACGATTCGTCCAGCGCGCCGGTGCTGACATCAAACGCGTCGTCACGCTCCGCAGCCCGCGCCGGGATCAGAGAGAGGGGCTCGCGTTTTTTGAGTTGGAACACGTTACTTACAAGAACACCTAATCAGGTGGAAATTCCATTTATTGCGCCTAGCGCCAATCGCCGACGAGTATGAAAGGCGCCCAGTAAAAAGGTGCGCTGTATTTCTTGCCGGCGATCATTGTGAGTTGCGCGTCGCGCAGCGATGCGGAAGGCGAGGCTGTGTCCGAGGCAAACAGTCGTTTGTAAAACTCCGTCATCAATTCGGCGGTTGATTTGTCGGCGACGGACCAGAGACTGACGCCCACCGTCGGCGCACCCGCGTACATGAACGCGCGCGTCAATCCCATCACGCCTTCGCCGCGTTTCTCTTTGCCGAGTCCCGTTTCGCACGCCGAAAGCATTACCAGTGGAGTGCCGAGCCGCAGATTAAAAACTTCGTCGGTGCGCAAAAAGCCGTCTTCATTTTTGTTTCCGACGAGCGAAAGCACGAGACCGGTAAACTGCGGCCGCTCCGCGTCAAGCAATCCGTGAGTGGCAACATGTATTACGCGATACTTATTTACGTCGCGCGTTTCGATATTCGCTTCGCTCGCATCCAGGTCCAGCCAAACATCCGTTTGCACGCCGCCGGCCTTCGCGAGCTTACCGATCTGATCAGCTTCGGCGCGCGTGCCCGCCAAACGAGCCAGCGGCAAGCCCTGCATGTTTGCGCTGGCCGTCGCGTCCTGTCCGGTAACGTCTGTCACCGCGCTTGCGATCCCCAGACCGCGAGTCTCCCCGCTCTGCGCCGAAGCCGCTGCTCCGCGAGAGCGATCGTCGTTTGAATTGAAAACCGGATCGGCAACGATCAGCATTCCGCGACTCGACGATCTGGCATTCTGTCTGATGGCTGCGATTACCGACGCCGACGGCGCGTAAATAATTTCGTTGGTCTTCACGAGATACGGGGCAGATGAAAAGTCTGCTGCCGCGGCTGACGTGACGAGCGCTTCAAACGGGACGTAGTTCAGGGCGCCATCCGCGACGATCAGCAAACGTTTGTCGCCGAGAAGCGTTGCGGCAGGTTCGACCGCTGCTTTGTAGAGCGCATTCGAGGCCGCTATCATTGCCGCTGCTTCTTCGGGAGTTGGCCCCGTGGCTAATCCCAAACCGCGTTGCTGCTCCGCCGTCACATCGATGCCGACGATTCGGCGTTGTAGTTTTGAAGGAATCAGTTGCGCGCGAAACGAGGTTGCCTGACTTTCGATCGCGGCGCGCGGTCCGAGTTTGTAGAGCGTAGCGCCGGACTTAGTCACGGCAAACAGATACGACGTTTCGCTGCCAAGGTTGTATTCGAGCAATGCGGTGCGATCGTCCAAAACTTTCTGCTGCACTTCGGCGAGCGTGAGCGGTTGCCGTGAGGTCAGCGCCGCATACTTCGGACTCGCGGTCCTGATCTGGTTTTCAATGTCGTCAAACTCGGTCTGAAGTTTCTCGAGTTCACTTTCCAACTCGGAAGGTTTCTTCTTCTGATCGGGCGCGACATTGAAACCAATTAGCTGTTCCGCTATCTCCTGCTGACGTTCCAAATTCTCCTGCTTGCGCTTCAGTAAATCCGCGGGCACTCCTTCGGTGATCTGCGAATTTGTCTCAGCGAGAAGATCAAGCAACGATCGCGCGCGCGCCTGTTCGGTTACCTTGAAGGCTTCGCTTGCGTAATCAAGCGACTTGCCTTCCAGCGGTGCGCCGGGCGCGGACGCGCTGAGGACGGCCATTTCCGCAAGCGCACTCGATGCTTCATCAAAAACATCCCGCGTGGTCGCTAAGAATGTCGTGCGCGCTTCGTCAGCGCGAATGCTGCCCTGGCGCAGCGTCTCTACGGTCTCAATCGCCTCGCGATAATTGGCGACGGCCTTTTCTCTCAAAGCCATCGCTTTTTTCGCATCCTTCTCGTCCGAGGCCTGCAACCAGAGACTTCGCCCCAGGCCTCGCTGTGCGGGCCACATTAGATCCAAACGCTTGTCTTCTTTCGCTCCCTTTGCGGCCTCTTCATAAAGTTTGCCGGCGTCCTTGTAGCGCCCCTGACGAAGCGCAACATCGGCGAGACTGGTGCGCGCGGCGGCACGAAAACGCCGCACCTGCCCCAGCTTGGCAACGCTCGCCAAACTCGCGCCGCTAGCTTCAAACGCATTTTGAAAATGCTTCTTCGCATTCTCGAGATCGTTGTTAAAATAATTGAGCCGCCCCATCCCCAACTCGTAGGTGGAGAAGACAATTGAATCGCGATAAAGATCGAGTTCCTTCTTCGCTTCGAGCAAGCCTATCGCTGCGCTGGTCGGCGCTCCGATCTCAACCCGGCCGGTCGAAATGCTGCCGATCGCTCCTCCCAGACCACCGAATCGGCGAGTAGTTCTGGAAGCCACACTCTCCGGTTTCTTCACACGCATTTGCGCGTAGGCGGAACTCGCTTCCGACAATTTGCCAAGCCGGTAGTTTGTGTCGCCGATCTTCGCGAGCATCAGGTTCGCGTTAAATCCGCTGTTGCTGGCGCTGGCGGTCTCAGCGACAGCGCCCGCGTTCGCGCCGCCAACCCTCGATGCCGCACCCGTCGCAGCGGCTCCGGTGGTTTGTTCCTGAACGCTCAGGCCGGTGAAGGCCCGATATGCCTTCTGATAATGATCGAGCGCAACTTTGTATTGTCCCTGTCGCAAATAGAGGTCGCCTAGTTCGTTGTGTGCGGCGGCGGCGCCTCGGTTGTTCTTCGCGGTCGTATAGAGCGTGAGAGCTGTCTCGAGATAACCGAGCGCCTGATCGGCCTGTCCACGTTTGAGGAGCCGCCTTCCCTGCTGTAGCGCGGTGTCGGCTTGATTAGCTTGCGCTACAGAATCTGTAACGATCATCGCCTGCCGGATCAGCTGCGCGTTTAGCGGCAGACACTGGGTAACAAAGAGAACCGCGCACAGAGAAAAGCGAACCAGGACTGCTGACGTGCATTTCATTTCGAAAACTCCTGCTTGTTGATTGAGACCCTCGACTATTTGTGTACCAACTCAAGGAATGTGACCAGCGTCCCGGCGGCCGACGTTGCATTCATCATCACCAGAGACGGCGCGGGATCGTCCTTAGCCAAGCCGATGCCACGGGTCGCCGCGTCGTGTTCGGCGGGAGCCTCGGCCCTGCCGTTCGTCTTTGCCTTCGCGACCTGGAGCGGGGTGTCCAATTCTTTCTGCAAGCGGGCCCACAACTCAGTCGCGGGTTGCCACGCGCACGTCTTCTTGTTATCGCCGCAATACTTCAGCAGCGCATCTTCAATCGGCACGACGGGAAGTGGTTCGCGCGTGAAAACAAAATAGAGCCGCTCCGCTCCCGCATGTTCGTCGAAAGCAAACCAGCGCAGACGCTCTTCGGTCGCGTCACTCGCGGGAATTTCGAAAGGCACATGCGCCTGAATATAGTTGCCGCCCTCATCGAGTTGCGCGTTGGGATAGATCATTACCGGAGCGCCGCCGTCGGTGGTGTTGAAGATATAAAGGTGTCCATCCGAATTCGTTTCAAACAAGACGCGCACGAGATCGCCTTTGTGAAATTCATGATTCGGATCCACGCGAACCGCCAGTCCATTCGAGTCGCGCATGAAGAGAGTAAGCCCTACACCAAGACGTTGGGCCGTCGCCGGTTTCTTTGACGAGGCATCGTTATAGTTCTTCGCGCCTGCTTCCGAAGGACTTGAATCCGTGGTTGCCGGATTCACAGACGTCGTAGTCGCAGTGGGTCTCCGTCGAGGCCGTCGCGTACTCGGCGCTTTGGACTTATCAGTTGTCTTCGGTCGCGTTGTCAGAAAAGACCCGCGAACGTCGTCGTCACCCGGTGACTGGGCGAAAGACTGCGCGGCGCCAATCACAAAAAGGCCAATCAACAACCCAAAACCAAAAGCTTTCACTTTCATCGAAAAACTCCTTCTCAAAAGTAACCCAGTCATGATCCCGCACGGTGGATCACTTGTGTTGAATACGAATCTCAAAAACAATCGGATTGCCCGCAGCCGCGGCCGCGGTCAGTTTCACTTTCACGAACGGCTCGGCGGCATTGGCGTCGTCGAGTTCGGTGGCGGGCAAGTTCGCATTGTATTTCGCGAGAAAGTCCGCCAACTCCGTACGTTCCGTTGCGCTAAGCGGGCGTCCCGTTGCTTCGGCGCTAAAAAAAGCCGGCGCGGCCAATGGTTTTGGAGAAAAGATCAGTGTGTAGCTTTCCGTTCCAGGATTCTTATCGAGCTCAAGGAAGTTGTCGTCGCCGGCAGGGAAACTGAGATCGACGCCTTTCTCTACCTTGTTACTCTGTAGTCCCGACTTTGCCGCCGGCTTGCCTGTTAGAAATGCGGTTGGCACGTTCTGTTCACCGGGTCCGATGATGTAGAGATAACCGTCTTCGCTCGCTGAGAAATGAAACTTGTACCACTGCCCCGATGCGATCGGAAGCAACCCTGCCGCGCGCACCGAATGCGCACCTTTCTCCTTCGGAAGAATTTCCAGCCAGTAACGCGCAACCTCCTTCGGGACGCCGGTCGCCGCGGGCGAACCATTTGCGGAGCCACTATTGCTCCCTCCACTCGTGCCGGCAGGTTTGGCCCTGATCCAGTTCACCAGAAAGAAGCCGCCTACTCCGGCCACAAGCAACAACACCACCAGCACCCCAATGATCATCGAACCACGGCGCGAAGGCGTAGCAACTTGCGGCGCCGAAGCGAGTTGACTAGAAGCTTCGTGTGCCGTGGCGATTTTCGGTTTAGGCGCTTGCGGCACAGTAATGCTCGACGCGAAATCCGGGATCGCGGCGATTGTCGGTATGGATGCCGGCGCTGAAGCAGGCACTTGAGGAGATCCCGCGCCGACGTCCAACGTGATGATCGTTGGCGCATCAACATCCGATTTTGTTTCTGAAACAGTTCCCACAGTAATAGTCGGCGCGATGCTTTGCGCGCTGCCTGGTGCCTCACTACTTCCGGCAACTTCCGATCGAATGTGTTGACCAGGCTCTCCTGTTGCCAATGCGGATCGCAGCTCCGTTGCCAGGTCGT
The DNA here is from genome assembly GCA_041492185.1 of Pyrinomonadaceae bacterium. GTDB lineage: Bacteria > Acidobacteriota > Blastocatellia > Pyrinomonadales > Pyrinomonadaceae > JAOAPY01. The sequence continues at coordinate 25,602 of JBGPWL010000016.1, read as the reverse complement.
TGGCGGTCGCTGGTCGGTCGCCGCGATCTTTGGCCATCGCTCGCGCAATCGCATCGCTGAATGCTCGCGGCACGGTGGGGACAACTTCATCCAGGCGCCGCGGCATTACTGAAACATGTTCCTTGCGCAACTCGAGCAAAGTAAGCGCCGAGTAAGGCCGGCGACCGGCGATCATTTCGTAAAAAACTAAACCGAGACTGTAGATGTCGGCGCGGCCGTCAATCTCAGAGTTACCGTCCCGCGGCAATTCTCCCCATTGCTCTGGTGACATGTAGTAAGGCGTGCCGAGCATCTGACCCGCCATTGTCAGCGCGGTGTTTCCGCCCGCGTCTCCGCCGGCTACTTCGCGCAGTTTGGCGATGCCGAGGTCGAGCAACTTTACCGTCGGTTCGCCGCCCGTGGTCATTTTTCCGATCATGATGTTTTCTGGTTTCAGATCGCGATGCACGACTCCCATCGCGTGCGCGGCGTTGAGCACGCTCATGATCGGTTCCAGAATCTCGAAGGCTTCGGCCGGCGTGAGACTGCCGCGCGCTTTGAGTTCCGCGTCGAGCGTCCGGCCCTCGACGTATTCCATGACCATGTAGATCATCCCGTCGCTGGCAGTGCGCAAGTCGTAGACGGTGACTGCATTTGGATGACGAAAGCGCCGCGCTGCCTGGCCCTCGCGACGAAAGCGACGCAGCCATTCGGCATTGTTGCGCATTTCAGGGGGAAGAATTTTGATCGCGACGCGGTCGCCCAACAGGATGTGACGCGCGCGAAAGACGGCGCCCATGCCGCCCTTGCCCAGCATTGCCTCGATCTGATACTGGCCATCGAGCACCGTGTTTACAATCGAGGAGGGATCGTCTTCCAGCACTTCGCCATCGACCGGACAGAAGCTGACGTCATCTTCGTATTTGGCTTTGCAGACCGCGCAGTATTTCATCGTCTGCTTAGTTTACAACGAACGGTTATGAGAGGCGAATGGATTGAAAGATTGGAAAGGAAGCATGGCTTTTCAGATCCAAGGATCAGACCTGCCGCTCGGTCAGCCATTCCTCAAAGGCAAGTAGAATTTCATATTGGTCTTCGCGCTGAATACGGCCAACGAATTCGCTTAAGACATCAGCACTCAGTATGGGTAACGCGCGGCTCGATGGCATTTCGACATACTGCCCAGCTTCAAGGTGGTAAATGATCAGCGACTCCTCGTCGTAGCGCCAAATCTCAGAGACACCGAGCGCAGCATAGATCCCAAACTTTGAGAGTGAGTCATGATGGATATCTATTTCAACTGCGACATCGGGTGGTGGGTCGGTAGTGAAATCAATATGCTGCTTGCCCGCGATTAGATCAGCAGTCTGAACGTAGAAACAATCGTCCGGTTCAAGACCTTTTTCCTTTCGCGGCTTTTTCATGGTGGCCGATCCGAAGGTCAAAACCTTAATCCGAAGTCTAAGACTTACCAAACGAACCAGATCGTGAATGAGAGAGGAGTACTTCTCGTGTTCGGGAGAGTGTGTCATGATTTGCAGCGTCCCCTCGTCGTAACTAATCCGCAGACCTGGGTTTTCGCCAACACTCTCCAGCACTTCTTCGTAGTCCTCCCAACTCTGGTCATGCATGACCACAGTGGTATCGGCTGGCAGTTTTTCGACGAAGTCGAAGCGGCTTACGGTTTGAGTAGTCATCGCCAATTGTCCCCGATTATGACCAGGGCGATTATATCACGCTCGGATTATTTCAGCAGTTGCTCAAGAGTAAATCCGCTCCGCATACTCGGCGACCATGCGATCGCTGTTAAAGCGTGGCACGAGCGTTTCAATCGATCGTTTCATCATCGCAATCCACTCGCGGGGGAGCCCGTCGGCGTCGCGGGTGTAATAGCGCGGTATGACTTGTTCTTCGAGCACGCGATAGAGCGACTCGGCATCCGCTCGATCGATGTCCGCGACATCAGCCGATTCGGTGGTATTGCCAATCGCGAAACCATTCGTGCCGTCATAGCCTTCAAACCACCAGCCATCGAGAATCGAAAGATTCAAGCCTCCATTGATCGCTACTTTCTCGCCGCTGGTGCCGGACGCTTCCTGTGGCCGGCGCGGCACGTTGAGCCAGACGTCGACTGACTGGACCAGTTGGCGCGCGATCTCCTGATCGTAATCCTGCAGGAACACGGCGCGATGGCGAACGAGCGGATCGTATTTCCATTGAGCGAGCTGTTGCAGAATAAACTTCGCGCCCTGATCCTGCGGGTGCGCTTTTCCGGCAAATACAAATTGCACCGGTCGCTCTTCATTGTTAATCAGACGCAGCAAGCGATGCGGATCGGTAAGCAGGAGACCCCAGCGCTTGTAACCGGCGACGCGCCGCGCGAAACCAATCGTGAGCGCCTGGTGATCAAACATCGTGCGGGCCGCTTCGGTGTACTCCATACTCTCGCTGCGGTTAAGGCGAGCATGAAACGAACGATGACGGATGAACGCCACCAGTCGCTGCTTGAGCAGCATGTGCGCCCGCCATAATTCTTCGTCGGAAATCCTGGCTACCGATTCCTCCCAACGCGCTCGATCGCGCACGCACTGCGCCCAATCTGCGCCCACGTACTTTTCGTAAAGCGAGCGAATCAGCGGCGCGACCCAGGTCGGCGCGTGAACGCCGTTCGTGACGTGCGTAATTGGCACTTCACTAACCGGTCTCCCCGGCCAAAGTTTCTGCCACAGAGCGCGCGACACCTCGCCGTGCCTGCGGCTGACTCCGTTGGTCGAACGACACATGCGCATTGCCAGCGGTGTCAGGCCAAATGACTCTTCGGCGTTGTCCGGGTCCACTCGACCGAGAGCAATAAACTCCTCATGACTCAAACCCAGCTCATGCTCGTAAGACGAGTTGAAACATCTCTTGATCGAATCGAGATCAAATTCATCGTTACCGGCGGCCACGGGCGTATGCGTCGTGAATACGCAACGCTCGCGCACAATCTTTGCCGCTTCTGAAAAGGCAAGTTGCCTTGACTGGATGAGTTCACGCGCCAGCTCCATCGTCAGAAAAGCCGAGTGACCTTCGTTGAGATGAAATACATGTGGGTCGATGCCCAGCTTGCGTAGCAGACGGACGCCGCCGATGCCGAGCAACATTTCCTGAACGATGCGCGTGTCGCGATCTCCGCCATAGAGGTGACCTGTGACCAACCGATCCGTCTCGTCATTTTCCTCAATGTTTGTATCGAGGAGATAAAGCGCCACGCGTCCAACATCCGCGCGCCACGTTCGCGCGCGCACCGACCGACCGCGAATCATCAATTCGATCAGCAGCGGCGTGCCGTCATCGTTCTCGACTTGTTTGATGGGCAACTCAGACGGGTGCGTCTCGCCGTAATATTCCTCTTGCCAGCCGTCGCGCCTCAACCGTTGCCGAAAATATCCGTAACGATACAGCAGGCCGATTGCCACCAGCGGCAATCGCAGATCGCTGGCTGATTTCAGGTGATCGCCCGCCAGTATTCCGAGGCCGCCGGAATAGAGCGGCAAAGAGTTGTGAACGCCATACTCCGCGCAAAAATAGGCCACCGGATGTTCCGCCGTGATTTTGCTCCGACCTTCGGGAGGCGACCAGGTATCGGCCGCGTTCATGTAGTGATCGAAAGCGTCGGTCAACCGGCGCACGCGATCGATGTAAACCGGATCGGTAGCCATCTGCGCCAGGCGATACTCCGAGGTCTTCGCCAGCAGCAAACGAGGATTGTGCTCGTACTCTTCCCAGATCTCCGGATCGAGATCGCGAAAAATGCTGGGGCCGTCGGGCGACCAGATCCACCAGTAGTTCCACGACAAGCGCTCCAATGGTTGCAGCGTTGGTGGCAATCCGCGCGTGCGCGGCGAGGCCAGGAGTTCTATTTCGGTTTCTGTTTCAATATGCATTCGTCGGTTTCAATCGCGAACGGGGCAGAAGCCCGACCGTAAGGGAGGACGTCTAATTAACGCCACAAAATAACGCCCTCCCTTACGGTCGGGCTTCTGCCCCGCTCTGCCCCGCTTGCCTCTCCTACTCATTGAACTTCTGGTTCGCTAAGAACACTTCTACATCTCGCGCTTGAAAAAACACCAGCCGCACTTCTTGCAACTGCCGATCGCTTGCCAGAAAGTTCTCGATCGTCCTCGAAGCAACTTCGGCTGCCTCTGCCGGCGGATAACCATAAATGCCGGTCGAGATCGCGGGGTATGCGATCGAGGTTAGATTCTTTTCGACCGCTAGCGAAAGCGAATTGTGATAGCAGTTCGCGAGCAACTCTGCCTCTTTGCCTCGATGCTGACCGTAGATTGGCCCGACGGTGTGAATCACGTAAAGCGCAGCCAGCTCGCCGCCAGTAGTAATCACCGCTTCACCAGTCGGCAGTCCTTCGGGAAAGCGCGCGCGCCGAATTTCGCTACATTGTTTAAGAATTTCTGCTCCACCGGCTCGATGTATCGCGCCATCGACACCGCCGCCGCCCATCAATGACGAATTTGCGGCGTTAACGATCGCGTCGACATTCTGGAGCGTGATATCTCCGACCAGCGTCTTTACGCGTTCGTTTAGAAATGCCTTTTCGTAGTTCTCTGACACAAACAAATTAGGGGGAACATTCGATCAGAAAATCAGGTAACTCGTTTCCCTATTCAACCGGATCAGAATCGCGCGGCTCAATCTTGATCTCGTCAAACATATCCTGACGGCGCAGTGCATCAGCCACGCCCTTAGCTTTGTGTTCCGTCAACGGATGCTCCGCGTCGGTGCTCGCGATCTCGAATACGCGTTCGTCGAGCATCACCACGCCGAGCGAACCGAGCGTCACTCCCGGCGTAATCTGAATCTCGTTCATGTTGTGGATGCGAAAGCTACCCGTCTGTTCGACCCAGTCCTCAATGAACGGGTCGCGCAGGGCATGTTCGGCGTCGGACTCCGAGAGGTAAGCACCCTCGACGATTAAGCAGTATTCGCGCACTTTGCCAGTCTGTTCAGCGTGAGCGATCCAGTGGGCCGGAGGATGGCCAACGCAAGCTACTCCGGCGCGGGAACAACTTTAACATCGTGTTCAATGACCAGCCAAGCCTCAAGCTGCCAGCGGACGAAAGTATTCTAAGCGATGCGTCAAGCGCAAAACGCCGCCGCGAGCTCTCGCTCCGCGGACGGCGTCTCCTGCTGGGGTGATCGCGAACCAGGATTATCTAGTAAGCGCGCGCGTACTGAGCGTTCAGTGCCGCGCGCAAATGATCGAAGTACGAATCAAACGTCACAAAACCAGTGGTGCCCTGAAAAAAAGCCCGGCCCCCTGTGTCGTTTGAAATTCTATTCAGCGAACTCTGGCCGTAGCTCGCAGCGAGCCGGCTGTGGCTGGTCAGTCCGACAGATGGTGCATAAAACGAATAGATCGCCACCTGACGCGAGTTCGCTTCACGAATCGCGCGCTCGAGATCGAGCGTGCGTCCCGCAGAGGTCGAATCAAATCCGCGCGAGACGTCGAGACCATCCGAGATGAGCAACAACGCGTTTCTTCCCTTCCCGCTCGCGTCGAAACGGCGCAGCGCTTCGATCACTTCCACATAAGGATTGAAAGGCGCAGCGTTAACGTTGGCCAGCGGAATTCTAAGCGACCGCGCGGCCTGGTTCAGGTCTGCAGTGAACGGTTGGCGCACTTGCAGCGAGCCTGCGGTGATGTAACCAACCATCACGCGCGAGCCTTTTGGCAACGAACGGATAAAGTCGGCTGTAACACCAAGCTCGTTGCCGACACTTGACACGAGATCGTCCTGAATCAGGATCGCGATATTAAGAGGCGCCTCAACGGGAGTCTTTTTCTGATCGTCATTGCCGGTGCGTCCCGCTGCCGAAGCGACGTTCAATGACGCGGCAATGATCAAGGCTAAAGTTAGGAGAATGGGGAATAATCTTCTTCTGTAAAACATAAACCACTCCTTCTCCAGAACAATTCTTCTGGATCTCAAATGTTGTCACACTTACGATGCACAGGATGGTTCAGAAGATCGCTTGCCTCGATCAGATTCCGGGGATTCGGTGCATAGAAACGCCAATACGAGTTACAATGACGGCGGACATCAATCGAATGCGTCGCGAAACTGTCATTGCCATCGCCATCGCTGGTTTACTGCTCGTCATGATCACGGCGGCGCTTACCAAACAAGGTTCGGCCTTCGGCATCTTCACGCATGGAATGTCGCCGCGCACGTCCAGCGGAAATGCTGCGGTGAAAGATGGTCCAACGGCGCCGGAGTTTGCGCCGGGAACCTGGATCAACTCGGAAAGTCTGACGCTGAAGAGTTTGCGTGGACGCGTGGTGCTGGTCGAATTCTGGACTTTCGGCTGCTACAACTGCCGCAACACGCTGCCTTACGTCAAACGCTGGGACGAGCGCTATCGCGACAAGGGTTTGACTGTAGTCGGCGTTCACTCGCCGGAGCTTGACGAAGAAAAAAACATCGACAACGTCCGTCGCGAAACGGCCTCGCTGGGTATTCGTTATCCAGTCGTCACCGACAACGACTACGCCACTTGGCGCGCGTACAATGTCGAAGCCTGGCCGACAATTTTCATTCTCGACAAAGCAGGTCGCATTCGCTGGACGCATGTTGGCGAAGGAGCGTATGACGAGGCTGACGGTGTGATTCAGAAGCTTCTCGCGGAGTAGATGCCATCAACTTGCCTTTCCGATAGCTGCTCGGATAAATTACCTCATACCGGAAGACACACGACCGTTCTTCGAAGCTTTGACTGTAAGCGCGTGGGTCTCTTTCGCCAAAATCAAGCCTGAAAGGAAGCTAATACCTTTATGAAAGCCTATGCTACGGAAGCCATCCGCAACCTTGCGGTCATTGGACATGGCGACGCAGGGAAGACGCAACTCATAAGTTCGCTTCTCTTCGTCGCCGGAGCCACACCACGCTGGGGAAAAGTAGATGAGGGCACCACCGTTACCGATTACGAAGAAGATTCCATCGCCCGCAAGATTACACTCAATACCGCACTCGCTCATTTAGATCATCGCGAAACCAAAATCACTTTTATAGATACGCCGGGATACGCGGCGTTCGTGGCCCATGCGCGTCCGGCGCTGCGCGTTGCCGATTGCGCGCTCGTGGTTGTTGACGGCGTGAAAGGCGTCGAGGTGCAGACGGAAAAAACCTGGGCCTATGCCAACGAATTCATCCTGCCGCGCATGATGGTGATTACGAAACTCGATAAAGAGCACGCTGACTTTGCTACGGCGCTCGAAAGCGCCCAGAAAACTTTTAGCCGCGCAATTATTCCGTTCACGCTGCCGATTGGAAAAGAGAAGGACTTTCGCGGCGTCGTCGATGTCGTACACATGAAGGCTTACGAACTCGGCGCCGACGGACAGGCCAAAGAAATTGAGATCCCGAGCGAGGGACGCGACCTTGTCGACAAAACGCGAGAACGCCTGATTGAACTCGTCGCCGAGTCTGACGATGCCTTGATGGAAAAGTATTTCGATCAGGGGACGCTCGAAGAATCAGACATTCTGCCAAACATCAACAAAGCGATCGCGGCGAGCAAACTCTGTCCGGTCTTCGCCGTTTCCGGCATCACGCAGGTTGGCCTGCGCGCGTTGCTCAACTCGATCGTTGATTACGCGCCCGATCCGGCGCACCACGAAGCTGAGTATGGCAAACCCGTCGATGCTGGTCCGGACGCCGAAAAGCTCGCGCGCAAATACAGCGACATGGAACCATTTTCCGCCTATTGCTTCCGCACTGTTGCCGATCCATTTGCGGGCCGCATCAACGTCATGAAGGTCATCAGCGGCAAAGTTTTTACGGATGCGACTGTCTTTAACTCGACGCGCGGCGCGAGCGAGCGGCTTGGGGCTTTGCACACGATGCAGGGTAAACAACTCGACAAGGTTTCCGAGGCGCATGCCGGCGACATCGTCGCGTGCGTGAAACTGAAAGAGACGCAAACGGGCGATACACTTTGCGATAAGAGCAAGCCGATTGTTTACGACCCAGTTGTGTATCCCGAGGCGGCTATCGCTTTTGCCATCGAACCAAAATCGCGACAGGACGAGGAGAAGATCAGCGCGGCGCTCCACAAGATTCTCGAAGAAGATCCGGCGCTCCACTTCAGCCGCGACGCGCAGACCAAAGAATTTCTGCTCGCCGGCTCGGGCCAGGTGCACGTCGAGAGCGTGGTTGAAAAACTGAAGAAGCGTTACAGCGTTGAAGTGATGCTGCACCCGCCGAAAGTTCCTTACAAGGAAACGATCACGCTGCGCGCCGAGGTGCAGGGCCGGCACAAGAAACAGACCGGCGGCCGGGGTCAGTTTGGCGATTGCAAATGCGTCTTTGAGCCGTTGCCGCGCGGCGGCGGCTTCATTTTTGAGGATAAGATCTTCGGCGGTTCGGTACCTCAGCAGTTTCGTCCGGCGATCGAGAAAGGCATTGTCGAAGCCGCGGCGTCAGGCGCGATCGCCGGCTATCCGCTGGTCGATTTCAAAGTCACACTAATCGATGGTTCTTACCACAACGTCGATTCGGATGAGCATTCGTTTCGTGCCGCGGGCCGCAAAGCGTTTCGCGCCGCCATCGAGAAGGTCAAACCGGTATTGCTCGAGCCGCTGATGGATGTGGAGATTACGGCGCCGCAGGAATACAGCGGCGACATCATGGGCGATCTCAACTCGCGCCGCGGCCGCGTGCAGGGCATGGAAGCGAGCGGCAATCAACAGGTCGTGAAAGCGCAGGTGCCGATGGCCGAAATGCTCAACTACCAGTCAACTCTGAATTCGATCACCGCCGCGCGCGGCTCATTTCACATGCAGTTTTCTCACTACGATCCGCTGCCGCCCCAGTTCGCGCAGAAAGTCGTCGAGCAAGCGCGCGCGGAGGGAAGAATCAGAGGCGAGGAAGAAGAATAGCAGCGATCTTTGGAGTGCGCCCCGTAGAACTCAGCGGCGACGGCGCTTTGGATTGGATTAGCAATCAGAAAAAGCTCATTACCGCGGAGGCAAATCCTTGCAGCAGCGGTGTAGTAATCGTTTCGTCGCTGACAAATGTGGTAAAGAGTTTCAGCGTTTCACCGTCACGTCGATAGACTTCAATGGCTCGCGCTCGCGGGTCCACGATCCAATATTCCTCGACACAAAACTTTGAATACAGCTGGAGCTTCAACTTGCGGTCCCGCTCTCGGTTCTGATTTCCGGGCGAAAGAATCTCGATCGCGAGAGTCGGCGCGCCGTAGATACGCTCGCCGGTCGCGATCTCATCACGACGCTCGTTGCTCAAGTAAACGAGATCAGGAATCACACCGTCGTAATCGCTTAGGATCACGCCAGGTCCGAGGATGATTTCCCCGATCGGATTCTGCTCCAGGTATTTAGCGAAAGCAAAGTGGATGTTTCCGACTGTGCGTTGATGAATCAAGTCGGGTGCGGTCGACACGTAGAGTTCTCCTCCAATTAATTCGTAGCGATTGCCGTCGTCTGGCAGGCATTCGAGGTCCGCGTTGGTCAGCAGTGGTTCGACATGAGTGGACATGAGCTAAGACTCCATTGAAAGATTGCGGTGATTATAACACACCGGGCCATTTGGTCTTTGTTGCGGTTGCAAATGCTGAACGGGCCGTCAGAAGCATTCTGACGGCCCATTCATTTTGTCCAAAGGCACCGGGAAAAACTTGAGCGCCCTACTGGGACACGAAAGTGTAGGTCACGATGCCCTGTACCCTCACCGGCTGGCCCTCAAGTTTCGTCGGCGAAAACTTCGCCTGCCGAGCCGCCTCAACCGATGCTGCCTGCAACAGCGGATGACCCGACACCGCCCGCGCCGAAGTTACATTGCCGTCCTCGTCAATCGTGATCTCCACTTTCACAGTGCCGGACGCGTGGGCTTGTCTCGCGATAGCCGGATACTCCGGAGCCGGCAGACTCACTGCTTTTGCATTCAGCACGCCACCGGATATGGCCCTTGAACCGGGGTCGACACCGACGCCCGCACCGATCCCCATGCCCATGCCCATGCCCACGCCCTTGCCCGATGATTTGATAGTGTAATCCGCAGGAACCTCGAACAAAGAGTGAGTTGGTTCGCTGCGATCGATGTTGGTGAGTCGATAAACAGTTTCGCCAAAGCGTGGATCATTGTGTCGAGTCATGACCATCACGTCCAACTCCGGTGAGTACCAACGCTCTTCAATAGTCACGATTGGTCTTTCGTTCCCAATTTCACCGGCCGGGATCGTCAAGGTAAATCGCACTCCATTCGCTTCCACACCTTCGATCGTTTGCTTACCGAGCGACTCCTTGACCATGTGCTCCATCGTACTCTTTCGCTTAAACATCACCACATTGTCACCACCTTGAATTCTCACTCCTTCCATTGGTTCACCTGGAGGACCCTCAGGCGGCGCCGTGCCCTTGAAGACCATCTCGCGCCGTTCAGTTCGCACAGATCCTTCCGCCGACGGTGCTCCGTTTGGTGCGCCTCCTTCTGCTGGAGGAGGAATCTTTCGATCAAATATGAATCCAACGCTCATTGGCGCCATCTTGCGCGCCACATGCGTGCGCGAATCAAGCGAGTAGTTAACGCCCGCCACCGGATCGTTGATAAAGATCATCTGTGGCGCCTCGCCGCTGTTCGCAAACATCCCAATCGGTCCCAGTGTTTGTTCGCGTCGAGTGCGACCTTCGCTGTCCCGATAAATTGCCGCCGTCGACTTGTTGACTATGCGGTTGCCATCGCCCAATAGCTGCGTTCTCTCGGTCACGGCTTGCGCGGAATAGGGAGCGCCTTTGACTACCTTGCCGTCAAAGTTCATCTCCGATGAGACAAAAGTAAAAGTGTCACCCGGCGGCGGACCATCCTGTCCCGGCATTACTCTCTCACGCTGGATGACGATCGGTCCCTCAGCCGGAGTCTGCTTCTTCTGCCCGAAGACGGAGACGGCGCTCGTCAGCATGACAGCGACGAAAACGATTCCTGCAAAAAACTTCCATTCTCTTTTCATATTCTCTTCCTTTCATTGCAAAGGGCGCCCAGGCCCGGATGTTAACCGCGCATTTACCGAAACGAAACTTGAGTTCACTGCACAAAACGGATCGCACGAGCCAGGCCGTCAGCGCCAAAGAGCACATCAGCTTTGACTCGTTCGTTGCCCCGCTCGATGTTCACGGGCAAACCAAACCTCACGAGGGCGGAACGCGGCAACTCCACGCGCACCAGTTGTCCGCCGTCTTCCAGATTCAATGTGTTCCCATCACCTACGGGAAAAAAGTCAGTGGCAATTTCGCTATCTGCGCCCGTGGCGGTGAAGGTCGATCGCACTGACGGGCTGTGCCGACGGTTGGCGCCGCTGCCAGTTGTTCGGCTCGGCGGTCGATTCGGCAACGATTCCCCGGGCGCACTTGTCGTCGCGAGGATCGACGGAGACGGACCTGTTGTCGCTCGTGGCTTTGTAACTCCGGCCTTTGCGTTCTCGTCAGACGGTTGCGCCGCGGGCGCGACGCGTCCACGCATCGCAACCACTCCAAACACCACCAGCACAACTGCCGCGGCGGCGCCAACCCAGTAAAGCCATCGATGCGAACGAACCAACGCGGACTTGAAAGCATTTCGATCTCGAAAACTTGCGAGCAGTTGTGCTTCGACGCGCGGCCCAGCTTCGAGCGACTTCATTCGCTCCGCCAGAGATCGCAAACCAACGCTTAAGCTGCGCTCGTCTGCCAGGCTCCGCGCACAATCATCACAGCCGGCGCTATGCACGAGCGCATGAGTGCGCGCGCGCACTTCCATAATCTGTTCGCGGGCCAGATCGCTCACCACTGTTTGAAATTCTTCACAGTTCATGCGAAACACCTCGCTGATTTCACGTCAGCAATTCCGTCCTCTTGCTGCGCGGGCCGGAGCTTTTCGATCAATAACGCACGCGCGCGGTGCAGTCGTGAGCGCACCGTGCCGACCGCGCAGCCTAATACTTCCGCGGCCTCCGCGTAACTCAGCTCCTGCAAATCGCAAAGCACCACCACCTCGCGATAGCGCGCCGGCAAACTCAACACCGCTTTTCTGACTGATTCGATCAGCTCGCTGCGCGAAAGCTCATCCAGCGGCCCGTCGCCAGTCGCCGACAGAGCGTTCGCTGCCGAATCATTCTCCGAATCTTCGTCAATAGGAACGTAGAACCGATCTCGTTCCAGTCGTCGCAGGACGTGATTGCGCGCCACGCCCAGCAGAAACGAATTCAAAGATCCACGAGCCGGATCGAAATTGTGACCATCACGCAGCAAAACCATGAACACCTCTTGCGTCACATCTTCCGCGAGCGCCGGCGATCCGCTCATCTGCAACGCAAACCGATAAACGTTGCCCTGCCGCCGCCGGTACAACGCCGCCAGAGCCTGCTCGTCTCCAACCAACATCGAGCTGAGCAGTTTAGCGTCCGTTTGGGAGTCTGGCGTTGTCATCCGTTGTTTCTTCGGCCACCGGGTGTCATTGTTAATTCAGCTGAGCGTCATGGAAAGTTCCAAAAAGATGTTCGACAAACCTCAGTCTGTCGGGGTTTCCGCACCCGACTTCCTTCCGCCGCCACGACAAACTGTGAAGTTTGTCGGACTTGTTTATGAAAACGTGTCGCCGAACCTTTCGACAAATTCGCCTGAGCGTTTTCGCAGCTCGATCCAGTCCGCGAAAATCTCGGGCTGCTTGAGCCAGACGCCAAGCCACTGGGCGATCTCACTCGCTTCGGCGCGCTTCCCTGCTTCAACGATTGGACTCTTCGCCAACAGCCGACACTCTTCTTTGCTGCTTTGCACGGCTTCAGTCAGCCGGCGCAGCCCTTCATGATTTGAAGCATGACCGAACTCCATTCTCAGTCTTTCGAGTCTCTGGATCGACGCAACACTCTCGGTCAGCCCGTCAAAGTTAAGCGTCTCCTGAAACAATAGCTCATGAGAATTCTGCTCCCGCCACCGGGCATCACATTCCATCACTTCCGGATGGCGCAGTGCGGCTCCTTCATCCGCGAGCGTGCGCGCGATCGACGCGGGACTCTCCACCGCGCCTGCGCCGAACTTTTTGCTGACCGCGCGTTGGATCTCTTCGAGCTCTCGCGCGCCGACTGATTCGCAATCGAGGCTCTCCCAAACTTCGATAATCAGATCGCGTTTCGTTCTTGCTTGGTTACGTGCAACCATCTCTTTCCAATACGACGGAGAGTGACGCGAGGCCCCATTCTCTCACGGATTACCCAACACTCCATCGCTCACAACTCTTTTCCTGTATAATGCAGCCGCTGCAATCTCAGATTTCTCCGGGGCGCAATAAGAACAAGATGGGGCTGGACACGGAAGTTGTAGAGCAACGCACGCAAAACAGAATAACCGAGCAAGCCGCGCGGAAGTTTTTGTCGCAAGTGGAGCGCGCCTTTGCCGCCAAGCCTTTCCAGCCGCATCCGCTTTTCACTGGCGGTCATGCTCAAACGCTTGCCGCTTACGCGTGGCCGCGTCGCTTTCGTCAGAACCCAAGCGACGAGGCGCGGCTGTTTGAACTGGCGCCCGATGTCAAAGTGCTTGCTCATTGTCGCTGGCAATCCGACGCGCGGGAACACCCGACAATAATCCTCTGGCACGGAATCGAAGGTTCGACTTCGTCAGTTTACATGCTCGCGGTTGCGGAGAAAGCGTTTCCCGCGGGCTTTAATATCGTACGCGTGAACCTGCGCAACTGCGGCGGGACTGAGCATCTGACGCCGACGCTTTATCACGGCGGACTAAGCGAAGACCTCCGCGCCGTGGTCAGCGAATTGATCGAGCGCGATGGTCTATCGCGACTGTTTCTGATTGGCTTTTCACTCGGTGGGAATCTGGTCTTGAAACTGGCCGGTGAATACGGCGACGACGCGCCTTCAGAAGTTTGCGGTGTGTGCGCGGTTTCGCCTTCCGTTGATCTCAGCGCCAGCGCGGACGTGATCACGCAGCGCTCGAATTGGCTTTATCAGAGAGATTTTCTGCGCCGACTGCGCAAGCGCATGCACATTAAGAAGAAACTCTATCCCGACCTTTACGACGTCAGCGAACTTCATTTGGTGCGCTCGATTCGGGAATTCGACGATCGCTTCACCTCGCTGGCCCACGGTTTCAGTGGCGCCGATGATTATTACGAAAAGGCCAGCTCGCTTCCTTTGCTCCATCGCATCCGCATCCCAACCTTGATCATTCACGCGCAGGACGACCCCTTCATTCCATTTGCGCCGCTGCGACATCCGTCAGTCGCAGCCAACCCTTACGTGCTGCTCGTCGCGCCTGAACAAGGCGGCCACGTCGCCTTCATCGCCCGCACTTCTTCGCGATCTGATCAGCTTCGCGATAACGGTTCACCGTTTGAGACTGACGACTCACAAAGCGAAGATCGCTTCTGGGCCGAGAATCGTGCCGTCGAGTTTTGCAAGCTGGGAAACGAAAGCCTTAGTTGAGTTCGGAAAATCCGCAATCGAAATTCGCACCGGCAGACTCTCCTTCACATGTCAGGTGAGGTGGAGATTGATCTCCAAATAGATGTGCTTGCATTGGCTAAAGCCTCCATGAGGTAAGCCCGTTGAAACGGGCTGAACGATTTTATTGCGCATCACTCCCCGGCCTCAAAGGGCCGGTCTAGTAACCCTTCGGGAAAGCCGCCTGGGGCAAAGAGCTAAGGGCAAGGGGCAAAGGGCAAGGAGCAAAGAGTGACGGCGGTCGTGGCTACTTCTCAATTTTCTTCAGCAAGCGCCCGGCGTGGTTGCGGGCGATTAGAGGCAGGTGTTCGTCCGTCGTGATGTCGCGCAGGAGCGGCACGAGTTGGTGTGGATCGGAAAGCTCGTTGCGGTTCAAGAGACCCTCAAGTAGTTCCATCAGCTTCGGAGCATTAAGCGGCTGGTTCTCGCGCGCGATCGACATGTCGAAAACAAAGATGGCCTGATCCGCTGCGTGCCGGTATTCATTCACCAGCGCAAACGCATCTTTGTTATGGGTCCAGTTGAATTCCGCCGCGCGCTTTCGCGTGCCCTGCTCCATCACTAAACGCATGGTGCCGAGATGCGCAAACGATCTGTCCGACTGATAATTTTCTTTTGAGTCGAGAAACTGCAACGCATTCCATAATCCCAGAATCCGTCCCAGCGCGACAGGGGACAATTCCAACGGCTCGGTAATTGGAATCTCTTCGTTAAGACGTTCGAAGGTGATCTTGCCGTGACCCGTTGCGTCGTGCTCGATCAAAATATGTCGCACGTAGAATTGCGGCTGCGTGAACTCGTACGAGTACCTGACTGGTTCTGTCTTCTGGCTCTGCAATTCGGCGGGTTGTTCATTGGCGGCGGATTCATTTTGAGCAGCAGGCAGTTTAGGGTTTGCCTTCTTCTCTTGCGCCGCAGTCAAAATCGCCGCGCCCAAAATCAGGAGCGCGGCGGTCAGTGCTTGCCGAAATGTTACTCGCGTTTTGCTCACTCAAATCTAACCGAGACGAGTTTCGAGACGCCCACTTCTTCCATGGTCACGCCATAAAGCGCGCGCGCCATCTCCATCGTCCGCTTGTTATGCGTGATGACAATGAACTGCGTGTTCGCGGACATCTGTACGACCTTAGTAGTAAAGCGCCCAATGTTCGCTTCGTCAAGCGGCGCGTCGACTTCGTCGAGCAAGCAAAACGGCGCCGGGCGATAGTGAAAGATGCCGAGCACGAGCGCGAGCGCGGCCATCGCCTTTTCGCCGCCCGAAAGCAGCAGCACGTTTTGCAGTCGCTTGCCGGGCGGTTGGGCAATGACATCGATGCCCGATTCGAGCACGTCGTCAGCGTCTATTAAACTCATCTCGCCGCGGCCCCCGCCAAACAATTCCTGGAACAGTTCGCCAAAGTTTCGATTGATTTGTTCGAAGGCGTGGCGGAACCGCTCGCGCGAGCGACGCTTGATTTCACGCAGTGCTTCTTCCGTGGAATGCATGCTGTCAACAATGTCCTGCCGTTGCGCAGTCAGGAACAGCAAACGCTCTTCGGATTCCGACAACTCTTCAAGCGCCATCATGTTGACTGCGCCAAAGCCTTCGAGTCGAGCGCGCCACTCTTCGACGCGCGCGTGCCCGGCTTCGAGATCGAATTCATCTTCAACTGTATGTTCGCGCGTTAGCTCCTCGAGCGATTGATTCAGTTCGGCGGCGCAGTTCTCGTGCACGAACGAGAGTCGAGCTTGCGCTTCGGCTCGCTGCACTTCAACTGCGGCGCGTCCGTCACGTACCGCCGCCGCCTCGCGATTCAGTTCCGCCAGTTCCGCCGACAACTGATCCGCGCGCACGCGCGCTTGTTCGAGTCGCGTCGACGCTGCCGCAATCTCCTGCTCCTCGCGAGCACGCTCGTCTCCCGCGGTTGCCGCGCGCCGATCGATCTCTGCAATTGATTGGCGCAGTTCTTCAATCCGACCCGTCATCTCGACCAGCTCGCGCGAATGCCGATCGATGCGCGCGCTCAGGTCCGCGCGTTCCGCTTCCATCCGGCGCAGCTCGCCGGCAGTGGCGCGGCGTCGCTCGGCTGCGGCCGCGGCGGCGGCGCGTTGTTCGCCCAGCCCTTCGTTCTTTATTTCGGCATCGCGTCGCGCTTCCATTAACAGCGCGGATGCGCGCGTGACGGTTTCGGTCGCGGCGAGGCGCGCGGCCTCAGCGCTTTCGGCGTCCGTCAACGCCTTCTGGCGACGCTCCTCGACCTCGCTGCGCTCTGCCTCCAGTCGCGCCGTATCGTCCGTCACGATGCGCACGTGACGTTCGGCGCGCTCGATCTCCTGCGCCAGACCAGTGGCTGCAAGTTCGCGCGCGATCGCCAATCGCTCTTCGCGCCCGATCGCTTCGTTGAGCAGGACCACCGCGTCTTCGAGACCAACGAGTCGCGCACGCGCTTCTTTGACTGCCTGTTCAGCCCGATTCAATTCCGCTTTTAGAGTTTCGGCGCGCCCTTCCAATTCGCGCAGCTCTCGTTTGAAGGCGAGCAGTCCAGCGCCTTCTTCCAGCGCGCGAGCATCGCCGGCGTTGACTAACTGTCCGGTCGCCACCCAATCGCCATTCAGCGTTACATAGATCTCGCCGTCGGCGAGCGATTTCGTCATCGCATCGTCCAGACTCAGGGCGAGCCGAGCGTTCATCTTCGGCGCGAGTGTGCGATTGAGCACCGCCAGCAGTTCGCGCGGTGCGCCGAGCAGATCGCCAACCCGCAAATTTTCAAGCTCATCGTCCGCATACGAGATCGTCGCCGGCGCACGCTCTTCGATCCTGAAGGCTGCCGCCACGCCTGCCTCGTCACTGGCGCCATGCAGGCCCGCGACGAGAAAACTCGCGCGTCCGGCATTGCTCTCGCGCAACCAACGGGCAGCGCGCACCGCATCTTCGGGAGTTGGCACCACTATCGATTGCAGCGACGAGCCAAAGACCCCTTCAACTGCGCGCTCCCATTTCGCGTCAACATTGAGCGCGTCGGCCAGCGTGCCGATGAAATGAAAGTCACGCGGAGTTTCAGTTTCAGAAAAGATAAACTGCACCGCGGAAGAATAATAGGCGCGGCGCGCATCAAGTTCTTCCAGACTCTCGAGCCGATGCCTGGTGCGCGAATATTCGTCACGCACGCGCGTTAGTTCTGCGTCGGTGTCGCTGACCCGTTCATGGCCCTGCACGACCGCATCAACCGCCGTCTCGCGTTCAGAGTTCAAACCGGTGATGTGCTCGCGCGCCACCAGAATCTCCGCGCCAAGTTTGTCAGCTTCTGCTTTGCGCTCGTCATGCTGCGCAGCCGCGCGCTCGCCTTCACGTCCCAGACCCTCCGCTTGAAGAGCGAGCCGCTCGAGCGTGCCTTTAAGCTGGTGAGCGATCTCGCGCAGTCTTTCGGCAATCGCGGTGTGCGTCAGGAGATCGGTGCGCGCTCGCTCGATGTCCGCCTCGGCGTTTGCGGCGGTGGCGAGTTTTTCGGCGTATGCCTGCTCGGCGGTGCTTAGCGCGAGCGCGCTCGCCTCGCTTTCCTCGCGCATCGTTGCATCTTGTTCGCGCAACGTTTCCAATTCCGCATCGACCCTGACCAGGCGCGCGGAGAGCGTCTCGATCTCCGCCTGCACCTCGGCGCGTCGCTTTTCGAGCTCGACTATCTGTTCTTCCTGATACGCGCGCTCGCGCACCTGCCGATCTCGCTGCAAAGCGGCCTCGGCAACGACAGCGCGAGCATCAGCCAATTCATCTTCAAACCGGCGGGCTTCGTGGGTGGCGTTGCGACTCTCTTCTTCTCGCTGCGCCAACTCTTCAGCCAGCGCGCGTTCTTTGCGACTCACTTCTTCGAGTTGCGTTTGCGTTTGCTCAAGCAAACCAGTCAGCTTTCGATCGTCGGCGACATAAACGCTGCGGAGCAGCTCGCGCAATTGCTCGCGCAAGACGTGATAACGGCGCGCTTTCGCCGCCTGCCGACGCAGGCTGTTAACCTGGCGATCGATCTCGGCAATGATGTCGGAGATGCGCGATAAGTTGGTGCGCGCGGATTCCAGCCTTGCTTCGGTCGCGCGCTGGCGCACGCGAAACTTTGTGATGCCGGCCGCTTCTTCGATGATCGTGCGGCGGTCCATTGGCTTGGCGGAAAGAATTTGACCGATACGGCCCTGCTCGATAATCGCATAGTGGCCGCCGGACAAACCTGTGCCTGAGAATAAATCCTGGATATCGCGCAGACGGCAGGGACGATCGTTTAGGAGATACTCGCTCTCACCTGAGCGATACAACCGGCGCGTCACCGAAACCGCTTCGCCGGGCGCGAACTCAAGCGCGAGATTCCTGCGTCGCCAGTGTCGTTTGGGAGTTTGCTTCCGATTAGCAACCGGCGCATCCGTTGTTTCGCCGGCAGCAACTTCAGGGATCGCGCTGGCATCAGCGGTACTTTCCGCTGTCTCCTGCGCCACTAACTCGACCCCGCTCTCTTCCGTTCTCACTTCGTCGAAATTGACGGTGTGCTGATCGATCGCTTCGAGCGTGGAGTCTATGTCTTCGATGTCGGGCTCATGTTCGACGTTCTCGTCGCGCACGAGATGCATCACGACTTCGGCCATGCCACTGGGTGGACGATTGCGCGAGCCTTGAAAGATGACGTCTTTCATATCACCGCCCCGCAAATACTTGGGCCGCTGCTCGCCTAACACCCAGGCGATGGCGTCGGCGACGTTGCTTTTGCCGCAGCCATTCGGGCCGACAACGGCGGTGATGCCGTCACCTGTAAAGATAATTTCTGTGTAGTCCGCGAAGGATTTGAAGCCGGTAATCTCTAGCCGTTGAAGTTTGAACATGCGTTACGGGTCTTATCTTACCGGCTAGCCTCGGCCTGAAACAAGCAGGGCGCCGGAGGCCGCGTACGGGTGAGCCACTATAAGTTGGTCTTGCTTAGAATGTCAACAAGAACTTGAAGTCAGGTCTGTTTAACTGTGTGAGTAGCAAGGGTTAAAAGATCCGCTTAATGAGGGCCGACGGTCCGCAGGGCTCCCACCGTTGAGAAACTTGACCCCTGCAATAGAATGGTCGTTGCCGAATGCTCTTCAAAGCTTACCGGTTACCAAGACTTCATGCGAGACCTTGCCGCATCCAAACGCCTTCAGCGTAAACGAGCCCGGTTGAAAAGAGGTGCGCTCTATGCGCTGGTCGTCATCGTGACCGGATGCGTCTTTGGCTTCGTAGACCGACTCACGCGGCGCATCGTGCCAAAGCCCGACTATTACAAACTCCTCTTCACGGAACTGGCGCGCCAGAATTACTTGCAGACTGGCACTCCGACAATTGTAAAAGAAGACGAGCACACATTGGCGCTGTTCGAAGAAGAGTACAACCTGAGAAATGCGAAATACGGTTTTTCTAACGAGCAGGTTGTGCCGCCAAAAGTTAGCGTGCTGCAGTATTCATATCCGCCAGGAATGCTTGACCTGATAGGCAAAGGAATCGTGGAAGTTCCGTTCACAAGAATTGTCCAAGAGCAAGCTCGGCTAATGATCTGGCACAACGAGCCCGGTTGGCATCCGCTCGTCGTTTGGGTGTACTCAAGAGAGGAACAGTTATTGGCTTGCTTCGTTTACGTATTAGTAACCCCCGATCACCCGTTTTCGATTCATCCTCCGCGTGGGGATGCACGCATTATTCGGCCTATCGATCGGAACGGAGTGGTGAGCGTTCAAGGCTCGATCCCGGATTTCAAAGTCTTTCCGGAACATGCATATCTCATCCCGCTTGAGAATCTAAAACTGGGGAATCTCGATCCGCGAGCCAAGGACGTGCCGAACTTTTGGGTGCTCTATCATGTTCTGCCCGGCGTTCTCGGATCAGGAAACGACGGAACTAACGCGCCTGAAACCCCGACTGCCGGTGAAACCTTGGCACTCATCAGAGCAAGAGCGATGCGCCCTTTCACCCTGACGCGACGCGTTCTCCGTCTTGGCATCTTGCCGCTTGGTGTTCTTTGGTTTGGGCTAAGTTTCTGGCGACTGCGAAAACTACATCAACAGTTTAACGAACAGATTGAGGAAGCCGCTTCAAGCCATCTCTTAGGGTTCGCTCGTTTTCTAACCGCTGACCTTGACTCAGAGGTCTCTACTGCGGAGCGCGAGGCCCACGATGCTCGGGAGCGGGAGCTTTCGGCGGAGCGTGAGCGGAACGAGATCGAAGGCATGAAAGAGGAGATTCTTACGCTAGTCGCCGATGGTCGACTTGCGCCAGATAAAGCCCATCGAATTGATCACGCGCTGGCTTCGGATTCCCTTGTTGAATTGAGGGAATTGATCGCCCGTTATCGACGGACGCGCGAACACGAAGCAGAGATTGCGCGTGAACGACAGCGAGAGATCCAGTGGCTCGAAAGCGAGTTCGAAGCTATTCCCATCATCGACCGAAGTGAAATTCCTGACGCTTGGAATCTATATCAGCAGGCGCTGAATTTCGATGAAGCGAAGGTAAGACTTCACTGGCTGAAGGAAGCGAGGAAGAAGCTGCCCAGGGAGTTTCGAGCCGAGGCAACGTGAATCTCACCGATCGGCTTTACTGCGCTCGTTCCGCGGGTGTAGTCTAGCGCCATCACTGACTGTTTTGCTCCCAGTGCCTGCTTTTCTTCACACTCCGAGTAAGCAAGTCAATCACAATTCGGAGGAGTGCGTTATGAGTGCAAGCCCAGCCGTAGCGACCGCGCGGACGCCATCAGAACCACACGTCAACGTCAGCTTTGCGCTAAGCGGCAAACAATTGCCGGCAGACCATGGTTACCTTTTGTACGCTGCGATCGCGCGAATAACAAGCAACCCGAACGCTGGGAGCGCGGACGTCCCGTCCGCATTGAGTGGCACGGGCGTCCCGCCCGTGAATGCATTACACAGAGCCGATTGGCTTGCAATCGAATTGATCAGCGGCTTCCCTTCCGGCCCTGGCTTGATCACTCTTCCCGAGCGCGGCGCGACTCTGCGCCTGCGCATTCCGGCGGACCATTACCGCGACGTGTTGCCGCTCGCAGGCAAACGATTAGACATTGGTGGTCACCAAATTCGTCTTGGACTCCCCGTCGCTCGCCCGCTCGAACCCGCGCCCTCGCTCTACGCGCGCGTCGTGACGATCAAGAAGTTCACCGACGCCGATCCATTCCTTGAGGCAGTGAACCGGCAACTTGATGCGCTCGACGTGACAGGCACAGCCGAACTACCGCGCGACGAACAAGGCCGCTACCGCCGCCGAATCGTAACCATTCACGGAAAGTCGGTCGTCGGATTCTCAGTCGCCGTCCACGATCTGAATGATGAAGACTCGCTCAAGCTACAAGCGTTCGGCATCGGCGGACGGCGAGCAATGGGGTGTGGAATCTTCAATCCGACGATTAAGCCCTCGTCCCCGGAGTGATCGACAAGTGCAAACCTTTGAAGTGCTACTAGCAAAAAGCTGGCAAGCGGAGTCGCTGGAGCAACAAGCTCCTGACTACGCCAGACTAGTTGCGCACCTGCAAGCGGTTGAACTTGCCGGATCAAGTATCGTGGGGGTTGTTGGCAAGTTGATTCTAAGACAACTTGACCTGCCACCTGATGAGTGGTTTTCGAGACTGTCCAGAGCACTCAGAGTAGCGTGTCTATGTCACGATCTGGGCAAGGCGAATGAAGGCTTCCAAGAGATGGTGACGGGAAAACGCGATACGAAGCAACAACCCGCGCGCCACGAACTTCTCAGCGCGTTGTTGCTGGAAGATAAGACCAGTCCTTTTCGTGATTGGGCACTGGCGCTGTTGAAGGAAGGTAACGAAGACGAGGCCGAAATGCTGTTGGATTGTGTGATTGGAGCGGTCGCCGGTCATCATCTCAAGATGGATCAAGATTGGCAAAAGGCGGCGCTTGCGCTACGCGGTGGATGTGGGCTGAGCCTGAGTATGTTGCTGACGCATCCAGATATGCAGGGTCTTTTCAAAAGGCAATTGCTCTCGCGGGAAATCCAATTCTCTCTTGTCAAGGATGAGCCGACTTACCTAGGCTTGCGCCAGTTCCGCTTCAATATCAACAGCAACAACTGGCGCAGACGGCTTAATCAAGATGCCGCTTGGTGGCGTTTTGCCGCTGCCATCAAAGCGTTGCTCATGGCGGCGGATGTGGCCGGTAGCGCAATGGCACCGACGGGCCAGAACATCAAAAGATGGGTTCACGCGACTTTATCCCGGCGTGTTAGGCCAGAACAGATGAGTGAGGTTGTAATGGCTCGCCTTCGTGGCGCAACGCCGCGCGCGTTTCAGGAAGCGATTGGCCAATCTCAAAGGAGAATTACTCTGGTTGAGGCAGGATGCGGCACTGGCAAGACAGCAGCGGCTTACATGTGGGCAGCACATCACGCGAAAGATAAGAAGCTTTTCTTTTGCTATCCAACTACCGGCACGGCAACCGAAGGCTTTCTCGGCTACGTTCACGAAACTGATGTTGAAGCAAAGCTTGTTCACTCGCGTTCAATCGTTGACTTGGCAGGTATCGCTCAAGTTACCGACGACGAAGAAAACGATCATTTGATGCGGATTGAGTCGCTCAACTTATGGAGTCCGCAGGTTGTCATTTGCACGGCTGATACTGTATTGGCGTTGATTCGCAACAACCGGCGCGGCCTCTACAACTCGCCCGCGATCCTCTCGGGCGCTTTCGTGTTTGATGAGTTGCACGCTTACGACAACCAGATGATGGCAGCAGTGCCCGCGTTGATTAGAGCATTGCCCGGCGCAAGCTTTCTGCTGATGACCGCATCGCTGCCTAAAGAGCGCAAGAAGTTTCTACAGCTTCATATTGACGGACTTTGCGAAGTTCCATCGCCAACTGATTTGGAAGAAATACCACGCTATGAATTCCAACGCTGCGAGATTGAAGACGCTTACCGCCAAGCACAAGCGGCAATCGCAGACAAGAAGCGCGTGCTGTGGATTTGTAACACAGTCGCGCGTGCGCAAAAGGCCGGGCAAACACTTGCGGATCATTATGGCATTCCTACGCGAAACTATCACAGCCGTTTCAAGTACACGGATCGTGTACGCCAGCATCGCAAAATCATTCGCTGGTTTACTCACAGGAAACCAAGAGTTGGGATCGTGGCGGTGACAACTCAGGTCGCGGAGATGTCCCTTGATCTTGATGCTGATTTACTGATTAGCGAGGTCGCCCCGATTCCAGCATTGATTCAGCGCTTGGGACGACTAAACCGCCGAGTGACACCTGAATGTCCGGGCACTCCACGGAAAGCAATCTTTCTAACGCCGAAGGGCGTGCGGCCCTATGCCGAAGAAGAATTACAACTTGCTAAGCAATGGATTGACGAGTTGATAAACCTGAATCGTCCTTTACAGCAAGCTGATTTGGCGCAACGTTTCAATGCGCTGTCATCGCAAGAAGAGTTGCAATTGGATACTCGCACCGGCTGGCTTGATTCCGGCTGGCTTGCCGAGCCTGAAGAAGTACGCAAGCCCGGTTATTCAGTGTCAGTGATTCTGCCTGAAGACGAAAAGGCTTGCCGTGAAAGCCGGGCGGAGATCATCAGGCGCGCGATCCCAATGAACTATCGCCCCGACCGCATGGAGCATTGGCAAGAATTCAAGGGGCAGTTAATCGCGCCGTCGGGAGCGATTGATTACAACCGAAAGACGGGTGCGGTGCTGTTATGAAGATGACGATCAGATTAAACGCGCCGGGCATGACCAGCCTGCACAAGGCGGGACTCGCCGGCTTGTACATGACCTTGCGGACGTTTGATGAAACAGGCGTAAAGATTAAAGGTCTTGAATGGCAGCTTGAGCCGGCACAAATCACATTGCACTGGCAAGACAACCTATTAAAAGTTGCTTTTGAAAGTCTAATCGCAAAGTCGTTTTGGTTAGACGACGAGGGATTTATCCGGCTGACTGGGCTTGAGCCAGCAAAGGCGCCTACAAAAGATAAGAAGCACCAACTCTACGAGGTCTTGCTAAATAGCTTCTTGCAATTCGGCCCGCACCGCTCTAAGGGCAGTAAGCGAACCCTTATCTATGAGGTAAACGACTTGCGCTGTTGGATAAAGGATTTTGAGCCAATCACATGGTTTGTCCATCAAGATGCACCGGATAAATTTATTGATAATAAGAATGCATTTCGGCAATCAGTTGAAGTCTTGGGTTGGTTATATCCCGGAGGGGTTCAGCGTCATGCTGGCGTGACATTAAGCGAGCCAGCTGAATTAGCGTTGGCGTTGCTGTACGCACCAGTAAGCGTTATTTACTACGCACTTAGGTCACGCGCTAAGGGACGCAAGGCGCGGCTTGCGATGGTTATCCCTGAAATCAAAGATTTAGAGCTATATGCGGAAATTAGACAGGCTGTTGCGACGACTGACGTATTAGAAATGAATGCAAGCAGTGCCTCTGACGCAGCATTAAGATTTATTACTTTCCTCGCAGGTCGTAGCGTCGGGGAGCAGTTCGCCGAATTTAACAATGGGTCATATCTTTGCCGAGTCATTACGTTCGGCATTGTGAGTTGGAACGAAAAACAGAAATCCAGAACTTACGTCCGCTCTGTTGTCTCTGGTCAACTAGGCGGCTTAGAGAATTATCGTAAAGCCGACGCGATCTTCAAAAATCGCTGGCAACTGGTTCAGGCGAAGCATGACCGCAAGGGCAATCAGACCGAGCCTGAGAGATATTTCGTCATCACTCATTCCGCGCGAGAGTTTATCGCCGACAACATCGCGCAGGGAAGAACATGGTATCACGATCTGGCGACTTATATGAGCAACAAAGAGAGTCGTGAACAACTTTTATACGAACGAAAGGAGCTAAACGAGATGGTTGAGAACGCATCGTATGACGATGAAAGCGAGCGGGTTTTTATCAGCATCTGCCACGAAAGCTGGCGGCGGCGCTTAGGTAAACTCGGCAAGCGCGCGATGACGGAAAACACGAGTTTCTCGTCACTGGTCAAGAAGGATGCCGAGAAACTCAGAACTGCACTGGCGCGGAGCAAGAACGCCGAAACGCTACGCGAAACAGTGGTTGATTTCTGGGCGCGAGCCGGAGCAAACGCGGCACTACAAGGTGACGGATTGATAAATTTGCT
>JBGPWL010000146.1:0-7679 GCA_041492185.1 Pyrinomonadaceae bacterium | reverse complement strand
GCTTCTTACACGAGGTGATCGAATAGGTATAAACCGTATCAAGGCGAATGATTGTATTGCAACGAAGGCCCAACAGCGATTCTGCAGCCCAAGACAAGGCGCGGATCATCTCGAAGGGAATTCTTGGGCTATCAACCCGATCGGCCAGATTAAAAACTAAGGCTACACTCTGTACGGTTCTGTCTTCATTCTCAACTGTCATAACCGAAGCTCTGTCCCCAACTTTCTTGTTTTCCGGGAAGAGCTGCAGGGCCTTTCGAACGTTCGCTTCAGATCGGGAAAGTACTAGAAGAAGTGCATGATAGACCACGCCCGGTTGTGTGTAAGGGTGATCCTTGGCCGCCACACGTTCTATCTCCATCCGAATGGACTGGATCCTTGACAGAACACTTTCGATTTGCCAGTGAGAAGGCATGGTCGTTAGGGTTGTGGAAAGGCTGGACGACTCTCGTTTAGTTGTTCTAAGAAATCGAGGCAGGCGAGTTGTGCTTTTTCAATCTCGTCCGTTGCTGGAGGTATCCCTGATTCGTATCGGATAAGAATACTCCGTATGTGAGAGGCCATCGTTCCGAAGTCTGGTAGTTCCCGCGGCCTGTTCGACGAACTCTGAATAGTAACGAGAGTGAAGAACCCCGTACGGACGTCTGCCGAGAGAGACTCAAAACTTACAGGCCTATCTGGATTCACCCGAAGCTCATTTGCTTCAGACAAGGAATCATACCTCGCTGATATCCGGCTCAAGGCGGCACCATCCTCACGATCAAAGCCTTCATTTTGTCTCAGCTTTTCCAAGGAAAGCACCACATTCGAGGTCATCGATGCGAGCAATGCGAACGGGTCTGCATTTGACTGTAACGGGGTGATAGGCATATTTAAGAAGGTCCTCTCTGCTAGTTTGCGTTAATTCGAAGGGCGCGGTCTTGTCATTTGCGATAGCTAGAACTATGTACAAGGCATATATACTCCACCCCATGTGATTGGTCAATCGCCCCGACAGCCTCCCGAAAGAGTGTTGCTTTCGCACCAAGGATACGGAAACTAACTAGTTCGACGAAATCCTCTCTCAATGCTTTGCTTCGAAAGATCCGATTGAACGGCGTCTCGGTTGCGCGGCGGAACTGGGTGAAGCCGCCAGCGAGGCCCGCATCAATGAGCCCCGCCTGCTTGGGCTTTGCTTTGAAGCGTGCTGCGCTAACTGGCGGCTAACCCTTCCCCGCGCGCCGGACTTTGCCAGCGTGGCAATCTGGCGAAACGCGCAATGTTGCGGCTGATTGAGCGTCGCAACGCCACCGTCAGTTCGCAAAAAAGTTGTAGCGGCGCGGGTTTGGGTTTATAGTGCGCCTATTCACGCTTGAGGGCCCCGTCTTAGGAGGCAGACTATGCGAAGAACTTCGTTTGTGCTTCAGGGTTTAGCGCTTGTCATTGGTTGCCTCGTCCTTTCGGGAAACGCGCTGGCCCAAGCTCCATCCGCGATCCAGATCTTCATGCCCAACGGCGGCATGCCCTCACGAGCAATTGCTTTGGTCATCGTTCGTGACGACGGTACCAGGGATCTTGTTTACACTGATTCCGGCGGCAAATATCGAGTCCCGACGCCGAGGAGTCAAAGCGTACATTACACCGTCACGATCGCGGGTGACACACAAACGTTCGCTACTACGGTTGCCAGCTTCACCATAGATCGTAGCAGCCCAAACCAGATGAACGTTTTCCTTAACCCGCTCCTGGCCGAAAAGCGGCCTACCGATGCGGTCCTTGACGTGGCAACCTTCGAAGGTAACGTCCCCGCGAAAGCGCGCACGGCGTATAAGCGCGCGATGGATTCGATCAGCAACGGCCAACTCGAAAATGCCGCTGGCAATTTGCAGCAAGCCATCACTATTTATCCGCAATACGTCAGGGCCCTTAACGATCTCGGAGTGGTTTATTTGAAACTTGATCGGCTCGATGAAGCGGCCGCCACGTTACGACAGGCGATCGAAATTAATAAGCGGTTCTTTCATCCACGCATGAATCTCGGGATTGTTCTTACTCGACAAGGGAAGTACCGAGAAGCACTGGAAATCCTCGAGCCTTTGTGCAATGAGAATCGTGGGATGCTGGAAGTCCGTCTCGTCTATGCGAAGGCCCTGGAGGGCGCCGGTGAGTTCGCCAACGCCGCGAAATTATATCGGGCGACGCTTGAGTCAAAGAATCTTTCGCCTAAAGCGCGCGCCAATATGTATCTCGGTTTAGGGGTCCTGGCAAATCGTCAGGGCAAGTTCGCCGAAGCGGCCGCCCTTTTGGAAGAGGCCGTAGCGCTCGACGAGACGGCGAAATCACACCTGCACCTCGGACTTGCTCTGATGCAGTTGCAGCAACCGGAAAAGGCGGAGCGTGAACTGTTGCGCGCTTACGAGTTGGCGGGAAACTCGGCCGGCGCGGCGCAATTGATGCTTGGGCATATCTATTACAAGCAGCGGAGATTTGCCGAGGCGCAGCGCGCTTTTGAACAGTATTTGAAAGACGTGCCTTACGCCCCAGACGCGCCAGAGATCACTCAACTCATCGCCGAACTCAAGACGAAAAAGAATTAGCTATCGAGTCATATGAGTAAAGCTACCAACTCCTGTCTGCAAGTTTGATTGTTTCTTTGCTTGCTCTCACGGCGTCAGTACGACTCTCGCGTATTGTGTGAGTCTTCAAGGCGAGCTGACAAGAAAAACATCCCAAGCCCAGCGTCCCACCTGGGCCCCCTGTGCATCCTTGACCTTCGCCCGATAGCGGAACTGATTGCCGTACTGGTCTCTGCGTCTCGATTCCTTGTAATCAAGCGAGATGGAATGAACGCCGAGTTCATGCAGCTTGTGTAGCTCGCCCGGCTCAGAGATGCCGTTGTGGTTTGTGTCTTGCCACAACCGTAAGGATGAAGGGATAGCATCCGCCCGTGTTATCCGGCCATCCCCGTTACCGCCGTTCTCCGGCTTGTCGTACTCAGCGAGTGCCAGGAAGCCGTTCTTCTCTACTCCCGGCGGTTGCGGCGGTTGCGGCGTGAAGTTGCCGAACAACTCTCCGCCGTTATCAATTGTGCCGTTGCCGTTTCGGTCAAGTGCAAGCCAGGCGTCGTCGGAACCCGCACTGGTCCACGAAAGCTTTTCCTTCCGGCCATTGTTATTGAGGTCAGAGTCTACTCCGTCTGCATAACGAAGCTTTCAAGAAAGAGACGCCCGTCATAATGTTTCCGCGGTCCGGTGGGCTCCTAATTTTTGGTTTTGAGCACCGGGCGGCTCAGGCACCTTAATTTTCTTTGTGGGATCGTTAGGATTGGCCCGATCCTGTGTTTCTCGCAATTACTGTTGCAGGTACACGACCTGGGACTCGGATACTACACACTATGACACGAAGGCCAAAAGGATTGATGAGCGGACATGTCAAGAATTACTGGACGTATCAGCGTCACCGGATTGCGTAAGCGTTATGGCACGTTGGGCGAGTTCCTGATGATGCGCGATTGCTCTATTCACCGCATCCTCGACTTCGTCCAGTTGAAAGGGCTTTGCAAAATAAGCAAACGCTCCCATTTCGATCAGGGCCTTCTCATACTCCCCAGCCTTGCCAGAGATCACAATCACTGGCGTGGTGGGATGGCGCTCGTTAATGCGCTGCAGGATCTCAATGCCGCCGAGCCCGGGCATGGCTATATCAGTCACGACCGCGTCGTAGGTTTCAATTTCGAGATATTCGAGCGCCTGTTCGGCGCGGTCAGCAGTATGACATTCGTGGGAAGGCGAAAGCAGTTCGTAAAGAATTTCGCGGACGAGCGGGTCGTCGTCAATCAAAAGCAGAGTGGCCATGTGAGGTCCTCCTTTACCAGGCGCGCTTAGAAGTTCAATCTAAGCATAGTCAAATACTTTCATCGCCATCCGAATGTGAACTCAAGAACGAGTATTGATGATTTTGGCGGCTGCGCTGAGACCCACTGGTGCGAACAGGGCTCCCACAAAAAGAACGGGGACATTGTACAAGCAGTTGCGCCTCGCGGCTAGAGCGCTTTTGATCTCCGGCTTACTCCGAAAAAGCGACAGCCTCGTGAATTGCAGAAGGGTTTTCTCTATCGACCACCACTACACGATCGATGATGGCGGGCTGATGGAGACTATGGGCCTTTAGCTCGGCTTCCGCTTCGAGTATCAGATGAGTGGTTTGAATGACGGTGTCGGGATTTAATGAGATTGAGGTGATCCCTTTCTCGACCAGGAAGCGCGCAAATTCCGGATAGTCTGAAGGCGCCTGGCCGCAAATGCCAATCTTCTTTCGATTACGATGCGCGGCGTCGATGGCCATCGCGACCATCTTTTCAACTGCGCCATCACGCTCGTCGAAAAGGTGGGCCACCATTTCCGAATCGCGATCGAGACCCAGCGTCAGTTGCGTCAGATCGTTTGAACCGATCGAATAGCCGTCGAAGACCTGCAAAAACTCGTCGGCGAAAACGACGTTCGCGGGCAGCTCGCACATCGCATAGATCTCCAGCCCGTGCTCGCCCTGCTTCAAGCCAAACTCGGCCATCAGCGCGACGACGCGTTTCGCTTCCTCAACCGTGCGGCAGAAGGGAATCATCGTCTTGACGTTGACCAGGCCCATCTCTTCGCGGACGCGCTGGAGCGCCTGGCACTCCAGGTGAAAGCCTTCGCGATAACGCTCGTCGTAATAGCGCGACGCGCCGCGAAAACCGAGCATGGGGTTTTCCTCAACCGGTTCGAATTCCTGGCCGCCAATCAGCATCGCATACTCGTTCGATTTGAAATCCGACATGCGGACAATAACGGGCTTTGGATAAAACGCCGCGGCGATACGAGCGATGCCTTCGGCAAGCCGGCGCACGAAGAAGTCGCGCGGATCTTCTTCGCCGATGCGGCGCTCGATCTCGCGCACGACCTCGGGTTTCTGCAAATGTGGATACTTGACCAGC
Organism: Pyrinomonadaceae bacterium; assembly: GCA_041492185.1. Taxonomy (GTDB): domain Bacteria; phylum Acidobacteriota; class Blastocatellia; order Pyrinomonadales; family Pyrinomonadaceae; genus JAOAPY01. The sequence continues at coordinate 2,728 of JBGPWL010000146.1, read as the reverse complement.
GCCATCGGATGAATGCCGATGTGATTGTTGATGATGAACTCAAGTCGGGCGAGACCGACCCCATCATTTGGTAAAGCGGCAACCGCAAAAGCATGATCCGGATCGCCGACGTTCATCATCACCTGCGTTCGCGGCCTTTGTTCTTTGCCGACCACGCGCCGATCGACAGCGAATTCGATCAGCCCTTCATAAATATTTCCCTGCGCGCCTTCCGCGCACGAAACTGTGACTTCAGTCCCGGTTTGCAGTACCTGCATTGCGTTCCCCGTGCCGACGATGCACGGCAGGCCAAGCTCACGACTGATGATCGCGCTGTGACACGTGCGGCCGCCGCGTTCGGTGACGATCGCCGCCGCCTTTTTCATAATCGGCTCCCACGCAGGGTCGGTCATTGAAGTTACCAGTACGTCGCCGGCTTTGAATTCAGCGAGATGATCCGGATCGGCAAGCGCATGCACTCGGCCCTGGCCGATTTTTTCTCCGACAGCAATACCAGACACCAGCGGCGCGCCGTGTTCGCCGGTTAGTTTGTACGTCTCGAGATAGGTTTGGTGATTCAGGGAGTGAACGGTTTCGGGGCGAGCCTGGAGTATGAACAGTTCGCCCGTGTATCCGTCCTTGGCCCACTCGATGTCCATCGGTGTCGGTTTTCCCGCGCGCTCGGAATAGTGCGCTTCGATCAGACAGCCCCAACTCGCCAGCTGCAAAACCTCATAGTCGCTGAGGCAGAAGCGGCCGCGCTGAGCTTCCACAACTTCGCGCGTGCGTGTCCCGCGGCCGTCCAAACCGTAGACCATCTTCACTTCTTTCGTGCCCAGACGACGACTAACAATCGGCCGCGCGCCGGTGAGCAGAGTTGGCTTGAAGACGACCCACTCATCGGGTGTCGCCATCCCTTGCACGATCGCTTCACCCAGGCCCCACGCGGCGTTGATGACCACCGTATCGCGAAAGCCTGATTCGGTATCGAGCGTGAACATCACACCCGAGCAGGCCTGATCCGAACGCACCATCGGTTGCACGCCGATCGCGAGCGAGACTTCGAAGTGATCAAAACCGCGCGCTGCGCGATACGAGATTGCGCGATCGGTCCAGAGCGAGGCAAAGCAACGGTGACAGGCTTCAATCAAACGATCCTCGCCGCGCACATTCAGGATCGTGTCCTGTTGACCGGCAAAGGAAGCATCCGGCAAATCTTCAGCAGTCGCAGACGATCGCACGGCGACTTCGGGCGTGCGGCCGAGACGCGCGCACAAACGCCGGAACGCGTCGAGGATGTCGTCGTTGACTTGCTGCGGCAGCGGGGTATCGAGCATTAGCGCGCGCGCCTCGCGACCCACCGCATTCAGTGCGTGCATGTCGTTGTAATCGAGTCCGCTGAGCAGTTCGCGCAAACGATCGCGCAGGCCATTCGTTTCCAGCAGCAGGTGATATGCTTCGCTGGTGGTCGCAAAGCCATCCACGGCCCGAACGCCACGCGGCGCCAGCGCGCGAAATAGTTCACCGAGGCTGGCACACTTGCCGCCGACCAGGGCGACGTCGTCCGCGCCCACCTCGCTGAGTTCAAGCACCAGCGGTTTAGAACTCTTTTTCATCTGCGTCTCTCCGACTTTCATTCGGTCTCACGATCGGTCCGAAATGCGGCGACTAACTAATAAAAGCGTGTAAGTTCAGGGTCTCTGCCGAGGCACTCGGCCCGGCTGACATTATCACGGAAACCAACAAGGTAGTATGGAGTTTTATTGTAAGAATAGTGTGAATCGGAGCGGTGTTTCAGCTAATTGTGGTTCGCGATTAACAGCAATTGAATGTCTCGGTGGAGTTACGCCAGAGACGAAACCGCCCGCAGATCGTTGAGACTTGCGGCCGGTTTTGTCCTGAACGATGGCGCACTCACGCCCTGGTTCTAAGGTGCGGTAACAAGAAACACATCCCAGGCCCACCGGCCGACATGCGAGTGCCTAGCATCATCTACCTTCGCCCGATAACGAAAGTGGTTGCCGTACTGGTCGGTTCGCCTCGACTTTTTGTAGTCAAGTGAAATGGACTCGACGCCGAGTTCCGGAAGCGTATGCAACTCTGAAGGCTCTGAGATGCCGTCGTGGTTGGTGTCCTGCCATAAACGCAGCCACGAGAAGATCGCGTCTCTGTTATCGATCACGCCATCGCCGCTGCCGCCGTTCGCCGGCTTGTCGTACTCCGCCAGTGCCAGAAATCCGTTTCGACCAACTCCTGCTGGTGGGTTCGGTTGCGGCGTGAAGTTGCCAAACAACTCCGTACCGTTATCCACTGTTCCGTTGCCATTGCGGTCCAAGACAAGCCAAGCGTCGTCTGACCCAGGAGCAGTCCATGAAAGTCTCTCTTTCTGGCCATCGCTATTGAGATCAAAGTTGACGCCATCCGCAGCGCTCGTGAGGTCGAAGCCGTCACCCTTCACATCAATGATGATTGGCGAGTCCGGGTCGCACAGGCACAGAGTCGGGTCATAATACCCTGCACAGTTCTGTGCTGCAATCGGATCGTAGAAACACGTTCGTTTGCCGCTGCAGGTAGGGTCGGTGAAGGGGTCACAAGGACCGCCGTCGGGAGGCGGGGGTGGCGTCGGGAGCTTCGTCGGATCATAACCTGCGCTGGCTTTGACGGCTTGGTTGTCGCAGCCCGTCGGTTGCAGTGGGTGTCCCGGCGTCCCTTTGATCGCATTCGGATTAACCAGGTTACCGTTGCTATC
>JBGPWL010000156.1:0-4621 GCA_041492185.1 Pyrinomonadaceae bacterium | reverse complement strand
ATCCTGTGTTGTTTTTTTTTTATACATTTTATGACTTCTACCAAAACCCGGGGGGGGGGGCTGTTTTGCGTGCCCCCCCCGACTGGTTGCTGGTCAAAGGTGCTCCGTGAACTATAAACATGCCGCTCCTAACGGAGCTATGAAACGATCAGTTCCCGAGACCCAATATGTTCCGAAATGTTTCTTGCGTCTGCACGAGGCTCACTGCTTACTGTCTACTAGTTTGTCGATCGCGGCGCGCAGGTCCTGAGCATTGACGCGGCCGAAGTGTTTGAAGACCACCTTGCCCTCGGCGTCGTAGAGAAACGTTGCGGGCAGCGCGCCGCCCCATTCCCTATCGACGGCGTTGATTGCCGGCTCGGGATCGGAAACGTTCAGCAGATAAGCGGGCATCGTCGCGTGCATCTGTCCCAGGAAATCCGGCACGGCCGTCGCAATATCCGGTGGATCATCAAGCGAGATCGAGATGAAGTTGAGCCCCTTCGGACGATACTCGTTATCGATCTTCACCAGATCGGGAAACTCATCGCGACAGGGATCGCACCAGGTGGCCCAGAAGTTTACGAGCAGCGGCCGCGTATTTTTCGGATCGCGCGCAAGCAAACCTTTCAATCCCTGGAGATCGACTTTCTGCACGACGACGCGCTGGGTCGCGACGCGGCGTGTTTGCGCCGGCGCCGCGAAGCCCGCGAGCACCGTGCTCAACCCGACAAGGACAAGCAGAAGTTTTCTGGTCATCTATTAGGCGCGCTTGATCGTGCAACCAAAGGCAGTCGCCGTTGTCTTCTGGATCGGTTTGCCTGTCAGCGCCGCATCCAGAGCGTCGCGCAACTCCCTCGACTCGATCAGGGATTCATCTTTGTTATTGTCGATGCGCCCGTGATAGAGCAGCCGATTATCGGCGTCGAGGAAATACGCTTCCGGAGTGCGAGTCGCGCCGAGGCGATCGGCGATCTTGTTACCCGGATCTTTCAAGATCGGGAAAGTGAAATGCTTTTCAGCAGCGTGCGCCTTGACGACGTCCGCCGGCTCTGTGTTATTCGCGTTGACGCCGATGATCGTAACGCCGCGCGCGCTGTAGTCCTGAGCGAGTTTCTCCATCCGCTCGTTGTAGGCGTTCGAGATCGGACATTGCACCGAGATGAAAATGAGCACCGAACCCTTCTTTCCTTTGAGCGAGTTCAGCGAATGCTCTTTGCCGTCAGTGTCGGGCAGCTTGAAGTCCTCGATGACTGTGCCAATCGCCGGAGCCACCAGCGTTGTGTCGCCGGTCCGGCCGCTACCGGCAATAACGGCGCCCAGCAAAACCAGCAGGGCCGCGAGAGAAAGAGAGAAAGCGTGTCGCCTTGTCATGAGCAGAAACTCCTTTCGAATGTGGTAATGAACCCGTTGTAAACCAGTGATTTTGAAGTCTAAGATTAACAGCCTGCGGTCAGACGTGGCAAGCGGGGAGCGCAGCCGTCTTGCCTTGCGATTTTCCACATCGCGGCGAGCGAATCGCGCGCAAACTTTTTCTGCAAGCTGCGCGCTAAGGGATAACCCAGTTTGGCCAACAGATTTGGCCGCGAGAAAGCCCGTATGTCGTACCAAACGGAATCGTCGTTTGCTTGCCACTCGATCATAAAACGTTCTTCGCCGCACTCTGCATGATTAGGTAGAGTGCCGTAGGCAAAACCGAATCGCTTGAGTTCTGGTCCGTCCTCGTCAATCACATAAACAATCCGACAAGCATTCAGCGACCAGAAGCCAAAGGTCCTCGCAAGCACCGCGACATTAGCTCCCTTCTCCAGCGGTGTTTCTGGCGGAACGATCCTCGCCCAGCCGAGATCAAAGTGCTTCCATTCGCGCAACGCCGCCACAGCGCGTTCGAATGTTGCGTGGCCAATGCCGAGCTTAAGGCGATTGTGATCGATCGTGTAACCCTCGACCTTCTTAAGATCACCCTGCCGGCTCGCGCCAACTTCCCCGTAAGAAAATGTTTGCTCGCGCTGTGCAGCAACGAACCCGTGGATCTGCTCGTCGGAAGGTGCTCTTAGGAAAAACATGGGCGCAAGATTACCCGAACTCCGGATGTTTGCGCTACGAAAGCTATGTCGAGCGATTTCGTGTCTTCGTGGATCGTGTTTGGTGGGGCTCTTCTTTGCGGCTTACGTAGTCCCTTTGCGCCTTTGCGTGAAGCTGATCTTTCCAAAACAACCGGTTCGAGCAAAGTCGCCAAGTTAAGTGTAAGGCGCAAAGATGAAGTAGCGTATGATAGTGATTCCATTGGAGACTAAACAAATGATCGACAACACCTGGCCAACGCTGATCCTCGAAGAGTGGCAAGACACGCTCGCAACGCTGCACATGTGGACGCAGATCGTCGGCAAGATTCGTCTCAAGCAGACGCCGCTCGTCAATCATTGGTGGAATGTGCCGCTCTATCTTTCCGCGCGCGGCCTGACAACTTCGCCGATGCCTTACGGCGATCGCATCTTCGAGATCGAGTTCGATTTTATCGATCATCAACTTCGAATTGAGTGCAGCGACGGCGCGCAAAAGATTCTCGCGCTTCGTCCGCAATCCGTTGCCGACTTTTATCAGGAAGTGATGTCTGCGCTACACGATCTGGGCATCGACGTAAAGATTTGGCCCATGCCCGTCGAGATCCCAAACCCAATTCGCTTCGATCAGGATCGCATCCATGCGAGTTACGACGCCGAGTATGCCAACCGATTCTGGCGCGCGTTGGTGAAGATAGACGACGTGTTCAAAGAGTTTCGCGCGCGCTTCATCGGCAAAGTCAGTCCGGTGCATTTCTGGTGGGGTAGTTTCGATCACGCCGTCACGCGCTTCTCCGGCCGCGTCGCGCCTCCACGCGAAGGCGCCGACAAAATCACCGTCGAGGCTTACTCACACGAAGTCATCAGCCACGGCTTCTGGCCCGGCGGCAACGGCGTGCAAGCAGCGTTCTATTCCTACACCGCCCCCGAACCTGCTGGCCTTAGCGAATCAACGATCAAACCGGCAGCCGCTTTTTACAGTCAGGACATGAAAGAATTCTTATTGCCCTACGACGCCGTCCGTCAATCCCCATCACCGGAAACCGCGCTGATGGATTTTCTGCAAAGTACGTATGAAGCCGGCGCCAATCTCGCCAAGTGGGATCGCGCGACGTTGGAAAGGTCGCATAGTTTCTAAAATCACTTCAACAATCGTAAATAGTCATCATGCGAGCCGATCCAAAACCAGTAAAGCGTTCCTTCGTGCGCCCGCCAGCCGCGCGTGATCCGCACTGACCAGTAATGTCCTTTTCGTTCAAAACGAAGTGATGGGTGACGCGGATTGTCTTTCCAGAGTTGATGAGCCTTGCGCGCCTCCACTTGGATTTCCGGCGGCATTGCGCGATAGGCACGCCAGAAACTAGGCGTCGTTGAGGATTTCATCGAGAGGTTTTGTGCGTCCGGCGTTGATATCTTCCAACGCCTCTTGCCACAGGTGGTCGAGCCGGCCTACCTGAGCGTCAGCCTCAATCTGGCGATCCCAGGCATCGTCAAAATCGACTTCGTTCAAGCGAACAAGAGACTCGCTCTTTTCTTCGCCGTTGAGACTTTTCACGGCCTCAATTATTTCCGTCACCGTGCTCATAGACTTACTTTACGACGGGAAAAGAGAATTTGTCACGCGCCTGTGCCTATGCGCGAGAGCATTCACGCCGAGGCCGGTGCAGTAGCCCGACCGTCAGAGAGGGCTCGGTTGCTGGGAGCGCGGACATCCTGTCCGCTGTTCGGTGCAGTAGCCCGACCTCCGGGGTGGGGCGGTGAGGGAGGGCTCATCATTCTTCACGCCAACGGCGTGACATAAAATAGCCCAGGGTAGAGCGCGAAGAGCGCCACCCTGGGACCAATGTATTAATAAGAACCCATCGCCCTGAAAGGGCGAAATAATTTCCGCGCCTGTCAGGACTCAATCGTCGAAGTGACAATAGTCATGAAGCTGGTGAAGTCGTGTTTTTTGATTGAATGCGGTCCGGTAGATCACATATTCCCTTTGCAGCAAACACAGAATCCCAAAACTGCTTGCGATCAAGGTCGCCCTGCTGATCCGCAACCATCGCTTGAAATAGTTGGGTTGTCGTTACTATAGAGATATCGAATCTAGCCGCTGCACTCGCGCAGTTAGTTGGAATGAATTCCCTCCGATCGCGCGGGTCTTGCTGGCACTGAAGATTCACAACTAATATACCTTTGCTTTCCCATCCTTCGTCAGCCACAGCGTCGCGCACCCACTGATCAAGCTCGCGCACGTCCGACAACCTCAGGCTGCCAGTGCGGCCTTTTACTTCGAGCATTCCTTGCCTACTAAAGGAATCGATCAACCTCCCATCTTCTCGCCCACGTTGTTTTGGTTCATCGACAGACGCACCCAATTCCCGTAGGACATCACGCACTATCGGCTCAAGCGCGTCCTCGCCTTGTTCGTAGAGGAGCTTTTGGAATCTGGTCGCTTCGACGAGCCTTCTCTTTGCTGTCTCAAGCTGAGTGGTTAGATCCAGAATCGCCGATCCCTTGTCATGTATTTCTTGATTGATGGGAAGTTGAGATGGCAGCGAAAAGTCGCCGATCCAATCTGGTGGGGTGCT
>JBGPWL010000090.1:0-18657 GCA_041492185.1 Pyrinomonadaceae bacterium | reverse complement strand
GGGAGAGGCTAAGCCTCGACCACTTTGCTCCGAGGCGCAGCCTCTCCGCTTAAGAGTGCTTGCTTGAACGGAAAGGCAGAGCCTTTCCGCACTGGGCGGCGGCAAAGCCGCTCTAGGACGCAAGGGCTTCCTTTGGGTTCTGTTCTTCAATTACAATACCGCGTTTCGCAAGTTCCGCGAAAAAGGATTGCGGATCGAAGCAGGCTTCGGGCGCCATGACGCCTTTGCGATTAACTTCACCGCGCGCCAGCTTCTGCGCGGCGATCGATGCCGGAATGCCGGTCATCTTTGCCGTCGCTGCCGTGCCCCATTCGGATCGCGGGGGATGACGGCTAACAGATTCGATTTGGAGCGAGCGACCGTCGCGTTGGCCCACCACCTGAACGTTTAGAAAGAAAGCCCACTCACCATCGCCGCCAAAATCCGATGCGTGTTCCAGAATATGCGCGCGGAGAAACTGTTTTGTTGAAGTCTTCTTGCCGTCGAAATCGATTTTGTGCTCGCCGGTCAATTCGAGATCCGCAAACACGCGCAAGGCGCGCATGATCTCCGGTCGCCAAGTGCCGCGCACGTCAACGAGCTTTACTCCTTTGCCGATGAAGCGATGAATAGTGTGCGTCTCGGAATGCGGCACGTAATAGGTCTCGATCTCGCCAACCGGATCAGCGAAGCGAACCTGCTTTGCTCCTGAAAACGCGGGCACCTCAATGAATTGTCCTTCCCGCCAGAAGAAGCGCCGGCTGCTGGGACTGAATTCATCGAGCACCGTATCAAGCAGTCCAGGCGATGGCGCAATAGATCGAAACGAAGCGAAGGCGATGTGCACTTCATCAACACGATCAAGTTGGTCGGCCGCACTCCTGGCCATCAAGTTCGTCACGCCGGGCGTCGCGCCACTGCCGAGACAGATTGTCACGCCGGCTCGCTGCGCATCTTCATCAAGTTCGAGTTGGCGCGGCGTGTTGAATAGCCCGCCGAGATCGATGTAGTTGACGCCTGCGTTAATCGCCGCGCGCGTAACAATGAGACCGAAGTGGTAAGTCGTGCAGTTCGCGACCACGTCAAAGCCGCGCAGAATTTCAGTTAAGGAGGACTCGTCGCTCGCGTCGGCGTGGATCGCTCGTACACGGCCCGCGCCAAGTTTTTCCGCGAATGCTTTAGCCCGCGCGAGATCAGCGTCGGCAATTACGATTTCTTCAAAGTCGCTCGTTTGAGCGAGGTCGCGGGTCGCTTCCGAACCCATCGCGCCGCAACCACCGAGTACGATTATTCGCATAGTTGTTAGTCAAGCGGTCTGAGCCGCGTAGCGGCGGAATGTTTATAGAATTTTTCGCGCGGTTCGTGTAATTTCGTGGATCGAGTCGCCGCCCAAAATAGGACGATCCACGAATCAACACGAAAAATCACGAACCAATCTCACCAAGCGCCGCTTCCATGATCTTCAAACCTTCATCAAGTTCACCGTCCGTAATCACCAACGGCATCAAGGTGCGAATAACATTACCAAACGTGCCGGCGTTAATCGTAATGAGACCGCGCTGCAGAGCACGTTGGGTAAATTGTTCCGTCGCTTCCTTCGCAGGCTCTTTAGTTTTTCGGTCTTTCACGAGTTCAAGCGCGCACATTGCGCCCAGGCCGCGCACGTCGCCGATGATCGGAAAGCGATTCTGAAATTCACTGAATCTCGCCAGCACTCTCTGTCCAATCTCTTTTGCGCGCTCGCAAAGCTGCTCGCGTTCGATCGTTTCGAGCACAACCAACGCCGCGCGACACGCCACCGGGTTCCCGCCAAAAGTTCCTCCCAATCCACCAACCATCGGATGATCCATGATCTCCGCGCGTCCGGTGATCGAAGAGATTGGCAAGCCGGCGCCGAGTGATTTTGCAGTAATCAAAATGTCAGGCTCGATTCCGAACTGCTCACATGCGAACAGAGTTCCCGTTCGGCCGAGACCGGACTGCACTTCGTCAGCAATCAGGAGAATGCCGTTCCGACGACACACGGTCTGCAACTCAGCGAAGAACTCGCGCGGCGGAACGACGAAGCCGCCTTCACCGAGTACTGGCTCTACGATCACTGCCGCAACGGATTCGGCAGCGACGTTGCGTTTGAAAAAATCTTCGAATGCGCTTGCGGCACAGCGCATTTTGCACGACGGGAAGGTCAGCGAGTAAGCGCAGCGATAACAATAGGCGTAAGGCAGTCGATAGACTTCCGGCGCGAACGGACCAAAGCCGGCTTTGTAAGGGTTGACCTTGCTGGTGAGTGTCATCGCGAGCAGCGTTCGGCCGTGAAAGGCGTCTTCAAAAGCAATGACTGCGGGACGACCGGTGTAGCTGCGCGCGATCTTCACTGCGTTCTCGACAGCTTCCGCGCCACTGTTGGCAAAAAAAGTCTTCTTTGGAAAGTTGCCGGGTGTGAGTTGGTTCAGTTTCTCAGCGAGTGCGACGTAAGGTTCGTGCATCGCAACGTGAAAACACGTGTGCGAAAAATTTTCGACCTGATCCTGGACCGCCGCAACAACTTCAGTTGCTGATGAACCAACGTTCAAGCAGCCGAGGCCGCCGGCAAAATCGATATAAGTGTTGCCATCGACATCCTCGACGATTGCTCCGCGCGCAGACTTAACAAAGATTGGCGCGACGTTGAACGGTCCACGCGGAACGGCGTCTTGCCGTCGCTCAAGCAGCGTTTTCGATCGCGGACCGGGAATTTGCGTGACTTGCGTGATCATTAGGTCGTGGACGTTTACAGACCGCGTCGAAGACGGCTCATTCGTGAAGCCTCCCGCAACGCTCTAATAACTCCTGCAATAGCATTTCGGACGCGCGAAAAGTTGTCTTTCTTAGCCGTGAGATGGCTTCTGTTATGTCCAGAAAGCCCGCAGCAGCTGCAAGCTCAATCACACCGAGCGTGCCTACTATTGGCAGCTTGCGCGCCGCCGCGAACTCTCTCCCTTTTCAACTCGTCTATAAGGAGAAGATCCGCATCCAGTTCCTCTGCAAGTGCGATCGCCTCTCGCTCTCCGAGATCTAAAGGCAGATCCGGCAGGCTACCGGCGTGGCGGATCACAGCCCATACTGGGAGCGCCGTTGACCACGATCGTACGGCTGCAGGCGCCTTCTCTTTTTGAAGTTCGGCAAAGACCGAGCCCGGAATTATTATTTCTCCGTACAGCTTCTCAAGAAGCCCTATGTAATCCGTCAGGATAAGATAATTGATCGGTGAAGTATCAGAAACGACGATCATTTGCCGAGAATTCGCTCATGGGTTAATCGGTCTTGTTCCAAGTCCTTCGCCGAGTAGTGAAGGTAAGCCTCTCTTTCTTTGAGAAACGTTTCGGTTTCCCAGAAATCGAGGTTTAGCATCTGGCCAACTTGTCCGCTGCTCAGAGCTCCGCTGCGATAACCTTCTACCGCCAACGCTTCAAGGGCGCGGCGGGATAGGTTCTTCCATTCGGTTTGTAACTGCTGTTCGATCTCTTCGGGTAACTCTATGGTTACAGACATAACCTCTCCACACACCTCTTGATCTTATCTTGCCGTCTTCCGGCCCATTGATTCTAACACCAAATTACTGAGGAAACAGCCTCAGCGAAAAGCCAAGTCGCGCCTAGTCAGTCTTGCGGCCCTTGGACCAGTCGTATGGATACCAGTAGGGTTTCAGCTCGAGCTGGTAATCCAAATGTACATGTTTCGTTTCGCGAAATTCTTCCAGGCCTTCCAGTCCGAGTTCGCGACCGCCGCCGGACATCCGCATGCCGCCGAACGGGCCCGCGTCGTTGTCGGTTAACGGATCGTTGATCCAGAAAGTGCCCGCTTTGATTCGCTCAGCCGCTTTCATCGCGTATTCGAGTTTGTTTGTAAAAATGTTCGCGCCCAGACCGTATTCCGAATCGTTCGCCAGCGCGATCGCCTCGTCGATATCTTTCACTTTCATGATCGGCGCGACCGGGCCGAATGTTTCTTCACGCATCAGCGGCATTGAGTGATCGACATCAACGACGACGGTGGGCTCGAAATAGTAACCTCGCGGAAACTTCGCCGGCCGCTTGCCGCCACAAAGAACCGTCGCGCCCATCTCGCGCACTTGATCGAGTTTACGTTCCACCTTTTCGCGCTGCGGCCCTGAGATCATCGGACCGAGATCAACGTCCGGGCCCATCGGATTGCCAAGACGCAAAGTGCCGGTGAATTCAACAAAGCGATCGATAAACTTGTCGGCGACCGAATCGAAAACATAAAAGCGTTCACCTGAAGTGCAGACCTGGCCCATGTTCAGGTAAGCGGCCCAAACCGCGCCGCGCACGGCAACTTCCACGTCGACGTCATCGCAGACGATGAACGGATCGTTACCGCCCAGTTCGAGATTCACTTTCTTCACGCGCTCGGCGGCAAGCTTTGCGATTCGTTTCCCGGTGGCCACGCTTCCGGTGAACGCGATCACGTGCGTATGACTATGCGCAACCAGCGGCTCGCCTGCTTCCTGGCCGTAGCCGGTTACGATGTTGACGATTCCTTTCGGCAATTCATGAAAAGCGATCTCCGCAAGCATCAGGGTTGAGAGCGGCGTGTGCTCGCTCGGCTTGATGATCACGGCGTTGCCGGCGGCGAGCGCGGGCGCGACTTTCCAGGACATCAACAGCAGCGGATAATTCCACGGCACGATGCAGACCACCACGCCGTAAGGCTCCTTCATCACAAAGTTCATCTGGTGGCGTTGCACCGGCGGAATGACGCGGCCCGATTCGTGCCGCCCAATCTCAGCGTAATAATCAAAGCACGCGGCCACCCATTCGACTTCGTCCATGTTTTCGATGAGCGGTTTGCCGCCTTCCTGCGTCAGCAGCGTGGCGAGATCGCGCTGATGCTCGCGAATGTTACGCGCGACTGCGTGGAGCAGTTCGCACTTTTCCATGCCGGGAACGAAACGCCAATCGTCCTGCGCTTTCACTGCGGCGAGCACGGCGCGATCTGCATCTTCCGCGCGGGCGCGCGGAACTTCGTCAATTACTTCTTCTGTGGCCGGGTTCTCGACGGCAAACGTCTCGCCGGAAAGACTCTCAACAAATTCGCCGTCAATGAACATCTTGCGCATTCAATTGTTCCTCGTGTTGCGCCCTCCCTTACGATCGGGCTTCTGCCTCGTCTTTCAAAGAATCTTCAAAACGATTTAGTGCTGTATCGATCAACTCGCGCGTGATAATCAGCGGCGGCTCGATGCGGATCACTTCCGGCTTATTCAAGGTGTAAGCGATTAGCACGTTGCGATCGAACATTCGTTGCGCCAGCGATTCTCCGACTTTAGCGTCAACGATCTCAACTCCGATGAGCAATCCGCGCCCGCGTACGTCTCGAATTATTGCGGGAAAGCGCTCTTGTAATTGTTTCAAACCAGTCATGAAATAGCGCCCCATCTCTGCCGATCGCTCAACAAGATTCTCCTCCTGCAACACCTGAATCGTCGTTGCCGCTGCGGTCGTCGCCATCGGATTCGCGCCAAAAGTTGACGTATGATAAAACGGATTCGGATGAAATGAATTGAAGATCTCTTCTGTGGTGTGAAATGCCGCGCAGGGAATGACGCCGCCGGAAATTGCTTTTCCCAGACTCATGATGTCCGGCACAACTCCGCTGTGATTGCAGCCAAACATCGTTCCGGTCCGACCCAAACCCGTCTGCACTTCGTCAAGAATCAATAGCACACCGCGTTCGGTGCAAATCTGGCGCACCGCCGGCAGGTAATCGTCCGGCGGCACGATCACGCCGCCTTCGCCCTGGATTGGCTCGAGGATCACCGCGGCTGTATGATCGTCGATCGCTTTTGCTATTTCGTCGGCGTTACCGTAAGCGACGAACGTCGCTTCGAGCAGCGGCAAGAACGGCTTGCGAAAAAGATCGCGACCAGTGACGGAAAGCGAGCCCAGCGTTTTTCCATGAAATGAATTGATCGTCGAAATGAACTTGCTCTTGCCGGTGTAGAGCCGCGCCAGCTTGAGAGAGCCTTCGACCGCTTCAGTTCCCGTCGAGCACCAAAAGGTTTTTAGCAGATTGCCCGGCGAGATTTCGGCTAGCCTTCTCGCCGCGTCGGCCGACCGCGGATTCAGCATCCACTGCGAGTGCAGCGCCATGCGATCCATTTGCGTCTTGACGGCCGCGATCACTTTCGGATGGCGATGGCCCAGCGCGAAGATTCCAAACCCACCGAGACAGTCGATGAACTCGCGACCATGAACGTCGCGCAGGATGCAGCCTTCGGCAAACCACTCGACCACGGCGCCGTCAACAGTCTTTGGTTCGGGCCAGCGATTGAGGTAGGCGTTGAAATCTTCGACCGTCTCGTTGACGATTTGTGACTGTTGTTCGGGCGAAAGCTCGCCTTCGAAGTTAAAGTCCATCGCCAGGTCACCCCTTCAAAGCCACGTGAGTGGCGAACGATTAGACGAATTGAAACGCAAAGGGCGCCAAGGCTTTCGCAAAGTAGCGCAAAGTGATTTCCTGGCCACCTTTTGCGATGAACTCTGCGGCTGAATCTCAACCAGCCTTCACATGCGCGCCGACCTGATACATCACGGCGACCCAAAAGGTGGCCCACGCAAATCCACTCAGCAGACTCAGCGGGCTATATTTCTTTGGCGACATTCCGGCGGACGCGCAAACCAGCGGAATCGTAATTCTCAATCCCGCGGCAAAACGCGAGAGCAATACCGCAAGTGTGCTGTGACGCAAAACGAATTTGCTTACCTTTGGATACCACTTGCTCAGTCGCTTTGATTTCTTGATCAGTCGCGCTGCGCGATCGTGAGCCGCGTAGAAGTAAATCTGATCGCCCGCGGAGCCGCCAATCGCCGCGGCGATGATTGTCAAACGCCAATCGAGATAACCAGAGCCGCACAAGACCCCGGCGGCAATCAAAACGGCCTCACCTTCCCAGAACGCGGCAAACAGAATCGCGAAGTAACCATACTTCGAAAGAAAACGGACCGCGAGATTCGGATCGACTCCAGCCGGCAAGTAGTTTGCGGCAAGTAAGGCGGTGGCCGCGATGTTAATAATGAAACCTGGAAGTGTCGGCACGATTTCTAACTTGCCTTCGCGTGCCGGTCATTCAAAACGGCATCTGATGGAGGCACGCGCGAAAGTTCGTCGAGCGAAGCTAGGTCACCGACAACTTCGCGCACGACGCGCAAGACGCGGTCAACATCGGACGTTCGCAGCCGCGAGTAAACCGGAAGCTGAAGCGCGCGTTCGGTGGTTTCGGCTCCCGGGCACTCAGCCGCAAATTCCTTAAACAGGGGCAACGAAGAGCAGACGTCGACGTGCGTGGTCTCGAAATCGACGCCGCTGCGAATAGCACGCCGGCTGGCCCGTGCCGGATCGGAGACGTAGATGCAGTATTGATAGTAAACGTGCTTGAGGCCCGGCGGCATACGTGGCGTTTGCACGGCGCGGCAATCGGCCAGACCGCGCGTGAAGCGCATTGCATGCTGCCGCGTTCGCTCATTGTGCTCGTCAAGTTTAGCAAGCGCGCGCAGCCCGACAATCGCCTGGACGTTTGAATATCGCTGGTGGTAGTTACGCGGAAATGGATCGAGCGGGCGAATTTTCTCCCAGAGATATTTCGAGAAATCGAAGCTGCCAAAGAGCGATGCCGTCGCTTGAATCGGAAAACCCCAGAAAGTAAATCCTTTCGGACTGACAAGACCGCGAACTATCAGGCCTGTGCCGATGCGCTTGATTAGATCGCCCGTGCTTTGCGGCGGCTCGCCGGCAGCTTGTTCACGCACGCGTGCGGCAATCGCCGAGTCGTTTGTCAGAGCCATGCCGCCGCCATAGGTATTGATTCCTTTCAGCAATTGAAAACTGAAAAACGAGGCGTGGCCGAATGTGCCCACCCTTCGTCCGCGGTAACGCGCACCCGCGGCCTGAGCGCAGTCTTCAACGACGATGAGATTGTGCTTTTCCGCCAGGCGCATGATCTCAGTCATCTCGCACGGTTGACCGTAAAGGTGCGTCGGCACGATCGCTCTTGTCTTTTCGGTTATTGCAGCTTCGATTTTAGCCGGATCGATATTGAAGGTCGAAGGATCGACGTCGACGAATACCGGCGTCAAGCCCGCGCGCCGCGCAATTTCGGGAACGACCCAGAACGTTAGAGCGGGGAAAATAATTTCACTGCCGGCGGGAAGATCGAGCGCGCGCAAGATGTAGTAACAGGCCATGCGACCGAATGAGGCGGCCGTTGCATATTCCATTGCGTGATATTCGGCAAAGCGGCCTTCGTATTCAGCAATTGCCGGACCTGCAACCGCCTCGCCTCGCCGAAACGCTGCGATGATTTCTTTCTCGTCACCAGGCACAGAGCGCACGCCGTAGCGCGCGATAGTGCGCATCATAAATTGGCCGCCTCCGTCGCCGCTTGCGCAATCGTCTCTCGTTCAGCGATCCACGGACGATCACGGTACTGTTGCGTGCGCCAGGCCCAATCGTCAGCTTTCTTAAGCAGCGGGTGATGCGAAAGTTCGTGCTTGCCCACCAGGTTGAAAAACTGGGAAGGACGAAAGAAATACCGCGAATACGCCATCCCGAGCATAAGGCGCGCGCGACGCGGCGTCAGCACCGGATGCCGGAAATTCAGCGTATAGCCGTCGAACTTCTCCCAGTCAGTCTCGAACACCAACGGTTTGAGCTGCTTGAACTGGGGCGTACCGGGATAGGGCGTCAGGATCTTGAAATTCGCATAGGTGGAATCAAGATCCATCGCGAAGCGGATCAACTCTTCGATGCTCTCCTCGGTGTCCTGCAAAAAGCCCAGCACATAGAATGCCGTGGTGGCGATGCCTAGTTTCCAGCACAAATTGATCATGTTGCGCATGTGCTCGTGAGGAATGAACCGGCGCGCGATTTTCTTCAAAACTATCGGGTCGGGCGACTCGACTCCGAACGAGATCTCACGCAGCCCTGAAGCATGCATCGCACGGATCAGATCCTCATCGAGATCATCCATGCGAGTCTCACATTCGTAGGTGACATCGAGCCCCCGCGCGAGAATCTCTTCGGCGATCCGGAAGCAGCGTTCGCGATCGAGCGTATAAAGCGGATCGCGTATCACGATGTGCGCGCTCTTATGAAGCCTGCACAACTCCTGCATTTCGTTGACGACGTTTTCGACCGACCGGGCGCGAAAGTTGGCGGTGATGCGATGCGGGCAATAGGTGCAGTGTTCCGGGCAACTGCGGCTGCTCAACATCGGAATCGCGCGCACCAGTCCCAGCTTGTTTCTGCTGGTGTGACCAAAGCGCCTGCTTTTGACCAGGTCCCAACGCGGATACGGAAGCGAGTCGAGATCGTTTATTGCCGGACTTAGAATGAGGCCTTTCGGATCCTCACCGGCGGCGATCTTGATTACTGCCGCTTCGGGTTCGCCGCTGATGATGAAATCACCGGCGCCATTGAAGAGCTCGGGTAAATGCGTCGCGGGCTGGCCAAAGAAACCGACTTTCATTCCCCGCGCCCGGGCTTGTCGCGCCCACTCGATTTCGTGCCGGTAGTCGACCAGCGACGTCAGCACAAGTCCCAGGTCGCCATTGACCGGGCGATCGCTGCGAGTATGGATCACCTTATGCCCGGCGGCTGCAAAAATCGCGGCCAGGTATCCGACATGAATGCTTGGGACGTTTTGAAAAATGCTGCGTAGGGGAACTCCGATGCGGGTGGCAAAAGAATCACCCGTGAAGCGCGAGCCATAACCGCCGGCAACAGTGTCCTTATTAACGAACCCGTTTTTGCCCCGAAGATCAGCGAGTACTATTACGGACACGGTATATGTCTCCCGACTCTTTTTAAGGTTTAGAAAAAACTGCGCTCAAACGCAGGACTAAATGAAGAGCAAACTGCAACTAGCTGCATAAACGAAGCCCATTCTAGCCCAGGCCCCTCAAGATGCCAACTGTTTTGGCCCAATCCGAAAGAATAATGACTAATCTGGAGCCGGCTGTCGGAATTGAACCGACGACCTTCTAATTACGAATCAGACGCTCTACCAACTGAGCTAAGCCGGCCCTGCAAACGCGAAATTTGAGCGGTGTTCGCGCTGTGACGCACTATACGGAGGAGCAGTTTGCGATGTCAAGCAACTGAATCGGGCGTAGAATCGGACCAGACAGACGGGGCCAGGCTAGGCGTGCGGCATTCTATTAAATGGAGAGGAAGGTGAACCATGGCCAAAGATCAAACGCGAAACATCGAGACTTTTAAGATTGGCGGAACACGAGTGAACGAGTTTGAGTTTCACAAACATCAGGGAGAGATGAACGAACATTTCCTACAACAGCCGCACCAGGGAGCAACTGAGAGCAAGCCGCTCACAAAGGCGGAGCGCGTGGCGCAGTTGGTGGCGCAGGCACATCGCAAGGTGCAGCGCCGGAAGAAGAAGATTCGTTGAGTTTCAAATCGATGAATGAAGTAATGGTGATCGGTGGCGGTCTGGCCGGAGTTGAAGCCGCGTGGCAAGCGGCGCGCTCAGGGGCGCGCGTGCGGCTCTACGAAATGCGGCCCCTCAAACAAACGCCCGCGCACCGCACGGAAAAGCTTGCCGAGATCGTTTGTTCAAATTCATTGAAGTCAGACGAACCGGGCACCGCGCCGTACCTGCTCAAGGAAGAACTGCGTCGCGCGGGTTCGCTGGTGATGGAAGCGGCGGCAGCGACTCGTGTGCCCGCCGGAGCAGCTCTCGCAGTCGATCGCCAGCAATTTGCCGAGTACGTTACCGACCGGATCGAAAGTGAGCCGAATATTGTCTTAGTGCGCGAGGAAGTAACACGCATTCCCACGGATCAAATCGCGATCATCGCGACCGGTCCGCTTTCGTCCGACGCGCTGACCGAAGAGATCATGCGGCTCACGGGAAACGATCAGCTTTATTTTTACGACGCGATCGCGCCAATTATAGCCGCTGATTCCATAGATAAAACGATCGCTTTTCGCGGCGCGCGCTATGGCAAAGGCGGCGACGATTATCTCAATTGTCCGTTTAATGAAGAGCAATACGGACGCTTTTATCAGGCACTCGTCGAAGCTCAGAGCGTGCCGCTGCAACGTTTTGAAGAGACACGTTGGTTCGAAGCGTGTCTGCCCATCGAGGAACTCGCGCGTCGCGGTATTCACACTCTGCGCTTCGGGCCGATGAAGCCCGTCGGTCTTATCGACCCGCGCACTGGTCGCCAGGCTTATGCAATCGTCCAACTGCGCCAGGAAAATTTGATGGCTCACGCATACAGCCTTGTGGGCTTTCAGAATCATCTACGTTACGGCGAACAGGCGAAAGTATTGCGGCTGATACCAGGATTGGAACAGGCCGAGTTTCTGCAATACGGTCAGATACATCGCAATACTTACATCTGCTCGCCGCGAGTGCTGGACGCCACGATGCAGATGCGCGAGTCGCCTTCGACCTTTTTTGCCGGCCAGATCACCGGAGTTGAAGGCTACGTCGAATCCGTGGCGATGGGCTGGCTGGCTGGTGTGAACGCGGCGCGTCTGGCAAAAGGGCGGCTGCTCGTCAAGGCGCCGCTCAGTAGCGCAACTGGCGCATTGGCGCGTTACGTTTCCAGTGCGGAGACGAAGAATTTTCAACCGGTCAATATCACCTTCGCGTTGCTGGAACCGCTCGCTGCGCAACAAAGGAAGAGTATAAAGCGTAAACGTGATCGACATCAGTTGCAGGTCGAATTGGCGTTGAAAGAGTGGGATGCGTGGCTTCACGAGATAGAAGATCAAATTGCAGCGGTTCAAACTGTCGCTCGATGAAATTGCTGCCGGACATGGTCGATGAGTTTCTGCCGTTTCGCGCGGTTTTGCTGCTCGTCCTCCTGCTGATCTTCGCGCTCACCGTTCCCGCGCAGTCAGGCCGGCGAAAATCTGAGCCAAAGAAAACGCCGTCGCCCTCCGACACTCAAACACCGGCTGCAAAACCTGGTCAACAGCCAAACTCCGGCAGCACTTCATCGAAAGGGTCGGGGACAAAGCAATCTGGTGATGAGGCTGACTCGTCTGACGTCCTGCACATCACGTCGAATCTTGTTCCCGTTCCAGCATCCGTCGTCGATGCGCGGGGCTACGCCGTCATGGATCTCAAGCTTGAGGATTTTGAGTTGCGAGTTGACGGGCAAGTCAGACCTCTCAGCGATTTGAGTCGCTCGGAAACGCCGGTGCAACTCACCGTGCTCTTCGATAACAGCGGTAGTTTGGACGCCTCGCGCGAACTGGAAAAGCAGGCAGCGATGCGATTCTTCCGGCGCGTGATGCGACCTTTTGATCAGGCTGCTATTTATTCCGTTGCGACCGAGAACTATCTGGCGCAGCCGATGACCAACGACGTCAGAAGGCTCGAGCAAACCATCGAGGGTTTTGGGAAACCCGAAGGAGCGACTTCGCTCTTTGACGCGATCGTTGACGCGGCGGCTTATCTGCATCCCTATCACGGCCGCAAGGTCATCGTGATCGTTTCGGACGGTGCTGACACAATCAGCCGAACGGATTTCGAAACCACAGTGCAACGCGCGCTCGCGGAAAATTGTCAGGTTTACGTGGTGCAGACTGGGCACTACGACGATGCCAACCGCCGCGACCTGGCGGCGGAAAGACGCATGGAACAGATAACGGCGGCGACGGGTGGCGCGGTTTATCTGCCGAAGGAAACTGCCGATTTGGAAGCAGCATTCATTCAGATCGCTGCGGATCTCGCGCATCAATACGTTTTGAGTTATTACGCGACCGACGAGCGCCGCGACGGGCAATACCACACGCTCGCGCTGCGCGTTAAGAACCGGCGGGATGCGCGAGTGCGCGCGCGTCGTGGGTTTTATGCGCCGCGCGCGTGAACTCTGAAGTAGCACAGATGATCGATCAACTTCTGACTCAGTTTCTCGAACACCTGCGTTACGAGCGTAACGTCAGCGAGCACACGCTGCGCAATTACGCGAGCGACCTCCAGCAGTTTTACGATTATCTCGCGCCCGCCGACCCGCAAACAGGCAAGCGAAACGAACCAGACATTCAGCAGATCGATCACCTGACGATCCGCGAGTGGCTCGCGAGCTTGCACTCGTCGCACAAAAAGAAAACTTCAGTCGCACGGAAGCTGGCGGCCTTGCGCACCTTTTTTCAATTCCTGGTGCGCGAGGGCATCGTTGAAATGAATCCCGCGAAACTGGTCTCGACGCCGCGTCTGGAAAAGAAGCTGCCGAAACATCTGTCGATCGAAGATGCGATCCGTTTCATTGAAACACCTGACACCGAGACCGATCTGGGTAAGCGCGATCGCGCGATGCTCGAACTGACTTATGCTACCGGCGTGCGTGTTTCCGAGCTGACGACCTTGAGCCTTCGCGACGTCGATTTCAAAAACAAACTCATTCGCGTCCAGGGCAAGCGTCGCAAGGAGCGCATCGTGCCATTCGGCGATCCCGCGCATGACGCGTTGAAGAACTATCTGACTGTTCGCGATCGATTTTTGAACAACGCTCCCGTATCACTGCGCGATCCGGAAGCCCTGTTTTTGAACTATCAGGGAACGCGCATCACTACACGTTCGGTCGGGCGGATGGTTGAAAAATACATTCGCATCTGCGCCGGCATGCACGACATCAGCCCGCACGCGTTGCGCCATTCTTTTGCGACGCATCTGCTCGACAGCGGCGCGGACTTGCGCGACATCCAGGAACTGCTCGGCCACGCGCGTCTTTCGACCACGCAAATCTACACTCACGTCTCAATGGAAAAACTGATCGAGGTCTACGACAAAGCCCACCCGAAGGCGTGAGCAATGCCATCGTTCAATAGTTGTCTTAGCGCAAAACCGCAACCTAATTGAAACCATTACCAGCGCGCTTGCCAACATCGCGCCACGAAAAACCCGACAACATCATTCGGTTTGAGGTTTGGCCTCCATGACGCGGCTCGCTGCGACTTTGACGCTTCTCGTCGTCTTCCTGTCGGGCACGCTCAACGGGAATGTGGCGTCGTCGTTTGCTTCAGGCAGCGGCGCGAGTCCACATTTCAAAGCTCCGCCGCGAATTAGCAAACCTGCGCAATCCTTATCTATCTCTGAAGTGTGGGTGCGCGACAATCGAGCCAACAGCTTGAGCGATCTCGGTCACGGGAAGGGAATTATCTTCAGCCCCGATCTCAGCGAGCCGGGCAATCGCGAGTATTGAAGTACATATTCTGCTAGGGTCGGCGTAGCCAATCATCGGCTACTGAGACTAGACATTGCTAACTTTTTCAAACCATCGCGCCCGTTGCGATCCCGGCGACGTACCACAACCATGTCGAGCAGTCATTCTCAGACGCAGTAGATCATCGTAGTTAAGTTATTGTCAGAAGCAAGAAGACCGAACCGAGTTCACACCACCACTATCACTTTGTACGCTTGAGTATGCAGTACGGCGTGCTAACTGACCCATTGCTTCGGCCCACATAGCATGTGGTGAGTTCCCATCCCTGAGTCCCAAGAGAATTCAGCTCCTCCTCAGAGGCGGTGTAAACGATCTTGTACTCCCAAGATGGCTTTCGAGGCTTCGGCTTTGCCGCGCTTGTCCACGCAAAAACACTAGAAAGCAGAATGGCAACGACGACATAAAGGCTGGCATTCTTGAGCTTCATACACATCTCCTTTGTTTCGGTTGTGTCACAAAACTGATCTTACGCTGGGGGAGAAAGGTCGCTAAATTCGGCATACAGCTGGAGACCCTGGTTCCCAGAATTCTTGAATATGCCAAGTATTTCAGAACGCTCCGGCCCTGCCATGGACCGCACCTTCTCGACTAAGTAGTTCGCGTGCAGCAGCCACTCAATTCGACTTTGTTGCGCGATGCTAGTGTCCCTTAAGTAATGTGCAAGACTCAGGAGAATCCTCATACGGTCTTCTCGGTTAGACGCGAGATCAAACAAGGTTTTGTACAGCACACATTTTTCGTGGAAGTAGTCTGTCTCGGTATTTTCCTTTTCGCCGTCCCAAATTTCCAGTTCGGTGAGCAGTTGCGTGAGGCTTTGCTGCCATTCTAGAGTGCTCCGCTCCTCAAGGGTTAGTGGCGTTTGTTTCGTTCCGAACCTTAACTTCTTAACCTTCATTAGTAGTTGTGCAGAATCTGATGAGGCCCAGAAACGAACGCTTTGGCCGGCCGTCTCCACCCTTAAAGGCTTTATATCTTCCAATCGGATAGGATTGCTAAACCACTTGTTTACATAGGCAATACTTTGATCTTGGTGTTGCTGATCTGACTCAACAAGAGCGTCAGAACACTGGGCTGAACTAAGTTCGCCCACCACATAGGAACGAAACGAGCTTAGCAGTTCGCTTGTTGGAATCTTTTTCTGCTCGCATTCGCCGATTAGGCGCTGAAGACCCGCGATTACGTCGCCGTATTTCATCGACAGCGCGAAAGACCGCGGGTCTTTAAGGATCTTCTTCAGTGCAGAGCTTAGACGGGCAATAAGTACGCCGAGCTCGGCGTCTGTCGACTGAGAATTAGCGATAAGATTAAAGACTGGCCCGACCTGTGCGGGCGATACAAGGTCATCGAGATAGGATGATATGAACTGCGCATCGTACCCTTGCGTTCTTTCTTCCTTGCTAAAACTCTTTTGTTCGATCTGTTGGAGAGTCTGGTAGAATTCAGAAACATCGTATCCGAGTACTTCGGTGCAACCTAACGATGTCAGTCTAAGTTTCGGAATCTCGCTAAATAGGCTGCGGGCCCGTTGAGTATCCAAGGCCAGCATCGCCTTTACCGCTCGGCACTTTAGCGATAAGGCGTCTAATTTCAGATCGTAGGCTGCTGACAAATAGCCGGAGCGCGTGTCAACGAGTCCCGCCCAAGCCTTGAGCCTGAGCTTCTGCTGAACGCCAGAAGCTCGGCGGAACGCCTCGTCGAGAAGTTCGATTCTCTTTTGTTTGTCCCCGATTACTTTTGATTCTGCAATTTTGATCAACAGGTCCGCGGCAATCTCGGGTGGCGCTGAACTCACTTCCGCTATCAGCACTTCGGCTGAGATGCTTTGACGGCCAACATCCTTTCCGCGTTTCTGCTGGCCCTCCATCGTTTCTAGTGCGCAGCCATTTATAACCGCCAGGATGAAAAGAAAAGCGGCTAAAGAAATGATCAACCTCTTCACCATAAGTCCTCCCAATAGTGAGTCTGCCGCAGAGAGCGTAAAGACAGTCTTCTATCTACGGTCAGTTCGGCTCCACATCATTAATGCCAGGAAGCTTCACGCCAAAGTACTCCTCGATCTCCTTCTTTGTGTTCCCCACATATGCGCCTTTCCATTCGCGAAGTAGCTTGCCCTCATCTGAGACCAGAATGGTTTGCGGAGTACCCCCAAGTCGATACGACACGACGACCTGTGGTGACAAGTCTTTGTAAATTGGAAACTCAAGGCCGTTCTTACTGACATATTCTCGGAGATTATCAGATGACAGTGAAAGACCTATGAGGCGGTATCGCCCCCTGGTTCCTTCAGCGAGCGTCTTCAAGTTGGAGACGTTCTTCGCACACCAAGCACATGGAGGCGTGAATACATACAGTAATGTGGGAAGGTTACCTGGATTGTAGCCCACAACCTGCGGATGATCGTCCAAGTCCTTTGCTTCTATGGGAGGGAGAACGACCCCGGCTGCCAGAGAGTGCTCGGATTTTACTGAGAGCAGCGTGTTGCTGAGTCTGCTTGTTTTCTTTGCGAGCATTACATTCAGAACAACCGAACAGATAAGCAGAGTGATTGTCATTAGCTGCAGCTTGCCGCTGAAATTCGAGAGATTGGGTTGACCGCTCAACGGATGGTTGGGTTTTCGCAACACTTGGGCCTCCTCGGCTTCTCTTAGCGCTCAGATTAAGCGGCGGTGCGGTACTGAATGCAGGAACCTCTAAAAACTCTCGACCTTCAATTCCAACACCGCCAGTCAGTTAACATTTGCTTGGAAGAACTTCACTAATTGAAGAGGGGTTTGTCCTGGCAATAATTCGCTCCCAGGCAAGGCCTCCCTGGCCCGCAGCATGCAGCACGCGGTCCTGGTAAGTAGCAATTTTGTGTGCCAGGACAGTCGGTTGACCATTGGCAGCACGTTCCGGACTCATCATCTTGGGCGCGTACTCCTCGCTCACTCAGTTGCCAGCCTGAATAGCACATTGCGGCTATCAGAACTAGGTACAGAGGTAAGAGTATTCCTCGTTTGATCCTCATAGACTGCTCTCCTTTGGGATTGAACGGTCGGGTGAAGCAGCGGAAACTCTGCTGCCATTGGTTCAAGGCGCCGCTGGGCCGCATGAGGCGCGATTTATGCGAAAATAACCCGCGCGAAAGGGAATCAGGGTGAGCTTGTGGACTTCAGGTGGTCTGGGTATTTCCAGAGAAGCTGAGAAAAAGAGATCAGCTAAAACTCGATTTCGTACGTGTAAGTAACACAGCAAAGAAAGGGTGTCTGTGCGCCAACGCACAAAGCAGAGGACGAGGAGATCAAAGATGTGAGCAACACAGATTTACAGCACTACCCGCAACCTCAAAGAATGGCGAATTGAATAAGAGAAACGCGTTGTCTTTACAACGTCGGATTCGTACTCAAGTCCGGGTTGGCTTCAATCGCGGCCTGGCAAATTGCATCGTAGCGAGCAGTGGGTACAGCTTCCAGCCGGCGTTCGTCTATTGGCTGTCCACAGCGAGCACATGTCCCGTAGGTCCCTTCCTTTATCCGCAACAACGCCTGATCGATGTCGGCTACGTTTTGCGATTCCTGTTCACCGAGCCGATAAGCGATCTCTTTGTTGACGTCCATCCATGATGCGTCGACGCTGTCTTTCGCTCCCTCATCTGAAAGTTCGAGCGCGGCAGCCTGATCGTCGCGGAGGTGTTGCGTGTGTTGTCGCAATTGCTTGAGTAATATAGCGCGGAAATGCTCTAACTTGTCTGATTCCATAAAAATCTTGTGCCCCATCCCGGTTTTGAGGTGACGGATTATAACCCAGCCGACGACTCTGGCGTAGTGGTGCTAACTGAAAAAGAAGTCGACGCTTACCTTTCGCCTCCGCAGATCAGTTCGGCGGCGAGCAGAGGAATCATGAGTTCGTGATGTCCGGTGATCGAGTAGCCGCGGCCCGCGCCAGCCGCGGTTGGACGGCGAACGACGTTCGTGAGTGGGCGATAGGATTGAATGAAATCGAAATTCGCGGTTGTGATGTCGGTTAACTCGTGACCAAGATTGCGCACGAGCGTTATGCACTTCAGAAAAACTTCCGGCAGCGTGACGGCTGAACCAACATTCAAATAGACTCCGCCGCCATTCATTCTTTTCACGAGTTCCGCAAGCAAGCGAAAGTCGGTGTGGCTCGTGGCGCCAAGCGCTCCGCCGTCCGCAGTCGGATGAAAGTGCGCAATGTCGCCGCCAATAGTCACGTGCGCGGTGAAAGGAACTTTGGCGTCGTATGAGGCGCAGAGCAGAGAATATTCACCGTGCTTCGGATTGAGAGCGAGCAGCGCGCGGCCCATCGCTTCGCCAAGACCGAGGCCATCGCGCGCGCCATCGCGTGCAGCAGTATTCAGCAGCTTGCCAGTCTCTTCTGCGCCGCCAAACGCGCCCTCGCCGAGCGTCGCGTCGACATC
>JBGPWL010000064.1:0-27347 GCA_041492185.1 Pyrinomonadaceae bacterium | reverse complement strand
TTCTGCGGCTGAAAGATGATTCCACTTGCTCCCAAGCTAATAGAATTTGCATTCTCGTTGAGGAAGGTCGCGGCAGCTTTGCCCCAGTAGGTATCGTTGCCCTTGACGATTCCGACATTGGGATTGTTATTGAGGATATTATTCCAGGTATTGTATTCAGCGTTCCTGGTCTTGTCACTCTGGTCTGGCCTAAGCCATCGCGTGTACGCATCCCGCGCGAGTATCATGTCTCTCGTGTCCAAATAGATTCCCATTCCTTCGTCGGCCTCGCTCATGCCAGTTATGGGGTCGCGCCAGTCGTGGTCTGGGGCTTCGATGGGCATGGCCCGGTCTTTGAGCAGGCCAGTCATCGAAGGCGGGCTGATGGTGTTCGGTTCAGGGGGATTGGTCAGGTCGCGTCCGAGCGGGTCGGGTTCCTGTCTTAGTGCATAGGCAGCATTGACATCGGTCGTGATCGCAGCGCCCGTTACAGGATTTGTTGATTCCAATTCGACTGAACTAGAGCCGACGTAAACATGTTGCGTCGCAACCCGCGCGCCGCCCGAGTAAACGTAGCCAGTGGTCTTCGCTCCATTCTGGTTGAGTTCCTCAATCGTCTTGCCACCGAGCACAGTTGAATGCACGTAATAGGTGGTCGTTGTGCTCTCATTGACCCAGTAGACAAAGCCGTAATCGGAATCGTAGGACTCGTCGGTACGGGTGTGATTGACGTGCTTGGCGATTTGTCCGGTGCCGTCGAACGTGTCCCAGGTTTCCAGCGCCGGCCCATCAGGATGATTACTGGGCCAGCCTGAATACATTTGCCAGGTCTGAAACGAGGTGAAGGTCACTGGACGTTCACCGGCGTCGTACGTGTAAGTGCCGTCGAGGGTAGTCAACGCGTTACCCGCAGCGTCATAGCTCAAGCCTTGCCGTTTGTTTTCGCTCGTGTAACTCGCGCTCTCAGCATCGTTGTTCGTCCAGGCTCTGCCACTCCGAGTCAGCACATCATTGAATTCGTCGTAAGTGTAGCTCTGACGATAGGGACTGTTTGCCTGATTCAGTGGCGGCGCGGGCTGGCCGTGTGCTTCTACACCGCTGTAGGCCTCTTTCAACCGCGCCGAGAAATCAAACTCGTATTTGCGATCAAACTTTCCATCGTTGAGATCGAAAGCCGTGTTCGTGCGACCGTCGGCGTAATAACTCATCGTTGAGCCCATGCTGTACGGCGTCCCGTTGTAGGCGTGAAATCCGCTCACCTGATACTGCCCGATCTGCATGCGCTGATTATACGTGAGATCAACCTGTACGCTGTTGCCATAAGTCGCATGCTTGGGCGCGCCAAACGCGCGATACTGCATGTTCGAAAGAAAGTTTGTTACTCCACTGTAGCCCGAAGCGGGCATGCTCGTTAGTTGCCCCGCTTGATTGTAATTGTAGCTGACCTGCGCGCCTGAGGGATCGGTCACGCTGGTCAGCGCGCCCGACACGTTGTAGCCATAGCCGATCGTGTATTGAGTGCTGCCCAAGCCCGTGAACGTGCGTGACTCGCTGGTAAGACGCGAGAGCGTGTCGTAGTTGTAGCTGATGCTGCCCGTGCCGTCGGACATCGAGGTTCGATTTCCCATAGCGTCATAACTGAACGTGACCGGAATGGATGTCGTGGAGTAGGCAACGCTCGTCAGCAAATGCCGGTTGTTGAAAGTATTGGTGGTAACTACTCCGCGCGGGTCGGTCACGCTCTGAACTGAATCGTCCAGGTTATAAACGTAGCTGGCCGCCGTACTTTGTTGCGGCAGTTTCTGCGTGGCGACTCGCCCATAGCCATCAAAGGTCGTCACGGACTGCATGCAGGTTCCGCTCGGACAACTGAAGTCGGAGGTGGCCGCGCCCTTATAGCTCTTTGTTGCTTTAACCTGATCCCGAACGTTGTAGTCCGCCATCGTCGCAGAGTAAACGCTGCCGTTTGTATTGAGCACTTCTGTTTTGAAGGCTCTGCCCAACGGGTCGCTGGTCGTTCGCTGCTGACGCCCAACTTCGTCCTGAACCGTGACGACTTCGCCACCAGCACAGCCGCAGCCGCCGTAGGTTGCAGTTTTCTGCGTGGTATCCGTGTTGGTCGTAACCAGTGGCCGGCCTTTCCAGTCGTAAGTTTGCATGGTGTAGAGCCAGCCGGCCGAATCGTCACCTGCGGGATATGAATTAGCGTTGACCTCGGTTGGGTTCGATTGTTTCCACACGCGGCCCATCACGTCGTAGACGGTCGAGACGCCTTTGTAGCCGCCCGCACTGCCGGGATGATTGCTCGCGGCGTAGTAGACGCGGCCCGCGCCGTCGAAGAATTGAATTGAGTAAGCTTCGTCCGCGACGTTGTTCACGCTCGCGTAGCTCTGCACGTAAGTGGGCCCGTAAACGTAACGCGTGTAAGCGCCGTTGTTCGTGGTCGTCACTCGTTGGATGCGCGCCGCGTCATCGTAAACAAAAGTTTGAATGACGCCTTGCGATTGTCCGGCGGGCGGCGGGCCTTGCACACGGGTCTTCGCGCCAAAGTCAAAGTTGTATTGCACGAATGATTGAAACCCGTCCCCGTCGGTCACTGTAGTCGGATAGGCCAAAGTGTTGTGATTGGTACTGTCGGAAAAAGAATCCGCATAGCTGATCGAGTTCTCGATCCATACGCCGGGCGTGTGTTGTTGGCGCGCGCGGATCACCGAGCCGGCGGTGTTGTAATACATGTTCGCGAATGTGTATTCACCAAGATTCGTGACATTGTAGCGGTAGGTGCTGGAAAGATTCGCGCGGCCTGCTGGCGTCGTGGAATCGTAATTCGAATCATGCTGCACCGGAGCGCCTTGGTACTCGACTGAACCCGTTTCGTCGTATTGAAAAGTTACCTTCGAGACGAGTGCAGCACCGCTGCTGTTGCTGCAAGGCACCTCGGTCTGAGCGCCGGCACCATCGCAAACATACTTCGCCGCCGGCAAGCCGATGATGCGTCGCGTGGTGCTGAGGTAGTCCGCGCCGAGACTGTAATCAGTGTGCGTGCGCCGCAGCAAGGTCAAATGGTCTGCATCGTATTCGTAAACGTCGCTGGGCAGAACAGCCGTGCCGCCTTCGGGTAGATTGAATGGACTCGTATAGCCAAGCGTTGTGCGACGGCGATTGGAAGGGGTCGCATTGTCATAAATATTTGTTTCAATCACGCGTGGATTGGTGGGGTAACTCGCGTTGGTGCCGCCGTCATGCGTCCAGGCGGTCGTGGTCCACTTCGGTCTAGCGCCGTCTGCTGACCAGATCTCAGTCTGCTGCGGCAGCCGTTTCTGCCAGCCTGTCCCGTAGAATTCTTTGTAGACAGTGCCGTCAGGCGCTGTGAGCCAGTAGGCACTGCCACCGTCAGTGCCGTATGTCGTCGTGATGTCGGCCGGCACACCATTCGAGCCGTTCCAGTAATCCGCGTAAGCGTGCGCTGCGGTGATTCGCGGACTGTCATTCGAGGCAGTGGCATAATCATAAGCCACGGAACCTTTGTGCAGGCCATCAACGGCCCAGTGCTCAAAGGTTTTGACCAGGCCCGTGGGATAGCTGCCGTTATCGTAAATGAATTTGTAATAAGAGCTGTCGTCGAGACCCACCTGCGTAACCACCGGAATGGATTGGCCGCTTGCGATGCCCGACAGCGAAACTCCGGAGAAGTTCGGCACAATCGTGGTGGTGCCCCAAGTGAAGGTGGCCCAGGTGTGCGTCACGTTATTCCACGGCTGCGTGATCGAGATCAGGTTCGCGTTGCTGTCATAGTTAAAAGTGATTGTGCGATTGAGCGTATCGATGATCGTGGTGATGTCGCCAAGCGAATTGTAATTAACGGTGATGAAGTTGCCGTTGCGATCTTCAATCTTCGTGCAGCGCCACTCGTCTTCGATCTTGCTGTAGCTCATCTGCGTGCCGTCGGTCGAGCGCAGGGTTAAGGTTGTTGGATTGCTGCTGTTGTTCTCAGTCAACTGTAGATATGAAGAATCCGCTGCCGCGTAAACGCCTGCCGTAGGCGTCTCGCGCAATTCAACGCGACTGCCCGCTGACGTGATCAAGAGATAACCGTTCTTACTAATTTGCGCGTTGAAGAATTTTTCCTGCACCGTCGGAAAGCCGATGCGAAAGCCGGGGCTCAGTCCACTGTTATCCTCGTCGAAATAAAGATACAGACAAGGTTGAGTAGGGGTACCGGAGCACGTGTACACCGCCGCCGATGAATAAGAGATACCGAGACCAAGATCGAGATCGCCGCGACCCGGAAGACCCAAGAGCGTTGCACCCCATTCTGCATCGCGCGCCATGATTTGATTGCCCGATTGATTCTTCGGATCGACCCGCGCAGCCAACAGCGACGTTACGTTGCTACTCGCGCCGCCATTCGGAGTGACGGCTGACACGTCATAGATAAACTCGCCAGATTCATCAAACGCGCGGCGCACTGCTTCGCGCCCGTAGCCGGGCACGAGACTTTCCCAAAACGCCCAGCCACCAGAGTCAGGCTCACGCAAAAGATAAGTTTCGTAAAGGTTCTGGACATACACATGATTCGAGGTGTTACGCGCTGCGTATTCCGCCGATTCAAACAGCGTCTTGCCCATCTCCCGCGCCGCCATCACCAGCGATGTCGAGTTCGCGCCACCGTGCGCATAAGCCGCGCGCAGCATGTCGGTGAAATAATCGCGTTGACTTTGATTAGTGTTGCTCGGCAACGCGTAGGAAAAGAAAGTCTGCACGTATTGATCGTCACCGACAGGTGGCGGGGATCCCGCACGTGCCCTGGTGCGCGTGTGATTGCGTGAGGCTAACCGGTCGCTACTGCTCCCGGTTCTGACAAGAGCGGTCGTGCCGGGGTCACCGACTTTCAACCCACGTCGTGGCACCAGCGGCTTGCGCCTTCCACGCATCAGAGAAGGAACGTGCGGCGGCGCTTGCGGCTTCGCATGACGCTTGCGCCGCACTTCATCAAGGTTCGGCAAATCCGCCGCCGGCGGCCCAAGTTCCGGCGTCCCGCGCCGCGTCTGTCCCTGGCCCCCACCTAGACCACTGGCGCCTGACGCAGCCGCCCGCCTCGTCACGACCAGCGTCGAGAAAACTAACGCGCAACAGATCAAGATTGCGAAAAATGCTGAAAGATGATTTGCAACGGGGAGCTTGCGAGCGGTCGGGCGACGAAACATGAGTGGGCTCCTTTGGAGGTTGAGCCGCTGCGCAGTTACGAGGGGATCTGCGTCAGCCTTCAGTCATGAGTGATTGCTTACGTGGAGGGCTTACTCAGTGTAGGTCGCGCGTGAGCAAAAATCTAAACTAACGCCGCGAGTCTACGCCCGATTCAGAAATGGAGTCAACAATAGTTTCAGCTCACATAACCGGTAACAACGCACCGCCGCGCGGCAGGATGTAGCCGTCGCTCACTTCGTCAATACTGGCCAGGACCTCGCCGACGGTTCGCGAGGGCGTCATGCGCATGGCACGAACATCTTCGTCCGCGAGGTGTGAGATCAGGTGGATGCGATAGCGCTCGGCCTTTGTGAGCAACGACCAGGCGGTCTGCCCATTCACTTCATAACCTTCGCGCAGCCGCGCTTCCAGCGCGCGTGAATCTTTTTCCGCAAACCATTTCAAAAAATCCGGCCGCCCGAGTCCATCGCCGCATTCGGCCACGAGGATTATCGTGCCGCCCTCGCGGCAAGCGTACTCAGCCATCTCCAGCGCCTTGTGCGCCTGAATCAGATTGATGTCCCAGGGAAACCCACCACAGCTAACTATCACCACATCGCGCTTCTCGTTGATTTTGATCGAATGATCCTTGAGATACTCCTCGCACCCGAGCACATGTGCCGAGCGCCAGTGACCCGCGTAAACGTGGACAGCACGGCCCCGTTCGTCAACCACTGCGTTAATGCTGAACGACGGATTGATCATCTCAGCAATACGCTCACATTCCTCGTGCACTGCGTTGCCTCTGAGCAATCCGGTACCGACGCCTGCGCGCCGCCCACCAAGCTCAAAATCAAGCGCCAGCATGTGCGTTGCCTCAATCGTCTCCGCGGATGCGAGACCCGGACAGATGGATTTGCGCCCGCCCGTAAAACCGGCAAAGTAGTGAAACCCAATAGCACCGGTCGTGATGATGTGGGTGTAGTCTTTCAGCGCGCGATTAACTTCGACTCGATTGCCGCTCGTAGTCGTTCCCAGACTAACCATCGCGCGCGGATCGTATGCGTCGTGGTCAATCGTCTTGACGCGCTGCACGATGAACGGCGTCAGCAACTCGCTCTTCTCGTTCGCCGTAACTGGCCGGTGAATGCCCGTGGCGAAGATTACAGCGACGTCACTCGCAGCGATTCCGATTTGAATGAGCCGGCGAACCAGCAGATTGATGAGTTGCGCGCTGGCCGAGGCGCGCGTCGCGTCGGAAACTACCAGCAGAACAGAATCACCCGGCGAGACGACGTCTTCCAACGGAGGTGATTCAATCGGCGAGCCAAGCGCGGCGCCCATTTCCGCGTCCGAGAGCGGGCGTTCGTCGATCTCGTGAGCCAGAACCTCGTAACGCTCTTCGTCAAAAACAAAGCTGACCGAGCCGCGACCGTATCCTAATTCAATCTCGCGCATCTCAAACACCAAACTTTACCAGCGCGCGCTCGATCGCATTGAAGCCAATAAAGTCAGTTTCACCTCCGGCGCGCGCTTCAGCGAGCCACTCGCGAAGCTGGCGCGCTTCGTCGATTGAAGTAATTTTGCAGGCGCCGGTCAGCGCGAGAGTGACGAGTGAGTCGGGCGCGCCGTGCGTTACCAGCGCAGCCTGCAACGCCGCTTGTTCGCGGCGATCGAGAGTTAGCAGAAGACTGATTTCCATTAAGATTCGGTTAGTTCTCAGTGGTCAGTGATCAGTAGTCAGTAGTCAGTTATTAATTCTTCGTTCTTCGTTCTTTGCCCTTTGCTCTTTGCCCTTTTGCTCACTCCCGTTCGGAGCGAAAGCAAGCGGTGCCCGCATGACAAAAATGAAACGTGTCGTCCGCAAAGTCCGGCGTCTCCATCTGAATCGTCAGGTGATCGACGCCAAAACGATCGTGAAGTTTTGCGCGCAACTCCTGCAACAGATCCGGCTGTGAAACGCTCGCGCCATGAATCACATGCGCGCTGAGGGCTTCACGTCCCGAAGTGATCGTCCACACGTGCAGGTCGTGCACATCGCTCACGCCCTCGGTTGCCAGAATCGAGTCTTCAACCGCGGCGAGGTTGATGTGCGCCGGTGTGCCTTCCAGCAGCACGTTCGTCGCTTCGCGAATCAGGTTCCATGAACTCCAGACGATCAGCAATCCGATGACGACACTGAACAGCGGATCGGCGGCATACCAGCCATATAACCAGATCAATGCGCCCGCAACCAGCGCGGCCAGCGAGCCGAGCGCGTCACTCAACGCATGCAACCACACGCCGCGAATGTTGAGATCGACTTCGTGGCGGCCGTGAAGAATGCGCACCGAGATCAAGTTAACTATCAGACCGCCGGCGGCAACCAACACAACGACATTGCCGCGAACGGGCGGCGGCGCGGCCCAACGACGATACGCTTCGTAGAACACCAACAGCGAGATCACAATCAGGGCAACGCCGTTGGTGAGCGCCGCGAGAATTTCCAGGCGATGGTAGCCAAATGTTTTTGACGAGGTGGCGGGGCGCGCGCTAAACCAGACGGCGATCAGCGCGAGCACGAGCGCGGCGACGTCGGTCAACATGTGTCCGGCATCAGCAAACAGCGCCAGCGATCCGGTCCACCAACCGCCCAGCGCTTCCGCAATCGTATAGACCGCGGTCAGCGCGAGAATGATGCTCAACCGGCGACGACTTTCAAACGCCAGATGCTGGCGGTGTGCGGGGCCCACCTCCGTGGACTCTTTATGAATCTCATGCGTTGCGAATGGCTGAGGCATCAGTCGATTCGAAAATCTCGAACTAAATTTTATCAAGCGCCTGCCTGACGTCCGCGATAATGTCTGCCGCAGCCTCTATGCCGACGGCGAAACGCAACGTCGAGGCAGACACTCCGGCAGCGCGAAGTTGCTCATCTGAAAAGCCTGCATGCGAGGAGTAGAGTGGATAGCTCACGAGCGTCTCGACGCCTCCCAGCGATGGCGCGGTGCGCACCAGGCGCAACGCGTTGTAAAAAATTTCGACTTCGCGTTCGCCTCCCGAAAGATCCAGCGCGACAACTCCGCCGAAAGCTTTCATCTGCTGCTCTGCTATTTTATGGCCCGGGTCATCCTCAAGTCCCGGATAATAAATCCGCGCAACTTTCGGGTGACCACGGAGCGCGTCCGCGAGTCGCATTGCATTCTCGCACGCAACTCGCACACGTACGTCAAGCGTTTTTATTCCGCGCGCCAGCAGATACGCGGCCGCCGGATCGAGCGTTGCTCCGGTCAGTACCGCGACCTCGCGCACCCGATCGACGAACTCTTTGCTTCCGGCGACCGCCCCGGCAGTTAGATCAGAGTGTCCGCCGAGATATTTCGTCGCGCTGTGCATTACGGCATCGATGCCTCTTGCCAGCGGCGTTTGCAAAATCGGCGTGGCAAAAGTGCTGTCGACGATTGAAAAGACGTTCGCCACGCGCGACACATCCGCGACCAACTCAAGATCGACTATTCGGTTAATCGGATTCGCCGGCGTCTCAAACCAGAAGACTCGCGTGCGCTCTCCCGCAATCTCCGGCAGATTCGGGATTTGATCGAGCTGAATGAAACGCGAGCGCACGCCAAACCGGCTGAGAACATTCGTCAATATCTTTACCGTGCCGCCGTAAATTGAGTCGCAGGCGATTACTTCATCACCCGCTTCGCACAAAGCAACCAGCGCGGAGAAAGTCGCCGCCGATCCCGAAGCAGTGACGACGCAGGCCTCAGCGCCTTCAAGCTCGGCAATCTTGCGCTCGACTTCGGCGACGGTGGGATTGGCGTAGCGGGAATAGAAATAGCCGTCGGGCAACTCGCCACGAGCGTACCGGCGCATCTCGTCGAAATTCTTGAAACCAAATGTAGCCGAATGAAAGACGGGAGAAACTACAGCGCCGAAGGGTTGTTCGTCAGTGCGCTCGCCGCCATGAACTGCGACCGTTGCCGGCGCCAGCGGAACTTCTTCACCAGGCTTTTGTGCTGCCATGACAATTCCGTCAAGCAATCGCTCAAAACGTTCCGCGCAAGATTAGCAAATTACGCGAATAACGCCATAGCCGAATCGGAATGTGAATCGAAAATATGATAGAAGATCCCCACGTGGTCCTGAAGCTGGTAGAAACTTCGAGCCTCTTAAAGACGCTTCAGGATTTGATAAGGTAGGACCCAGTCGGCGATTCTTGAGTTTGTTCCGGTTTCGTCAATGAACTCAATCATGTAAGCCTCTTCGGGTTGATTGAAAACTTCGAGTACGGTGCCCTGAGCTCCCTTAGACAAACCATACTGCGGCAAGTCTTCGGTCAACTCTACAACTTCTAACTCCTGAGCCTTTTGAACCTGAAGCATGACTCTATTTCCTTTCTCCGACCACCAGTGCTGTTACGAACGTCGGAAAAGTGGTTTCTGGGCGAATAATCCAAACAGTTAGAACATCGACAGTAAGATCGTTCCTTCCGGTAACGGGAAGTGTCACCTCAAACTTCCTACCCATTTCCCTTCCGAACCAAACGCCGCTGGATAGTAGGGTAGCTCAGTACGGATAGCTTGTGCCAGTTCCTCCCAGCTGGACTGATCGAAATCCAATGCTGACTTGAAAACCCGAGCCTTATGCTGACCTTCCCTGTGAAGAGGATCAAGTAGGTAATTGACAAGCTTCTGGCGAGGGATTTCGGCCTTTTGGAAATTCGGTAAGGCACTTGGATGAGGACTTCTGGTTCCTTCGCTCATTAGGGAGATGTCCTTCAACTGTATCTCTCGGTCTCCGTCAGATCGTCGTAAATCATTCCCCGCCGATCCTTCTTCGCCTTGGTCACCGCCGTGTACCCACCTTCTTCGTTGCGGCTGATTTTGTTCTCGGCGTAGAGACCTTCGAGCACGAATTCGCACGCCGACACTACTTGCGCGTCATCAGAACGCTTGAAGGTGAACGGAATCATCGCCGCGTCAATCAACTCAGGGACGGGTTCGAGCAGACCCAGACATTCCGTCGCGGATGCGGTGTCCGCCAGCCGCAAATTATGTCCTTCATCAAACCAGCGAATCGCGTTAGCGAAATCGATGCCCACGAAATAGCCTTCGAAAATCTCTCCGGCGGCGCGCTTGATTAAGTCTTTCGCTATGCGGTTCGCGCCAATCTGTTCGCCTTCATATTCCAATTCCATTTTGCCGGTCATCGAGGGAATCGCCGCGTAGATGTCCGCGATGCGCGGCACTATCTCCTTTTCGCCGGTCAGCAACGCACGACGTTCGGCATTTGAAATTACAGACTCCATCACCGTGATGGGCATTCGTTGCGAGACGCCCGAATGCTTGTCAACCCGGCTGTCGTCGCGGGCTTCGAAAGCGATCTGCTCCACCGTCTCGCGAATGAAATCAGGAATGTGCAGACGCGCTTTCAATCCCTCGGGCAAGCCATCGCGACTGACCCAGGCTTCCTGTTTGGTAATTTCGACCGCGGTCTGCAACTCCGCCGGATAGTGCGTCATGATCTCGGCGCCGATGCGATCCTTCAGCGGCGAGATGATCTTGCCGCGCGCGGTGTAGTCTTCCGGGTTCGCGGAAAAGATCAGCATCACATCAAGCGGCAGACGCACGGGATAACCCTTAATCTGCACATCGCCTTCCTGCATGATGTTGAAGAGGCCCACCTGAATCTTGCCCGCCAGATCGGGCAGCTCGTTGATCGCAAAGATGCCGCGATTCGCGCGCGGCAGCAGACCGTAGTGAATCGTCAGCTCGTCACTCAACAAGTGCCCGCCCTTCGCCGCTTTGATCGGATCGACGTCGCCAATGATGTCGGCGATCGTCACGTCCGGCGTCGCGAGCTTTTCAACAAAACGCGCATCGCGAGTAATCCACTCGATGTGCGTCATGTCGCCATGAAGTTCGAGCGTCTGACGCCCGTACGCAGAGATTGGACGGAAGGGATCGTCGTTAACTTCCGAGCCCGCGATGATCGGGACGCGTTCATCAAGCAACCCGGTTAGTTGTCGAATGATGCGACTCTTCGCCTGGCCACGCAGGCCGAGCAGGATCAGGTTGTGTTTCGCGAGAATCGCATTGATCAATTGCGGAATGACGGTCTCATCATAGCCAACAACGCCGGGGAAAAGTTTCTCGCTCGCGCTCAGCTTCTCGATGAGGTTCGCGCGCAGCTCGTCTTTAACCGAGACGCTCTTGTAACCACTCTCTTTGAGTTCGCCTAAAGTCCTTGCTAGTTCCATGAAATGATTTTAACCGCAAAGAACGCAAAGGGAAACGCAAAGGGCCGCAGCGGTCTCTTCCTTTGCGTTCCTCTGCGAACTCCTCTGCGTTCTTTGCGTTATTCGTTTCTTGGTTTCGCGCTATACACGCCATCGCTGGATTGTGACACCACACCGTCACTTTCCAACTTTTCCAAATGCGCCAGCACCGCGCGTTCGGCCATCGTGTGCGCTTTGAGAGGAACGTCGGTGTAGACGCGCACGACGATCTCTTTGGGACTTGTTGCGCCTGCGCGCACGGCTTGCAGAATGTTTGCTTCGCGCTCCAGTCGATGCGCGATGTATTCATCGATCTTGTTGTAGGGATTTGCGATCGCCGGTCCGTGTCCGCCAAAGATCACTGAGAGGTTCTCCAGCGCGCGCATCTTTTCGAGCGATGCGAGGTAGTCGCGCATGTTTCCCTCGGGAGGATCGATCAGAACGGAGCCGAGGCCGACGATGTTGTCTCCTGAGATCAATGTACCGGTGCGCGCTTCGTAGAAGCAGAGATGTCCGCGCGCGTGTCCCGGCGTGTGCAGCGCACGCAGCGAGATGCGCGGCTCGCCTGCGAGTTCAATCATCTCTCCGTCCGAAATGAAACGATCCACAGAAACGTCTTCGCCCAGAGCCGCGGCGGTTAGTTGATGTGCGGCAACGCGCGGCAAGTTTGCCTGACGAGTTCTTGCCAGATTTTGCTTGAGCGCATTGACGCCGCCGACGTGATCCGGATGCAGATGCGTCAAGACGATCTCGCGAACTGCGCGTCCGTGAGCGAGCAGCTCATCAACGCAAGCCGCGAGTGCCTGCTGCTCATCTTCGTACGGCGAGGCGGGATCAATAACGAGAACCTCGCGCGAGTTGTAAATGAGATAACAGTTGGTGTGCGTAGCCGGCGGCTTGGTCGGAGTTCGCACGGGAAAGCAGATGTAGTTCGGACGAAACTCGATGCGACGCACGGGCTCGCGATGCGCGTGCGGAACGGAAAGAAATCTTTCGACCAGATCGCTCGTCAGTCCACCAGCGAGTGTCTTCAGCGCGTGCAGTATGGGCGGCACGGCGAGCACCTCGGAATTTTGCCAGCGTTCTTGTGCGCGCTGCGCCGTGATCCATTCGCCGCTTTCAAGTTCACCCGGTATGACATGCGGCTCTTGTTTCGGCGGACAATTGACCAGAAAGAACCAGGTGTCGAACCGGCGCGCGCTGAACGGCGGCGTCACCCAGCGTCCGACAAAAGTGAACTCATTCGCGTCGAGATAAAGATCGTAGCGACGCAACAGCGCCGGCCACGACATGCGCTCCTGTTCAAGATCGTCAAGCAGCGACGCGCGCTGACCCTTCGTTAAGGTTTCTGCGCCGCGAGCGACAAGCACGCCGAGTTCTTCAAACAACTCACGCGCGGCACAACTGATCAGTGACGCTGTTTCGGCATCGTTGCAGTTTTCAACCCGCGTCTCAGCATCAGGCGGATCAAGCTGTCCGCCGGGAAACGCGTAGAATCCGCCGAGGAACGCGAGCTTCTCACTACGCTTCACCCAGAAGATTTCCGGATCGTTTGGATCGGTATGGTGGCGAAGGAGAATAACCGCGGCGGCATCTTTGGGTACTGGGCCTATTTCCTTTTTGCTGGATTGAGTATTCAAGGTGATGGAAGAAATCTTAACGCAAAGGTCGGAGAGGAATTCGCAGAGGAGCGCAAAGCAACTTCCTCGGCGCACCTTTGCGCGAACCTCTGCGTCCCTTTGCGTTTCAAACGCCTCTCACAAAATCGATCGGCTGATAATCGAGATCACGGATCACGACCAGCGGAACCGTTCGCCATCGCCGCCCGACCACGGATCGCCGCGCATGTGATAACCACCTTCTTCCCAATAACCTGCTCGATCGCTTTCGAGAAAGCGCACGCCCTTGACCCACTTCGCGGACTTCCAGGCATAAAGCTGCGGCACGATCAAACGCACTGGGCCACCATGTTCGAGCGGTATTGGCGCACCATCATGCGACCAGGCGAAGAGCGAGTCTTCATTCAGGAAAAATTCTATCGGAATATTTGTGGACCAGCCGTAGTCGTATCCAAACGCGAGCACAAATTTCGCTTCGGGTTTGACGCCCACGATCTTTGCCAGCTCGCGCGCCGGCACGCCGCCCCAAACATTGTCCAACCGCGACCAGCGCGTTACGCAATGAAAGTCCGCGTAAACCTTGACCGGCGGCAATTGCATGAACTCATCAAGCGACCACTGCTGCGGCTTCTCGACCAGACCATCGACTTCGAAGGTCCACGTGGCGAGATCGATATCCGGTGTTCCATGCGCATCGAGCACCGGCCACTTCTTTGTGCGCGTCTGGCCCGGCGGAATGCGATTCGGCAGACGCGTGTTCGGACTGATGATCACATCCGGCTCGGCGATCTCTTCCGGCTTGCGCGGATCGGTCGTTTGATATTTCGGATCGTTGAAAAGATTATTCAGGAAGCTCATAATTTGGAGTGCGCCGGCAAAGCGAAGCGGCGACGGCGCTTTCGATTTAAATCACATCAAACTTATTCCACCAACATCCAAAGCGTTGTCGACGCTGCGCTCTGCCACCGCACTCCACAACACTATCGATTCGGCGATTGCTTCTCCGCCAGCCTCAT
Organism: Pyrinomonadaceae bacterium; assembly: GCA_041492185.1. Classification (GTDB taxonomy): domain Bacteria; phylum Acidobacteriota; class Blastocatellia; order Pyrinomonadales; family Pyrinomonadaceae; genus JAOAPY01. The sequence continues at coordinate 13,284 of JBGPWL010000064.1, read as the reverse complement.
CAACTCTTCCGGCATCCATTTGCCGACGGCTTTCGCGGTCGCTTCATCGACTCCCGCCGATCGATCGTGCCAGTCGTCTTTCGTGCCCTCACCACCTCGCTGGCTTTCGTAGTTCTCGGTCTGTTCCAAACTGAGCACGATGCCGTTGGCGATCTCTTTCCAGTCCTGAAACTGTATGCCGCGCCGCACCAAAGGCAGACCGGCGGACCAATCCTCTTCAGGCGCGCGCGCGTCCTGCTCCGGAATCGTCAAATTGTAAAGTGGCGGAAAAGGTTTTCCGTTGTACTCACGCGCGAGTTGCGCTTTGATCTCTTTGTAAGAAGTCTGCGGGCTCTCGCGCTTGATCGCCTGCGCGCGGCGAAAAATATCCGCAACTGTTGGCTGTTCCTGTGCCATCTGTGTCACCTGATTTCAATCGTTATTTAGTAGAATAACCTTACACGCGTAGAGAGCGAAGGGCAACTGGACGGCAATTCGCCACGCGGCTCCTAACGGAGCCGCGAGCGCCTGCCTCGAGTCGAGACGAGATTTCCTGCGAGCGCTTGGGAACCCAAACGTTCTTGACTGCGTCTAAGCCATCAACCAACGCACGGTGTCGCTGGCAACACGGATCCTTTCCGGATCTTTTCAGGTCGATGGAGTACAAAGAGATGGTTCGCTTCAATCGTTTGATCTCCCTGGTCCTAGTTCTGTCATTAACCTGTGGCAGTTTTTTGCAGTTATCTGTCAACGCCCTCGGCGCGAGCGAACGCAACCTGAAGGGCGTTGTTACGACCGCCAGCAACGACGTCGCCAAAGATGTGCAGAAGGGTTTGCGGTTTCGCTTGAGCCAGGGCATTGACCAGCCCGAATCGCGACCCGCATCGAACCTCGCGCCGACCACGTCGCTATCTGAGAACGAAACCGAGAATGTCCTCAAACGTTTACCTGCGATCAAGATAGAAGCGAGCGACGAACAAGAGTTCGCCTTGCGAGATCGATCGCTGCCGCCACCGCGCACCGGCAAGATCATCAACGTTGCATTCCCTCCAGCGGAAAATATTTCTTCGCCGGAAACAAAAGAAGCCGGACCGCTCGAGGTCTTGCGTTACGCGCCGGAGGGCGACGTGCCGCTCGCTCCGCAATTGAGCGTCACGTTTTCGCAGCCGATGATCGCGGTCAGCTCCCAAGAAGAGGCCGCGACGAATGTGCCGGTGAAACTCTCGCCGCAGCCGCCGGGCAAATGGCGCTGGGTGGGAACAAAGACGTTGCTGTTCGAGCCGGCGGGAAGATTTCCGATGGCCACGCGCTATTCCGTCACCGTCCCAGCGGGAACAAGATCGGCAAACGGCGGCACACTCGCGACGAGCAAGACGTGGGACTTCACAACACCACCGCCGACGGCGAAGAACACCTATCCGGCCGGTGACAGCACACAGCCGCGCGATGCGCTGATGTTTGTGGAATTCGATCAGCGGATCGATCCGTCCTCGGTCTTGAAGACAATTAAGTTGCGCGCCGGTAGAGTGGAAATCAAAACCCGGCTCGCCACGCGCGCTGAGATTGAAAGTGACGACGACGTGCGCAAACTTTCCGCCGCTGCGCAAAAGGATCGCTGGCTCGCGTTTCGCGCTGTTGGCTCTGGCGGCAACGATACAAAGTTCGCTTTGCCGGCAAACGCGAAAGTAAGTGTGAGCATTGGCCCCGGCACACCATCAGCCGAGGGCCCGCGCCCAACGACGAACGCACAGGGGTTTTCGTTTCGCACGTTTGGACCGTTGCGCGTGACGAAGCACGAGTGCGGCTATGGCGAAGGCTGCACGCCGTTCGACTCGTGGGAGGTCGCGTTCAGCAATTCGCTCGATGAAGATTCTTTTAAGCCATCGCAGATACACATTAGTCCGGAAACGAAAGGACTGAAGACCTCGATCAATGACGACACGCTGGCCATCGAGGGTCTCAAGCAAGGGCGAACTGTTTACACCGTAACGCTCGATGCATCGATCAAGGACCGATTTGGCCAGACGCTGGGACGAAGCGCCCCGATAACTTTCAATGTTGGATCGGCGCCGCCGTCGCTGACTTCAGCCGCGGGCAATCTTGCGGTTTTGGATCCTGCCGCGCCGCCTCGCTTCTCTGTTTATTCCGTCAATCAGAGCAGCTTGAGACTCCAACTCTATGCAGTCGAGCCGGAGCAGTGGGGTCAGTACCTCGAGTATCTGAGCAATGACGCCACAAACAAACGAACCACTCCGCCGGGCAAGCTGGTTCTTACAAAATCGCTGACGATAAAGAACCGCCCTGATGAAATGATCGAGACGGAGATTGATCTCAGTCCGGGATTGGGAGACGGCCACGGACAGTTAGTCGTAATCGTCGAGCCCGGTACGCGCCGCCGAAAAGATGATCGAGAATCTGTGCAGGCGTGGGTTCAGGTAACCGACATTGGCCTCGACGCATTTGTCGATCGCACGGACCTTATTGGCTGGGCCACGTCGCTCAAAGACGGCACGCCGCTTTCAAATGTCCAGGTGACCGTGACGCCCTACGGCGTGAGCGCGACTACCGGCGCTGACGGCATTGCGCGCGTGGCGCTCGCGCCGCAGCTTAGTCCGCGCGGGAACGTGCTCGTCGCGCGGCGTGGCAGCGACGTCGCGATTCTGCCGGAACAAACCAACTACTGGGCCACCAACGGCTTGTGGTTCAAACGAGAAGCGGGCGACGTTCTGCGTTGGTACGTTTTCGATGATCGCAAGATGTACCGGCCCGGCGAAGAAGTGCACGTCAAAGGTTGGATTCGCCGCGTTGGTGGCGACAAGCGAGGCGATGTTGGTCCGCCGGGTGACGCGGCTACCGTTACTGACGTCGTCTACACGCTCAGAGACTCGAGTGGAAACGAGATTACAAAAGCCGGAACGAGACTCAACGCATTGGGTGGATTTGATATTACGCTGAAACTGCCGGCCACGATGAATCTCGGATTCGCTAATCTGGAGTTGCTCACGAATAGCAGTCTGGCCGGCGCGACCTTCTCGCACAATTTTCAGGTGCAGGAATTTCGCCGACCTGAGTTTGAGGTCACCGCAAAGAACGACAGCGACGGACCATACCTCGTCGGCGGTAACGCCAACGTTTCCGTCAGCGCGAACTATTACGCCGGCGGTGGTTTGCCGAGTGCAAAAGTGATGTGGCGCGTGACTTCAACACCGGGCCAGTTCACGCCGCCGAATCGTGGCGACTACACGTTTGGCAAATGGATTCCGTGGTGGATTGAAAGCCGCGAACAGAGCGAGAGCCATACTGAAACTTTCACTGCGACCACCGACGCCGGCGGCAAGCACCGATTGCATATCGATTTTGATTCGGTGAATCCGCCGCGACCGTCGAGCGTGACCGCGGAGGCCCGAGTCACAGACGTGAACCGGCAAACGTGGGCTTCGACGACGACTATGCTGGTGCATCCGGCGGATTTGTACGTCGGTCTGAAGAGCGAGAAAACCTTTGTGCAGCAGGGCGAGCCGCTCGTCGTGCAATCGATTGTTACCGATCTCGATGGCAAAGCGATTCCGAATCGAGAGATCAAAATGCGCGCGGTGCTGCTCGACTGGCAACAGGACAAAGGTGAATGGAAGCAAGTTGAGACCAAACCGCAGGAGTGTTCGATCCAATCGAGCGCGGACGCCGTGAAGTGTACGTTTCAATCCAGTGAAGGCGGCCAGTATCGGGTCACCGCAACGATTCGCGACGATCGCGAGCGACGCAATGAAAGTGAACTAACGTTGTGGGTCGCCGGCGGCAAACAGCCACCGAAGCGCGATGTCGAGCAGGAAAAAGTCGAGCTGATTCCGGATCGGAAAGAGTATCGCGCCGGTGAGGCTGCGGAGATTCTTGTGCAAGCGCCATTTTTCCCGGCGGAAGGGGTGTTGACGCTGCGCCGTTCGGGAATCTTGAAGAGCGAGCGGTTTCGCATGGACGGACCAACGTACACGCTGCGTGTGCCGATTGAAGCGGCGTGGACGCCGAATGTGCACGTGCAGGTTGATCTCGTGGGGGCGGCGCCTGGGAGCGCGGACATCCTGTCCGCCAGTTCGCCCAACTCTCAAGCTACAACTATGGAAAACTCTGTTCGCGCTGGCGCGCTCAATGCGGACAGGATGTCCGCGCTCCCAGGCGCGCTCCCGGCGAAGCGGCCGGCGTTTGCGAGTGGCGAGTTGAATCTTTCGATCCCGCCAATCGATCGGAAGTTAACAGTCACCGCAACACCGCGCGACAAAGCGATCGAACCCGGCGGCGAGACAAGTGTCAGTGTCGAAGTGACAGATGCGGCGGGCAAGCTGGTCAGCGGGAGCGAGGTTGCGGTTGTGGTGGTTGATGAGTCGGTGCTGGCGCTGACGAATTACAAACTGGATGATCCGATTTCGATCTTCTACGCGCAACGAAGTGCTGAGGCCACTGATTATCATTCGCGGGCGAACGTCCTGCTGGGCAATCCGGGAAGGACCGTTGAAGAAAGAGAGCAATTCATCGAAGGGTTTTGGCGAGTCGGCGGTGGCGGAGCGGGTGGCGGTCGCGCCATGGCGTCTATAGCGCTAATGGCGCCAGGGACGTACAACGATGCTACGTTTGGAAGCATTAAGTTTAAGGGGCAGGGGCTCAGCAATCGAGTCAGCGTCGTTACTAGATCGGGAACAAGTGAGTCTTCAGAAGAAGCGCAACAGATCCGTCTGCGCGAGAACTTCAACGCGCTCGCGGTTTTTGCTCCTTCGGTGCGCACAGATGCGAATGGACGCGCGCAGGTACAAGTAAAACTGCCCGACAATCTAACGCGCTATCGCGTGATGTCGGTTGCGGTGGCGGGTGGAAAGCAGTTTGGCTCAGGCGAGTCGACGATCACTGCGCGCATGCCTTTGATGGTGCGACCGTCGGCGCCACGTTTTCTGAATTTCGGCGATCGGTTTGAATTGCCGATCGTGGTGCAGAACCAAACTGATCAACCGATGACTGTCGATGTCGCCGTCCGCGCGACGAACGTGCTCTTGTCAGAACCGCCTGCGGTAGCGGGTGGTTTATCTCTCGGTGAACCGAGTATCTCGACGATCAACCGCCCGCTACCGCAGGCGGTTCTGACAGGCAGGCGCGTCGTTGTGCCGGCAAACGATCGCGTCGAGGTTCGCATTCCCGTCGCTGCTGTCAAACCCGGCACCGCGCGTTTTCAGATCGGCGTCGTGTCAGGCCGCTGGTCTGATGCGGCTGAGGTGTCGCTGCCCGTTTGGACTCCGGCAACGACTGAAGCGTTTGCCACTTACGGCGAGATCGACGACGGCGCGATCGCGCAACCGGTCAAACCGCCCGCGAATGTTTTCAAACAATTCGGCGGACTCGAGATCGAAACCTCCTCAACTCAGCTTCAGCAACTTACGGACGCGTTTCTGTATTTGCAAAACTATCCTTACGAATGTTCGGAGCAGCTAGCGTCGCGCATCATCTCCGTCGCTGCGCTGCGCGATGTGCTGACGGCTTTCAAAGCGAAGGATCTGCCGTCGCCGCAGGAGATCGAAGCCGCGGTCACACGCGACCTCAAGCGACTGCAAGGCCTGCAGAATGACGACGGCGGCTTCGGTTTCTGGAAACGTGGCGATGAGTCGTGGCCGTATTTGAGCCTTCATGTGGCGCATGCGCTCGCGCGCGCGAAGCGGAAAGATTTTGACGTACCCGCGCAGATGCTCGTGAAGTCGCAGAACTATTTGCGCGCAATCGAATCGCACATTCCGTCGCGTTACGGAGCCGATACCCGACGCGCTTTGATTGCTTACGCGCTCTACGTGCGGGCGCAGATGGGCGACCGCGACACTGCACGCGCGCGCAAGCTGATCGCCGAATCCGGTCTCGAGAATCTCTCGCTGGAATCCGTCGGCTGGCTGCTTTCAGTTTTGACGGGCGACGCGGCTTCGCAAACGCAAGTCACGGCGATTCGTCGTTTGCTCAGTAACCGCGCGACTGAAACGGCCGCCACGGCCCACTTCGCGTGTTCATACAGCGACGGCGATTATTTATTACTCAATTCGGATCGCCGCGCCGACGGCGTAATTCTGGAAGCGCTCATCGCCGATCAACCGAATAACGATCTGATCCTGAAGATCGTGCGCGGACTGTTGGACCATCGCACGCGCGGACGTTGGGGCAACACGCAGGAGAATGTTTTCATCCTGCTGGCGCTGGATCGTTACTTCAACACTTACGAAAGAGTGACGCCCGATTTTGTCGCGCGCGTGTGGCTGGGAGCTGCTTACGCGGGCGAGCAGCAGTTCAAAGGCCGCTCGGTAGATCGGCAGCAGGTCAATGTGCCGATGCGCTATCTGGCGGAGCAAGGCGCGACACAAAATCTGATCGTCAGCAAGGAGGGCGGCGGACGGCTGTACTATCGCATCGGCATGAACTATGCCCCGAGCGATCTGAATCTGAAGCCTGCCGATTACGGTTTTACAGTCGAACGGACCTATGAAGCAGTTGACGATCCGGCAGACGTGCAACACCTGGCCGACGGAACGTGGCGCATCAAGGCGGGCGCGCGCGTGCGTGTGCGTCTGACGATGGTCGCGGCGGCGCGGCGTTATCATGTGGCGCTGGTCGATCCGCTGCCGGCGGGGTTCGAGTCGCTCAATCCAGCGTTGGCCGTTACTGAAAGTATTCCGGAAGATAAGCAGCAGGAAGCGGTAGTGACTTACGGCAGCCGCTCTTTCGGTTTCGGTTGGTGGTTGTGGCGGCCCGTCTGGTTCGATCACCAGAACCTGCGCGATGAAAGAGCCGAAGCGTTCACTTCGCTTTTGTGGGAAGGTGTTTACACGTATTCTTACGTCGCACGCGCGACCACGCCCGGAGATTTTGTCGTGCCCCCAGCGAAGGCTGAAGAGATGTACCATCCCGAAACGTTTGGTCGCGGCAGGACCGATCGAGTGCGAATCGATTGAGCATAAGAACTCCAGCGCACGAAGATTACTTGCACATAATGGCAGTTCGGGTTAATCATTCTCCGCGGGAAAGATTCCTGACACGATGCCCGAACAAACCATTTCATCAATAGCGCCGCCGCCTTACGAGTATTCGCCGAACAAACTTTGTCACGTTTGTCGTCGCGAGCCTGGCGATGGATTGGTGCAGTTCAACGATCTGCACCATGGCCTGAAAGACATCATTCAGGCAAACGCTCCGGTCAGCGTCGATCTGGCGCAGGTGTGCCCGCATTGCGTTGAACTGTTCGGCCGCGCAAAAGATCAGCTCGAGGCGCACGCTGCAATTTTCGCGCAAACAGATCATGTGCTTCCCACGCCGCTACGCATGGAAGCGGATGAACGGTTCACCGGCCGCAACGTGACGATCGCTTTTCTGGATTCAGGTTTCTATGCGCACGCGGATCTGACGAAGCCGCGCCAGCGCATCGTTGCCTATCACAACATCTTCGCGCCTGAGGATGATCTGGCTGCGCTCGAGACTGCGGACGTTGCCAGTTGGCACGGAATGATGACGTCAGTAGTCGCCGCAGGAAACGGTTATCTTTCCGGGCGCTTCTATCGGGGCATCGCTCCGGATTGCAATGTCGTGCTGGTGAAAATCGGGCGGTCCGGACATATTCCAGAGCAGCAGATCGAGCGTGGGCTCAAGTGGATCATCGCCCACCGTGAAGAGTATGGCATTCGCGTCGTCAACATTTCCGCGGGCGGCGATTTCGAACAGTCTTATCTGAATAATTCGTTGTGTCAGACGGTCGAACGCGCCGTGCGTGAAGGACTGATTGTGGTGTGCGCAGTCGGTAATGCGGGCATGGCTCCGAGGCACGCGGTTTTGCCGCCGGCCTGCTCGCCTTCGGCAATCGCGGTCGGCGGACTCGACGATCAAAACTCCATCGACCGCGCGCGCCGCGGCATGTATCGCTCGTCTTATGGACCAACGATCGATGGTCTGCAAAAACCGGAAGTGATCGCGCCGGGGATTTGGGTGGCCGCGCCGATTTTGCCGCATACGCCAACCGCCGACGAGGCGCATCTGTACTCCGAACTCGACGCCGCGAACGACGATGAATTGCTCGCGATAATCGAATCGCATACAGGCGTCGACAAAGATCTGGATGAAGCTAAGGACCTGCCCGTGCCGATCCTCCGGCAGTTGATCACTATCAAGCTGCACGAGGGAAACGTAATCAGTCAACACTACAAATACGTTGACGGCACTTCGTTCGCCGCGCCTATTGTTGCCTCGATCGTCGCGTGCATGCTGGAAGCAAATCCGCGCCTTAGCCCCCAGCAAGTCAAACGAATTCTGATCGATACCGCGGAACGAGTTCAGTCAGTCGCAGTCGAGCGCCAGGGTTGGGGAGTGGTGGTGGCGAAACGCGCGGTTGAGGTCGCGTTGGCGATGCGCTCCCAGTAGCACAGACTTCAGTCTGTGATTCGTGGACCTGGCCTCCCGGGCGCAAGCGCACACAGACGGACGTCTGTGCTACGTGTCTTGGGTAGACAGTCGAACGCCCGTATGCCACAATCCTGAAAATAATCCGCAAGAGAAGCAAATAGTTTTGAGAGGAGAGTTTTAGAGTATTTATGTCAGAAAACGAAACCGCGCCGACGGAGTCAAAGGAAAACTCGGCAGCGACTGCGAGCACGGAGGACATTACTTACCATGCCGTTGAAAAAGATGGCGTAGTGACAGCCATCTGGGAAATGCAGGGACGCAAGCACCTGCGCACAATTGATCCTCGGTCCCGGCAAGGGCAGGACATCCTTCGCTTATACACCACCGAACATGCGGAACATCACGAGACAACCCCCCCAACGGAATCCAGCGAAGCCGCTTCGACGTAACCTGCCCCCTGCGCGCCAGGCTCGGCGCTGAACACACAACGTAGCTGCCTGCATCCGATCTCGAAGAGGGTCCCAGCGGCGACGTGTCTCGGGCCACTCTCAGACACTCCGCAGTGATCGTACGAGAATTTGAATTTTTGTCCGGAAAGTTGGATGTAAGCGAGGCTCCGAGTCACAAGATCATCGAAAAATCGGAGAAAAGACCAATTGGTTAGCAGCCTCCGAGGGTTGGCGCAAGGATTGCTTATTCACATAAGCCTATTAAGACGCTTCGCGGGCCAGTAACCCGGTTTTCGTTCTTAATTCCGTTAACAGGGAAGATAAACGCTCTTCCGACTTCGCGGTTCAAGTACAACAAATTTGCAGAGGAGGACCCCTTATGAAGTTCAGATTACTGAATCTGCTCATCGTAGCGATCTTGTTTACGATGGGCACGGTGGTGGCTTTCGGCCAAGTATCCACCAGAGGATCGCTGGCGGGAACCGTCACCGATCCGAATGGTGCTGCCGTAGCCAACGCCAGTGTTACGGTGAAAAACTCCGCTACCGGCCAGGAATTTACAGCTACGACAGACGATAGCGGAACGTTCAAGATTCCATCCATAATGTCGGCAGTCTATTCGGCGACCATTACGGCGCCAGGTTTCAAGAAAGCCGAGTTGACTGGAATCAAGGTCGATGTCGGAGAACCTTCTAGCATTAAGGTCACTCTCGAAATCGGAAGCCCCACCGAAACAGTTGTGGTTTCCGGGGTCGGCGGCGAACTATTGAAAACTGAGACTGCCACAGTAGGCACCTCGATTACGGGCCGGCAGATTACGGAGCTTCCGTATGCCTCGCGTAACGCGCTGGACCTGCTGCTGTTCTTACCAGGCACGAGCACGGCCGGCCGCCCGCGACAGTCAACGGTCAATGGCCTGCCAAAGGCGATGCTCAATATCACGCTTGACGGCCTTAATATTCAGGACAACGTGCTGAAAGGCTCCGATGGCTTTTTCACTCTGATCCAGCCGAAGACGGACGCCGTCCAGGAAGTCACGGTCTCGACCTCGACGCCTGGGGCTGAGAGCAACTCCGAAGGCGCCGTCCAGATCAAGTTCACCACGCGCAGTGGTGGAAGCGAGTTTCACGGCAGTCTTTATGAGACACACCGCGACAAATCGCTCAATGGTAATTTCTTCTGGAACAATGAGCTGCTCGCGCCCAAACCGCATTTCGGTCAGCCTGCGTCACCAAATGACAAGGCGCCGAGAACCAATGCGCTGCTCAACCAGCCCGGCGGCAGGATCGGCGGTCCGCTCAAGATTCCCTATATCTTCAATTCGAATCGCAAGGGCTTCTTCTTCATAAACTATGAAGAGTATCGGTTGCCTGAGGCTCAGCTACGAACGCGTACTGTCCTTAGCGCGAATGCGCTCGCGGGTAACTTCCAGTTTGGTGCTACCACGGTCAATCTTTACACCCTGGCTGCCGCCAACGGATTTACGGCAACGCCCGACGCGACGATTGGCGCGCTCCTGGCATCAACCCGGTCGGTGGCTGGGACATACACCAATCTTTCCGATCCGAACCTTCAGCAGCTTAGCTTCACCAACCAGGGTGGACAAAAGCGGCAGTTTCCAACAGCGCGGTTCGACTTTGAGGTTAACAAGAACAACCACGTGGAAACGATTTACAACTATCAGATATTCCGCTCAAAGGTGGACTTTCTGAACGGCGCGGATCCATTTGCTCCCGGATTTCCAAACTTCGGCAGCCAGGACTCAAACCGCTATTCGAGTGCCACGGCTTGGCGCAGCACGATTAAGTCAAATCTTGTTAATGAAGCGAGATTTGGCGTTCAGAACGGGATCGTGGTTTTCTTTGGTCAGAACAATCCGGGCCAGTTCGTGAACCAGGGTGGCGTTTCTCAGGGCATCAGCGCCGCTGCCAGTGGTATCTCCAATGTGACCACGGTCAACAATGCGCAGCGTCGCAACACGCCGACGTATCAGATGAGTGACAACCTCAGCTATGTTCGGGGCAAACACACGATGAACTTCGGCGCAAGCGCGTCTTCGGTTAGTACGTTTTTGGCGCAAACGCCCAACTTTGTCGGCGTTGTGCCCACCACCGGATATGGGCGAGACACTAGCGACGCGATCGAGAGCATGTTCTGCGTTGGCGCCGCTCCCTGTGGTCCCTTCACGAGCGACACCATTGCCGGGCAGGCCGACACGCTTTACCGTGTGCTGACCGGTCGGCTTTCGTCGATAAGCTACGCTGCTTCTCTCAATGAAGGGGGCACTGGTTACGTTCGTGATGTGAACATTCAGCGGTTCCGTCAACGAGAGTTTGGTATCTACGGGCAGGATTCATGGCGCCTCAAATCGAATCTTACGGTCAACTTTGGTGTGCGCCTGGAGACCGTATACGCTCCGATCTCTCAAAACAAGGCCCTGACCCTAAACACCTTTGCAGGCTTGTTTAATACGTCAGGCTCTGATCTTTCAGTTTTATTCAAACCGGGAGCCACTGGGGGAGGCGCGACGACATTTACACCGCTTCCACCGGGCCAGCATCTCTACGCCACTTCTCATAACCTTGCTCCGACTATTGGGTTTGCCTGGCAGCCCAATTTCAAGAGTGGTTTCATGAAGCGGCTGACCGGCAACGCGGGCCAAACCGTGATTCGCGGGGGCTGGTCGATGGCCTACGACCGTGAAGGTTTGAATCTTACCTCCAGCATCGTGGGCGCCAACTTCGGCGGTCAGCGCGATCTATCGCAGTTTGCGGGTACCGACTTCGCACGCGGGTCGCTTTTCAGAACCCTTCCTGCGGCTCCCGCGAGTCCAGGCGTGCCGGCTTTCCCGTTGACGCCTGGCTTTACCGACAATGCGAGCGCCAACGCTTTCCTGCCCAATCTCAAGACTCCATACGTGATTTCGTTTAGCGGCAGCGTCCAACGCGAACTCACGAAAGACACAGTGCTTGAGATCGGTTACGTTGGCAACCGCGGTCACCAACTACTTCGTCAGTTCAATCTTGACGAAGTAAACGTAATCGAGAACGGATTTGCGTCCGAGTTCGATAATGCGAGAAGGAATCTGGCGATTAACGTCGCCGGCGGATGCGGAACAACATTCAAGCTCTCGACCTGTGCGGGAACTGTTCCACTACCGCTCTTCCTCGCTTTCTTCCAGGGTTCGTCGGCTAACGCGGGCCTCCCGGCCACTTACACGTCATCGCGGTTCGGGAGCAGCACGTTTACCAGCAGGATGGTGCCGAGCAATCTACAGGCAATTGGCACTGCTGGCATTCTTGCCCAACGCGGTAATGTCGCGGCCAGTGGAATTGCTTATATGGTAAATGCCACGACCGCCGGTTTGCCAGCGAACTTCTTTGTTGTCAACCCCGTGGAGTTTAATAACTTTGGAGCCGGCAATGGCGCCTTCGTTGTCAACAATGACGGCAAGACCTGGTACGACGCTTTTACCGTCGAGTTGCGCCGGCGTCTTTCGAAGGGTGTACTCGCAAGCTTTAATTACACCTTCTCGAGGGCCCTGGGCAACCAGTTCGTCAGTAGCTCCATAGCCTTCCTTCAGCCAGCCACGATTCGCAACACTTGGCGGAACAAGGACTTTTCGCCGTTCGACATCAGAAGCTCGCTCAAGGGCCAATACATCATCGAGGCGCCGGTAGGACGAGGCAGGCACTTCCTCGGCAACTCGCATGGGATAGTGGAAGGTATCGTGGGTAACTGGACTCTCAATGGGACTCTGCGAGTCTCAACGGGCGTCCCGCTGAACCTGGGGAACGTTCAACTTGTCGGTATGACTCGCAAGCAACTTGAGGATGCGATTCAGATTCGCAAGGATCCCAATCGCCTGGTCTTCTGGCTGCCGCAGGATATCATCGACAACAGCAGACGAGCGGTTAACACTTGTGTGCCGGGTACTGCCGGTTGCAGCGTCAACGGCTATGGTACTGCCTCTCTATCAGGTGGTATTGCCGGTGGCGACCCGTCAGGCCGTTTCATTGCCCCTGCGGGTAATAACTGCATATCGAAAGCTACCGGCGATTGCGGCTTTACGACGCTGATTGTCCATGGCCCGCGTTTCACGCGTATGGACATCGGCATCGAGAAGAAGCTCAAGTTCTCGGAATCGATGAATCTCGAGTTTCGGTTCGAGTTCCTGAACGCTTTCAACAACATTAACTTCAGGCTTGGCTCCTACAACTCCGATAACGTCTCCATCGGAGGCGTGGTGCCGACCTATACATCGGCGTCGTTTGGCCAGTTGTTGAGTGATACGACAGCATACCGCGACGTTTCGACCACAAATGATCCGGGTGGAAGAGTTGGGCAGATAGTAGTTCGCTTCAACTTCTAACCTTTTACCCATTTGACCAGAGGGAGAAGAGCAATCCATCGCTCTTCTCCCTTTGTTTTTTACTGCAACCTGGCCTGC
>JBGPWL010000148.1:0-7506 GCA_041492185.1 Pyrinomonadaceae bacterium | reverse complement strand
ATTGCGTGCTGTTCTCGTAGGCGCGCGTTTCAATCGTCCGGCCCAATCCATCGTAGAAGCGAATGTGCTCTGGCTCTTGAGCGAAGCGTTGTTGACCGCGCGAACGACTTGCGTCGGCCGGTCTAGCGAATCATTGTTGGAGTAGCCGCTATAAGTTGTTCCATTCGCGTCTTCGGCGTCGACCGGACGGCCCAGGTAATAATCAAACTGCATGTAAGCGGTTTGGCCGAGCGCGTTCGTCACGCTGAACGGCAGAGCATAGCTCACCTGTCCAGCGAGTTCAGCCGGCGGGACATTCACCGGCGCTCCCGCTGACTCAGCGATACCGTCCGGCGAGCCGAAGTTGTCCCGGTAGTCGAAGGTCGTGGCATAGCCGCGAGCATCGATGGCTTTTACCGCATTCCCGGCGATGTCGTATTGCGCGTAAGCGGAGATCGAGGAAGTGACGGAGCCGTTGGTCAACAGATAGCTGGTTGCGGCTGTGGCATTGCCGCGCGTTAGATTACTGCTATTAGAATTGAACGCGGCATCAAGTCCGCTGATACTCGGTTCGTTGAAGCCCGGTCTTGGATAGGTTTGTAATTGGGCGTGGTGGCTATCTGTGGCGTAGTTGTCGTATTCGTAACTCGTGCGTGCGCGTTCAACTCCGCCTGCGTCGTAAACGCACCTGCAAGGGCAACTGTGGTCCATTGAAGATATTGTTGCCCTGCTGGATTAGTGGTATAAAAGCCCTAGCCCTCAGCAGCCATCGGAAAAGGAGCAATTACGATGGTTGAATTTCAAGAAGATTATTATGTCGCTCTTAGGCGGACTATTAACAACGCAACACGGGACGCTTTACGCATTCGGGGACTTGACTGGGAGTTTGAAGTTAGTTTGATTCCAGACCACAATCAAGATCCACTATAGAAGGTGCTTTTTAAGAGAAGTCCAATAAAGTACATTGAATTCGCGTCACCCCCTTATGTGGTTGACGAAGCATGGTATACGCAAGAAATTATTCGGCGAATGGACGAACTTAACTAAGCAATAAACTAGACGGATGGCGCTGAGGGTTTAGGGCGGGGTTCTCCCCGCCTTTCTTTTCAAGAGCAGACGTTCTTACTTTCTTTCTGGATTAGTGATATAAGCGGCGCTCATGCCTAGAGGAAAGTTCTCAGCACTCCTGATTGACTGGTTCTGGCAAGCCGTTCTAATCGTGATCGCAGTAGTCATCCTCGTCTCATTAAGCTGGCTAATCGAAAACGTACTTTGAATTCTCTATGTTCAACAATGAAAATGACCCACTACCGACGACGAACCCGCGCTGGACAAGAAACCAACGGAGTCGCTAGACTAACGAGTTTGCCAGACGGCTCTGAGGCCTTCCTGTTACGGCAATGCACAAAACTATTAACGGAGATGGATTTTGACTTATGGCAATTCCTGCAACTCAGATTAGGCGCGGCATGGTCATCGTATTTGAAGGGGCGCCTTGCAAGGTCGTTGAGTTTCGTCATCACACGCCGGGAAACTTGCGCGCGATGGTGCAAACAAAACTACGCAACATTAAGACCGGGAACTCGTTTGAGCATCGGTTCCGATCCGCGGACACCATCGAGCGCGCCAGTCTGGAGCAACATGAAATGGAGTATCTCTATTCCGATGGCTCCCATCACCATTTCATGAATACCGAAAACTACGAACAGATTGCCCTCAGCGAAGATGAGCTCGGCGACGCGGCCCCGTGGCTGACGCCCGGCCTGAGGCTGCAAACCGAGTTTTATGAAGGTGCGCCAATAGGCATTGATCTGCCGCCGTCGATGGAGCTGACCGTAACCCGCACCGAACCGACAATGAAAGGGGCCACTGTTTCCAACGTCAACAAGCCGGCAACGCTGGAAAACGGAATGACGATCACAGTGCCGCCTTTTGTAAACGAAGGTGATCGCATCCGGGTCGATCCGACGGAAGGTCGATACATTGAACGCGCGAAATAATAGTGATATGTGATGGGTGATAAGGTAATAAGAACCGCGCGCCTGACCCGATTGCCGTGAGGCTTCTTCGCCCATCGCTTATGTACCTGCTCTACAGTCTTCTTTTCACCCTTGGGTTCGTGGTCTTGCTGCCGCGCTTCCTCTTCGACGCGCTCCGTCATGGCAAATACGTAGCCGGGTTCCGGGAACGGCTCGGAACTCTGCCGGCAATAGAAAGCGATGGGAGACCGGTTGTGTGGCTGCACTGCGTTTCGGTGGGTGAGACACAGGCAGCGCTGCCACTGATTCGAGTTCTGCGGAGGAGGTTCCCTGATTATCTCATCGCGATTTCAACGGTAACCCTGACCGGACAAAACCTCGCGCGCCAGGTTTTCAAAAATGATGCGACGCGGATTTTCTATTTTCCGTTCGATTGGCGTTGGACCGCCCGGCGCGCGCTCAAGGCCATAAACCCGTCGCTCGTGCTGCTGATGGAGACAGAACTGTGGCCGGGTTTTCTCCGGGAATGTCGCTCGCAACAAGTACGGGTCGCGATCGTTAACGGCAGATTGTCGGAAACGTCCTTTCGTCGCTACAAACTGGTCCCGGGATTTATTTCGAGAGTCGTAAACTGCGTTGACCTCGCTCTAATGCAAACCGAATCCGACGCGGATCGTATTCGCTCGCTGGGTCTGAAATCAAACTGCGTTTTCGTTTCGGGCAGTCTCAAGTTCGACGCCGAAGCAAACGCCGAAACAAATTCGCTTACGGAAGCGTTTCGCGATCGATTCGGTTTCTCGCACGAAGTTCTGCTAATCCTCGCCGTAAGCACGCACGCTCCCGAAGAACGAATCATCCTCGCAGCCTATGATCGAGTTCGATCAATGCCTGGTCGGGAGAACGCGCGGCTGTTAATTGCTCCGCGCCATCCGGAGCGCTTCGCTGAAGTCGCTTCGCTTTTGAAGTCGTCAACCTTCCCCTGGGTACAACGCACGGACCAGCCCTCTCCGGAAGACCGTGAATGTGACGTGCTGCTCCTGGATACCATCGGCGAGCTGAGGTCTATCTTTTCTTTAGCCTCGATTGTATTCGTCGGCGGCAGCATCGCGCCCGCCGGCGGACACAACATTCTCGAACCCGCCGCAGCAGGCTCGTGCATTGTAACGGGCAGCCACACCGAAAACTTCAAAGACATCGTCGAGACATTTGCGGAGGCCGACGCCATCGTCCAACTTCCCGCGCTGAGCGAAGCGGAAGCCGCCAACACTTTGACGACTGTTTTTGATCAACTCTTTGATGACCCGGAACGCAGAAGAGCGTTGGGCGCGCGGGCCAGGACTCTTGTCGAGCAGAATCGCGGCGCAAGTGAGAGGAGTGTGGACCTTCTAACGAAAATGATCTCAGTTGCCGGCAGAGCGAATGAAAGCGATACTCCATCGGCCGCGCGAGAGGAAGTACATCCTGCATGAGTGCGCCATCGTCGATCGTGCTTGCCCCGCTCAGCGTGTTGTATGACGCTGTGACGCGAACACGTTTGGCGCTCTATCGGCGAGGACTTCTCAACGTTTCCAAGCTCGCCGCTCCGGTGATCAGTGTCGGCAACATGACCACCGGCGGTACGGGAAAGACCCCTCTGGTTGGATGGGTGGCTCGCGCGCTCGCCCGAGAGGGCCGAAAGGTTTGCATACTCACGCGCGGATACGGACGACAGAATCCCGGCGCACGAATCATAGTTTCCGATGGTCAAAGAATTCTCGCCGATCAAGTGGCAGCGGGAGACGAGCCTTTTCTCCTCGCCGAGAATCTTCTCGGTTTGGCGGCGGTGATCAGCGATGCCGATCGTTTCGCGGCCGGAGCGTGGGCAATTGAAGAACTCGCTTCTGACGCTTTCATTCTCGACGACGGTTTTCAACATCTGCGCGTTGCGCGCAATCTGGATATCGTGACGATTGACGCGACCAGTCCCTGGGGCGGCCGTCGCTTGTTGCCTTACGGACGTTTGCGAGAGCCGCTGCGCGGGTTGGCGCGCGCCGACTGCGTCGTCATTACACGCGCTGACCAGGCTAATGATCTCGACTCACTCAAGACCGAGATCGGAAGGCTATCCGCCAATCGGCCAATCTTCACTTCACGCATGAAAGCGCGGAGCTTGAGGCGTCTCGAAGATCAGTTATCAGAAGGAGCCGCTATCAGTGACCGAACGATCGAGGGGCCAAACGCAGCGTTCTGCGCGATTGGCAACCCGAACCAATTCTTGAGGCAGTTGCGGGATGACGGATTCAATCTCTGCGTTACCCGCGCGTTTCCCGATCATCACCGATACAACCAGGCCGACGCCGATGCTTTGGTCGAAGAAGCAAACCGCGCCGGCGCAAAGAGTTTGATAACCACCGCGAAAGACGCGGTCAAGCTTCGCGCTCTGCGCTTTGATCTTCCCTGCTACATAATGGCGATCGAGATCGCGATCGAGCGTGAGGACAAATTCCTGGAACTGATCCGCGCCGCACTCGCAATGCGGCAAGACTAATCCACATCTTATTTCAAAAGTTAATAGGCGGTCGGATAACCAACTCAGAGTTAAGCGGGCGTCGGGGCAACAGCCGGCGGTAATGTAGGCTTAGGTGTGGCTGGCGGCGGCTGGTTCGGAGACGCCCCTGTCGAAGGTGTCTCTTTTTGGCGGCTACTGTTGTCGTTTGTGTTCGTATTTGAATTATCGATCGGCGTCGGTGATGAAGCTGGGCTGGCACTTGCGTTTGCGTTGTTCGCAGCGCCCGAGGGAATCCCGGCTTCAATCTGTCCCGTGGGCGGCGCCGACGGTTGAACCGGTCGCGCATTTGGATCCGCTGAGAGCGCCGGCGCAGCACCCTGCTGTTGATTTGTGTTCGCGGCCGGTGCGGAGTTTCTGGTGAACACATAGATTACGCCGAAGACAACCAGCAAACCCGCGAGCGATGGAATCACTATTCGCCAGGGATTAAAACCAACTGCCGGAGCTGGAGCGCCTGTCGCTGTAGGCGGCAGGTCGAGTGCTTGCTCCACTTTCGGACGCACAACTGTTTGTTCGTCTCCGTCATCAAGGCTGCTTTGCGCAGACACCACAGTTGTCTCATTGATCGCCGGGCGCGCCACACCGGAGGCGGCCGCGATGACGAGATCCTCAATCAGATCGCCAACGCGCTGATATCGATCCTCCGGACGTTTCGCCAGGGCCCGCGAGATTATGACTTCGATACCAGATGGCAAATCATTTCTTTCATCGAGCACCGAAGGCGGAGCATCTTGCAACTGCTGAAGCATGATCGCCGTCGGGGACCCGCCCGTAAAAGGCACATGGCCGGTTAGCATTTCGAAAAGAATAATGCCGAGCGCGTAGACATCAGAGCGGGCATCAATCTCGGAGAGTTGCGAGCATTGTTCGGGCGACATGTACTGCGGCGTGCCCACAACCAGATCGGGAGAAGTCAGGCTGGGATCGTGAATACCGATAGGCTCTGTCATCTTCGCGATGCCAAAATCGAGAACTTTTGCATAGTCTGCTCCCTTCGCGTTCACCAACATGATGTTGTCGCTCTTCAGATCACGATGGATCACTCCTTCGGCGTGCGCGGCCTCTAACGCGCCACAAACCTGACGCATGATCTCAACCACGCGCGGTAATGACAGCGGCCCTTGCTGGCGAATGAGTTCTCTCAGGGTCTGCCCACTCAAAAACTCCATCACCAGGAAAACAACGCCGCTTTCCGCTTCGCCAAAATCCGTGACGCTCAAAGCGTGTGGATGTGAAATACGCGATGCGGCCCTCGCTTCGCGCGAGAAGCGGGCGACGATCTTCTCGTCAGCGGCAAGCGACGGGCGTAACACCTTGATGGCCACTTTCTTGTCCATCAGGATGTGCGTACCGCGATAGACCGCGCCCATGCCACCGACGCTCAGGCGCTCTTCGACGCGATACTTCCCGGCAAGAATTTCTCCGATTAATGGATCGCCGGTTGTCTCGAGGGCTGCTCCGTCTGCGGGGCAAAGGGTGTTGGTGTCCGGAAATTCTTTTCCGCACCGCGGACAAGTTTTCATCTCTCGCTTGCTTCTTTCTTTTCCGCCTTGAGTTGATCGCGAGCGTATCACACCGCTTCAAAGAAACTCAAAGTCGAGCAAAACAATGCGAGCGCAGCATTCCCGCCACGCTCGCATCGGCGAAAGCCCGTCTGCGTAAAGACGAGCTACTTAATTGTGAACACCACGAGCAAAGCAAACAACACCAGCGACTCGATCAACGCCAGGCCGAGGATCATCATCGTCTGGATTCGCCCTGCTGCCCCCGGATTCCGCGCTGCGCCTTCGACGGCCGCCGCGCCGATGCGCGACTGACCAAAGGCGCCACCGAAAACGGCGATGGCAAAGCCAATGCCGATGGCGATTGCCTTCAGGCCGGGATTATTGTCCGCCACCGCCGGCGCCGGATCTGCGGCCAACACCGGAGCCGCAGTCAACAGCACCGCGACCACCGTAAAGAAAAGTAAATTGATTCTTCTCATTCTTTTTCGCTCCTTCCCAGGCTGAACCTGAGAATCGAATGGTGAACCGAAACAAAAGGCTGCGGCTGATTATGATTTCGCCTGAATCCGGTATCCACCGCCCCTCGAACAACGGTGCTCCTGCAAATCAGACACTGTTTCCGCTTCAAAACGCGAAGCTATGAATTTGCCGCCACGCTCTTTCGCCGGCCACCCTCAAAAGTAAGTTTGCGCTTCAACGTGCGCGGGCGCGTTTGCCCACATCGCTCGAACGCGCGATTGATAAAGCCAAATCAAGTTAAGACCGGAACAATGAATTCTTCACTTTCGTCTTCAGCATGCCCGTGCTCGGCGCGCGAATCATGCGGCGGATGCGACACCTCGCTCAGATATAACTGCGACAATAGAACGAAAACAAATGTCTGAATAAGAGCCACGAACACACTCAACGGCATCAACAGAATTGGGGCGGGGTAAGTGTAAGGCGGCGCGAGATGCGCGATCGTCTCCATCACTTTTTCGTCCGCAAACATGTTGCCGAAGAGACGTATGCCCAGCGAGAACGGACGGATCAGATTGCTGATCAGCTCGATTGGGAAAATGAGCCACGCAATCCACCAGATCGGACCAGCGAAGTGTTTCAGATGGCCAAAGATTCCATTCTCTTTGATACCGATGTAGTTGTAATAAAGAAATGAACTAAGACCCAGCGCAAACGTCACGCTCGTCGCCGACGTTGGCGATACGAAGAACGGAAATAGTCCCATCAGGTTTGAAACCAAAATCAAAACGGCAAACGTCATGACAACGGGAAAATACTTCAGACCATGCGGACCAATTATGTCCTCCAGCATGTCGCGCACCGCCAGTACACTCAGCTCAAGCGTTTGTTGACCGTAACCTGGTTCCTCGGCTGAGAGTTTGCGCCGCAACACAAGTATGATCAGCACGCTGAGCACGCAGGCAATCACGAACATCACCGTGTACCACGGAATCGCGTTCTCAGGCGTGTACTGACCAAATGCGGCTTCCGGCGT
>JBGPWL010000120.1:0-11670 GCA_041492185.1 Pyrinomonadaceae bacterium | reverse complement strand
GAGCTGGTTGAAAAACATCGGTACGAAAAAGAGTGGCACATT
Source organism: Pyrinomonadaceae bacterium (assembly GCA_041492185.1). Lineage (GTDB taxonomy): Bacteria > Acidobacteriota > Blastocatellia > Pyrinomonadales > Pyrinomonadaceae > JAOAPY01. The sequence goes on along the minus strand of JBGPWL010000120.1, from coordinate 11,628 downwards.
CCTGCAGCCGCAGACTTTGCCGGCACTCGCGGCTTGCGTGTGCTCGAAATCGGTTGCGGATTGGGAACAGACGGCGCGCAATTCGCCAGGGCCGGCGCCGATTACACCGGCGTCGATCTAACGGAAGCAGCAGTGGAGTTGGCGCGCAAACATTTCGAGCTGTTCAATCTGCGGGGAACGTTTCAGACCGCTGATGCCGAGAATCTTGACTTCAAAGACAACTCGTTCGATCTGGTTTATTCGCACGGCGTCTTGCATCACACGCCGGACACGGCGCGGGCCGTGCACGAGATTCATCGCGTTTTGCGACCGGGCGGGCGCGCCGTTGTGATGTTGTATCATCGCAACTCTTATAACTATCGGGTGAACATTCGAGTGCTGCGATGTGGCGGCGTGCATTTGCTGCGACGGGAATCCGGAGTACGGTTCGTTCACCGCATCACGGGTGAACCAATTGAGTCGCTGCGCGAGCATGCGCGAAAGTTCCGCGAACAACACAACGGTTATTTGAGCGCGGAAGAGTTTCTGAGCCAGCACACTGATGGCGCGGGCAATCCATTAGCGCGCGTTTATTCGAGACGTGAAGCGCGCGAGCTGTTCAAAGACTTCTCCGCAGTGAAATTGCGCACGCATTTTTTTAACAAGCGCTTTCTGCCGTTGTTAGGAAAATTGTTGCCGCGATCAATCGAAGCGCAACTGGCCGCCCGTTGGGGCTGGCACTTGTGGATCTATGCGACGAAATAATACTTGGAGTGCGCCGGCAGAGCGTAGCGGCGACGGCGCTTTTCATGCGGTAATTGAAAGCGTCTCTGCGAAGATCCAAAGCGGTGTCGCCGCTGCGCTCTGCCACCGCGCTCCAAAGTAAATGCTATGAAGAATGTTCTCATCACCGGCGGCGCGGGATTCATCGGCTCGCATCTTGTCGACCACTTGCTTGCAGAAGGCGACCGGCAGGTGACGGTCGTCGATGATTTCAACGATTTCTACGAACCCGCGATCAAGCGTGAAAATGTTCGCGCCCACTTGCGAAACCCCTCTTACCAGCTTTGCGAAGCAGACATTCGCGATCAGTCTGCGCTGAGACGCGTCTTTGATGAAAATGATTTTGATTGCCTCGTGCATCTTGCCGCGCGCGCAGGCGTCCGGCCCTCGTTGACACAACCACAGCTCTACGCTGAGACGAACATCAACGGCACGCTGAACCTGCTCGAACTCGCGCGCGAACGCGGCATCAAGCAGTTTATTTTCGGCTCGTCATCTTCGGTTTACGGCATCAATGCTAAAGTTCCTTTTAGCGAAGACGATCCCACTGGCCAGCCAATCTCGCCTTACGCGGCGACCAAAGCTGCGGGCGAGTTGCTTTGCCACACGTATTCGCATTTGTACGGACTGCGCTGCGTCTGCTTGCGATTCTTCACAGTTTACGGCGCGCGGCAGCGGCCTGACCTCGCGATCCATAAATTCGCGCGATTGATCAGCGCGGGAAAGCCGATTCCGGTTTTCGGCGACGGTGCCACGCGACGCGATTACACTTACATCGACGACTGTATTGCCGGCGTCCGCGCTGCGATTGATTACAACGCGAGCGATTTCGAAGTGATCAACCTGGGTGAATCGCGCACCGTCGAATTGCGCGAGCTGATCTCGTTGCTGGAAAAGGAGCTGGGCCGACCCGCGATCATCGATCGCCAACCTTTGCAGCCCGGCGATGTGCCTCAAACCTTTGCCGACATTTCAAAGGCGCGCCGCCTGCTTGGCTACAATCCGCGGACGCAGATTGAAGAAGGGATGCGTCGGTTTGTTGAGTGGTTTCGCGAAGCACATTTGTCCGACAAACTCTAGTTTGTCGTTGGCTCGCAACTAAGCGATCATAAAGGCAACGACAAACTGAAGTTCGTCGGACATTCGGCGCGCTATGAGCACTACTAATACAATTGGCGACTCGCTGCCGCAAGAGATGCAGCAGCACACCTACTCGATCATGTATCGGATCGAGAAGACGCATTGGTGGTTTGTCGGCCGGCGCCGCATTATTGAAAGCTTTCTCGAGCGCATTTGCCGCGATCTGAGAGTCGATCGCCCGCGAATTCTGGATATCGGTTGCGGCACCGGCGCGAATCTCGAAATGCTGGCGCGCTTTGGCGAAGCTGAAGGCGTGGATGTCTCGCTTGAGGCGCTGTCGTTCTGTCGCGAGCGCGGGTTGCAGAACGTACGTCAGAGCGAAGCGGAACATCTTCCCTACGAAGACGAATCGTTTGATTTGATTACGGGTCTCGATGTCGTTGAGCATCTCGATGACGACCTTGCGGGTTTGCGGGAAATGCGCCGCGTCCTGCGACCAGGCGGCCGCGCGCTTTTCTTTGTGCCCGCGTTTATGTTTCTCTGGGGCGTGCAGGATGATATAAGCCATCACCGGCGTCGTTACACGCTCGAGGGTCTGAAGCGAGTCGTGCGCGAAGCTGGACTCGAAGTTGAGCGCGCTACTTACGCGAACCTGACTTTCTTCGCGCCGATTCTATTGGGCCGCTTGTTGATGCGCGCGACGCGCTTTCGTCCGGCGTCGGAAAACAATCTCAACGTCGGAGTCTTGAACGGATTGTTTGGTCGCATTCTCGGCGCGGAGAGTGCGATACTGCGCCACGCGAACTTTCCCTTCGGTGTTTCGGCGATTTGCGTCGCGCGACGAGTTGATTAGATGAGCATCTACGACGACCAGGAAAAGACACGGACTGACCAACGAACTTTGTCAGTGCATGATGACGTTGCGCCCGAGGTCTCGGTGTTCCTGCCCGTTTACAACGAAGAGCCAAATCTGCGGCCATTGCATTTGAAGCTGGACGAGGCGCTGCTCGCACTCGGGCGCACGGCGGAGATCATCTACGTTGACGATGGTTCCACCGATGGCAGCCTTGAGGTGCTGAAGGAGTTGGCGCGCCTGGACCGACGCGTACGCGTTGTGGCGCTGCGACGCAACTATGGACAAACACCAGCGATGGCCGCGGGCATCGACGCGGCGAAGGGCCAGGTGCTGATCCCGATGGATGCGGATTTGCAAAACGATCCGGCGGACATCGCGCGCCTATTGGAAAAGCTCGATGAAGGCTATGACGTTGTCTCTGGGTGGCGGAAGAATCGCCAGGACAATTTAATTACGCGCAAGATTCCTTCGATGATTGCTAATCGTCTGATCTCGTGGATTGGCGGAGTGCCGCTGCACGACTACGGCTGTTCGCTGAAAGCCTATCGGCGCGAATCGTTGCAGGATGTTCATCTTTATGGCGAGATGCATCGCTTCATTCCGATCTACGCTTCGTGGGCGGGCGCGCGCGTTGCGGAGATTCCCGTCGAGCATTACGCGCGCACGATGGGCAAATCGAAATATGGTCTTTCGCGCACGCTGAAAGTTGTCTTCGATCTGATGACGATCAAGTTCATGGCCTCATACCAAACGAAGCCGATATATGTTTTCGGGACGTTTGGTATGCTGGCGTTTTTGATCTCATTGGTGGCGGGAATCTGGGCCGTGGTCAAGAAGTTCGAGGGCATCTCCTTTATCCTAACTCCACTGCCTATCATCGCTGTCGTAATGTTTGCCGTCGGCGTGCAGTTTCTGCTGATGGGCCTGTTGGCCGAGATGCTCGTGCGCACGTATCACGAGTCGCAGTCAAAACCGATCTATGCGGTGCGGGAACGGATCGGATTCACCGAAGGATGATTGTAGGAGCAGGGCTTGTCCCTGCCCGCCGAGCGAATCTCGATTACGTGTAATAGCGACTCGCCGGGCAGGGACAAGCCCTGCCCCTACAGATCACGTTTTCCTATGTGTGGCATCACCGGCTGGGCCAACCTGAATTCGCGCACGTCGCCTCCTGAGGGCGCGGAAGAACTGCTGCATGCGATGTGCGAGCGCATGGTGCATCGCGGCCCCGATTCCGAAGGATTAATGGTCGCGAGCGGCGTGGCGCTCGGCATGCGGCGTTTAGCAATCATCGATCTGGTTACCGGCGAACAACCCGTCTACAACGAAGACAGAAGCGTTGCTGTAATCCTCAACGGCGAGATCTACAACTATCGCGAGCTGCGCGACGATCTCGAAAAGCGCGGGCACTCGTTTCGCAGCGCGTCGGACACCGAAGTCTTGCCCCATCTCTACGAAGAGTACGGCACAGAGATGCTCCAGCACCTCAACGGCATGTTCGCGTTCGCGCTGTGGGATGCGAAGCGCCGGCGGTTGTTGCTCGCGCGCGATCGCTTCGGCGAGAAGCCGCTTTATTGGGGCGTCTTTGATAACACTTTGCTTTTCGCGTCTGAGCCGAAGGTGCTGTTGGCGTATCCGGCGGTGCGTCCGTCGGTAAATCTCCAGGCGCTGCGTCAATATCTTTCGTTTGATTACGTGCCCGCGCCGCTCTCGATCTACGAAGGCGTCAACAAGCTGCCCGCGGCCCACTCGCTGACGCTGGAAGATGGACGCATCGAAGTCGAACGCTATTGGCGTTTGAGTTACAAAAAGCACGAGCCTGTCCCGAGCGAACAGGAAGCTGCGGAACATCTGCGTGAGCTGCTGGCTGATTCAGTGCGCATGCGTTTGGTTTCAGACGTCCCGCTCGGCGTGTTGCTGTCGGGCGGGATTGATTCTTCAATGGTGACGGCGTTGGCCGTGCGCGCTTCTTCAGAAACCGTCAAGACGTTTTCGATCTCATTCGCCGAAGGCTCGTTTGATGAATCGACATACGCGCGCGCGGTTGCGAAATTTCTCGGCACGGATCATCACGAAGAGCGTTTCAGCGCGGATCTTGCGGCTGGTCTGGTGAGCGAAATTGGATCCTGGATGGATGAACCGTTAAGCGATCCGTCGCTCCTGCCAACTTATCTGCTGTCTCGTTTCACTCGCAAACATGTGACGGTGGCACTGGGCGGCGACGGCGGCGACGAACTCTTCGCGGGCTATCCGATGTATCTGGGGCATCGCCTGGCTGAACTCTATGCGAAAGTGCCACGCGTTTTGCGGCGCGGACTGGTCGAGCCCGTCGTGGGAATGTTGCCGGTGAAGACGAAGAATCTTTCTTTCGATTATCGCGCGCGCCGATTTGTCAGTGGAGCAGATCGCGAGCCGGTAGCTCGACATCACACGTGGTTTGGCTCGTTTACGCCCGACGAGCAAAGAGAGCTGTTAACCAACGAAGTGCAGCAAGCCAGCGACGGTGACGTCTATCGGGACGCGCGCGCCATGTGTCAGGACTGCGATGCGAGTGATTTGATCGAGCGCATGCAGTGCCTTGACACACAACTGTATCTGGCCGAAGACATTCTGACGAAAGTCGATCGCGCGAGCATGGCAGTTTCGCTCGAAGTGCGCGCGCCGTTTCTCGATCCGCGCGTCGCTGAGTATGCGGCTTCGCTGCCTCCCAAGTACAAACTGCGCGGGCGCAAATCAAAATACATTTTGAAGCAGGCAGCATCAGGTCTGCTCCCGCCATTTGTGGCGCGCCGTCGCAAGAAGGGCTTCGGCGTTCCGTTTGCCGAGTGGTTGAAAGGCAAGCTGCGGCCACTCGCGCGCGACTTGCTGTCGCCGGAAAGAGTGCGCAGGGCCGGCGTCTTCAATCCGGAGTATGTCGCGCGATTGCAGGACGAGCACGAGCGCGGCGTGGCCAATCACCGCAAGCTGCTGTGGACGCTGTTGTCGTTTGAACTTTGGCACGAGAGTTTTGTCGAAACGCCGCGAAGGATTGAGACGTCGGTTGCAAGTCGGCAGTAGCTTTCTTGCGGCTTTGCCGCCCGCCAGTGCGGTAAGGCTCTGCCTTACCGGAGGGATTTTCTGATCTTTTTGATGAGGCTGCGCCTCGACGCAACCAGTGGAGGGCATAGCCTCTAATTCTACCGGGCTACTTCCGGTAAGGCAGAGCCTTACCGCCTTGGTGGGCGGCAAAGCCGCGCGTCGGATCCAGAAGCACACAGTCTTTTGAGCGCAATGGGCGATTCCAATCTCGAGCCAATACTTGCCGACCTGCTTTCGTGGTGCCGAGCTCGCGATTTCGCGGGCCACGATCCTTTCGATGGTCTGAACAGTCGACTCTTCCAGACAACGCCGCTCAAACACTCGCGCCTGGCGCGTCTTGCCTGGACGCAGTTCTTCAAACGCTCGCCGATTAACTTTCGCTCGCTTGCCCGCGTGCCGCGAGAGCGAAATCCAAAAGGCATCGCGCTGTTTGCGCTGGCGGCTTTGTCGAATTACCGCCGCCTTAAAACGAAAGAAGCCGAGATTGAAGCGCGCGAGTTGCTGGACGACCTGGTGGCGCTGAGCCTCAAGGGTTTTCACGGCGCTGCCTGGGGCTATAACTACGATTGGCAGGGACGCGCGTTTTTTGCGCCGCGCGGGACGCCGACGGTTGTGCCCACGGCATTTGCTGCGCGTGCGTTGTGCGAAGCTGCAGAAGTTTTCGATCGCCAACAGTATCTGCCATTGGCGCGCACGATCTGCGATTTCATTCTCAACGATCTGAATCGCTCGGACGAAGCGAATGACGAAGTCTGTTTCAGTTATTCGCCACTCGATCGAACGCGCGTATTCAATGCAAGTTTGCTCGCCGGCGAAACTCTGGCCGTCGTCGGCAAGTTGACCGGTGAGCCTAGTCTCTGCGAATGGGCAAAACGAACGGCGCGTTATGTGGTGCGGCGTCAGCGCGAAGATGGCTCGTGGGTCTATGGCACTGATGATTATCAATCGTGGGTCGACAATTTCCATACGGCGTTTATCCTGACAAGCCTTTCGCGCATCATGGAGTCAGAACCGGGAGCGGACCGGGGTCCCCAAGCGGGCAGCCCGCTTGGGGTGGTGGATGCGACCGGCTTAGATGGAGAGATCGAGGGCTGCATACTGCGCGGTTACGAGTTCTGGCGCGAACGATTTTTTCTGAGCAATGGTTGGCCAAAGTATTATCCTGATCGCCTTTATCCGGCAGACGCGCATTCAGCGAGCGCGGCGATTGTGGCGCTGGTTGAATTGCGTGGACGGCTGCCCGGCGCGCTCGAATTGGCTGACAAGATTGCTGAGTGGACCATCGAGAATCTACGCGCGCCTGATGGATATTTTTATTATCAGCGCCGTCGCTTCTTCACGGTGCGTATTCCCTACATGCGCTGGTCGGAAAGCTGGATGGCTTACGGGCTCGCGCGGCTCGCCGAAGTAAAAAGGAAAAAGTAAAAAGGCAAAAGTTAGGAGGTTGCATATGGCGAAGGAAATCAAGGACATCCGACTGAGAACGTTTGAATTTGCCGTGCGCATCGTGAAACTGTGCCAGTATCTCGATAAGAAACCAGGCGTTCCGAGAACGCTCAGCGGCCAACTCTTAAGAGCCGGAACATCTGTCGGCGCGAACGTGGAAGAAGCTCAAGCCGGGCAAAGCAGAGCCGATTTTATCAGCAAGAATTCCATTGCATTGAAAGAAGCACGCGAATGCCACTTTTGGCTGCGGTTACTCATAGCGGCAAAGATCATGTCCGAGAAAACTCTTGCGGAATTGAGAGATGAGGCAGATGAGATAAAGCGCATCCTCGGATCCATCGTAGTTAAATCAAAAAAGCAATCCATCTGACTTTTGCCTTTTTACTTTTTACTTTTGCCTTGGCAGTCATGCGACTCTGGATTGACTTAGCAAACTCGCCGCACGTGCCGTTTTTCCGCGCGTTGCTTCCGGAGTTTGCCAGGCGCGGACACCAGGTTGAGATCACCGCGCGCGATTACGCACAGACGGTCGAGATGGCGGCAGCGGCTGGCTTAACACCAGTTGTGATCGGCGGGCACGGTGGCGGAAAATTAGCTGGCAAGGCGGGCAATCTCGTGGGGCGCGCGGCCAGCTTGGCAAAATGGGCGCGGGGACGTGGATTCGATCTTGCCGTCAGTCATAACTCTTACGCGCAAATCGCGGCCGCAAGCGGGCTCAGAATCAAGAGCGTGACGCTGATGGACTACGAACATCAGCCTGCGAATCATCTCGCGTTCAGATTGGCCTCGCGCGTGATCGTGCCGCGAGCGTTTCCCGACAGTGCGCTACGCCGTTATGGAGCAGCGCGCGGAAAAGTGAAACGTTACCGAGGCATGAAAGAGGACGTCTATCTGGCCGACTTCACTCCCGATCCTCACTTTGGCGAAGTCTTACGGGCGCTCGGAGTCACGCGAGACGAAGTGCTCGTCGTCGTTCGTCCGCCGGCAAGCGAGGCGCTCTATCATCGTTTTGAAAATGATTTGTTCGCCGAGATGCTGGAAAGATTGTGCGCGCGCCCGGACGTCAAAGTGGTTCTGCTTGCGCGTACTGAAACGCAGCGCGCCGAGTATGAAGCGTTATCAAGGGCAAATATGATTTTGCCTCGCGAAGCTTTGGATGGCCCAAACCTGATTGCTGCGGCTGATTTAGTAATCAGCGCCGGTGGCACGATGAATCGCGAAGCGGCGGCAATTGGAGTACCGGTGGCGACGATCTATGCCGGCGAGTGGGCGGCTATCGATGAACAAATGGTGCGCGAGGGTAGATTGCGACGCCTCGCGACGCGCGAAGATGTTGAGTCGCTGCCGATTGAAAAAAAAGGAACGGCGGCGCCACGCCACGCAGCGCAGGTTCGAAGCGAAGTGGCGGAATTGATTCTGGCGCCATAGCGCGCCGCGCCAGAGTCTGAGGCATCGATGTTGAATTCACAAATCCAACTCCGGCAGGTCATACATGCGGCGAATCTCGCGGCCATCTCGTAGCAGCCAGATGTTGCGATCATAATTTTCAACCGCTTTGCTCTTTAGCTTGAACCGGCTAAGCACCCACGCTCGCAGCAGCGGATTACGCAACATGTGATTCAGGTTCAGCGCCAAGAATTTCGCCGTTCTCAAGAGATGCGACTTCATGTATGTCACAGGCGTGGGATAACTGGTGAGAAGTTGAACGCAGAGAGTATCCAGATTCGCTTCGGCGGCGCGTCGGTCAAGAATATTTATCTCGCAGCCGTACCCGATCTTAATTGCCTCGCCGCCCCACTCAGTCCCGATCGAATGGCGCAAAATCCTGCTCGAGATATCGATGACGAGCGCACACTCGGAAGCTGGAGTGTCTGATCGTTCGATCAATGGTTCGCTCTCGCTGAACCGAATGTTCAGACAGCTGTCGCGACCCAGGTCCGGCACTCTCACACAGAAATTCAGAAGGCGCAGCGTTCCAGCAGTAAAAACTTTTGCGCGCCGTTCGAGGTGCGCGGCCAGTTCCTCAACCAAGTCTGTAGCCTCGACCTCGGAGAGAGAGCGCCGCTCCGCGATCTCAGCAATTTCTTTTCCATACTGCTCATCGATGAGGTGATTCAAGCCACCGTTCGTTATGTGCTTTCGATACGGCGACTCCGGCCGCAGCTCATCATCATCCAGGACATCGCCCGGATACATATCGTAGATTTGCGGCTCATACCCGTCGCTCTTGAAATATTTTCGATAGTAGTCGGTGAAACGCGCGCGCGCAGCGAAGCGATAAATGAATCGATCACGGATTGAGAATAGGCGTGCAGGGCATCGTTCGCATTGACTACAACCTTGCCGCCCGCTTCGATCACGATGATGTGGTCGTGCGCATTGGCGATGTAGGTCACCGAAGTTCTTTCGGAAAGCTTGTACGTCTTGTCGCTCAACACCTCCTGCACCATGCGGAATCCCATCTCCTCGATGAATTCCTTTGTGCCGCCAAACAGGCTGTAGGGATAAGAGACGCGCGCTCGCTTCGGAAGCTTTCGCAGGCTCGGCTCGTGAACATGATCTTCGTGACCATGAGAGATGAGAATTACATCGCTCTTTTGCAGAAGATTGGTATCAATCGGTTTCGGGAAAACGTACCATTGTTTACAAAACGCCGGGCCCTCGAACCACGGATCGGTGAGGAGCCGCAAATCTCCGCTGTCTATCAACAAACAGGCATGACAGATGTATTCGATCTTCATTTTGGAACGCAGTGTCCGGGAAACTCAGCGAAAAAGACTACCATAGTATTGAACAGGCAACGTATTATTGATTGGCTCCCGGATGAGACCTGCACGAACCAAACAACGGGTTACCGAAGCGAGCGCGGTGCGAGTACCAGCGCGTGCGCCGGTGTGGGTTGTGCCCGCGATCAAGACCGCGCTCTTTGTTTTCGATCTCGCGCTCGCATTGACGGCCTTTGCCGGCGCCTTCTACTTTCGCGAAGGCGCAGCAATCGTTCAGCAGACAAACGGCAGCCGCTCTTGGACCATGGCGTTTGCTCCCTACGGCGCTCTGTTGGTGTTGGTATTGCCGATTCGCGTGATTACTCTTGCTTACTACGATCTCTATCGACTGCGCGGCGAGTTCTCGTTTGTCGAAGATGGGATTCGTGTTTTCAAAGCGACGGCGATCGGATCGCTTTTGATCGTCGCGGGCGCATTTCTTTATCGCGGCGGCTTTCAGTTTCGCGCATTCTCGTACGCTCGCGGCGTCTTTGTGATCGATTTTCTGCTCGCGCTCGCCGGTTACTTTTTTCTGCGCTTCATGGTGCGGGGCGCGCAGGTGTTCGCGCGTCGCAAACAGCTCAATTTAATTCCTACGCTGGTGGTTGGTCGCGGCACGGAAGCGGCGCTCTTCATCAAGGAAATGCGCGAGCGGCCGGAGCTGGGCTATCGCGTCATCGGTGTCGTGGAAAATAGTTTGGTTGATTCCGGCCCATCTGTTTTTGAAGGCGTGCCGGTAATTGGCGGGTTAGCGGGATTGCCTGATGCGATTCGCGAAGCCGGCGCAAACGAAGTGATCATCGCGGATTCGAATGTGCCGGGCGAAGCTTTGTTTGATGTGATGATGCGCGTTGGTCGCCGGCGCGGCGTCGAGTTTCGCATTGCGCCGAGCCTGTTCAATTTCCTGCCGCGCAAAACCGAAGTCGATCAGATCGGCGCGCTGCCGATGATTACGCTGTTCCGCTCGCCGCTTTCGAGCGTCGCTCGCGTAGTCAAACGAACTTCCGATCTGATCATCGCGTCGCTTGCTACCTTGCTGCTGTTGCCGCTCTGGTCTTTGATCGCATTGCTGATCAAAATGGATTCACGTGGCTCGATCTTTTACAGGCAGGAACGCGTCGGGATGGATGGTCGTATCTTTCTCTGTTACAAATTTCGCACGATGCAGGCGGACACGAACGACTCGACGCACCGCGAGTTTCAGCGGCGCTATATCGCCGGCGAAGCCGAGGCCGATCCGAATGGCGACGGTGCTCCCGTTTACAAATTGAAGGCCGATCCGCGAATCACTTCGGTAGGGCGATGGCTGAGGCGCGCGAGTCTGGACGAATTACCGCAACTGCTGAACGTTCTGCGCGGCGACATGAGCATCGTCGGCCCGCGTCCGCCGATTCCTTATGAAGTTGAAAGTTACGAATTGTGGCATCGCAAGCGGCTCGATATGAAGCCAGGCATGACGGGGTTGTGGCAGGTGTCGGGACGCAACCGTTTGCCTTTTGATGAGATGGTGCGGCTGGATCTTTTCTACATTGAGAATTGGTCGCTGCTGCTCGATCTTAAGATCATTTTGAAAACATTGCCGGTGATGTTGCGCGGCGATGCTTACTAGAGTTGGATCGATCACAGGGTGTATCAACCTGG
>JBGPWL010000152.1:0-7127 GCA_041492185.1 Pyrinomonadaceae bacterium | reverse complement strand
GCGCTCCTTGACACTCTTTCAGAGCGACCGCTATCATCCTCGTTTCCGTATCGAGCGCGGAACTTCGCCCGAGTGTACTATGTTTGAGTCGCTTTCGGACAAGCTAAAGCGGACCCTGAAAAATCTACGCGGCGAAGGCGTACTGACGAAGGAACACGTTGACGCGGCGCTGCGCGAAATCCGTCTGGCCCTGCTCGAAGCGGACGTTAACTACAAGGTCGCGAAAGACTTCATTGCCTCGGTTAAGGAAAAGGCCGAGGGCCAACAAGTTTGGCAGGAGCTGAAGCCCTCCGAGCAAGTCGTTAAGATCGTTTATGACGAACTCGTTGAACTCCTGGGCGGCCAATCGTCGCGGCTGGTCTTTACCAAACAGATCCCGAATGTGGTGATGATTGTCGGGCTGCAAGGCTCAGGCAAAACCACTTCGACGGGAAAGATCGGGCGTTGGCTGGCGGATAATCAGGAGCGCAAGCCGTTGCTGGTGTCGGTTGACGTTTACCGGCCCGCGGCGCGCGAACAGTTGAGGGTCATCGCGAAAGCGACGGGCCAACAGATCTTTGAACTGCCAGAGACGAACGATCCGCTTACGCTCGTGCGCGAAGCTTACAAGCATGCGCAGCAGACTGGCTTCGACACGTTGATGATTGACACGGCCGGGCGGCTGCACATCGACGACGAGTTGATGGAAGAACTTGTCAGCATCAAGAGTGAGACGCATCCTGTCGAGATACTGTTTGTAGCGGATGCGATGACCGGTCAAGACGCGGTGCGTTCCGCGGAAGAGTTTCATCGCCGCGTGGGTATTACCGGAGTTGTCCTAACGAAGATGGATGGCGACGCGCGTGGCGGTGCCGCGCTTTCGATCAAGCAAGTCACCAATCAACCGGTGAAGTTCGTAGGCGTCGGCGAAAAGTATGATGCGCTAGAGCCCTTCTATCCCGATCGCACAGCCCAGCGAATTTTGGGAATGGGCGACGTGCTGTCGCTGATCGAAGAGGTCCAGTCGAAAGTCGATCAATCTGAAGCAGAAGAGCAGCTCAAGAAGCTTCAGAAGAACGAGTTCACGCTCGACGACTTTCGGTCGCAACTGCGGCAGGTTAAGAAGCTTGGTTCTTTCTCAAAGATTATGAAGCTCTTGCCCGACCAGCTTCTCGGTGGGATGGGCATGCCGCAGCTCACCGACGAACAGTCTGGACGGATGGAAAAGGAGCTGAAGCGCACGGAAGCGATCATCGATTCGATGACGCGAGAAGAGCGCTCGGATCACAAAATCCTGAACGCGAATCGCCGTCGCCGCATCGCTCGCGGATCGGGCACGGCAGTGGCGGAAGTGAATCAGCTCGTCAAGCAATACACCGAGATGCGTCAGATGATGAGGCAGCTTTCGAGTTCCGGGTTGTTTGGCGGCGGTGGCTTGAAAGGCAAGATGATGAGACGCATGGCCGGCATGTCCGGTCTTCCGGATCTCGGCGGAGCGGGCGGCAACGGCGCTGACTTGCCTGCCGGCCCGTCGCGAAAGAAACTGAAGAAGAAAAGAAAAAAGAGAAGACGATGAGAATGTCCGACAAACTTCAGTTTGTCGAACATACCGGAAAGAACATCGTTGCGAGAAACAGCGACAAACTGAAGTTTGTCGGACATTTGTTTGGAGGACACAGAACTTGTTATCGATTAGCTTAATGCGCACGGGCGCCAAGAAGAGGCCTTCATACCGAATTGTGGTGAAGGAAAAGCGATCAAAGCGCGACGGCGCTTACCTGGAGAATCTGGGTACTTATGACCCGACGCGCGAGCCGGCTGAGATTCGATTGAATCTGCAGCGAGTGCGTTACTGGATCGATAAAGGCGCGCAGCCGACGCTCACCGTGACGCGCTTGATCAAGGCCAGCGAGAAATCGCAAGCCACTGCCGCTTCCGTTGCGGCGTAGTAGCGCAGACTGTCGCGGCGCCTGAGACTTATATGAAGGAGACCGTCGAACTGATCATCAAGGCCCTGGTTGACGACGACGCAGCGGTCGACGTGCGCGAGATCGAACGAAACGGAGCCACGCTGATCGAAGTGCGCGTGGCGCCAGAGGACGTTGGCAAGGTGATCGGCAGGCAGGGCCGCACAGTGCGCTCATTGCGTTCGCTCTGTAACGCAGCGAGCGTTAAGGCCAATCGTCGTTATGTTCTCGAAGTGGTCGGCTAAGCGACTCGATGAAAAGTTGCTAACCTGCCGTCTTATTTTTAGAAGTTCATTGAATGAAAGAAGAGGGGCAGAAAGCGCCGGGGCGAAACGAGGATCTAATCCTCATAGCCCGAGCGGTAAGGACGAGAGGCCTGAAAGGCGAAATCGTCGCAGATCTCTTGACAGATTTTCCGGATCGTTTTGATCGTACACCGGTTCTCTTCGCGCTCTCTCCGGATGGTGAGCAGAAAACTGTTAAGCTCGAAGACCACTGGTTTCAAAAAGGGCGGATTGTTCTGAAGATCGCAGGTTACGACTCAATCGAAGCTGCGAGCGCACTGGTTGGATGTGAGTTCGCAGTTCCCGAGGCTGAGCGAGTAACTCTTGATGACGATCAGTATTACGACTGGGAACTGGAAGGCTGCCGAGTTGAAACAGTCGCGGGGCAACAGGTTGGCGCCGTGAAGAGCGTCATGCGAACGGGCGGAGTCGATCTGCTGGTCGTTGAGAACCAGGAAAAGCAGAGCAGCTTGATTCCGATGGTCAGTTCAATTTTGATCGAGATCGATAAGCAGAAGAAGACGATATTGATCGATCCGCTGCCAGGACTTTTGGATTTGTAATTTGATCTCTTAGGTCTTTGAACTTTGATCTTTGCTTTTCGTCCGCACGTTGAGGTTTTCAAAATCAAAGATCAAAGACCTAAGATCAGAGATCAGGTTCATTGTGTTGCGCTTTGACATCATCACTATTTTCCCGGAGTTCTTTCGCGAGACTTTTGAGCACGGGATTGTCCGGCGCGCGCGTGCGGCCGGACTGGTTGAGATAAAGGCGCACGACCTGCGCGGTTGGACCGCGGACAAGCACCACGTGGTGGACGATCGTCCCTTCGGCGGCGGCGACGGGATGGTGCTCAAGCCGGAACCGATCTTCGCGGCGGTCAGTGAATTAGCGGGCGCCACTTGCCGGGAAGATTACGACGCGCAAACACGCGTGATTCTTCTTTCGCCGCAGGGCCGCGTATTGACGCAGTCGCTCGCGGATGATCTTTCAAAGAACGCTGATCACCTCGTGTTGATTTGTGGGCGCTACGAAGGTGTTGACGAGCGCGTTGCGGAAGCGCTGGTGACGGACGAAATCTCCATCGGAGATTACGTTCTTTCCGGCGGCGAGCCGGCGGCAGTCGTCTTGGTTGACGCAGTCGTGCGTTTGGTGCCGGGCGCTTTGGGCAGCGAGACGTCGGCAGTGAACGAATCGTTTTCCGACGGCCTGCTTGATTGTCCGCAGTACACGCGTCCGCCGGAGTTTCGCGGAATGGGCGTGCCCGAGGTGCTGCTGAGCGGAGACCATGGAGAGATAGCGCGCTGGCGCCGCGAGGCCGCGCTCGAAAAGACGCGACGCAATCGGCCCGATCTTTTGAAGTGAATTCGTACTTTGTTTTTTGTTGATTCAGACCCAGGTTCGATAGCGATTCAAAGCACCAAGTACAAAGCACAAAGAACATTTTGGAGTTAATGACATGAACCGATTAGATAATATTGAAAAGACGCAGTTGCGCCAGAACATTCCGGACTTTCAGCCGGGTGACACCGTGCGCGTGCACGTACGAATCAAAGAATCAGAAACCAAAGAGCGTTTGCAGGCTTTTGAGGGTGTGGTGATCGCCCGCAAGCACGGCGGCGCGCGCGAAACGATTACGGTGCGCAAGACCAGCTTTGGTGTTGGTGTCGAGAGAATCTTTCCGCTTCATGCCACGATTGTCGATCATATTGATGTGATAAAACGCGGACGCGTGCGTCGCGCCAAGCTTTATTATCTGCGCGATCTGCGAGGCAAGGCGGCGCGCATTCGTGAGCGTGATACGCGCGCCGCACAAAGCAGCGAAGCCCAGGGCGCGTCTGCCTCCGGCAAGAACAAGTAGTCCGTCAGCGAAAATGGCTTCCGTCTTGCGCATAGCCATCGACGCTCATGCTGTCGGCACTCAACTCGCCGGCAATGAAACCTACGCCATCAATCTGATCGAAGCGCTCGCCGAGATCGACTCGGTCAATCGTTACACTCTCTATGTCAGCAAGCGCGAGGCAGTAGATCGTTTCAAAAATCGCTGGCCGAATTTCTCTGTTCGATTAACTCTGCCGCATACACCGCTGGTGCGCATCCCGCTAACCTTGAGCGCCGAGCTGCGGCGCAATCCGGTTGATGTGCTTCACGTTCAGTTTACGTCGCCGCCCTTTGCGCCGTGTCCCGTTGTTGTCAGCATTCACGATCTCTCTTTCGAGCATCTGCCGCTCACTTTCAATTGGAGAAGCCGCTTTCAGCTTCGGCTTACCGTGCGCAGATCGGCGCGCCAGGCCGCGCGAATCTTGGTTCCGTCCGAAAGCGTTCGCGGCGACATCATCGAGACTTATCAGATTTCGCCCGAGCGCGTGAACACGATTCCACTGGCAGCACCCGCGCACTTTGGTCCGGTCGCAGATGAAAAAGAACTGCAACGCGTCCGACAAACTTATGGCATAGTCGGTGATTACATTCTTTCGGTTGGTTCGATTCAACCAAGGAAAAACCTGGCCCGGCTCGTCGGCGCATATTCTCGCTTGCGCCGCGAGCGACCAGACGTT
The DNA here is from genome assembly GCA_041492185.1 of Pyrinomonadaceae bacterium. Lineage (GTDB taxonomy): Bacteria > Acidobacteriota > Blastocatellia > Pyrinomonadales > Pyrinomonadaceae > JAOAPY01. The sequence continues at coordinate 2,339 of JBGPWL010000152.1, read as the reverse complement.
AAGCTTCCTAAACTTGCCCTGGTTGGAAAAAAGGCGTGGCTATACGATGAAACACTTCGCGCGATCAATGAGAGCGGACTGGGAGGTCTGATTCTGCTTACCGGCTACGTGGCCGAGGCCGACTTGCCGGCGATATATTCAAGCGCGCTGTGTTTTGTTTATCCATCGTATTTTGAGGGCTTCGGGCTGCCGCCGCTCGAAGCCATGAAGTGTGGCACGCCGGTAATCGCGGGAAACCGCACCAGCTTGCCTGAAGTAATGGGCGATGCGGGATTGTTGATTGATCCATTCGATGAAGCGGCAATTGCTTCGGCGCTGGCGCGTCTGATTAATAATTCAGACCTTCGCGCTGAACTTCGCGTCAAAGGCCTGAAGCGCGCGGAGTTGTTCGACTGGCGCGAGACCGCGCGGCGAACGTTGCAAGTCTACGAAGAGGTTGGAAAGCGTAAGTAGATCGATTCGGCAGCCGACCGGCATTAGAATCGGGAACCAGGGCCGGCTTCCAGTCGTGTTACCAGTTGCATGCGAATAGCTATTCTCGGAACGCGCGGCGTGCCCGCCAGCTATGGCGGGTTTGAAACTTTTGCCGAACACCTTTCGACTCGACTGGTCGCTCGCGGCCACGACGTTACTGTTTATTGCCGCGCCCATTATGTCTCGCCGCGTGAACTTGAATATCACGGCGTACATCTGAAAGTCCTGCCCACCATCCGACACAAATATTTCGACACTGTAGTTCATGCTTTTCTTTCCGCGCTCCACGCCATGCCGCGTCGCTTTGACGCCGCCTTGATCTGCAACTGCGCAAATGCTCCGTTTGCGCCATTGCTGAGACTTACAGGAACGCCCGTCGCGATCAACGTTGACGGGCTCGAGCACAAACGCAAGAAGTGGAACTGGATCGCCCGAAGGTACTATGTGCTTGCTGAACGACTGGCCACCATCCTGCCGAACATTACCATCACCGATGCGCGCGTTATTCAGGATTATTATCTTGCTCGCTACAATGCGCGGTCGACGATGATCGCGTATGGCTCAGAGGTTGAGCGTCGTCCGGATCGCGACACGGTGCGCAAGTGGCGCGTCGAACCGAATCGCTATGTGCTCTATGTTTCTCGGCTGGAACCGGAGAACAACGCGCATCTGGTGATCGAAGCATTCAAGAAAGTGCGGACCGCGCACCGGCTCTTGATCGTCGGCGACGCGCCTTACGCGCGCGATTACATCAGCGATCTCAAAGCGCGAGCGCGCGGCGACAAGCGCATCATCTTCACCGGGTTTGTCTTTGGCCAGGACTATCGCGCCTTGCAGCAAAACGCTTACTGCTACGTTCACGCTACTGAAGTTGGTGGCACGCATCCGGCTCTGCTGGAAGCAATGGGTTTCGGCAACTGTGTGCTCACGCTCGCGGCGCCGGAAAATATCGAAGCAGTAGGCGACGCCGGCATCCTCTACGACGACGAGAAAGATCTGACCCAGAAACTCCAGCGCGTCCTGCGCGACGGCTCACTCGTCCACGCCTTTCGCAACCGCGCCCAGACTCGCGTGCAGAAATATTACGACTGGGAACGCGTCGTCGATGAATACGAACAACTCTTCGCCGAGATGGCCCACGTCGAACTGCCGCCTCGCGATGGAGCTGCTTTCGCAAATATGCAATCGGCGGATCCTGGGACAGTGGAAGAGCCTGATCTGCACGTGGCAGCCGGAAAGAACGTTAGGTCCCGCTAGTTTTCCCCGGCGCTAATGGCCCGTAACCTAGCGCCTGGTAAGGCAGTGAGAATCGACGTGACCTATTGGGCGTTCTCGCCATCTCAAGATTATCTTGATTTGTTTTATGCCGCAGACGCCAACAATCCAAACTGGACTTACCTTGCTACGTTCCAGCCCTCGGGCATCGGCCAACAGCTCTTAACCACGACCTACCAGCTCCCTAGCGGCGGCAGTTTGCAAGCCGTCCGTGCGGTTTTTCGCTACCAGGGTACGGTTTCCTCTTGTGGCGGTGGAAGTCCGTGGGATGACATTGATGATCTGATCTTCGCGGTTGGCGGACCACTGGTCAACGTCGCGCTGGCATCGAACGGTGGAATAGCGAGCGCCTCGTCGACGACACCACCCGATGGCACGGGGACATTCTTTCCGAGCGTGGCGATTGATGGAGACCGAAAAGGACTAAACACTTCATTCTGGCGCGATGCCACCGCGGATACTTATCCCGACTGGTTGCAAGTGGATTTTGCGGGCAGCAAGACGATCAATGAGATTGATGTGTACACTTTGCAAGACAACTACACGAACCCGGCTGAGCCGACGGCGGGCATGACTTTCAATCTCTACGG
>JBGPWL010000015.1:0-66910 GCA_041492185.1 Pyrinomonadaceae bacterium | reverse complement strand
TTCCTTAGCTAGGGCTTTCTTTGCTTTACCCAGCGACCTGTAGGTTTCCAAGTCAACGTTCAAAGTTGTTCCGTCTGAAGCTGTGTACATTTGATGGGACGAGAACATACCGATACCACAAAAGTCCATTTTAAAGGTGAGCTTCTCAGGCTGTTGAGCCGCAGCACCAAAGCGTGTTTCGGCGCCCGCCGTCGCGACAAGCGCGAGGGCCAACATGATTTTGATAATAGCTGCGTTGTACTTCATGCGAAGCAACCCAACATGTATTCGGGGTCAGGTAAGAAAAAGCCGAGTATCAAGAATCAAGCATCAGTCTATCTTTTCGCTGACACTCGAAACCCGATCCGCAAGTTTTATCTTCGGACGCCGCCGCGCCGCGCATCGGGAGCTTCCGTCAAATGCACCGGCACAGTCATTCGTTTTCCGTTGCGCACGATCTGGACCTGAATTGTGTCACCCACCTGGTGTTTGTCCAGAATGCGCGAAAGATCGTCTCCGTTGGCAACTTTGTCGCTGTTAATGCCGACGATGATGTCGCCAAGCTCGACATCGCCCTCTTCGGTTTGCGTCAATCCGCGCAATCCTGCCGCGGCTGCGCTGCCGCCGGGAAGCACTTCCCAAATGAGCGCGCCATCAGCGACCGGCAGGTTGACCTGATTCTTCAGCGACTCAACATTGCGTGTGCTGATGCCGAGTCGCGGCCGGCGCACGGCTCCGAATTGCACCAACTGCGGCACGATGCGCTTGGCAATGTTAACCGGAATCGCAAAGCCCAAACCCGCCGACGCGCCGGTAGGCGAAAGAATCTGCGAGTTGATGCCGATCATCACTCCATGCGAATCGAGCAAAGGACCGCCCGAGTTTCCCGGATTGATTGAAGCGTCAGTTTGAATCGCGCCTTCAATCAAGCGATTATTCCGAGCGCGTATCGGGCGTTGCAAACCACTGATGACGCCCGTGGTCAGCGTGCGATCGAGCCCGAACGGATTGCCGATAGCCAGCACCTTCTGTCCGACCACAAGTTTGTCGGAATCACCCAGGGATACGATCGTCAGCGGCTCAGTTGGTTTTTCAAGCAGGCGAATCACCGCGAGATCGGTATCCGGATCGCCGCCCACGATCTTTGCCGCGTAGGTTTTCTTGCCGCCAAGATTTACGGTAAGTTTTTGGGCGCCCTCGATGACGTGATAGTTAGTTAGAATATCGCCCTCGGCATCGATGATCGAACCCGAGCCCGAGCCTTCCTGCGGTTCGACGAACCCGAAGAAATCGCGCGCATAGGACGTCGAATTAATATTGACGACTCCGGGAGCGACCGCGCGGTAGATCTCGATGTTGTTCTGTTCGTCCGAGGCCGTGGCCGGATCAGTTATTCCCTTCGGCGGCTTTTCTGTGAAGGCAAATCCGGCCGGCTGAACACGATTCGAAAGTCGCTGCAGCACGGCAACCGTTGTGGCTGCAAATAAACCAGAAACCAAAGCGATAATTAGCACGTGGCGAATGGAGACTCTATACATGGCTTTTTCCCTGTTCTATGAATTGAGCTATTCTGAGATGCCAAACGCAAGAAGGCAGTTGCGCGACGCGAGCCTTTGGCGTTTCCTCGAAATTAATTTAGGCCTTCATCGGTTTTCTATGCAAGCGCAGACGCGCTTTTATGACCTCTAAAAAGGCGGTTTGAGACCAAACAGGTGCTTTTTGTTTGTGGCTCGCGAGAAGGTTATCGCTCGCGATCACGAGAAGATCGCCAATACTTCCTGCGGCAAGCTGACGAAATAGGCGAACACCGTTTCCGGAGCCTGCCAGCCTAAAGCGGAAAAGCCGGTGGCGGCGTGGACGAACATCAGAGCGCCGTAGATGCCGAGGACCAGGACCATTCCGCGTCGGGCGATAGGAAGATGAGCACAGCGATAAAGGACGTAAGCAGCAAACGCGCCAATGAGTAGCTTAGCGGTGAGAAAGGGCGCCTCACCAAAATTCAAGAGACGCGCCATCATCCCATTGCCTTCGGTCGCTATGTTCAAGCGCACCCAGAGAATGGTCAACTGCGCATCGAGCCAGTTCAGGGCAAACAGGAGAACGCTCTTGGCGAATGGGCTCACGCGGGGGCTCCTTAAAGTGTCAAACTTCGTTGAACTTTGATCCCTTATTACGTCAGAACCCCCGAATCGCATGATCCGGAGGTTCTGTCGTCACGGGAGGAACGAGATTCTCGTACCGTTGTGCTAGAAAGAAACTTTTAATGCGACTGCGCTTCCGCAAACCATCGCAATCTCAGATCTCAGATTCGCAATCTCAAATTCGCAATCACTCGCGAAGAGCTGCAAACTATTCTCAAAAGCCAGGCGGTGCGGCGTATTATAGAGCCATAGATCCAGACGTCAAGACTTCAGGACAACGCTCGATCCACTGGTCGTCGCGCCTGAAGAATCAAATTATGTCCATCTCTATTGCCGCTGCGATTCTTGAAGCGACGCAAATCTTGCGTCGCGCCGGTGTTCCAGAAGCAAGACGAGAAGCTGCGTCGTTGCTCACGCATACAATCACAAAGGATCGGACGTTCCTCGTCACGCATGCGGAAGAACTGCTTGATGTAAATGAATTGGAAACTTTTCGTGAGTATGTCGCTCGTCGCGCTGCGGGCGAACCGCTCCAGTACATCACTGGTCGCCAATATTTTTATGGACTCGAATTCGAAGTGACTCGCGACGTGCTTATCCCGCGGCCTGAGACAGAGCTGCTGGTTGAGGCTGCTCTCGATCTAATCGGCAACGCTGAAGCAAGGTCGTTGGTCTGCGACGTCGGTACAGGTTCAGGCTGTATCGCGATCGCGCTGTTACACAATCGACCAGGAGTGCGAGCCGTTGCGGTTGATGTATCTGAGGCCGCGCTGCGCGTTGCGGCGCGTAATGCCGAGCGCCATAGTGTCAACGAGCGAATCCATTTTACGGTGTCAGACTGTTTTGCCGCGCTCGAAAAAAATAGTTTTCTTTTCGATCTCGTCGTTTCAAATCCACCGTACGTTGGCGGAAAAGATCTCTTCGGTTTGCAAAGAGAAGTGCGCGAGCACGAACCCCGCGTTGCGCTGACGCCGGGTGATGATGGCCTTTCGATCATTCGGCGCTTGCTCAGTGAGGCGCCTGCTTTCCTCGTCGATGGTGGTTACCTGCTATTGGAGATCGGTTTCGACCAGCGGGCGGCCGTTGAGCGATTGATCGACGCAAGCGTCTGGAAAGTGATCGATATGCGACAGGATCTGCAGGGCATACCGCGAACAATCGCGTTGCGAAAGTTACTTTCAGAACCTCACGAAAAAGCAGACTCCAACGAAACCCGCGGATAAGACACAAAACTTTCTGCCACAAGCTCACTTCCCGCGGGGTCTATCTCTTCAGAACCACGAAACTGGGCGTTGCTCGACGTAATCCGAAAACACTGACTGCCTGAGGAGAATCAACTATGAAAAGATCGCTTGGACACACTTTGTTGGCGCTCGCCCTGATCGCTTTGGCGGGTGGCGCCGTACTCGCTCAGAAAAAGAGCTCCAGTGAGTGCCGCGACGGTTGGTGGGATGGCGGCCGGTTCCAGAATCATTGCGAGCTCCGAGAACAAACCGTGGCGGCAGGTGGGCCGATCACGGTTGATGCCGGACGAAACGGAGGCATCTCCGTGAAAGGCTCGGACCGCGGCGACATTCTGGTGCGCGCTCGCGTTAATACTGCCGCGCTCTCGCAGAGCGATGCGGAGGAACTGGCAAAACAGATCCAAATCGAAACCAGCGGCTTGCGAATTCATGCTAACGGACCGGAACAGCGTCACGATTTCAATTGGTATGTAAGTTTCGAGATTCTTGTTCCCCGTAGATCAAGTCTGTCGCTCGAAACTCAAAATGGCGGTATTTCAATCACGGACGTGAATGGCCGAATCGAATTCAGTTGCGTGAACGGCGGCGTCACCCTGCGACGCGTCGGCGGCAACGTGCATGGCGACACCACCAATGGCGGACTGGTGGTCGAACTCAACGGTGATCGCTGGGACGGCGAAGAGCTCGACGTCAAGACAACCAACGGCGGAGTGATTATGTCCGTGCCGGAGAGTTATTCGGCGCATCTTGAGGCGGGCACGGTCAACGGCAACGTGAGTGTTGATTTTCCGGTCACGGTCCAGGGTCGCATCACCAAAGAGATCTCCGTCAACCTGGGTTCGGGCGGAGCGACCGTGCGCGCGATGACTACGAACGGCGGCGTGCGGCTCACGCGTTCCAGCGCAAACGAGTAGCGCTGTTATCTCAATGGACGGTCAACGATGGTGTTAGAGTACCAACTCTTAGTTGGGTTCCTTCTGGTCAAAAAAACCCGACTGAAGTCGGTACTCTAAGCGCCGCTTTCCAAACCGGCACAGCACCCTACCTTTAACGTTTCTTCTTTTTAATTTAATCTGTCGGTGTCGTGGACAGATTCCGGATCACTGGCGGGCGTCCGCTTAAAGGCAGAGTTTCGATTAGCGGCGCGAAGAATTCCGCGCTGCCGTGCATGGCCGCGGCGTTGTTGACGCCGGAAACCGTAACGCTGCACAACATCCCTTACGTGCGTGACATCATCACGCAGCGACGCCTGCTCGAAGACATCGGCGCGACAGTCCTCACGCCGGAGTTGCGCACCCACAAAATCTCAGCATCGCATGTGGAACTTTTTGAAGCGCCTTACGAGTTAGTCAAGACGATGCGCGCTTCGGTCCTGGCGCTGGGGCCGTTGCTGGCTCGGTTCGGCAAAGCAAAAGTTTCATTACCGGGCGGCTGCGCGATCGGCACGCGCCCGATCGATCTTCATCTCGCGGGCTTTCGCCAACTCGGCGCGGAAGTAAAACTCGAAGCAGGCAACGTAGTCGCGCGCGCGCCAAAAGATGGCCGCCTGCGCGGTGCGGAGGTTCACTTCGAAAAGTCCACCGTCACCGGAACCGAAAACCTGATGATGGCCGCGACGCTCGCGCGAGGTCGCACCACGCTCTACAATGCCGCGCGCGAACCGGAGATCGAGGATCTGGCCGAGCTATTGAACAACATGGGCGCGCGTGTTCGCGGCGCGGGCACGCCCACGATTCAGATCGAAGGCGTGGATGCCCTGGGCGGCGCCGAACATACCATCATTCCCGATCGCATCGAGACCGGGACGTTCATGGTGGCCGCGGCAATTACTAAAAGCGAGCTGGAGATCAAAGACTGCCGGCCCGAACATTCCAGCGCACTGATCGCAAAGTTGCGAGAAGTGGGTGTCGAGATCCAGGAACTGAATCAGAGCACGCTGCACATTATTGGCGCCGGGAAACTTGCCGGCTGTGATGTAACGACCGATCCCTATCCGGGTTTTCCCACTGACATGCAGGCGCAATACATGACGCTGATGACGCAGGCGGTAGGCCGCTCCGTGATCACTGAAACTGTCTTCGAGAATCGCTTCATGCACACTTCGGAGTTGCAGCGCATGGGCGCGCGCATCTCGATCGATGGTCACACTGCAACGGTTGAAGGACCGGTAAAGTTGACTGGTGCGCCCGTGCAGGCTTCAGATCTGCGCGCGTCGGCTTCGCTGGTGCTCGCCGGACTGGTAGCTGAAGGGGAAACGATGATCACGCGCGTCTATCACATCGATCGCGGCTACGAAAAGATTGAAGCCAAGCTGCAATCAGTCGGCGCTGATATTGAACGAATTCGCGAATCGGTAACGGGACCGCTGCCAAAAACACTCGAGTCCGATGCGGCGGCATGAGTTTTAGTTTGAGTTTCATTACTGTGCTAACATGCTGGCGTAGATTATCACCATCAGAAAACGACTATGTCTGCCCAACTTGAACCAAGACGCTTCAACGTTGCCGAGTATTATCAGATGGCCAAAGCCGGTGTGCTAAAGCCAGATGACCGCGTTGAACTGATCGAAGGGAAAATCATCAAGCTGAGCCCGATCGGCAGTCCTCATGCAGCCTGTGTCGCCCGGCTGGCACGGTTGTTTCACAGTATTTCCGCAGAGAAGTTTATCGTTTGGGTCCAAAATCCGGTTCGGCTCAATGAATTTTCTGAACCGGTACCCGATGTCGCACTGCTCAAGCTGCGCAAGGACTTTTACGCCACGCGACACCCCATGCCAAGGGATGTGCTGTTGATTATCGAGGTCGCGGATAGCACGTTGCTAACTGACCGCAACATCAAGGTTCCGCTGTATGCTCGCGCAGGCATTCGCGGAACCTGGCTGGTCAATATTCCGAAGGAAATGATCGAAGTTTATTCCGAACTTCATAACGGAAAGTACGGTAAGTGTCGCAAGTTCAAACGCGGCGAGACCGTTGAGTCGCCAACCGTCAATGCACTTTCGTTGAGTGTCAACGAGATTCTGTCATAGGTTTTTCAATTCTTCGTTTAGGAACCGATCCAGTCATGCCCGAGAACGATTGCCTCTTCTGCAAAATAATTGCCGGTGAGATTCCCGCCGATATTGTCCATCAGGACGAGAGCTGCATTGTCATTCGCGACATCAACCCGCAAGCGCCGACGCACGTGCTAATCATTCCGCGCGAGCATCTGGAATCGCTGGATGACGCTTCGCATCGTGATGAGCCTTTGCTCGGACATCTCTTGCGAGTCGCCGCGCGCGTGGCAAACGATCAGGGATTGAGCGAAGGCGGCTATCGCACGGTCGTCAACACCGGCGCTGGCGCGGGGCAATCCGTCTTTCATCTGCATGTGCATCTGCTGGGTGGCCGGCCTATGCTTTGGCCTCCGGGTTAGAACCTTCCGCGACCTTCATTAGCGGCTACGAAAACATCTCGTAAGGCACTGTCGGTAACCGTAGTGATTCTTGTGTCTCCATGAACAGCCGTCGTGAGAGCGCTCAGTCTTGACTGACCTCCTGCCTCAACTTTGCCACGGCTAATCGAGCTTGCTATTTGGCATAAGCGAGGCGTATTAATAACCTCGTCACATCATTGGAACCAAGAGGCTGGTCCTCAGAGTCTGCGACGGCCGCACGTTTCTCGAACCAGTCCGCAATATCGACCGTAATCGGCATTGTGCTTGACAGCACGTCCTTGATGCAGAACTTCCTTTCCCGCCGGCTTCCACGAGTGGTTGCTGGGTCGTACTTTTCATTTCCCGCGAGACTGCTGAGTTTTCAACCTCGTGGCAATTGAGAAGCAAATAGAAGCTGTTTGCGATGGCTCTCGTAAAGGCCACATTCTACCTGGCTGTAATCATTCTGGGCTTTACGCTCCCAGTCCGCGGGGACCCCGTGTTTCCGAACGACGTGCTGTATGGTCGCCATTCTCGGTCGTGTTTTTTTGGGGCTCTTGTTTTAGCTCCCATCGGGACGGACCCAACACAGAGTGCAACCACAGCCGTAACTACGCAGCCCGCATCCAAGTCCGCAATCGCTCCGACCCCGAAACCAAACGGCAAGCCTGCTAAGCAGAGCGGGCTGCGCCGGTTCGTTAGCTTTAGCGAATCTAACAAAGGGGAGAAGACCATTGCGGCCCCTGGTGCACCTCGTATTCAGAGCCTTACTTCCAGCGTGAATGCCATACAGCTTTGCGCCGTCGGATCCTCCACGGTGGTGCGGCTCCACGCTTCAGTTCTTAACGCCGACTGCAACCAACTTCGTTGGACGGTGAACGGCGGGCATATCCATGGTAACTGCCAGGAGGCCACTTGGGATCTCGCGGGCGCGAAGCCCGGCGCATACACCGTCACCTTAAACGTCAATGCCGACTCCAGAGTTACCCAGGGTTTCCCTCCCTTTGCTTCCACGCGCGTCGAGGTGTTGGGTTGTTGCCCGCTCGCTTCGATTTACTGTTCTGAAGCCATCAGCGGGGAGCAACCCGTGACGTGCACGGCTAGCACCAGCGGCGGTACGCCCGGAGTTCGACCGGCTTACCACTGGACTATCACAGCAGGCCGCGTGATCGGCGGACAAGGCACTAGTTCGATTAAGGTTGATACGACTGGCTTCAGTGGGCAGGGACTCAAGGGAAGAGTCGAGCTTGTTGGGTACGGCCTCGATTGCATATGCAGCGTTTGGGCCTCCACGCTAGTGCGTCCTGCCGAAGGGGGGGTTACTGTAAGAGGTGAGATCCGGAACGGCTCTTCCAGGAAGGGTGTGAAGTATGCTGAGATCACTGTCTTTCTTAGAGACCAGAACAGAATTGTACAGAGTCGAGCCCAGGCCGACGAGCGCGGAAACTTTGTCCTGAAAGAGTTACCGCCTGGCGAGTATCAAGTCGTGGTTTCGGCTCAGGACTTTTTCGAAAAAAGTTCAAACGTTGTGCTACGTCCGCCGACTGGCTTTGTGAGTGTTTCTCTGACCGCCAAGCCGCTGCCAACCCCGCCACCGCATTCGCCCTCGCCGTCTCCTACGCCCTCGGCCTCGCCGTCCCCGACGCCATCACCAGCGCAAGCGCCATCTCCGCCTCCTACCACGGCGTCTCAGTTTGTGCTTTCATCCAGGTTGCCGTTTCAGAAAGTACCAGCGCGCCTTCCCGATATCCTCCTCGCCCTCCTCCTCGGCTTGGCCACCGCCGCAATTTTGTGGGTAGTGGCAAGAACAGCAGCCGGACTTGTACTTGGATCGGCGAAGAAAGAGGACGAGGTACACTGCACCGTGTTCGCTCCCCTTGCGGCATCACCGGGTGACGGCTTTCTGGTGCAGGTCTTCGCTCATCTTGCTGAGCAGGCCGACCAGCTTGCCGCAATGGCCACCGAAGCTGATGAAGACAGCAAGGCGCGGGGGACGAAAAAACTCGACAAGATGATTGAGCGCGGGAAAGAGTTGGTCTTCAGCCTCAACATGCCCGGCCTGGAGATCGATGAGCCTTCACAATCCCTCATTTGGCAGGGAGAGATCGATTCGGTTCAGTTTGGCGTCACTGTACCTGAGCAGTGCAAGCTGGGGAGCATTATTGGCACGGTGAGAATCTGCTATGAGAGCGTTCCCATCGGACACGTTAAGTTCAAGTTCAAGATTGCTGCCGTCGGTGCGCAGCCGGTTCAGCAAGCGGAGATCATGCCAACACCGCCCCAGAGTTTTGTGCGCTACAAACAAGCGTTCATTTCCTACGCTTCACCGGATCGCCCGGAGGTTTTGAAGCGCGTACAGATGTTGAAGATGGCGAAGATCAACTTCTTCCAGGATTTGCTGACCCTTGAGCCGGGAGAGCGTTGGGAGAAATCGATTTATACACACATTGACGAGAGCGATGTCTTCTTTCTCTTCTGGTCATCGGCGGCGAAGAAGTCAGAGTGGGTTGCAAAGGAAGTTGCGTACGCGCTCAAGCGTAAAGGTGGAAACGATGCGGTGTTGCCGGAGATTGTGCCGGTAATTATCGAGGGGCCGCCGGTGGTGCCTCCGCCTGACTCATTGCATGAGTTTCACTTTAACGATGGGCTGCTCTACTTTATTAAAGCCGAGGAAGCGGCGCGACAAAGCACCAGCTAGACACTAATCCGCGTTTGACGCAACCGAATGGATGGCCGGGTAAATATCGAGGCGGCACAGTGAAGAAGGCCCGGGCAAATGACCCGGGCCTTTTTTCCGGTTACTGCCAGGTGGTTCATTATCTCACCTGGAATTGAACGGTGTAATTGATCAAGTCCGAGCCGGCCTTGAATCGCAAAAGGTATGTTCCGGTTGCATAGCCCTTTGTGCTTAGATTGAAGATGTAAAAGCCGCCGGCATAACGGAAGTTGTTATCCGGATTTGAATTGCCCGAGTCCTGAACATCGCCCGAAGTGTTTGTGGAAACTCTCAAGACGCTCAGCGCGGTGACGACAAGCGAAGCAGAGGAAACGTTCACGCCACTCGCGTTTGTCAGTCGAAGCTTGACCGGAAGCGTGCTTCCACTCTTCACCGGCTTAGTCTGGTCAAAGAGCGTTTGAACGCCGTAAGCCAACTTGGCGACGACAAATGGACTCAACGAGGTAACCCTGGCGCAAATTGTCCGCGTGCTGAAATTCGGCGCCGGCGCATCGGGTGGAAGAATGGTGCGGTCAACCAGCGTGCCGCCTTCACCGTGCAAGATCCTCAAGCTGTCGAAAGTGGTTTGATCGTTGACGGAAGATTCGACGATGCAGACCGTGATCGAGCCTGAATAGATTGCCGTCGTCGTGATCTGAAAAGCGAGGCTGCCGTTGACGAGCGTGTAGCCGCCGGGCAAGGTGCCCGCGGATGCGGGATCAATCGGCGTGACGGTAGTTTGCCCCGCCTGGGTCACGTTCGCGAAAGTGAACTGAACACCACCGACCGTGACAGTCACGTTCGTGCCCGCAGGGGTATTAAACAACGCGGCGGGTTGCCACTTTGGCGCCGCGTAGCCAGCCGGGTCGTTCGTCAGATCAACTCGGTTCATGCCGTCGGCGTTAACGATGTTGATGCTGCCCAGACTGTTGGGCGCACTGGTGAAGGCGAGCTTTGCACTGTCGGGCGACCAGACTGGATTGTCATTGCGTTCGCTGTCGTCTCCGATGTGAGTTAAACCAGTGCCGTCGGCGTTGACGAGGTACAGCCCGTTAAAGACTTCGCCGTAGCTGACAGTAAACGCCAGCTTCGCGCCATTCGGTGACCAGCCTTTGTTGGAGGAGATGTTGGCGACCGAACCGGATAGCGTCGTTCGTCCGCTGCCGTCTGCATTGATCACGCTGAGAGCGTAGTTAATGTTGTCGGGGGTGCTTAGGAATGAGAGTTTACTTCCGTCCGGCGACCATTGTGGTCCGTCGAACGAGATGGAGAAGTCGTTGGTCAGGTTGCGCATGTTCGTGCCATCGCGCAGCGCCACAAAGAGATTAGGCCCGTGCTGCCCGTCGTTAGGGAAGCGCGCCCACGCGATCTGCGCGCTGTCGGGCGACCACGCCGGGTTGTAGTCTATTTCGCCGGCAAGGTTGTCGAACTTAATCTGGTTGCTACCGTCAGTGCTCATCACGTAGATGCTCGCGGCGAAGCTGCCAGTTTGCAAGTCGAAGAAGGAGCGCCTGAAGCTAATCCGTGTGCCGTCAGGTGACCAGGCTGGCCCGTTGTCATTCCCGGCCGAAGCGGTCAGCGTGAGCACGTTACTCCCATCCGCGTTGATCGTGTGAATGCTCGCCGTGTTCGTCGTGAGATCGTAAGCGCTGAAAGCGAGGCGCGCGCCGTCAGGCGACCAAACCATTCCAAAGTCTTGCTCGGTCGGGCTGTTGGTCAAACGCGTTTGGTTCGCGCCGTCGGTGTCCATTACGAAAAGGTTGATGCTGGTGATCGACTGGTCGTAGCGCCCAAAGGCGATTCGGCTGCCGTCGGGCGACCAGACAAAGTCCGAGTAAGTGGCCGGATTGTTGGTCAGGTTCAGCAAGTCCGCGCCGTTCGCGCGCCGCCGGAAGATGTCGCTTTGGTTGGTGTTTGGATCGGACCTGAAATAAGCGAGTTGTTGCTCGTCAGCGGGAACCGGCACAGGCGTCGGTAGCGTCGCGAAGGACGTTGTGCGCCATTCGTTGCGGACATTGTGCGAACCGGGCCGCGATGAGGCGAAGAGGGACGGGCCGAAAGAGTTGGCCAGGAAAATTGTTACTAATGCGAAGCGGATCAGTTGCCTTGCGATGTTTGATGAGTTTTTCATGGGGGAACTTACTCCTTAAACATGGGGGAACTTACTCCTTAAATTAGTGAAGGTTGATGGGCAGCGATCGCTTCAGTCTGGACCAATCAATTGAATGAACCAGGCTTCAACGTTCGCAGACGTTTGCCGCAACGACAACCGTTGTCCGACGCGGGGTCGGGAATTTCTGCACAAATGTCGTTCGTCTTGAATTAGCCGACTTTGCGTTCGAGGAAAACCAGGAACTGGTCGGCGACAGGACGACTATATGCCGGCAAAGGCTCTTTCAGAAATCGGGATCTGGCTGCAAGCGATCTGTGCGACGAAGGGAATGAGTTATTGTCTAAAACAGCCAACGCTCAAACGGTCGCTTCACGAACGGTGTCATTGTAAGCGCCCGCGACTCGTTGTCAAGGTAAATTCGCCAGTGGAGTAGGCGGTTTTGATCAAGTGGAAGTTAGGAATGCGCGCCTGCGCAGCGCAAAGACTCTCTTCACGATCAAGATCGGAAAAGTAATCTATTTTGTGCAACGAAGATTGAGGAATACTTAGCGATCTAAACTCCCAAACACTCGGACAGCCGGTTCTGGAATCACAGACTCTCTATTCTCTATCGTATTCGCACAGTGAAAGAGACGCTGCCGGTATTGTCCGGAGCCGTTTGGCTGAGACTTCCGGTAAACCTCCACCTGACGTTGGTGACGGCGCGGTCGTAACCGGCTGGCGCTCCGCCGCCGCCACTCACGGGCGTGTAGGTCCAGGTTGTGCCGCCATCGTTTGAATATTCGAAAGTTGCCACCAGGCCGGTTGAGCCTGGGCTGCTGGTCATAGATCCAATCTTGAAGTCGACATTATGAAACACTCTCTCGGCGGGTACGACGTTCGTCGGATTCGGATCGACGATGATGAAATTGTTCGCCGGCTGCCCGCCAGTATTGGTGTAAACGACGCTGTACAGGAGATCGGTGCCGGGAATCTGTGTGCCACTGGGGCCAACACTCTTGACGAGTCCGATGCTTGGCGGGGCCGCCGCATTGATCGTCGTCAGATCGTTGGCGGTATTGTTTGCAGCGTTGTTTTCGCCGCCACCGGACACCGTAGCCGAGTTTGTAACCGTGGCTGGAGCGGTAAGTGAGACGTTAACGGTGAGCGTGATCACGGGATAACTTGCGCCGGCTGCGAGCGCGTCGCCGCGGGTGCAGGTCAGCGTACCAAGCACGCAGATCCAGCCGGTGCCGCTGATAGCGGTCGCCGTCAGTCCCACAGGAAGAGTGTCGGTGACTGTAACTGTGCCGCTGGTGGACGCAAAGCCGGAGTTCGTGGCAGTGAGTGAATAAGTTGCGCCGACTTGTCCTTGAGTAAAGTTGCCGGTATGCGTCTTGGTGATCGTCAGATCCGGCAGTTGATTGATCGTCGTTGGATTGCTTGCTGTGTCGTTGGCAGTGTTCGTCTGACCACCGCCGGAAACGTTGGCGGAGTTGGTCACGCTGGCAGCAGCGTTGTTGGCGACATTAACAGTGAGAGTGATCACCGGGTAACTTGCGCCGGTGGCAAGTGCGTCGCTGCGGGTGCAGGTCAGCGTCCCGACCACGCAGGTCCAGCCGGTGCCAGCGATCGCTGTCGCGGTTAATCCCGCCGGCAACGTGTCCGTGACTGTAACCGTGCCACTGGTCGCAGCGAGGCCCGAGTTCGTGGCGGTAATCGTGTACGTAGCTCCGACTTGCCCCTGGGTGAAGTTGCCGCTGTGAGACTTCGTGATCGTCAGGTCCGGGACGGGATTTATTGTCGTTGTGTCAGTCGCGCTATTGTTACCTGCGCCCGTGCGTCCGAGATCGGTCGGGTCAGAGACACCGCTTGCCGGAGTTATTACGATGGCAGTGTTGGAAAGGGTGCCTGTCGCCGTGACCGAAAGCGTTCCTGAAACCGAGTAGGTTACCGACGATCCCGCCGGCAGGTTCGCAGTCGTATTGATCGCATTGCCGCTGCCACTCGCGGCGCCACAGGTGGCGCCTCCCGTCGCGGAGCCGCACGTCCACGTGACGCCGGTAATGGACGCGGGAACGGTGTCGGTTACGATCGATCCGTTGGAGGCGTCAGGTCCGGCGTTGCTGACGACGATTGTGTACGTGATAGCGCTGCCCGGGTTGATATTGGCCAGACCGTCCGTCTTGGTGATGCCGAGGTTCGCGTTGAGGTTGATCGTGTCGCTGTCAGTGGCTGTGTTGTTCGCAATATTCGAGTCGATGAGCCACGCCGGCACCGCGACGTTGGCGGTGTTTGTTAGCGTGCCGCTGGCCGCGGCAGACAGCGTGCCTGAGACGGTGTAGGTTGCTGTGCCTCCGGCTGCGAGGGTCGCGCTGGTGTTAATCGTGTTGCCCGAACCGGAAGCGGCGGTGCAAGTCGAGCCGCCAGAAGCGACGCAAGTCCAGGTCACACCAGTAACGCTCGCGGGTACGTTGTCGGTGACGGTTCCGGTCACGGCATACGTGCCCAGGTTGCTGGCCACGATGGTGTAGCTGACGGGCCCACCGCGGTAAACGGTCGAGAGGCCGTCCGTTTTGGTGATAGAGAGATTGGGCGCAGGGACGTTAGCGTTCGCCAGATCGCCCGTGGCCGTATTGCCGCCGCTTAAAGCCGTTATCAGTGAGGCGCTCAGACCCGGTAAAGTGACAGCGTACAGGTTAGCGTTAGTTACCGTCTGCAAGAGTAACCGGCCACTTGCGTCAAAGGCGATGCCGATGGAATTTGTATCGGGGACGCTGATAGTGTTGCAGCCACCGGCAGCGCCACTCGCCGGCAGGTTGGCGTAAGTGCAGAGTCGTTTAGACTGATCGATGATGTAGAGAGTGTTGCCGAGGAACGCGATGTCGCCGCCGTTGTTTGTACCCGTGACGGTGGCTACTTTGGTGGCTTGGCCGGTGTTCTGATCCAGCGTATAGACGGTGTCGGAGTCCACTCCACCGGTGTTGCCGACCATGTAGTAGAGAGTGTTGCCGTTGAAGGCCATGCGGAAGCCGCCCGAGACGTTAACGCCCCCCGTCGAAGGACCGAGGTTTCCTATTGCCACCGGCGCGATGTTTGGCGTTGCCGGGTTGAAGCGATAGACCGCGCCGTTCGTCGCCACATTGATAGCGTAAAAGAGCATGCCGTCAGACGGGCGTTGAGCTAGCGACGCAGCGTTGCCGCCGGGATAACCGGAGAGAACGAGCGTCTCGACTCCGGTACTCAGGTTGACGCTCCAGATGTTGTTGTTGCCTCCAGCGTTGCCGCGGATAGTGTAAACGTTGGTCTGTGCCGACGCCGCGCCAGCGACCAGGAGAACTAAGAACAGGACTACCAGCAGACGTCCTCGCAACAGGCGGTTCGCCCGCGCGCCACTTGCCGGATTCGGCGCCTCAGACGCGGCGCGCCTCATTTCTTCTCTCCTTGCTTGTCCTGCTGCGCCTCGCTGCCGTTGGCGAGACCAGCGCGCGATGTGCCAAAGAGATCGAACAAACTCGAGAGCTTCGAAGTGATCGTGAAGTAAAAGCCGCGCCGGATCGGAATATTGCTGACGCCCGCGGGCTCGCCGACGCGCGTGAAGTTGTAGCCAACGCCGAAACGCAGATCGGGAATTGCCCACATTCCCAGCTCTGTTCCGTACACCGAATGTTGCGTCCGCGACGATGGCTGCAACAGCAGGCGCATTTCGCCGGCCCAATCAAAACGCGTCGTCAAACGATATTGCGCGCGGGTCTGCGTCAGATAAGTGAGCGTCGAAACGAACGGCAGCGTCGGTTGGCCATTCGCGTTAAAGCGCAAAGCAAAGCGGCCATAGACTTCCAGTCTTTGCGTCGCCTGATAGTAACCGTCCGTCGCGAGCGTATCTACGCGA
Organism: Pyrinomonadaceae bacterium; assembly: GCA_041492185.1. GTDB lineage: Bacteria > Acidobacteriota > Blastocatellia > Pyrinomonadales > Pyrinomonadaceae > JAOAPY01. The sequence continues at coordinate 51,432 of JBGPWL010000015.1, read as the reverse complement.
TCGCGGGTTGGCGTTAGTCCCGGCAATCCCTCTTGCGTGATCGCGCGGTGGTTGTAGCTGAAAAGCAAACCGCTGCGATCGGATTTCACTGGCCGGAACGCCATCGCTGCCAGCCCATCAAACGCCGAACCGCCTCGTCCCGCAAAGGCAGTGTGCGACCAGCGAAAACGGGAAAGCACGGTGATGCCCTCCGCAAGCCGGCCGGCAGCGCCGATGCTGATGAGTTGTCCGTTGCCGCCGCGATCGCGAAACTCATAATGCGCCGAGGCTTTGAAATTCTCGTTTGGCGTCCAGCCGAAACCAAAGGTCGCGCTATTGAAACTTTTTCCCGCGCCGGCCAAATGAAAACCGCGCTCAATACCAAGCTCGAACGACACTGCTTTCGTGACAGGCAATCGATTTTGGAAACCGAACACCGCGAAACTATCGGGTCCGTTCGATCCGTTCTCAAGTTGATAGCGACCCACAAAGGAAGTGTATTTACCGAAGCGCGACTCAACTCCCAGGGCCGTTTCGCGACGAGAGTTGGCAGCCGCAAATCCTGTTTGCGAAACATCTCCAATCGGCACGATCGGCGCCGACGCCAACCGCTGCGTAAAAAAGATCTTGGTCCACAGATTCACTTTGTAATTCGCGGCGAAGGTCGTCTGGTTCGGATAAGTCGGATCGGCCTCGCCTAAGTTCTGTTCGCGCTTGATCGCGACGTCGATTTTGTCGGTGAGCTGTATTTGAGCGCCGGCGGTAAAGAGATTTGAGTTGGTCGAGCGCGCATTCAGATCGTCTGTGAAGCTGCGATGATCGAACCCGAGATGGAAGCGATAGCGTTCCTTCACGACCTGATCGCCGGCAACCGAGAAAGTGAAGCGCTGATTGTCGACGTTCGCGGTATGGTTGCTCTCTTCGATTATGCCGAAGCGCAACGCCGCGCCGCGCCGCGGTTTGAAATCGAAAGTAACTTCACCGCGCCGGGAGCCCGGCGTTACCGTGGAACCAAACGGATTAAGAAAGCCTGCTGACGCGCTCGCGAACCGGGCATGCACAGCCGCTTCGTGATAATTCAATGGCTGTCGCAGCTCAACCGTGAACGCGTTGCCATCATGCGTAGATTCGCCGCTGTTGAAGCCTGACAGATTAACGCCCTCGCTAATGTCACCCTGGCTGGTGGCCCAGGCGAAGCGCAACGAGCCGCGGTGCGGCAGGCTCTTCTCGCCATCGATGCCGCCAACCATAAAACTCGGCGCAGCCTCTTGCCGTTGCACGACTGCCGAAAACCCAAGTTTCAAACCCAAACCGGCAAAATTCTTCCGGCCGCGCGCCGTGTAAACACTGGACGTAAGCCCGCTCGCTCGATGTTCATACGTAACGACAATCTGTTTGAGATTGAGGGCGGAGTCGAACGTCGAAATATTTCTGAGCAGGAGCAATTCGCCGGTAGTTGCGTTCAATGTGTAATCAATCGAACGCGAGAGCACCTCGCGCGACAAAATGATTTCGGGGTTCCGACGATCTCGCACTTCAATCGTTACTGTTTCCGAGCCCTGCAATATGTCTCCGCGCGCAAGGAATAGAAGACCGAGGCTGCCCGCGGGAAAAACTTCGCGCGCAAAGGAGGTGTCCGGTCGCGCGCCGGTGACGGTCACAAAATCGCCGCTGGAATTTTCCAGATGCAACTTGACGCCCGTGAGCTTTCGCGTGTAACCACCCAGCGCGAGGTCATTCAGGTCCGCGTCCAGGTCGCCGAACATCGCGTAAGAACGATCGTGTTCGAACCGCACATAAAGCTTGGAATTGGATTGCGCTGCCTCGAAGCGAGTCGAGGAATCGCCAAAAAGCGGATATGCGCGGTCGAGTGGATCCGTTCTAAAGAGTCGATCGTGGCCCGTGGTGCGATTGATCGGGCGCTGAGAATCGTAAGCAAGCGTTAGTGTGTTTTGCTTCCACACTCGGCCGCTGAAGAAGAAACTCATCCGGTTGCGGAAACTTCCCTGCTCGCCGCGCAGACCGATTTCCGGAACGCCGCGACCAAACGACAGCTCCGCGAGTCCGACCAGGATTGTTGGGCGCGTCTCAGAAAGAATGCGCACTGACGACTCCGCTTCGATCTGACCCGCGAGCGCATGAAGCCGAGCTTCGCCCGGATCGCCAGGTCCAATTAGTTTGATTCGCGCTTCGCCGCCGACGAGTGGGACCACAAGCTGACTGTGTGACTCTGGTAATTCCATTTTTTGTGGTTGCCCAAGATCTGTTTGCGGCACAAGTGTGCCGGAAACAATGATCCCGCCATCATCGTTCGTCGTCTTTTCCTCCATTCGCGCCAACTGGCCCAGTGACGTTTCGATCGCAACTTGATTATCGCTGGCGGGGTGGTCCCACTTATCAATCGCGCGAATCTTTACGACGGTTGAATCGCGACCGCCTGCCTGAATCGCGGTCTTCTCAGGAACGATCTCCAAACGCTCGGCGGGGCCGCGCCCCATCACCGTCAGGTCTTCAGCGCGGCCCGCGGCGCCGTCGGGACCGACGGGAATAACCCGCGCGCGGTTGGGACCAGGTCGAAGTCCAATGCTGACAAACGTAAACGTCGCTACCTGGTTTTTTTGATCGAGGCGGCTGGTGCCAATGTTCTTTTCCGAAATTTGCTCGCCGTTGACTTCGAGTTTCACTTTCCAATTGAGCGCGACGCGCGCGGTCAACTCAAGTGCCGGCGTCATCACAACTGAGTTGGCAACCGGAGAAAGAATCTGAACTGTGCCGGGCGCTACAGGCTGAATCGTTTCCGTTGCAGCAAACTGATAAGTGCCGGCCAGAGTGGGCGACGTGAGATCGCCTTGAATGGCGGTCGCGGCTTGAGAAGCCGAGTTGTTGGTTTTGCTTGCAATATCGGACTTGCTTTCAGATTGCGGCGAAGCACCGACTTCATTGGCATTTGATCGATCCGATCGCGCGAGAGTTGAGTTATTTCCCGAAGCTACCAGCGCAAAGTTTTGTCGCAGCAGCGCGCTGCCTCCGACCGGCGTGCGTAATAGTCTGGTCCAGCTTCGACCCGCGAGCGTGTTGCCGTCGGCGAGCAAATATCCCGCCGGCAACGTCACCGGATCGAGCGCGACCACCTGCGACCCGTCGCCGAGCGCAGGAAAATTGTAGAGACCCTGCGAGTCAGTGATTACCGACTGGCCGGAAGTGAGATACAGACGCGCGCCCGCCACGGGCTTGTCGCCTGCATCAAAGATGCCGTTGCGATTCACGTCTTCGAAAACGCGCCCGACGATCATCTGACGCGCGGAGAAGACGCCGCCCCCCACCCGCACCGTCGCGCGCGCGGTTGCTGTCACGCTCTGTTCGCCGGAGGGAAAGACGCCGGACCCGGTCGCGAGGTTATCGACGTCTCCTTCGCGCGCGTTCGCGCCGATGCGCACGCGATAGAGCAGATGCGCACCCGCGCCGGGCCCCAGCTCACCGACGCGAAAAAGTAATTCATTGGCTGCGACTTCGGGCTCTAATTGACGCTCCGGTGCAGAACCAATTGTTAGTCGGGCCGTGCCGGGCACGTAGTGAAACGAATCCGGCAGGCGATCGTGAACGGTCACGTCACTGATTGTCGCCGCGGTCGGATTGTGGATCTCGACGCGATAGGTAACGACGTCGCCGATCTCGGCGCGTTGCACGTCCACAGATTTAGTGATCTCGAGTCCATGCTCTTCAAACATCGGGATGTTGAAGGCGAGACACGTCAGGTTGTCTACGCGCACGTCTTGCCGAACGAGAGTGAAGCCGCCGCCAACTGCCAGCGGTTGAGCGTCCAGCGCGCGCGCGGTTAGCGAGAGGAGACCTGCCTCTCTTGCCGATAGATCGAGCTCGATCAAGCGCGGGATAAAGCCTCCAGCTTGAACCCGCACGAAATAGCGCGAGGGCGCTGCGTCCGTGCCGAGCTGCATGCCGCTCAAAGCAAAATTGAAATGACCCAGCCCGTCGCTGGCGAACGGATTGACGTTCTGCGAATTTGGCGTGACGCCCTGGTCAGCAGTCAGCGGCAGCAAATTTGTAAATGATTGATCTGAAAAAATCGCAACGCTTGCTCCCGGAATTGGCGAGTTGGCGCCAGCTCGTCCGGCGAAGACTGTCCCGAACGGATCACCCACAACGACCGCTGAACTGCTTCCTATGAGGGGAACGTTTTCCCCTCTTAACTGAGCGAAGTTAATCAGCCCGACTGCGGCGGGCGCGTTGCTACTTAACTGCGCGTCGAACATGATGCGGACAATGTGGTCCGGCGCGACCGCGGCCAACTGCACTTCGATGTGCTGGCCACGCACAAAACCTTCGTCGGCGTCTTGCGCGTCAGTCAGATTCCTAAGGCCGTTATTGTCAAGGCGGAGCGAGTTGGAAACGTACTCGACGCCGGCGGGAAGATCGTCCGTGACTAAAACAGCGCGCGCAGTCACGTCGCCGCTATTACGAAAAGCGACCGTGTAGGTAAACGCGACGCCTCGCATGACGACGGCCTGCGCGCTGCCGTTAACTTGTTTGAGCGGCGGCAATGCGGCGTTGCTCGGGTTGCTTAAGAGCGCTCCTCTTCCAACCGCATTGATGATCGTTCCGCTGTCCTGGGTGTTCCCGTTGGCGGCATTCGCGCGCGCCGTCAGACCAATCCGCAACAAGCTATCCTGCGGAGCATCGTTGGTGTCGATCACCGCCAGCACTCCGAGGCACGAGCCTGGCATAACGTTCTGAGATGCAGTCGCGCCCAACGTTACCGGCGTGTCGCCGCTGGTGACCGTGCCGCTCGCATCGTTGTCGAAGTAGAGATTGACGAGCGTCGGCGGCGTGTTCAGTTCCGTCTGGATGATAGCGTAAGAGCTTGTAACGTTACCGGTGTTGCAGATGCGAAAGAGTCGCGTGATGCGTTCGTGCGGACCGACATTGGCGGAAGCTACGGTCTCTTTCGGTGTGACGGTAAGGGTCGCGACCGCGAGCACCGTAACTGAAACGGTCGACGATACCGCATTGAAATTTGTTCCTTCGCTGTCCGAATAGGTGGCCTCCGCGCGATTGGCGATCACTGTGCCTGCACTGACGGGTTCGTCAGTTGTGCGCGCCACCAAACTCGCCGTCGCGGCGAAGAGAAGTGCCACGACGAGAGTGGAAAGAAGCCTCTTGCTGTTTATCATGATCGCCATCAGTGCGATTTGAGGAAGTTCTTGCGCGGCAGGCTAAAAAGTCGGGAAGCGACGTGGCGGTTTCACCAGGCGCGGGCCTCGAAAACCGCCATGTCGCTTCGAACACTGGCGCCGACTGTGCGCGCCGGGGTTAATTGATCGAACGTTTGAACGTGAACACTGCCGAGGCGCCAGGGGCGAGCGAAGCAATCGTGTCGGTGTACTTGGTCGCACTGACGGTGGCGACTGTACCCGAGCCCGAATCGCTCGGCGAGCCACTGTTGGTCGTGTACGTTCCCCAGTTATTTGGCGCGGCCAGTCCGTCTTCGGTGATGACCAGACTGGTGGCCGTCAACTTGACGCAGTTGGCGTCGCCATTCGAGCTGGTGACGTTCGTGTAGGTGATGTTGTAAGTGATCACCGCGCCCGGAACTGCATCGGTGGGGGCCCCCACGCCGGTCGCGTTGGCCACCGTGAACGCCTTGTCCAAACGGACGAATCCGGTGTACAGGCGATCGATCGTTTTGTTATTTGACGCCGGAGTGTTACCCGACGCCGCGCGAATGATTGTGTCGTAACCGGTCAGCACGGTTTTGCCCGCCGGCTCCGTGATGCGCACGTTGATGTTCGCGGAAGCACCGAAGGCAATGGCGAGCGAAACCGATCCGCCACCGGAGACTGTCGTGTAGGTCGCGCCGCCGTCAGTCGATACTTCGACAGTGAAACCAGCCGGCACAGTCGGAGCATCAATCGTGTAAGTGTCGTTCGCGTTTCCGGTATTCTGGATCGTGTTGACATAGACGAGCTGACCCGAGGCGGTCGTGACTCCGCCCGGCGCCACCAAGGCAATGCCAGTGTTGACGCTCTTATTCGAGTAGTCGTCGTTGTTGTCGGTTGGACCAACCGCGCCAGGAGCACCGCTCGGTCCAATCAGAACCGCGCCAACTGCTTGCAAGAGTGTGCGCTGCTGGAAACCCTGGGTGCCGGTGGCCGGGTCAACACCTAATTTCGGTTCATTAAAGTCGGCGTTGCCGTCGCCCTTATTGACTAATGCATCGCCGGATTGATCCGTGATGTTGCTGCCGACGAAGGTCTTGGCGAACGCGTCTGTGATTTCCCAGATCGGATTGCTGGCGTTGATGCCAGTGTTCACAACGACTGTATACGCAAAGCTTGAGCTGGTAACTCCAGCGCCAAGACTGGCTCCGACCTGAAAGGCGATGCGCCGGATGTTGGCGAGTGGCGGTTGCGCGGATACGTACGAAGCGGACAAGGGTGCCGTGGTGAGTGGGTCCGTCGTAAAGAGTGTGCCGGCTGGAAAACTCTGCCCGGCTTTGACGACGGTGTTCACCGGGATCGGGACGATGATGTAGACAAAGGGTCCGGAGCCGCCGGTGAGCGATACGCCTGAGGCGGCGCGAGCGCCGGTGTTTTGGAGCTGCACTGAGTAGTTGATGTCGCCGCCGAGCGCGATTGGCCCGGGCGGGGCAGTCAAGGTGAGTAGAAGCTGAGCGTCGTTATCGACGGTGACGCTGATGTCGCCTTTCGCTTCGCGTTGGCCGTTGACCGAAGCAGCTGAAACTGTTCGTACTTCATTTGTGTTTGGCGCGGCCACCGGTTGGTTGTCGAATGACGGCCCACCTGTCGCGGCGTCGCCGAGCACGACCTGCACGGTCTGGCCGGCTGCGGCGGCCCCGCCAATGCTTACTTCTACCAAAACGTGAATCGATCCATTCTGAGCAATAAATGCTGAATCCGCAGTGGCGCCAGTAATGTCAGTATCGCCGGCGTTGATGGTGCCGCTGTTATCCACGTCGATAAAGGTGCGCGTAATCGTCGCCGGCGCGGTCCCGCTCAGATGGGCACTACCTGGAACAAAGTGCACCTGATCGCTGAAGTTTCCGCTGTTGGTAACCGTGAAGTTGAACAGCACGGCAGTTTGTCCGGCGACCACGTTCGGATTGGCGCCGGCATCAGGCGTGATCGCCAGACCGGAGACGTTCGACACCGTTACCGTCACAGTGTTTGAGACGGTGTTGTAGGTGCTGGTGCCGTCCGAATAAGACGCGCTGGCCTGGTTCGAAATTATGGTGCCGCCGGGCGTTTGGGCGCCTGCAGGCGGGCACAGAGTTACGGCAACCACAATCGTTGCCGCAACGCACAGAATTTTTGAGAGGGCGAAGTCTGAGAGTCTCATGATTAATCCTCGAATTGGAGTGACGATCCTTCTTTAGTTATGAGTGCTGGAACGCGGCGCAGCCACGCTTACTTGACGCGCACTTTGTAAGAAGCGGACACGTGGCCGCCTGGGGCCAGGGGATCGGCCCACTCGTATCGCACGTTCGTGTACAGGCTCACAGGCGCTGCAACTTTTCTCACCGAGCCGTCCAGTTGCTGCTCATCAACCATCGGATTGTCGGAGTAAGTTTTTCCGCCGTCGATGCTGTACGCTACCTTTGCCGAAGCCTCGGCTTTGGCGCTGCCGGCGACGAAGATCGTTCCCGCCGGAATGCGGCCGACCGCCTTGTATTCGAGCGCGGCGCCGTTCCCGGCATTTTCCGACTTGATGGTCCAGTCAAGAATTTCTCCCTGCTTGACCAATTGAGCTTTTTCAACGGGCACGAGATCTTTATCGCGCTCGACTGTGCCTGAAAGCTGGATTTTGACTTCAGGGCGAGCGGCTGACGCGATCATCAAGTGCCTTTGGGCAAGGCCTGCCGCGCCTCCCAACGCCAAAAGCGTCAGGGTCGCGAGTCCGATTGAACCAAGTTTCATCTTTGTCTTGGACATTGTTTATCTCCTTAGAGCCTTTGCGATAGGAAAGGAACTACTGCGGTCGTGTTTGAGCAGATCTGTCTTTACCTGAAGTCGCGAAAGGCGAAGTGAAAGACAGAGTTGGTGGTGGTATTAACGGGATGCATCTGGGCGTACGCATGACCCGAAGACTACAATGGGTCGTCACACCATCTTCAAGAGTTGTGCCGCGACCAAAAAGGTGAGGCGTTGTGGGCAAGTGCTGCGGCTTTTTGCCCGACCGTGATCGAAATCGTCTCCGCTGTAACAAATTCTGTGACCCTCTTGCGACCACTTTTTGTCACTTGCGGGCGTCTTGTCGGTTTAGTTATTCGGGACTAGCGTGTGCGTGAGTTTCAGCCGCCGGGACTTGCGACGAAGTAATCGTGAAGAAGTTGGTTGGCGTAGCTTCGAGTTGCCACGGAAATTCGAGAGCTTCTTGTTCTTGGCTCCGCTAGGAGCCGGATGTTTATAGACTTGATAGCTGGAGGATAGGTCTTAAGCTCCGTCAGGAGCGAAATGTTCCGCCCCTACGGGGCTAACACGTGAAGGGGTCGGTCGTGTCTATAAATATTTCGTCCCTACGGGACTTCGGAAGCCATAGATTGTCGTATTCGGCATCGTCCGGATTGTTCCAAACCGCTGCAAACGCCGGCACAGAGATTCTCGAAGCGGCTTCTACCAAAAGGCGATCGTCGCGATGCGCAAGAAAGTTGACGAAGTCCACGACCTCCGCGATCTTATCCGGCGGGAGTGCGTTTATCTTTTCGATCAGCTCTTTTGTCTTGCATGATGTTCCGACCTACTCTCTATTGCTTCAGAGTATGACCCCAGGCATTTCGGAACACGAGCCCTCCCTCACGGTCGGGCTACTACCCCGCTGACCTCCGGCGTCGCTCAGACTCACAGCCGACAGATCAGTAGTTCGCGCTCGTAGATCGTCTCTGGGGGCAGCCGGTCGTGTAAATTGAGAAAGAGATCTTCGTGTCCCAGTACTTCCTCGCGCCACGCATCACGATCGAATGCCTGTAACTCCTCAAATTTCTCCTTCGAAAAGCCGAGCCCGTGCCACTCGATGTCTTCATAGTTCGGCACCCAGCCTATGGGAGTCTCTTTCGCCAGCGCCCGGCCATGAGCGCGGTCGACCACCCATTTCAACACGCGCATGTTTTCGCTGAAGCCCGGCCACAAAAATTTTCCTTCGGCATCCTTGCGGAACCAGTTGACGTGAAAAATGCGTGGCGTCTCGGTGAGCGAGCGCTGCATACGGATCCAGTGACGGAAGTAATCGCCCATGTGATAACCACAGAACGGCAGCATCGCCATCGGGTCGCGGCGTACTTTGCCGATGGTGCCCGCAGCCGCGGCGGTCATCTCTGAGCCCATTGTGGCGCCGATATAGACACCGGAACTCCAGTTGAACGATTGATACACCAGCGGCATCGTCGTGGCACGACGTCCACCAAAAATGATTGCGCTGATCGGCACGCCGTTCGGATTTTCCCAATCAGGATCGATCGTCGGACATTGCGACGCGGGCGCGGTAAAGCGAGCGTTCGGGTGCGCGGCTTTCGCGCCCGTCTCTTTTGCGATCTCCGGCGTCCACCTGTTGCCTTGCCAGTCCAGACATTCCGCCGGTGGCTCGTCAGTCATACCTTCCCACCAGACACCGCCCTCGGGCGTCAGCGCCACGTTGGTGAAGATGGAATTCTTCGAGAGCGAAATCATTGCGTTGGGATTTGTCTTGACTGATGTCCCCGGCGCCACGCCAAAAAAACCGGCCTCAGGATTAATAGCGTGCAGGCGCCCCTGAGCGTCCGGCTTGATCCAGGCAATGTCATCGCCGACGGTCCAGACCTTCCAGCCTTCGAATCCTGCCGGTGGAATCAACATGGCGAAATTCGTTTTGCCGCAGGCGCTGGGAAACGCGGCGGTCACGTAGGTCTTTTCACCTTGCGGATTCTCCACGCCGACGATCAGCATGTGCTCGGCCATCCAGCCTTCGTCGCGCGCAATGTTGGACGCGATGCGGAGCGCGAAACATTTCTTGCCGAGCAGCGCATTGCCGCCATAGCCGGAACCGTAGGACCAGATCTCGCGCGTCTCGGGAAAATGGACGATGTACTTTTCTTTGTTGCACGGCCACGGCACGTCCGTCTCACCTTTCGCCAGCGGTGCGCCGACCGAATGCATGCACGGCACCACGCGCTTATGGTCTTTATCGATCTCGGCATAGACCGGCAGACCGATGCGCGCCATGATGCGCATGTTAACGACGACGTAAGGTGAGTCGGTTAGTTGCACGCCGATCTGCGACATGGGCGAACCGATCGGGCCCATGCTGAAAGGCAGCACGTACATCGTCCGACCGCGCATTGAGCCATCGAATAGCTCTTTCAATTTCCGGCGCATCTGGTAAGGCTCTTCCCAATTATTAGTCGGGCCGGCGGCGTCTTTTGAGAGTGAACAGATGAAGGTACGATCTTCTACGCGCGCAACATCGCTCGGGTGCGAACGCGCGTAATAGCAACCCGGCCAAAGCTCTTCGTTGAGTTTGGTAAGAGTGCCGCTCTCGACCATCTGAGCTTTCAGCATCTCGTCCTCTTCTTCTGAACCATCCACCCAGTGGATCGCGTCAGGTTTGGTTAAGTTGGCCATCTTCTCGACCCAATTGAGGAGATGCGTGTTCGTGCTCAGCGGAATGGCCGGGTCGCGTTCAATTTTCTGTGCGTTAGGAGAACTCATTATGTGCTCCGATCTGTAATTATTGATTGCTATTAGATTCCCATGTTATCAAATCTAATCTCTTACCGACAGACGCGCCCGCTAACCCCGACAGGTCGGGGGCGGTACTGACAAAATCTCCGGCTTCTGCTATTGCTTTTCACATGAACAGGCCACCGCCACGCGAAGCGTTCACTGCGCCAGAATGGAAAATCATTCAGCGCCTGAAGACGCCGCAACAAGTCCAGCGCTGGCTGACTGTGATGCCTTACAACTGGGAGCGCGATGGCGGCACGATGCGTTCGTTCCGCGAAGTGGTGAAAAGGAATGAGGTTCACTGTCTCGAAGCAGCGGTCGCGGCCGCGGTGATTCTCGAACAGCATGGTTACTCGCCGCTACTGCTGGATATTGAGTCGATAGATCTACTCGACCATGTCATTTTCGTCTTTCAAGAAAATGGGTTGTGGGGATCGATTGGCCGTTCGCGCGACATTGGGTTGCATGGAAGAAAACCGCTTTTCAAAAACCTGCGACAGCTTGTTTGGAGCTACTTCGATCCTTACATCGACATGACAGGCCGCATTAAGGGATATGGCCTCACGAGTCTATACGATCTCGGCAATTACGATTGGCGTTTCTCCGCAAAGAACATGCACAAGATCGAAGATCATCTGCGCGCAATTCCGCACCGCAGGATTCGATCCTCGGATCATCGATACGACTACTGGCACGAGCGTTACAAAGGGTACAAGAAACGCTACCCTGACAAATCGCCCGCCTACTACGACAATCGTCGACAGTGGATGCTTTGATGCGTGTTATAATTCGCGGGAAATTTGTTTATCTGCCCGAACTCGGTTTCTTAAGTTTGCTCGGATTTGAAAAACAACATTTGGAGGTGAAGAAAATGCAACGTCGAGTTACATCAACAATCGCTTCAATCACAATCACAGTCGGCATCCTGTTGTTGCTGGCTCCGATGGAGTCAATGGCCCAACGCCGCCGGGCGGTGGTGGTCCGCCCTGTGCGTCATCCAGTTGCTCGAACGAGAATAGTCGTTCGCCCAGGTCACCCCATCCGCCGGGCCCTGCCCGCCACGGTTGTCATGCGGCCCGCGCACAGACTGGTTGTCGTGCGGGCGCCGTTGGTATTTCTGCCGGCGCTCGCGTGGAGAGCTACAGTGATCTCACTCCCAGCCCGCGAGCGGATTGTGTGGACGGACAGCGAAACAATCGCGCGGGAAGAGGATTGGGTTGATACGAACTTCGGCATTGATGGCGATGGTAACGCGCTCTTGCTGGAGATTAACGGCAAAACGGAATTGAACTTCGCGGAGGTCACCTTCGACAACGGCAATGTGCAGGTGGTCGATTTCAACGAGAAGACATACACCAGCGGCACTTACAGTCTGCTCGACTTTGCTGTCGGGCGTCACGTGAGCACTGTGCGCATCCTGGGGAAGTCTGAGTCAGACGACACGAAGCTCGGTGTCTATCTAAGCAAGCTATAACGTAGCCCCGACAAAAATTCAGCGTGATTTGCATCGGCGGTTAGTGTTCGTCGATCAGCCCGATCGTGCAGTAGCCGGGCTGATTGCATCACGTCATCATTCGCGGGCTTACAAACCGGTATCCGCGGGTTTCCCGCTCTTCGTTTTAGTCTCGATCAGCATGTGAGAAATCACTGATGCGATGATGATCGCGCCGCCCACAATTGCCCAGCCCGAGGGCTGCTCGCCGATGAAAAGAAAAACCCAGATCGGGTTCAGCACCGGCTCGATGTAGCCAATGATTCCCGCATCGAGTGAGCGCACGCCGCGCGCCATCGCCAGGGTGAAGAGCAAATAAGCAAAGCCGATCTGGACGATGCCGAGATAGGCAATGCGCCCAACATCACCCGCGCTGATGCCGCGGCGCGCGGCGGCCAGGAATGCAGGCGCGCAAACCAATACCACGATCAGATTGCCATAGATCGCTGACGAGGCGCGGTTTACGTCTCGCGCTTTTGAATGGCGCAACAACAAAAAGAAGAGTGCAAAACAAACTCCTGACGCGAGCGCAAACAGGTTTCCCCTCACATCCTGCGGACGCAGCTTGCCTACGAAGAACAGCGACATGCCACCCACGCACGCGGCCACGGTTACGAAATCGCGTCTACGAAACTGCTCTTTGTAGAACAACGGTTCCAAAATCAGCACGTAAACTGGAGCGGTGTACTGCAGAAAGATCGCATTGGCGGCGGTCGTCAATTTCGTGGCAAGCACGAACAGGATAAGCAGCGCCGCATAAAGAATCGACGTGATTGCGCTGATGCGATTGATCCCAAGACCTTCGCGTCGCGTGAAGATCGCGATTGTGATTGCTGCGAGCAGCGAACGCCCAAACGAGAGTTCGATCGCGGAGAGATCGGTCGCTTTGATGAAAAGACCGCCGGTGCTCCAGAGAATTGCGGCACCGAGCACCAACAGCAGAGGTGAATAGCCTGGTTGGTTTCCTAACCGGTTTAGATCGTGACGAGACACGGCTTCGTTTAGTTAACTGCCTCCGACGCGCCTTCTTCTACCGACTGCGTCTGCGATTTCAGATACTTCCCAAACTGTCCATTCCACGGCGGGATGACAATTGAAACTGCGCCATGCGCCTGCGCCTGACAAGCCAGACGAACCAGAGGCTTTGGTTCGGCGGTGTCGATGTAGCCGAACTCCTTGATCTTTTTTCCCTCGCGCACAGCGACGTCCGCTAACTTATCAGCCCCACCGAGCACGCCGATCCAGCACGTGCCGCATGATGCCGAACGACACTCAACCGGAATCGGACCTTCAACGCGCCGCGGATCGATTGCGCGCCAATCGCGTGAGCGATCTTCAGCCGCGCCCCAGGCGAGGTCCTGTGCGTTGTTCAATTTATATCTGGCACTATCGTCATTCTCATCAAACGTGACGGTCCATTTCTTATCAACCGTCTTGAGAAAACCGAGGATACCCTGACTGTCGTCCTTTGCGCGTTCTCGCAAAATCTGATCAGGAGATTTCTTGGCGTGCTTTCGATCGATCTGGATCTCGCCAGGCGCCGCGCGAAACGCCGCGAGTCCAGCCTGCTGCGCGGTCATGAAGGCAACAGCGGTGATGCCAACGACCAGAGACTGATCGACTTTCAAACGCGTCGCCACTTCGCCGGCGACGGCAAGGATCTGATCGGCGAGCGATGTATTGGCCGACGATGAGTCAAAAGCCGCGGCATGTTGCTCAACCGCTTTCTTCACTTCGGGCCAATAACGATGGCCATAAAGAAAAGCGTGCGAGGAATCGATCTGATCTCTGAGATAATAATTGCCCTGCATCAGGAGTTCCTGCATGAGCTTGTCTCTGTCTTCGGCTTGTTGCAGCGCGCAAAACAATCGCAGCGGATAAAATGCAAACCAGATCTGCGTCGCCGCCTTGTCGACCTCGTGAATCGACCTCAAGAGTGCTGTGACGGTTGCCGCCCAAGCCTCTTCGTCGTGCTGGTTCAAAAACTCTTCAAAGGGTGTTTCAATGTTCATAAGGCTCTACAGATCAGAAATCTCGCGCTAATCGAATCGTGTACTCTAGCAGGTCATCCGTTAGTCTCAAAATCAGCCTATGTATGCGTTACCCCGGGCTAAATTCTTCCGCCCGCTTTGGAGCCTGTCGGGAAAACCTCTCTGTGCCCCACTCTGTGTCCTTTGTGACTCGGTGGTGAGCGGGTTTTATGGGTCTTTCACCACAGAGCCACAAAGGACACAGAGTGGGGCACAGAGACATCGACCTTAGTCCGACAGATTCCTTTGCGGGCTCGTCGAGTGATACTCATTGACAAGCAATAATTCAGTCGAGTACAAGTCATCTCAAATTGAAGGAGAGCAATCATGGTAGAGGAAAAAAGCGAAGGGGCCAAAAGCGGCAAAACGTTCGACAGTGCCTACGGATTCTCGTTTAGCATTGCGTTGGGCTTAATACTCTTTATCGCCGGCTTGGTTATTAGTCTGACGCTCGGTGGTGAAGGCACGAGCATTGGTTTGATCTTTGGCATTCCCTTGCTGGTTGCGGGTTTGATCCTGCCGCTCTTCACTATGCGGGACGTATTCAAACACAATGTGGTTAAGGATCAATGTCCCTACTGCGCGGCTGAGATCAAAACTTCGGACGCGACGATCAGATTGAATTGCCCGGCGTGCAATCGCGCTCTCGTCGTGCGCGAGATGAAGCTGCACAAGACGGAGTGAACAACTTTAACGCAAAGTACGCAAAGTGAAGACGCAAAGGCGCGCTAAGGACAAACCCCTTTGCGTCTTTTGCGAAGAACGTTGCGACCTTTGCGTTTCAATTTCTTCCATTCATTTCTCTTGAGGCTGGACACTCAGGTTCACGTCACCTGAAACCAACTACGTGTCCAATAGTCGCTAAACGTCAACGCGAACAAGATCGCCAGCCAGAAAAGCGCCGACGCTACAATCACCCAAACCAACCGTGAGCTGTAACGCACATGCATGAAATAGAGCACGACGAGCGTGGCTTTGATCGAAGCAATCGTCAGCGCGATGACTGTATTGAACTGCCAGGGAAAATCGTGAAGGGCGGCAAACACCGTGAGCGCGGTGCCCACCATCAACGCCAGAAAGATCGCGATGTAGACTCGAACCGGAACGATGTGTTCGCTCATATGCTAGCCTCCGTGCGCCAGATGCCGGCCCAACAAATAGAGCAACGGAAAAAGAAAAATCCAGACGATGTCGACAAAGTGCCAATAGAGTCCGGTGATCTCGACCGGATTGAAATACTCGGGCGAATAACGGTTGCGTATCGAACCAATCAACAACACGGTAAGCAATCCCACGCCGATGATCATGTGCAACGCGTGCATGCCGGTCATCGCAAAGTAGATCCAGAAAAACATCTCAACGTTATTGACTGACGCGCCGGGCAACAGATGTAGCTTGTGCTCGTCAAACGGAGTTCCGGGAGCTTGCACCTCCGGCTTGAATGGGCGTCCGGGAATCAACCTTCCGGGAATCAAGTTGTCTACATACTTGTCGTGGTACTCAACCGCCTTGATGCCCAGGAACGACACGCCCAGCCCGATCGTCAGGATCAAGGACAAGATTTGTAACTGCCGCTTGCCTACTTGCGTGCAATAGACGGCCATCGCCATCGTGAAGCTGCTGAAGATCAACACCGCGGTGTTTATGGCGCCGAGCTTGAGATCGAGGTGATTGCTGGCGGACGCAAAGGCTGCCGGATACGCATTGCGATAAAGCGTGTAAGCCAAAAACATTCCGCCGAAGAACATGATCTCGGTCACGAGAAAGACCCACATGCCAATGGTGCCGGCCGCGCGCTGCTGCTCCATGTTTTCGAAGTGATGCTGGAGCGCGGGATGACTCGGCAAATGTTCTGTTGCTTCAACCAATTGAACTTACCCCGCTAATCAAATCAAACCCACCCGCTGACGCAGGTGGTACTGACTCAAATCCAATAACGCACGAACTGAACTCAAACCTCCGCCTTGTCGCCGCCAAACTTGCCTACCACTTCCATCTCTTCCACGGGCGCGAATTGGTAAGCCTCCCACGTCACCACGGGCGTATGCTCGAAATTTTCGGTGAGCGGCGGTGACTGCGTGCGCCACTCGAGTCCGGGCAGGTGCCACGGATTGCCGCCGGCTTTCTTTCCGTAACGCATCGACCACAGCAGATAAAACAACGGCAGCATCAGACCCACGCCGAGAATGGATGCGCCCGCGGTCGATAACACATGCAGCACCTGAAACTCGGGCGGGTAGTAATGATAACGACGCGGCATTCCGAGATACCCCAGCACGAACTGCGGCAGGAACGTCAGATTGAATCCCACATAAATTACCAACGCCGAAAACCTGCCCCAACCTTCTGGATACATGCGCCCCGTGATCTTAGGCCACCAATAATGCAACCCGCCGAGGTAACCGAACAACGCTCCGCCGACCATGATGTAATGAAAATGTGCTACTACGAAGTAGGTGTCACTGACATGAACGTCAATCGCCAGCGAAGCAAGAAACAAACCGGTCATGCCGCCAACCGCAAAGAGGCCGATAAAGCCGAGCGCGTACAGCATCGGCGTATCGTAAGAGATGGAACTTTTGTAAAGCGTCGCGCTCCAGTTGAAGACCTTGATCGCGGAAGGAATCGCGACCGCGAAACTCAAGAACGAAAAGATCATCCCCGCGTAAACCGACTGGCTGGCGACAAACAGGTGATGGCCCCAAACCAAAAAACCAAAGACGGCAATTGCGAGACTCGAAAACGCAACGAACTTATAGCCAAAAATATTCTTGCGCGAAAAGTTCGCGATCAACTCGCTGACGACACCCATCGAGGGCAGGATCATGATGTAAACAGCCGGGTGCGAATAAAACCAGAACAGGTGCTGGAACAGCACCGGATCGCCGCCGATTGCCGGATCGAAGATGCCGATGTGCGCGAGTCGTTCAAACGCGAGCAGTAGAATTGTGATCGCCACCACCGGCGTGCCGAGAATCATGATCAGGCTGGTCGCATAGTGGGCCCAGATGAACAGCGGCAGACGAAACCACGTCATGCCCGGCGCGCGCATCGTGTGAATCGTGACGATGAAGTTCAGTCCAGTCAGAATCGACGAGAACCCACTGATGAAAATTCCCAGACCCGTCGCGACAACGTATGAGTTGGAAAATGTCGTACTGTATGGCGCGTAGAAGGTCCATCCCGTGTCAATGCCGCCCGCGAGCAACGCATAGATCGTGACGATGCCGCCCAGCAGATAGATGTACCAGCTCAGGAGATTGATGCGCGGGAACGCCAGATCCTTCGCGCCGATCATCATCGGCACCAAAAAATTTCCCAGCGTGGCCGGTATCGATGGAATCAAGAAGAAAAAGATCATGATGATGCCGTGCTGGGTGAACACCTTGTTGTAAGTTGTCGACGTGAGAAAATTGCCGGTCGGAACCAGCAATTCGAGCCGAATCAACATCGCGTAGATGCCGCCGATGAAGAAGAAAAGACTGATCGACCCCATGTAGAGCAGCGCGATGCGCTTGTGGTCCTTAGTCAACAGCCACGACTTCAGACCATACTCGGCGTTGAGGTAGTTAACCTTCGATGGCGGTGGTACTTTGAATTCTTCCATTTCGTTATTGCTTCAAACCAACTTTGTGCGCGATAGATCAAACCAGTCCCGTAGGGACGAAATGTTTATAGATGACAGTCTGCATTATTTCCACCAGCTCCGTAGGAGCGAAATGTTATTTCCCGGTTGATTGGTGAATTGACTGAAATATGTCGCTCCTACGGAGCTGGGCTCGTGGATCTCATGCATGGCTATAAACATCGCG
This sequence comes from Pyrinomonadaceae bacterium, assembly GCA_041492185.1. Taxonomy (GTDB): domain Bacteria; phylum Acidobacteriota; class Blastocatellia; order Pyrinomonadales; family Pyrinomonadaceae; genus JAOAPY01. The sequence goes on along the minus strand of JBGPWL010000015.1, from coordinate 33,389 downwards.
CTCCTCCGGAGCTAAGGACCTTTAGGGCTACTTCGTGGCCGCGGAAGTTACCACTGGCTTAGCAGGCGCAGGTTGCGGCTGGCTCGAACCGAGTGACTTCACATAAGCCAGCAGTTGCACAATCTGTTCTTCGTTTAGCTGGCCCTGAAACGTCGGCATGATCGGTCCGTAACCCGCGACGATTTTTGCCTGCGGATTAAGGATCGATTCGCGAATGTAACCTTCATCAGCTTTCATTTGACCGCTCGTCAATTGCACCTGACTGTTGAAGAGCCCGACGAGAGCGGGTCCGCGTCCGCCTTCGCCATTTGCGCCGTGACACGAGGCGCAACCGAGCGTTTGAAACATCTGCTGTCCAGCCGCGGCCGGCGACATTTGGTTCGCATTGCCGCTCAGCCAATTTTCAAACTCGGTCGGCTCCATCACGATTACCCAGCCGCCCATCTGCGAATGGTTCATGCCGCAATACTCCGCGCAAAACAGATGGTAGCGGCCAGGCTTGGTCGCTTCGAACCACTGGGTTGTGTATCGGCCCGGCACGACGTCGGCCTTGATGCGAAACGCGGGCACGAACACATCGTGAATTACGTCTTCGGTCGCCATGATCAATTTGATTTTGCGGCCCACGGGCACGTGCAACTCGTTGATCTCGCGCTGGCCAGTCGTGTGCTGGAACTTCCACATCCATTGCTTGCCCACGACGTAAATCTCCAGCGCATCCTTCGGTGGGCGCGAGTTCTTGAAGTAGATGCCGGCACCCCAGACGAAGAAACTCATCGCGATGACAAATGGAATCACCGACCACAAAGTTTCTAATCGATGCGAGCCGGCAATGGGTCGCGGAATTTCATAAGGTGTGCGCCGCCGATATCGAATGACAAAAAATATGATGATGCCGGAGATCAGCAACGTAAAAAAGATCGTGACCCCTGAAAGATAAAAATAGAGCGCATCGACGTTTCCTGATTGCGTGGAAGCACTCTCTGGAATAAATGGAAAGCCGGACTGCATCACTTCAGGCAGTGCCTCCCGCTCGTAAACGCGCGGCGCTGCGCCGGCGCAATATCAACAACAAACCGACAATCGCCACCACCGTAACGGCTCCTCCCAGACGAATCATGTTCATCACCACCGCGCCATATCTTCCCGTCGCGGGATCGTAGTGATAGCAGTAGAGCAGCAACTGATCGACCGGCGTGCCGATCTTATTTGCCGACGCTTCAACCAACCCGAGACGCAGATCCTTTGCCGAATACTCGATTCCGTAATAGTACTGGGCCAACTTCCCTTCGGGCGTCAACACCATGATGCCGCTCGCGTGCGCGAACTGGCTCGTCGCTTCGTCCCAGTGATAACGAAAGCCAACTGCTTCAGTAATCCGCTTGATGTTGGCGTCATCTCCCGTCAGAAAATGCCAGCCATTCATTGCCGCGGCGCGTCTTTCTTCGGGTAGATAATCGACGTAGACCTTTTTCTTCGCGGCGGCGAGCGCGGGTGTCTCGCGTGGATCGAAACTGACGTTGACGACTTCATATTCTTCACCGAGCCGAAACGACAACACACGAAATGCCTCGCTCATGCCGTTGAGCACCAGCGTGCAGAGCATCGGACAATCGTAATAGACCAGCGCCAGTACCACGGGTCGCTTGCCGAAATACTCTTGCAGCTTCACCGTTTCACCATTCTCGTCGCGAAACTCTAAATCGAGCGGCAACTGATTGTTCAGTTTCTGATCGATGCCGACGTCCTGTAGCGCCTTTGGCAATCCGGTAGCCACGCTGCCGCCCAACTGTCGCGCGCCATAAAGCGGCGAACTCGGCTGCGGCATTCCGGGTTGAGCGTTGGCAGTAATGCAGAAGGCAGAAAGCAGTAGGCAGAAAGCAGGCAGCGAGCCCCACCAGAACGAGCTGCCTCCTGCCTCCTGCCTCCTGCCTACTGTTTTCACTGCTTCCCCTTTGCCGTCATTCGTCCCGAACTCGCGGCCGTCGGCGTCTGCACAGTGAAGCGCGCAAAATCTTCCTGCGACCTCGACGGGAGACCGTTGCCTTCCAGGACTTTCTTCATCGCGTCATCTATCGACAAGCCGACAACTTTGCCGTTCTGATCCCTCGGGCCTTCCTTCAGGATCGTTTCCCACTGTTTACGCACCACTCGATATTCTTCCTGAGGCGCTTTCAATGAAAGATCAATCCGGTCTCCGTTAGTGGCTTTCACTCCAAAACCTGGCGCCGTCTGCAATCTTGGCTCGGGAGGCAAGCGCTCTTTTTCACTCAACCTCATCGGCGACGGCTTTCGTTCCTTGCTTACCTCCTGCTTGTTCATGACGTTGAACATCAAAAGCATCAGCAGGTAAACGAGTACGGTCATCACCGTCAGACCGACGACAAACGTCAAAATACCTTTCACGTCAACGTCGCTCATCTCGTGAGTCACTTCGACGTTGCGGATGTGCGACACGTCCGGCGTTTCCGTCACGTGTCCTGCTTTATGGTCTCCTTTAGTCATCATCAAATGATGCCACCCACCCGCTCCCGCAGGTGGTACTGACTGCCTCCTGCTTCCCGCCTCCTGCTTCCTGCTTCCAGCCTCCTGCTCTTCAGTGGCCCGCGTGCATCTGCTCGAGCACGCTCGGGAGTTGCGGATCATTTAACGGCATCAGCGGCCGCTTGCTCAACTGCCAGGAGAACGTTGCCAGCCAAAGACCGCCGAACGCAATCATGGCGACGACGTCCATCAACATACTGACGTGAAAATGACCGCCACCAAAGTTTGGCTCGACGAGCCAGATCAGATCCACATAACGCATCAGTAGAATCATCACCGCAACTAAAACAAGCTTATGCGGATTGCGCTTCAATGATCGCGAAAGCAAAAACAGAAACGGAAACGCAAAGTGCAGGACAATGACCGCCACCGCGATTGCGCCCCAACTGCCACGGATTCGCGGCAGATACCAACGGATCTCCTCAGGCAAATTTCCCGACCAGATGATTAAGAATTGCGAGAACGCAAAATACGCCCAGAGCATCACCAGCGCCAGCATCAGTTTTCCCAGATCGTGAAAATGCAGCGGCGCAACGACGTGCGACATCGGCTCGTGCTCTGACAGCATTGCTAATATCGCAATCACGAAAGCAAGCGCGCTCAGGCTCCACGCGGCAACGAATAGGAATCCATAAATCGTCGAAGACCATTCCGGATCGAGCGACATCGACCAATCGATCGACGCGAACGTCACCGTAAAAACAAACAGGATAATGCCCGGGCCACTGAGCACGCGCATCTTTTTCGTGCTTTGCCGGTTGGCTGATTGATCCTGTTCGCGCGACCACTTGTTCAGAAGGAAAGCGAGCAATAACCAGATTGCGAAAATCGCAGCCGCCCGCAGCGAAACAAACGGCAGGTTCAGATATTTTGCCTTTTCAACCAACGCTGCATTCTTCGCCATCTCTTCATGATCGGTCCACGGGTAAATCTGTTTCGCGCCCAAAATAATCGGAATGAAGAGCACCAACATCAGCGGCAGAGTTCTCGTCGCGGCTTCGAGCGGGCGACGAATGACCAATCCCCAACCACCGCCCGTCAGGTGTTGCAGCATCAACAGCGCGAGCGAACCCACCGCCACTCCGGTCCAGAATAAATAGCCGATCAAATACGAGTGGAAGAACTGCGTGCGATCGACAAACGCTCCCGCGAATAACAACGCCAGGAACACAACGCCGGCAACGAGCGCGCGCTGTGTCAGGCGCGCGACTTCCGGAGGCGCAGTGTAAGCGGTGCTCATAGCTTCTTGCCTCCGGGTTTCGCAGCGGGCGACGGTGTCGGCGATGGAGTTGCCGCCGGTTGCGCGCCCTGCTGGCTCAGCTGCAACGCGCGGAGATAAGCAATGATGGCCCAGCGATCCTGCACGGGAATCTGCGAAGCATAGCCCGACATTGCGCCCCACCCGCTCGTGATGACTTCAAAGAAGTGACCGACCGGCGCTTGCTGCAAACGCGGCTGATGTAACGATGCCGGCGCGGGAAGACGAAAACCGCGTCTATAGATCATGCCGTCGCCATTGCCAGTCAAGCCGTGACACACTGAACAGAAAATTTGAAAACGCTCACGCCCGCGCGCAAGTACGTCCTCGGTGATCGCAAACGGAAATTTATCAACGTCATCGGGATAGGCATCGGCGGTGGTTGTCGCAGTTGTTCCACTGCTCGCGGCTGTCGCATTCGGAGTTGTGCTTTCAGTTTTATTTTTCTTGCCGGTGTAAAACTCCTTATCAGCACGCAACCAACCGCGCGGCACCGTTCCGGGAACCAGTGGCCGCGATGACAAACCATCTTTGAAAAAAGTCGACGAACGATAGGGCTTTGCCTTCGGCTGATCCTGCATGTCGCGGCGACAGGAGGCGAGGAACAGAAGGCAGGAGGCAGACAGCAGGAGGCAGGAGAAACGAGAGACGCGCTCACATCGCAGGACACTCTGAGAGTTCCCTGCCGACTGCCTCCTGCCGACTGCCTCCTGTCGTTTACACTTCCACATCAATCAAGTCCTTCGGCTCCAGACTCTTCATGAAGCTCATCACTTCGTCGTGTTCAAACTTTCGATCGCTGGCTTCAATCACCAGAAAGAAACTGTCGCGCGTCGCGAGTGCGAAATTCGGCGCGTTGAAAACCGGATGATACGGTTGCGGCAGCTTGTTCAGCATGAGCATGCCCAGCACCGCCGCGAACGCCGCCACCAACACCGTGCACTCAAACGTAATCGGAATAAACGCGGGCCAACTGTTGTAGGGTTTGCCGCCAACGTTGAGCGGATAGTTGATGACTTCCATCCAGTACTGCATAAAGAATCCGCCGAGTCCGCCCAGGATGCCGCCAAGCAAAACAATCAGCGGCAAACTCGTGCGCGTGAATCCGATCGCTTCCGACAATTCTTCGATCGGATACGGCGAGTAGCCGTTGATTCTGCGATAGCCCGCCTCATAAGTGCGCCGCGCCGCCGCGACCAAATCGGTCGGATTATCGAACTGGGCCATTACGCCGTAGAGTGTAGGTTTTGCTTTCATCACAGAATCAACAAATCATTTTCCATTTTCCATTTGTCATTTTTCATTTGGTCATTTCGAGCTGCGTTAATCGAGCAGCAAGAAGTCATCATTGAGTGCAAATGGTCAATGAAAATGTCAAATGACAAATGGAAAATGGAAACGACCCTTCTAATATCATTTCATTCCTCAACTTCGGCGGCCGGCAAAATCGTCCGCATCTCGAAGATCGAAATCATCGGCAGGAAGCGAATGAACAGGAACAACAGCGTAAAGAAAAATCCGATCGTGCCGACAAACATCGCCCAGTCCCACTGCGTTGGTTGATACTGTCCCCACGACGACGGCAAAAAGTCGCGATGCAAACTCGTGACGACGATCACAAAACGTTCGAGCCACATGCCGATGCTTACCACGAGCGAAATCAACCACAGCCACAACAGATTCGCGCGCACCTTTTTGATCCACAAAAACTGCGGCGTAATGATGTTGCACAGAATCAAGGCCCAGTAGTAGGCGGCGTAAGGTCCGTGCATGCGGTTCCAGATCATGTAGCGCTCATATCTGTTGCCGCTGTACCAGCCGAAGAAAGCTTCCATCACATAGCCGTAGCCGACGATGAGGCCAGTCGCGAGCATCACCTTTGCCATGTTGTGAACGTGGCGCATGGTGATGAAGCCCTCAAGACCGTAAAGCTTGCGCAGTGGGATTGTCAGCAGCAGCACCATGGCGAAGCCCGCGTAGATCGCGCCGGCCACGAAGTATGGCGGGAAGATCGTTGCGTGCCAGCCGGGAATAATGCCGGCGGAAAAATCAAAACTAACAATCGTGTGCACCGAAAGCACCAGCGGCGTCGCCAAACCAGCAAGCAGCAGATACGCCATCTCGTAGCGATGCCAGTGGCGCGCCGAGCCGCGCCAGCCCATCGCGAGCATGCCGTAGAGGATCTGAAACGGCTTGCTGCGGGTGCGATCGCGCAGCGTCGCGAAGTCGGGAATCAAACCGACGAACCAGAACATCGCGGACACCGTCGCGTAAGTCGAAACCGCAAACACGTCCCACATCAAAGGACTGCGAAACTGCGGCCAGATGCCCATCGTGTTCGGATATGGAAACAACCAATACGCCAACCACGGACGGCCCAGGTGCATCACGGGATACATGCCGGCCTGAGCGACGGCAAACAAAGTCATTGCTTCAGCGAAGCGATTGATCGAAGTGCGCCACTGCTGTCTGAGCAAGAGTAGGATTGCAGAGATCAGCGTGCCGGCATGACCGATTCCGATCCACCAAACAAAATTCAAAATATCCATGCCCCAGGCGACCGGAACATTCACGCCCCACAACCCGATGCCGACAAACACGAGGTTCGTGATCGTCAGCATCATCAGTTGAAAGAGGATGAAGGAGATCGCGAACCCGACGAACCACCATAGCGGCGTCTTGCGCTTCAGGACTATGGAGCTAATCTTGTCGGTCACCGAAGCGAACGTCAGCCCCGGCTCGATTACCGGAGTAGTCGCGTGAATCGGCGATTCGCTTTGCTGTTCGTCAGGCATGAATAGAAAGTGTTCAGAGATTACAGGTGTTTAGAGTTCAACCTTTAGGTTGGTTGTTTGGAACAGAAAAACCAAGCTAAAGCTTGAACTCTAAGCACCTGTAATCTCACACCTGTAACCTCACGATTCCTTAATCTCCGGATTCGGATTTCTTAACGCCGTCAAATAAGTCGTCCGCGGCCGCGTGTTCAATTCCGATAACAATCCATAGTTTCGCTCCTCGGCTTTCAGCTTCGAGACGCGACTGTTCGGATCGTTGATGTCGCCAAAGACAATTGCCTCCGTCGGACAAACTGCCTGACACGCCGTCACGATCTCGCCGTCCTTGACCCTGCGTCCTTCAATCTCCGACGTGATCTTCGCCGACTGAATGCGCTGCACGCAGTAAGTGCACTTCTCCATCACGCCGCGGCTGCGCACCGTCACGTCCGGATTGCGCATCAATTGATAAGTCGGCGTCTCCCAATCCTGATAGAGGAAAAAGTTGAAGCGACGAACTTTGTACGGACAGTTGTTCGAACAATACTTCGTGCCGACGCAGCGGTTGTAGACCATGTCGTTCAAGCCTTCGGCGCTGTGCACGGTCGCGTGCACCGGACAGACCGGTTCGCACGGCGCGTTCTCGCAATGCATGCACGGCACGGGTTGAAAGAATGGGCCTTCGGGTTTTTCAGCCGAGCCTTTGAAGTAAGCGTCGACGCGAATCCAGTGCATCTCACGGCTGCGCACGACTTGTTCTTTGCCGACGATGGGAATGTTGTTTTCCGATTGACACGCGATCGTGCAGGCGTTGCAGCCCACGCAATTGTTTAGATCGATCGCCATGCCCCAGGCGTAGTTCGGCGCGTTCTCGCCCTGATTTTTGTAATCGTACAGTTTTGGATCGTAGAGCGTGTCGTCAGGCGCCGGCTCTTCAGTCTTGCCCGCTTTCTTGCCTTCCAAGTAATCCTTTAGCGTTTGCTCGCGCAGAATGTCGCGGTCTTCCTTACTGAATTTGTAGTCCTCCAGGTTGAAGTGAAGCTGCGTAGTCGCGAGCAGCGCCTGAGTTGTGTCTTTGCTGATCTGGACGCCGCCGGCAAACCATGGCGCGTCGGCGGTGCGAATGTCGTAAGCGCTAAAGCCTTTATCAGTGCCAACGCGTCCGGCGCGTTTGCGGCCGTAACCGAGATGGATCGTGATCACGTCGTCGGGTTGGCCCGGCATGATCCATGCGGGCACTGTCGCGCCGATCGAACGTCCCTGATAATTGATCTTGATCGTGTCAACGTAAGCCTCACGTCCTTTGACCGCGCCGGATTTTTCGAGCCCCAGACGCTTCGCCGTGTTTGGACTGACAAGCGCTGCGTTGTCCCAGGTGATCTTCGTCAGCGGCTTGGGCAGCTCCTGCAACCACCCATTGTTCGCAAACCGCCCGTCGTAGATCGTGGGGTCCGTGCGGAAAACCAATTCAAGCGTGTTGGGTGTCGGGGGTTGGGTGTTGGAGCTTGAAAGCTGACTAGGCCAGTCTGATTTCAGTGAGATCTTCTTTATCGCCGGCTTAATGTCCACGAAACCGTCATGCACACATTCACGCCACCACGCCTCAAAGTCTGTGGGTGCCGATGACGAAAGTACGGTAGTTAACGGCGGTCCGTGGGTTGTGGCTCTAGTAAGCGGACCGACGAAGTTATCCCAGTAATAGCGCCAGTGCTCTCGAACGATGTCATAGGGTTTGCGGTCATACTGATCAGAAAACACCGCGAGCAGCTCGTGAGCAGTCTTGCCTTCGTAGAGTGGTTCGATCAGCGGCTGGACGATCGACGCGGTGCCGTCATAAGAACGCGTGTCGCTCCACGATTCGAGATAGTGAGCCTCCGGAATGTGCCAGTGACAGAGTTCCGACGTTTCGTCTTTGTAAGGACTGAGATGAACGCGCAAGGTCGCTTTCCTGAGTCGCTCGAAATCGAGTTTCAGATCCGCCGGTGTGTTGTAGGCGGGATTGCCGCCGACAATGACCAGCAGTTCGACGTGGCCGGCGTCGATCTCTTGAACAAGTTCGCGCAGTGACTGCGTTTGATCGATGGAGCTGGCTTCGACAGGATCTGTGTGGAAAACAGTCTTGTTAATATTGCCGAGTACGCGGTTAATCGCGTGCGCCACAACGTGGACCAAGGGCGGCGCTTCGTTACCGGCGATAACGATGCTCGGCGGTCCCTCCATTAGTCGGTCGAGTAGCTCGCGAACAATAGCAGTGAGCCAGGCTGGAGGCGGACTAGTCTGGATTTCGGGATAGCCAGCTACTACCATGAACTTACTATCTGCCAGCATTGCCTTCGGCGCGTTCTTCAGGATTATCTTATAGATCATCAAAGCGATCGCTTGTAACTCGCTCGGCCGCACCGACCAGCGATGGTCCGCGCTCGCGCCGGTAGTCGTCGGTGTCGTCTCGATGACGTACAACCGGCTCATGTCTTTCTTGCCTTCGGTGATGCGCCTGCGCGTGGCAAAGTCGCGAGCGTAGCGAAGCATTCCGGGCTGGCAGGAAAGGAAATCCGCGTCGAGCGAAAGAATGCGATCGGCTTTGCTGAAGTCGTAGATCGTGTTCACGTCCTGGCCGAACGCCATGATCGCGCCGGCGCGGGCGTTGTCGCGGTTGACGGGTTCGTATTGATGCCACCGAGCCTGCTTGAACTCGTCGAGAATTCCTTTCATCTGCGCGGCGAGCGTCGGTGAAGTCACCGTCTCAGTCAAAAAATGCAGGCCGGCGCCCTGTTTCGCGCGCAGTCCACTTTTTCCGTCGTCGCCGTTTAGCAGCGTGCGGATCTCGGCGACAAATGTGGACCACGGTCGCGTCTCTTCGCGAAAGGAGGGCGTTTGTGATCGATCGGGATCGTAAAGACCGAGCACCGACGCCTGCGCAAAAATATCCGTCGCGCTCGAGCCGCGATCGTTCTTGTTCCCATTTTGATTGTTGGGATGATCCGGATTGCCTTCGACTTTCGTGGGTCGTCCTTCGTTGCTGCGCGCGAGCAATGGCGTCGCGATGCCGCTGAGCGTTGCGGCCGTTGCAAAGAAGAGCGCCTTGCCTGGGACTTCTTCCTCTGGTTGCTTGACGTAAGGAACGATCTTTTCCGGCGGCTGATATACGCAGCCACTCAAGCCCGCCAGCGCCAGCGATGCGCCCATCAACTTCAAAAACGTGCGCCGCTCGACCGGATCGTTCCACTCTTCGGCTTGTTGCGGGAATTCGCGCTCAACGAATTCACGAAACTCAGGCGCGTCGATCAACTCCTCGAGGCTGCGCCAGTATGTTTTGTCAGAACCGCCTGCGGTAGCGGGCGGTTGAAGATTGGCAATGCGAACGGTGTCGGATACGAGCGCTGAACCGCCCGCTACCGCAGGCGGTTCTGACCCGGCCTGCGCCGCAAGAATGCGATCCCGCATGAGTTTGAAATTGATGTGGCGGTCGTTACTCATCTAAGGTTGCGTTCTATTCACGCGGTTTTTCGCGCTGCGCGCTCATGCGGACAGGATGTCCGCGCTCCCAGGCGCGCTCCCAGGTTAACGGTGACACGTCGAACAACTGGTCAGTATCTTCGCCGGCTGGATGTGATACGTGTCCTTCACCAAACCGCGCGCTTCGGCAATCTCGTCCTTGTTCTTATTCTCAGCGCGCCATTCCATGTCAAAAATTTTGTCTTTCGGCCTCACAAATCTTTCCGGCGCGCGATGACACTCGAGACACCACTCCATCTGCAGCGTCGCCGCCTGATAAGTGATCGGCATCTGATCGATGCGTCCATGACACGTCGAACAGCCGACGCCTTTGTTCACGTGAATGCTGTGATTGAAATAAACGTAGTCGGGCAGATCGTGCACGCGCCACCACTCGATCGGTTTGCCCGTGCGCAGGCTGGCGCGAACCGGTTCGAGATATGGACTGTCGGCCCAGATCTGTTTGTGACAGTTCATGCAGACCTCGGACGAAGGAATGCCGGCCGACGCCGACGTTTCGACAGCCGTGTGGCAGTAACGACAATCAATGCCGTCGTCGCCGACGTGGTGTTTGTGACTGAATTGGACCGGCTGGTCGCGCTCGACCCACTGCCCCGTGTTCCAGGAGGAACGATTGATTTCGGCGGTCACCCAGAGTGCGGCCAAAATAATAAAAACGGCGCCGTAGATCGTCGCCTTCGCTAACGCGTTGGTACTGTGTTGGAAAATCTGTGGCATCGCCGCGGCTACAAATTTTCAGATTTCAAATCTCAGATCGATTTCTAAAGCTTACTCTCGCAGCGCAATAAATCTCTGAACAAGCTGGCGGCTTGGCCGGCGTTTGAACACACGCAGACCAGAAGTCCAGTTTAATTAGAACGTCATTTCACAAGGTGCCGAGTACTTTACCAGATGAGAGTCGATTTTCAAACGCAACTTTCCGGCAAAGATTTCGCTTCGATGAGTAGCTTTTGTGTTGGGTAGTTTGATGAGGTTCGATCAAGGCAAGTAGTCTCGCGAAGTCTTCGCTACTCGTTGCCGGCCGTGCCCGCATCGCGCGCCAGCAGCGCCGCGCCGATTGCGCTCGCGTCTTTACCGAGCGTGCCGGCGACAATCTGAGTCGCTTCAAAGCAAGGTTGAAACGCGCGGCGTTTGGCTTCCTCGATGATGGGACTGAGAATCAGCTCGCCAGCTTCCATCACTCCGCCACCGAGCACGATCCGTTCGATATTCAAGAGATTAATCACGCTGGCCACGCCCGTGCCGATGTACTTTCCGGTCCGTTCGATCATCATCAGTGCAAAATCGTCGCCATTGGTTGCTTCGCGGGCCACGTCGTCAACGCTGAACTCGGCATTCATGTCCAATTTGGATAAAGAAGAAGTTGAATCGCGATCAAGCCTGTCTTTCGCGCGCCGCACAATGTTCGGGCCCGAAGCGACCGTTTCCAGACATCCAGTGTTGCCGCACACGCACTCGATTCCTTCCGTATCAATAGTGATGTGGCCGACCTCGCCCGCGAGTCCCGAGGCGCCCGTCCATAGGTTGCCATCGAGAATGATCGCGCCGCCGATGCCTTCTCCGATCGACATGTAGAACATGTCGCGGCAGCCGACGCCCGCGCCGATCTTGTATTCCCCATAGGCCGCGGCATTGGCATCGTTCTCCAGCTCGAACCTGAGGCCGGTTGCTTTCATCAACTCGGAATGCAGATCGTCACGAACGGTTGCGGGCAGATGCCTGGAAGCCAACACTCGATCAGTTTGGCGATTGACGAGCCCTGGGATGGCCACGCCGACCGCGGCAATTTTGGACGACGCTCCGCGCAGTTCAGATACGACCTGGGCCACCTGCTCAACCACGCGCTCGTGCTCGATGGTGGCCTCGCGGTGCTCGATCAACTTACCGTCGTCGCCCACTAAGGCCGCGCGCATTTCCAAGCCGGAGAGATCGATGCCGATAAATTGCGGTGTTGATGAAGGGGAGTTGGTCATTTTGCGGATCCAGCCACCTGGCTTCGAGAAACTAACCGAGCGAAGCATAATCAACGGGTCTGGGGCTGTCAAACAGAAGGCGCTGTGTGTAAAATGCAGCCGGATTTTAGGACGGAGGCGAGCTTTGTGCTTTGAACTTTGTGCTTTGTCCTTTGTGGGCCGGTAAATGGTGCGATAGGGTCGGCGTACGGTTCACAAAGAACAGAATCCAAAGTACAAAGATCGAATTGTTATTATGCAAATTCGCACGATACTGTTCCCAACAGATTTCAGCGAGTGCGGCAACTACGCGCTGTCGTATGCGGCCTCGCTCGCGCGTACCTTTGGCGCGCGGATCGTCTGCGTGCACGTCATCGAACCCATCGTGCCAACGGTGGGCTACACGGGCATGACGGAGCCATTGCCGATTGCGGACATCAGCGAGCAACTCGAGGATTCGGCCGAACGTGAATTGCCAAAGATCGCCGAGTGTGAGGAGTGCGCCGGACTCGACGTCGAAGAATTGATCGTGCATGGCGAGGCGGCAGCGGAAATTGTACGAGTCGCTAAAGAACAAAAGGTCGATCTGGTAGTTATCTCGTCGCATGGCCGCACGGGACTGGGCCGCATAATCTTCGGTTCCACCGCTGAAGCGGTTGTCCGTCACGCGCCGTGCCCGGTTCTGGTCGTGAAGCCGCCACCAGAGGAAGAATCGAATTGACAGCTGGTCCTTTGTACCTTTGAACTTCGTTCTTTGTTCCTTGTGTTGTTATTCTGGTTTCCTCGAAGCATCAGCAAAGCACAACGAACAAAGTACAAAGTTCATTTTTTCGCAATGCACAGTCTCGACTTTCTTTACGACCTCATCGGCCGCTATGGACTCTACGCCGTTTTTCTCCTGGTGATGATCGAGGGAGACCTCACGCTCCTGCTGGCCGGCGTGCTGGCGCACAGTTATTTTTTTGGTGATTACAGTTTTGCGCGCGTGCTGTTGTGGGGCACGCTCGGCGGCGTCGCGAGCGACAACGCCGCTTACCTGGCGGGCCGCGGCTTTGGCAAGGGCGTTCGCAATCTACGCTTTTATCGCGCAGCGACGCCGCGCATCGGAAGACTGACGGAAAAGTTTGGGGCGCTTTCGTTTCTTCTCTCGAAGTACATTTACGGCTTGCGCTGGGCGTCGTGCATTTTTTATGGCGTTGGGCGCATGCCCTACGTGCGGTTCCTGTTGCTCTCGTTAGGGAGCTGTTTTATCTGGGTCAGTATTTTGAGCGGCGCCGGTTATTTTTTTAGTGGCGCGATTACGGGCATCATTGGTGACTTTCAAAAGTTAGGCAAAGTGCTCTTGGTGATCGTTGTCGTCGGCATCACCGGGTTCTATCTTGCCGAACGCTTCTGGCTTTCGAAGAAAGTTGAAGAGGCTGACCCCGAGCGTTTGCAGGAACTTGAGCATGCTGCGGCCGAAAAACTACAGGAACTGACTCATGAATTTCAGGAGCGAATTCCGTTCAAAGGCCAACATCCGCGGCGCCGCAAGTCGGATCAGAAACGAACTGATTCGAAGAGCGACAAGGCTGAGGGAGAGTGAAAGAATTTCGGATTTCGAATTGCGGATTTCAGATTTTCAGATCTCAGATTTGAAATTTGAGATCGCTCCCGGGCTCTGTTAGAAATTCAGCATCGAAATACAAACCAAGACGTAATCGAATCGCATGCGCAAATCACATCTGAGAAAATCAAAATGATAATCGAATCATCTGCTCCTACGCGCGTTGATCTGGCCGGCGGAACTATCGACATCTGGCCGCTGTATCTCTTTCATCCGGGGGCGACCACCGTTAACTTTGCGCTTTCACTGCGCGCGCATTGCCGCATCGAGACGCGCGACGACGATCGCATCATTCTCGAGTCGCGCGATCTGAAAGTGCGGTACGAAACCAGCTTGAGTCGTATTGACGAACTGTTTTACGAAGAGCGGCTCGAGTTGATCGCAAAGTTGGTGCACTTCTTTAGGCCAACCATCGGTTTTCATCTGATCGCTGAGAGTGAAGTTCCCGCGGGCGCGGGTCTCGCCGGCTCGTCCGCGCTCGACATCGCCTGCGTCGGCGCCCTGAATCGTCTTGTTGGCAATCGCTACAGCGAGAAAAAATTTGTCATTGTGGCCGCCAATGTCGAGACGACGGTCATCAAGGTGCCGGCAGGTTTTCAGGATTACTACTCCGCGCTCTACGGTGCGGTATCGTGCGTCCATTTTCGCGGGGATGGCATTGAGCGCGAGGCGCTGGACGTCAACGTCGATGAACTGGAGCGGCGCATAGCGATTTGCTACACGGGCGAGCCGCGGCTTTCGGGAATTAATAATTGGGAAATTTTCAAACGCCACATCGACGGCGATCCGGAACTCTTTCAAATGTTCGAAGGCATCCGCGATTCAGCCTCACGCATGCGGGAAGCGTTGCTGGCGAGCGATTGGGACGCGATGGCAGCGTCGATGCGTCTCGCTTATCCGAATCGGAAACAACTCGCGCCCACGATCACTACGCCGCAGATGGACCTGTTGATGGAAAAGGCGATGGCCCACGGAGCAGTCGGCGCAAAGGTTTGCGGCGCAGGCGGCGGCGGTTGCATCGCGTTCCTCTGCAACGAGGGAAGAAAGTCAGACGTCGAACGCGCCCTCGCCGCGGAAGAAGGCGCCAGAGTGCTTGATTGGAAAGTCGCGCGCGAAGGGTTGGCGGTGCGCGAGCACTAGCAGACATCGTCGCAAATACGATCCACGAACGCACACGAAAAAAGAACGAATTAGTTCGAGTACTTTCGCGGAATTTAGTGTAATTTCGTGGATCGTGCGTTGATCAATAACGCGTTCATGTGGACGGAAGAATCAATGCGCACCACCTTCGTCCGCGCGTTGCTTGGCGGCGGCGGCAACCTTCGCCAGGCGTGCCACCTTCTGTTCGAAAGTCTCGCCGGGCACCGGTCCTGTATCAACGACACCACAGTAAGTTGATCGTTTCATCAAGGTTCGGTCGGCCTGGCCGGTGGGTTTGTGTGCGGTGGCGGCCCGTGATGGCGCCGGCGCAGCTTCGGCAACCGGCGCGGCTGCGGGCGTGTCAATTGGTGTAACTGGTGTCGCTTCGACCGCAGACTCGTCAGGCGTTGTTGCAGTCGGTGCTGGCGCAGTCTCTCTCGTCGGCGCTACTTCCCCACCACTTTCCTCTGCGCGTCGTTTTGCTGCTGCGGAAACAGCTTTCAATCGCGCCACCTTCTGATCAAAAGTTTCGCCGGGCACCGGTCCAGTATCCGCGACGCCGCTGTAAGTCGATCGTTTGAACAGTTCGCGATTCGGCTCTGCGCCCGCTTTATGTTCCGCCGGCTTGGCAGCAGGCGCCGGGGCGGTAGCCGCTGGAGTAGCGGGAGCTTTCACGGCAGTCGGTTGTTGGGGAGCGGCGGGCGCGGGCGTAGCGGTCGCGGCAGGAGCGGGCTTGTCGGCAGGTGTCGGCTTGGGTGCCGCGTGACCGTGTTCCGCGCTGACTTCCGCGAGAACGTACACACCTTTTTCATTTTTCTTAATCACCGGCATCGTGCCGCCGGCGGCTTGCAGTAATGCTGTCAACTCAGCCTCGACGAATCGACTCTGCTTTTGGGGATCGCGAACGTGGCCCAGCGGCGGGCCCATGTAGAACGTGCCGCACGTCTGGCATTTGGAGAGCACGTCGTCGCCGCGCAGATGCACTTCGGCGGGCTCGCCGGCCGTGCGCAATTGTTTCAAGTGACCGTTGCAGAGTTTGCCCTTTTCGTTCTTCTGGTTGCAGACGGTCTGCGCGTTTGTGATCCGCTTCGGTACTGCCGTTGCCGCAGCGGCTGGTTCGTTCACATTTTTGTCGGAGACGTTTGCGGACATGTTCACCTTGATCTCGGAGCGCTTTTCCGTTCGAGCGATAGGCGAATCTTACAGAGACTGGGAAAGGCGCGTCAATGAAGGAACTAGCTGTCCGACAAACTTCAGCTTGTCGCTAAGGATTGCTAGCTGACCTTCCGTTGGCCAATACGTGTCCGTGGTGAACAGGAACGGCAAACTGAAGTTTGTCGGACAGCGCGTGTGTTAAGCTCCCCGAGAAATGCTGAAAGACTTTCTCGCTGCTATGTTCCGTCGCACACCTGCCGGCATCCGTCGTTTCTTGTCGCGCTTTAGCCAGACAAGATTCACGGTTACGGCAGGGGCTGTAATCATCGACGATCAGGATCGGGTGCTGCTGCTTGAGCATGTCTTTCGCGCAGGCAGCGGCTGGGGTATTCCCGGCGGTTTCCTCGCGACGGATGAACAACCGGAAGCGGCGTTGCGACGAGAATTGCACGAAGAAGTTGGGCTTGAACTCGAGCATATCGAAATCGCTTTCGTCCGAACACTCCGAAGACCGAAGCACATCGAGATTGTTTTTCGTTGTCGCGCGAAAGGCGAAGCCCGGCCGCGCAGTCTCGAAGTGAAAAATGCCGCGTGGTTTCCGCTCGACGCTTTGCCTGAAACGTTGGCGGACGATCAGCGTCGGTTGATCATTCGCGCGCTCGCTGATAGAGCAAAGAGCCCTGAATGATGTATGCTGGGCGCGTTATTCAAAGGATGCAGTATGAAAGATGAAGAACGATGTAACCGCGTCTTAGCTTTTCATCCTTCCGCCTTCATCCTTCATCCTTTCATTTGGCAGGAGATCGAGAAATGGTAGACCTGATTCCTTCGTCGGATTCCGTAATGCAAATGCTACAACGAAGCGGCGCCTTTCGCGAGGGCCATTTTGTTTATCCCACCGGCAAACACTCCCCGCACTACTTTCAAATGCCGCTGGCGTTTCGTTATTACGACACGGCAAAGGTTTTGGCCGTGGCGCTCAGCCGAAAGTTTCGCCTTGAGCGCGACATCTCGAGCCAGTTGCCGAAAGTAGCAATCGTCAGTCCCAGCTCGGGCGGAATTCCGGTCGCGTTTGGCGTGCGTGACGCGCTGAGCGCCCAACAGATCTACTGGGCCGAGCAGGAAAATGGCCAGCGCATGTTTCGTCAATACGTGAACCAGGGAGACATGCACCCTTGCATCATCGTCGACGACATCATCCGCAGCGGACAGGCGATTGAGGAAACGGTGGCGCTCGTCAAAGAGCTGGGCGCGAACATCATCGGCTGCGGCGCGATTGTTCGTTTCACTTCTGCGCCGGATCATCTTGGCGATATTCCGATTAAGTCACTGGTGGAGTTTGACGCACACTTCTACGACGACGGAGACTCGTGCGTCGATTGTAAGGACAGTGCGGCGGTTGAGCACGTGCGGTTTTAGGGACCGAGTTCTGACACACGCGATCCTTCAATCCGGTCCTTCGTCGGACTTGCCTTTTAAGGCACGGCGCTTTTTCGCTTCCGGCAACATGGTGGGAAAGCGACGTTCGAAATCCGAAATCTTTAGGTCTAATCTCGTCGTGAGGACGTCAAACTTTCCCGCGATGCTTTCTTTCACGTGATCTATGTCGTTTTTGTAATTATCGAGCACGAGCTCTGTGGTCACTGTCTCGTGCGCGAGGTCTGTTCTTAATTGGCTAACGGTAAGCGTGAGGGTGTTCACATCCCTGCGCAGTTCTTTGATTTCGCTGTTCGCGCGCTCGACCTCTTTGGTCAGAGTGGCGACAGTTTCAAGGATTTTCCAGAGGTCTGCGATCCAACTCAAAGGTTTCATGCAGCGCGCAACCGCGTTAACAGCGCGCGCGTCTCCGTTTTAAGCAACTCGATCTCACCTTGGTCTTTTACTATCCGCTCATGTGCAAGTGCTGCCTGTGTGAGTACTTCTGCCATCTTGGCGCTTAGGAGCTCAAGCTCTTCGCTTTCAAGTGAGATATCTACGTTTCTCTTTAGCACAGCCTGCTGTTCACCAAACTGTTCTGGCAATTCACCATGCGAGGCCAGGAGTTCCCCAACCTCAGCTTTCAACGACTCTTGCGACTCTTGTGACTCTGGTGGGTCTGGCCGTCCGATTCGTAACATCGTCTTATCTCCTTTGCGACCGTGTCACTAATTCACGCCCGCCATTATAACCTGCTAGTTGATTGAAAGCACAACGAAACTTCCTTTTACACTAGTGTGATCAACGCTCGCAAGCTGGGCGTGAGGTCAAGAGTCCGGTCCAGTAGCGGACAATCTGGGCCAAAACGCTCGTCAAAGATGGCTGTCGGTTATCACTGACCATGCGGTCGGTCTATTTGATACTGCTTTGGTCAGATCTCGTGACGATTCGCGAGCGCCTTGTCCATCGTTACTTCATCGACATATTCGAGATCGCTGCCGACCGGCATGCCCATCGCGATACGCGTCGTGCGAATGCCGAGCGGTTTCAACAGACGGCTGATGTAGTTGGCGGTGGCTTCGCCTTCGGTGGTGGGATTGGTCGCGAGAATCACTTCGCTTACTTGCACGCCTTCGTTATTTTCCGGCTTCAAGCGCGGCAGGAGATTTGCCAGGTGCAACTCGTTTGGTCCAATGTGGCGCATTGGCGACAGGCTGCCGTGCAAAATGTGATAGACGCCTTTGTAGCTGCGCGTCTTCTCGACGGCGACGAGACTGTGCGGTTCCTCGACCACGCAAATTACCGAGCGATCTCTGTTCGTTGAAGTGCAAAAGCGGCATGGATCAACTTCGGTGAGATTGTTACAGATGGAGCAGAATATGATGCGCTGCTTAACTTCGAGCATCGCCGAAGCAAGCCGCTCGACATCGCTCTGATTCATGCGCAGGATGTGAAATGCCAGCCGCTGCGCAGACTTCTGACCGATGCTCGGCAGACGTTTGAATTCGTCGATTAGTTTTGTAACTGGTTCAGCGTATTCCAGCATCTTGTTCTTGGGTCTTTGAACTTTGATCTTTGGTCAGAACTGTCAAAGACCAAAGATCAAAGGCCAAAGTTCAAAATGACTAACTATCCCAATAGCCCGCCTAATCCCGGTGGCAGCATCCCGCCAATCTTACCTTTCATCGCTTCATCAACTTTGCGGTTGGCTTCGTTGCTGGCGGCGACGATCAGGTCCTGCAACATCTCGACGTCGCCTTCCTTGACGGCTTCCGGATCGATCTTCAGCGCAACGATTTCGTGATTGCCTTTCATCTGCACCGTGACCACGCCGCCGCCGGCCGAAGCTTCGACGCGCAGCTCTTCCATCTCGCGCTGCATCTTCTCCTGCATCGCCTGCGCCTGCTTCATCATCTGTTGAATGTTCAATCCGCCAGGGAATTTCATCAGCCTTACCTCACTCAAGTTCTAGTTGCTTTGAATAGTTCGCGCCGGAGCATCGTAGCTTCCATCTGGCACGAATGCAAAGTAGGCTATAAGCCCATGGGCTCTTCAACTATTGATCTTACTATTCAGAGACGAGCGAAATGACGGACTCAAACGCGGAAATTATGCAAATCGATCGCACGCTAACAGCCGAGATCAAACTCTATTACGATCTTCACGCGCCTGAGGCACGTCCGGCGCCGCTGCTGATTGCGCTGCATGGTTATGGCGCCAGCAAGCGGCAAATGATGCGCGAGGCACAAATGATCGCGCCTGCGAATTTCGCGATTGCTTCCTTGCAGGGATTTCACCAACACATAAAAGAGCCGCGAGAGCCGGACGGGCCGCTGCGTTTCGGCTTTGGCTGGCTGACAAACTTTCGCCCGGAAGAATCGGTTGAATTGCACCACCGCGCGTTGCTCGATTTGATTTCCACGCTCGTTGCGGAAGGCGTCGCGGACGAGAATCAAATCTTTCTGCTTGGTTTTTCGCAAACGTGCGCGCTCAATTTTCGCTTCGCTTTCACGCATCCGGATCGCTTGCGCGGCGTCGTTGGGATTTGCGGCGGCCTGCCCGGCGATTGGGAGACAAGCGAAAGCTACAAACCGACTGACGCCGCAGTGTTCTATCTTTCCGGAACGCGCGATGAGTTCTATCCGCCTGCGCGCGTCGCCGATTATGGCGAACGCTTGCGGCTGCGCGCCCGCGAGGTTGAGGTTAAAAGTTACGATGCAGGTCACGAGATCGTACCGGCGATGCGCGATGATGTGCGGGCGTGGCTAGTCGCCCACTGAGAGAAACTTCTCGAGCAGTCCCGTCAGGGACGAAATATTTATAGAACGCCCTCGTCTTCAAAAACCTAGCGCGGTAGGGCGCGGCATGCTATACATGCCGCGCCTGACCGCGCGATCAACTCGAGTCTGAGGCAATTGCTATAAACATTCGGCTCCTAACGGAGCCAGAAGAGTGAAGGCTACAACCAAGTGAGAATCAGCTTAACGTTTCCTCGTCGCTTCGTTTTTGGTCTCGTCATCTGTTCAGCCGCGTTAATGTTTCAAGCCCACGCATGGGCCAGTTCGTCATCCGGACCAAATTCGAAAACCGAATCGGCCATTCGCGCCGTACTCGATGCGCAAGCCGCGGCCTGGAATCGCGGCGATATCGAAGGCTACATGGATGGTTACGATCGTTCGCCGGACACGGAATTTGTTGGCGGCGACAGCATCAGTCGCGGCTGGCAAACCGTGCTTGATCAGTACAAGAAACGCTACAACACGCGCGAGAAGATGGGCGTGCTGACGTTTTCAGATCTTGAAATCACAGTGCTGAGCAAAGATGCGGCTTTGGTGTTGGGCCGCTGGCATTTGAAGCGGGCGAATGACGATCCGCACGGAACGTTCACCTTGCTGTTTCGCAAAACGAAGGCAGGTTGGAGGATTGTTCACGATCATAGTTCGTCAGCGTAATTAAGCTCCGAAGTAGCGGAATGTAATAGCCCCAGACGTGAGCCCGGGGATGGAGATGCCGCCCGCTTGCGCGGGCTGGTTGAGCGGCCACACCGTCAAGCGATGGCTCAAACCGAAAATCAAATCGGCGGGTCACATCTCGCTGAACTAGAGCGCGAAGTCGAAGCGCACAGCGCTGTCCTCAAGAAAGAACTCGGCCTCTTCGATCTTGTCCTCACGCAGGTCGTTTTCGTCGTAGGCACCATCTGGGTGGGCCATGCCGCCAAACTCGGTCAAGAACAAAATGTCTTCTGGCTGCTGGCCATCGTCACTTTTTATTTGCCACTTGCCGCCGCCGTCATCTTTCTTAACAAGCTCATCCCGCTGGAAGGCGGCTTGTATCAGTGGGCCAAGCTGGCCTTTGGCGATTTCGTGGCGTTCATGGTTGGCTGGAATCTTTGGGTCTTTGCCATTTCAATTCTGGCAGGCATCGGCCTGGTGGTAACCACGAATATCTCTTACGCGATCGGACCGGGCGCAGTCTGGATGAAGGAAAGCAAATGGCTGATCACGATCGTTAGTTGCGCGCTGGTGTTTGGAATGATAGCGGCAGCGACGCGCGGACTGGGCTTGGGAAAATGGATCCACAACGCCGGCGGCTTGATGCTGATGCTCACTTTTGCGGCGTTGATTCTGCTCCCGCTTTTCAGTCTCGTGCTCGGCACGATTGGCGAGTATCATCCTTTCGCGATCAAGGTCCCACACTTATCAGCCTACAACGTGAATGTGTTTAGCAAGCTGGCCCTCGGGGCGCTCACGGGTTTCGAATACGTCGCGATTCTGGCGGGTGAGTCACGCGCGCCGGCGCGCAACATAGGCCGCTCGGTGATCATCTCGGCGCCGATCATCGCAGTGATGTTCATTCTGGGAACCAGTTCAGTGCTGGCTTTTGTTTCGCCGAACAATGTCGATCTCATCAGCCCGATCCCGCAGGTGCTCTCGCTGGGCTTCGGATCGTTTGGCTGGGTCGGCAAGGTGGTTTCAATTGCCATTCTCGGTGTCGTCGTTCGTCAGATTGCGCTGATGAGCATCTACTTTGCCGGAAACACGCGGTTGCCGTTGGTGGCGGGTTGGGACAACCTGCTGCCGAGTTGGTTCACGCGTCTGCATGCGAAATACAAGACGCCCGTAAATTCAATTCTGTTTGTCGGCGCAGTGACGCTGGTGCTCGGACTCGCCAGTCTCGTCGGCGTCGGCGCGCAGGAAGCATTTCAACTGTTGGATAACGCCGGCGGAGTTTTTTATGCGGCCACTTACCTGGTCTTGTTTGCGATCCCGCTGTTTGGAATGAAAGCCCTTGGCGTGCCGGCGCCCGTTTGGTTGAAAGCTGCGTGCGCATCGGGCTTTCTGGTGTCGCTAATCTACATTGGATTTACTATCGTGCCGATCATCAACGTGGAAAGCCGGCTGCGGTTTGCTGCAAAAATAATCAGCGTGGTTGTTATCGCCAACTCGATCGGGTTGGCGCTCTACGCGCTGCGACGGAAAAACTAAGTTCCTAACGCCGGAAAGCTTGGCCTTCCGCTCAATCCTGTGATAATCATCTGACCGCTCTGGACCCAGATTCAACCCCCCAAAAGGAGACAGACATGGGCAAGATCAATATGGGACGTGTCCTGCTCGGCGGTTTGGTAGCAGGATTGATATTGAACCTCGGCGAGTGGGTGCTGAACGGCATAGTTCTGCACAAAGAAATGCTGGATTTTTTTAAGCGGTGCGGCTTTCAAGAGCCGGGCACGAAATTCATGGTGATCGCCGTGGCGATTACTTTTGTGCTTGGCATCGTGATGATCCTGGGCTACGCCGCGATCAGACCGCGGTTCGGACCTGGTCCCAAGACGGCAATCATCGCCGCCTTGTTCACCTGGTTCGGCGTCGTGGTTTATCAAAACGTCATTGCGGCCGGACTGGGAATGGTGCCGGCTAACCTGATAGCGATCGTGCTTGGCTGGGAAATCGTTGAGTATTTCCTGGCTGCGATTGTTGGCGCTGCGTTGTACAAAGAAGACTGATCAGAACTCGCGCTCTTTTTTTTCAAAGACTGGGAGACCTTTTGTATGAGAATGAAGATCTGCCTGCTGACGTCCTGCGCCTTGATCGTAGGTCAATTCTTCGGCGGTATTGCGAAGGCGCATACTTCGGACGCCCGCGAAACTTACGGCATCGAGCGCTATCTCAACATCCGCTCCGCGACGGCGCCTGCGCTTTCTCCCGCGGGTGATCGACTGGCGTTTCTCACGAACATCACGGGCACGCCGCAAGTATGGATGGTTAGCGCGAGCGGCGGCTGGCCCGAGCAGATGACTTTCTATCCCGACCGAATCGATTTTGTGCGCTGGTCGCCCGACGGCTCTGGTTTGATCTTCGCAAAAGCAATCGGCGGCGATGAGAACTCGCAACTTTACTGGCTGTCGCCCGACGGCTCGCAGATTCGCGTATTAACCAACGATCCGAAAGTGCGGCATAACTTTGGCGGTTGGTCGCATGACAGCAAACGGATTGCCTACGCCTCGAACAAACGCAACAAAGACTTCTTTGATGTGTACGTGATGGAGGTGGCGAGCGGGCGCGAGGAGCTCGTCTATCAGCAGGACGGTTCGAATGAGCCGGTGACGTGGTCCACGCAGGATCGGCAACTCATCGTCTCGCACAGTAACGAGCAACTCAGTCTCGACAACGATCTCTATCTCGTCGACATTGCGACTAAACAACCGAAGCATCTGACGCCGCACGAGGGTGCGGCAGAGTTTGGCAACGCGCATTGCCTGCCGAATGGTCATTCGGTTTTGCTGACCACGGACAATGGCCGCGAGTTTCAAGCACTGCTCGAAATGAATCTGGAGACAAAGAAAGTCGAGGAGGTAGTCGACGAATCGCAGTGGGATGTTGAATCGGTTCAGACCTCGCCCAACGGTGGCATGCTCGCTTATACGATCAATCGCGACGGTTTCAGCGAGCTTTACGTGCGAACCCTTGAGACAGACGGCAAGCCTTTGATCACGGTGGTCGGTCCGAAAGCGCCGCCGATCAAACTTCCCGGCAAAGGTGTTGTCAGCGGTCTGAGTTTTTCGCACGACGGCCAGAAGCTTGCGCTGGTTTTTAATGGCGCGCGTTTTAATCCGGATGTGTGGATCTACGATCTGGCTAATCGAACATTGAATCAGGTAACGCACAGCTCGCGCGCAGGCATTCCGCAAGCCTCGTTCATTGAACCGGAGCTGATTCACTACAAAACGTTTGATGGAAAAGTGATTCCGGCGTGGTACTACCGGCCGCAGGTGACGCGGGTGAACTTCATAACCTATAACGGCACGCTTCCACCAATGCGCGGCTCGATGGTTACCGCCGAAACAAGGGGCAGCTCCGTACCCGTCATCGTCAGCGTTCACGGCGGTCCTGAAGGCCAGGCGCTGCCGACATTCAGCGGCGTCGATCAGTATTTTCTCTCGCGCGGTTACGCGATCCTCGCTCCCAATGTGCGCGGCTCGACCGGTTACGGCAAAACCTTCACGCATCTTGACGATGTGTACAAACGAGAGGATTCGGTGAGAGATCTGGCCGCCGCCGTTGCATGGTTGAAGACCGAAGGCGGCGCCGATCCAAAACGTATTGCGGTGATGGGCGGTTCCTATGGCGGCTACATGGTGTTGGGAGCGATCACGCTTTTTCCCGACATCTGGTCAGCGGCGGTTGAGATGTTTGGCATCGCTAACTTTGAGACCAACCTCAAACGCACGTCCGGCTATCGCCGCAAATTGCGCGAACGCGAATATGGCACGCTCGAAAAGGATCTCGATTTTCTAAAATCAATCTCACCCATCTACAAAGTCGATCGCATCAAAGCGCCGCTGTTTGTTTTGCAAGGACGCAACGATCCGCGCGTGCCTTATACCGAGTCGGAACAGATCGTCAAAGCACTGAGAGATCGAAACCATCCGGTTGAATACATTCTCTTCGAAGACGAAGGCCACGGCTTTGTGAAGCTGAACAACCGGTTGCGTATGTATCCGCAGATCGTTGAGTTTTTGGATAAGTATATGAAGTAAGGCCGTCAAGGAGTGCCGCCCTCAGTGATTCTCGGGGTTGCTGTTTCCGTCAACGCCGTACCAATACGCCTAACTGACGAGCGTTGGGAACACATCCTTGATGGCCATGCTGAGTTCTCTTACAACGATTACGCGTTGATTCTTGAAGCGATCGAGAACCCGGAGTATATTCTGCAAGGACGGCGCGGCAGTCTGATCGCCTTGGTGGCCCTGGGACACAAGGCGTATCTGCACGTCTTCTACAGAGAACTTAGTGGTCAAGATGGCTTCGTGATCACCGCGGCGATTCGCAACGCGAGGGACAAAGCGAGAATTCTATGGCAGAGTTGAGCAAGTCAATTTCTCAGCGGGACGATTATCTTTTGAGCCTGGCTCGCGAGCGTGTGCAATTGCCGGATATGCCGATGGCGCTCCAATATCAGGACGACGTAGACATTCTCTGTATCCGTTTTGGCGAGCCTGTCGATCCTGGTTCGATTGTCGAGAGCTTTGAGGAGGGTGTCATCGCGCTTTATGAAGGAAACAGCATTGTGGGCGTCGAGATATTGGATATTACGAATCAAATGGATTCCAATCTCAATGTTCTTTCGCGGCGTTTGCGCGACCAAGAGCTTGTTCGTTAACTGTCTGCCCGCCCTCCTGGTTTAACCTAACATTCCCGACCATCAGGACTTTCAACCGGCGGTGCACCGGTCACTTATCAATCTCGAGTCATGAACAAGTCGGTTGCAGTCGTCAACTGTTCGCAACTGGTAACGCTGCGCGGCCCGGCGCAACCGCGCGTGGGAGCAGAACTGCGCGAGCTGGCTTTCATCTTCGACGGCGCGATGCTCGTGCGCGGCGACAAAATCGAACGGGTTGGCAAACGCGAAGAGATCGAACCGCTGATCGATCAAGACTGCGAAGTAATCGACGCCGGCGGGCGCATCGTAATGCCCGGCTTCGTCGATGCGCATACGCATCCCGTTTTTGCCGGCACGCGCGCAAATGAACTTGAAGAACGGGCGAGCGGCGCGAAGTATCAGGAAATTGCCGCGCGCGGCGGCGGCATTCAATCAACAGTTCGCGCGACGCGCGCGGCAACGCTCGATGAGCTGGTGTCGGCAGGAAAGCGTTACGCGAATTGGTTTCTGCGAAATGGGACCACCACCGTCGAAGCAAAATCCGGCTACGGACTTTCAGTTGAAGACGAACTGAAAATGCTTCGCGCGATCAATCGATTGGATCAGGAGACATCGCTCAGGTACGTTCCGACATTTCTCGGTGCGCACGAAATTCCGGAAGAGTATCGCTCGCGCCGCGAGCAATATGTGTCGCTGGTGATTGAAGAGATGTTGCCGCGCGTTGCGGAAGAGAAACTCGCGGAGTATTGCGATGTGTTTTGTGAGGAAAAAGTTTTCACAACGGACGAATCCTGGAAGGTCCTTTCGGCGGCGCGTTGTCACGGAATGGGATTGCGCATTCACGCCGACCAGCTTTCTCTTTCCGGCGGCGCACAACTCGCCGCGGAACTGGGAACGGTGACCGCCGATCATCTCGAACACACTGACGCAGCCGGAATCGCCGCCTTGAAATCCGCCGGAGTTCAGCCGGTGCTGCTGCCCGCTTCGGTCTACGCGCTTGGCTCTTCGAAATATCCAGCCGCGCGCGAAATGATCGACGCCGGACTTGCTGTAGTGCTCGCAACGGATTTCAATCCCGGCTCGTCGCCGACGACTTCGATGCCAATGGTGCTTTCGCTCGCTTCGACGCAGATGAAGATGACGCCGGCGGAATCAATCACTGCGGCTACGGTAAACGCAGCGTACAGTCTCGGGCGCGGCGATCACATCGGTTCGCTCGAGTCGGGTAAGCTCGCCGACTTTGTTATTCATGATTGCGACGATTATCGCGAATTGGCTTACTTCTTCGGTACCGAGCACCCGTGGAAGGTTTACACATCCGGCAGCCTGGCATTCTGGCGCGTAGTCGCGTAGTCGGGGCAGAAGCCCGACCGTCAGGGAGGGCGCGTTTCCCCTCGCACGTTGTGACGTTGTGACGCCCTCCCTCACGGTCGGGCTTCCGCCCCAACATTTTTATTGACGCCTCCTCATTTGTCTCTTATTATCCGCACAACGCTGGAAAGGAGGTGATCAAAAATATATGAGTTCTAATCACAGTGAGGTGGCTGAGGCCTGACCTCTAAACTTTAATCTGATCTTGTTGGGATTACGGTTTAGTTGTCTCACTGCTCGGACCTCCTTCCAGGAAGTTGCGCAGTAAGCCCACAGGCCAATCCAAACAGTTCACCGGAGAGCCGCTCGCCCCGTTGCGAGCGGCTTTTCTCTTTGCCGGGCGTTATCGTGGTTCGCGTCGCAATAAAAGTGCGTTTTTGTTTGCGGCCACTTGACCCACAAAGACGCTTAGTGAAAGATTACAGCACGCCCGGCACTTGCGCTGCGCCCGCCGATTCCGGCCGCTCTACTTTCGTTCGACGGCGTCTCGGTCAAACGGATCGCACCGATAGAACATCAAAAGCGTTTGCCTGGCCCGACGCTTCAAGGTTGACGGAGACAGAAAGGCCCAGCTAGACGACTCAGAGATTTGGAGCAATACTTGGCAGCCCCCGAAACACCAGTCTTTTATGATCCAGCCGGCCGGCGTTGGCGACGAGTGCGCCGCACGTACCTGGCGCTCGCGGTCGTCGTGACTGCAGTGGCGGCGGTTTTTATTGCGAGCGTGCTGACTAATCCGACGCTGCCCAGTTTCAATCTGCGTCCGGTCGCCGGTCTGCCGCGGGCGCAAGATCTGAAGCCAAAGCTGCCGGCTCTGCCGATCACTCCGCCCGATCTAAAGCTCAAGAAAGCTCAGGCCGAATTACAACATGCGCGCGAAAAGACAAAGCGTGTGCCGGCGTCGCAGAAGCCGCAGCAGATGGCGATCGAGCCGCCACCGTCAATTCCGCCGCCAGCAATTCCCAAAAACAAACCGATCGCGATCGGTTTCTACATTAATTGGGATGAATCGAGCTACGCGTCGTTGAAGCGAAATTTGGATCACCTTGACTGGGTTGTGCCGCAGTGGGTCCATTTGCAGGATGGCGCTAGTCCGATTGCCATCGAGATGGACGTGCCGGCGCTCAACCTGATCCGCCAGACCCGGCCACAGATTCGCATCGTGCCGATGGTGCAGAATCTGATTGATGAGACTTGGGATCCGAATCTCCTCGCGCGCTCGGTAATTGACGATGCTGCTCGCTTGAAGCTCATCGATGCCCTCTCAGCGTTTGTCGAACAGAATAAATTTGGCGGCGTGTGTATCGACTTCGAAGATGCGCCTGACGCCGCGCAGCCGAATATTCTGCGCTTCATGCAGCAACTGCACGCGGCTTTCCAGCCCAAAGGCTGGATGGTCCTGCAAGCGCTTCCCTTCGACGAGAAAGTCTGGAACTACCCGGAGTACGCCGCCGCCACCGACTATCTGATGTTGATGGCTTACGACGAACACTGGTCCACAAGTAAAGACATTGGCCCGGTTGCCAGCCAGGCTTGGTTTGAAAGCAATCTGATCACGCGGATGAAGGAACTCGATCCCGCAAAGACCATAATTGCAATCGGCAACTACGGGTATGACTGGACCGAGGGAAAACAAGTCGCCAAAGAAGTCACCGTTCAGGAGGCGATGATCTCGGCTCGTGATTCCGAAGCGCAAATCACCTTCGACGCGGACAAGAAAAATCCGCATTTCGAGTATGACGAAGAGGACGAAACCCACCACACGGTCTGGTTTCTTGACGGCGTAACCGCCTATAACCAAATGCGCGCAGCCAGCGGCTACAACCCGGCGGGTTTCGCTCTCTGGCGACTGGGTTCCGAAGACCCATCGATCTGGTCAGTCTTCGGATCGCAGAATAATTCGCCTGAAGCGTTGCGGCGCATCGTTTACGGATACGAGGTTGACTTTCAAGGCTCGGGCGAATTGCTACAGGTTGTGTCGCGGCCACATGACGGCACGCGCGATCTAAAAGTGGATCCCGCCAGCCGCTACATTACCGACGAAACCTACGACAAGAACAACCTTCCGTCTTCCTATGTCATTCAGCGCACGGGCGATCACCCGGGACTGATCGCGCTGACGTTTGACGATGGTCCTGATCCGAAATGGACGGGACCGATTCTGGACATCCTGAAACGAGAGAATGTGCCCGCCACGTTTTTCGTGATCGGGAAGAATGGGCAGGCCTATCCCGATCTCATTCGTCGCATGATGAACGAAGGACACGAGATTGGGAACCACACGTTCACTCATCCAAACCTCGGCGAAATTCCCCTCGCGCTGACTGACCTGGAACTGAACGCCACGCAGCGTTTGATTGAATCACTGACGGGACGGTCGACGGTGCTGTTTCGTCCTCCATATTTCGGCGACGCGGAAGCAGACAAGCCGGAAGAAGTCGAACCCGCGATTCGCGCGAAGGATCTCGGCTACATCATGGTGGGCCTGCGCATCGATCCGGACGATTGGAAACTTCCGGTAACGGCTGACCAGATCGTGAACCGTACGGTCCAACGTGCCTTGGACACAAACCCTGACACTCGCGGTCAGGTGGTGCTGCTGCATGATTCGGGCGGCGATCGGTCGGCGACCATTGAAGCCCTTCCCGGAATCATTCACGAGCTGCGAAAGCGCGGCTTCAAGTTTGTGCTGGTTTCCGAGCTGGCGGGCATCACACGCGATCAGGCCATGCCCCCAACCAAGAGCGTTTACACGCGCACCGACGCGCTGGCATTCTTCCTGCTCTCGACCGGCGGCTGGTTGTTGCAGTGGGTCTTCATGATAGGGATCTTGCTCGGCCTCGGGCGCCTGGTGTTTGTCGGTGCGCTCGCCTTCGCGCAATGGATTCGTTCGCGCCGCCGCCGCCTCGAGCACGCGGGCGAAGATTACCTTCCTTTCGTTTCGGTGATCGTTCCCGCATATAACGAAGAGCCGGTGATTGAGAGCACCATTCGCAGTCTGTTGTCGTCAGATTACAAGAGTTACGAAATCATCGTCGTCGACGATGGCTCGCAAGATCGCACCAGCGAGATTGTGCGCGAGAAGTTTGACTGTGATAGTCGCGTGCGCCTGTTCACCGAACCGAACGCCGGCAAAGCCAACGCGCTTAATTTCGGCTTGCGTTATGCAACCGGCGAGATCGTGATCGCGCTCGATGCCGACACGGTGTTTGCGCCGCAGACCGTTGGCGCGTTGGCGCACCGCTTTTACGATCCACGGATCGGCGCGGTGGCCGGCAATGCGAAGGTCGGCAACCGCATAAACCTCGTGACGCGCTGGCAGGCGCTGGAATATATCACTTCGCAAAACATGGACCGGCGCGCGTTCGCCACCTTGAACTGCATTACCGTCGTGCCGGGCGCGGTTGGAGCGTGGCGACGCGACCTGCTCGATCAGGCGGGCGGTTTCACTTCAGACACCCTCGCCGAGGATCAGGATCTGACGCTGCGCATTCGGCGCCACGGCTACAACATCGGCTACGAAGAAAGCGCCATTGCCTGGACCGAAGCGCCGGCCACTTTGCGCACGCTGGCAAAACAACGTTTCCGCTGGGCCTATGGCACGTTGCAGTGCATGTGGAAGCACCATGACGCGTTGTTCCGTCCGCGCTATGGCGCCCTCGGCTTTGTCGCGATGCCCAAC
This sequence comes from Pyrinomonadaceae bacterium, assembly GCA_041492185.1. GTDB lineage: Bacteria > Acidobacteriota > Blastocatellia > Pyrinomonadales > Pyrinomonadaceae > JAOAPY01. The sequence continues at coordinate 2,815 of JBGPWL010000015.1, read as the reverse complement.
GTCTGGATCTTTCAAGTTCTCTTTCCGTTGATCTCGCCGGTGATGGATCTGATGCTGATCTACACTTTGCTTTCCGCCGGTCTCGATCGGTGGCAGCAACCGGCCGGCTACAGCATGACGAATCTGGCCCAGGTGCTTTTTTATTACGCGCTGTTTCTGGCCATCGACTGGCTGGCCGCGTCCTTCGCGTTCATTCTGGAAAAGAATGAGCGCTGGCGGCTGCTCTGGTGGCTATTCCTGCAGCGCTTCTGCTATCGCCAGGTCATGTACTACGTCATGATCAAGTCGGTGTCCACCGCCGCGCGCGGCGCGTTGGTCGGCTGGGGCAAACTGGAAAGAAAAGCGACCGTCGAAGCGCAACCGTAAAAGAGAGGGAGATCGATGTGGCGTCCGCGAAGCAAATGGACTGTCTGCGCACTCCTGCTCGTAACGGCATTCTCGTTTCGCTTTTACATCGCGCGCTTTTTTCCAAACGACAATCCGCAGGATGGGCGCGACTACGCCCAGATGGCCCGCAACCTCCTCGAACATCACGTCTTCACACTCGCTGCTGAGCCGCCTTACGAACCCACGCTCATTCGCCTGCCGGGTTATCCGATTTTTCTCGCGGGAATCTATTCAGTATTCGGTCACGGCAACAACCCTGCGGCGCGCATTACGCAAGCTTTGATTGACACAGCGTCGTGCTCGCTCGTTGCCCTGCTGGCCTTTTATTGGGAGCCTGACGCAAAACGCAAACGAGTGGCGGCAATCATCGCTCTGACTCTTGCCGCAGTCTGCCCGTTTACGACGATCTACGTCGCCACGATTCTCACCGAAGTGCCGGCGATCTTTTTTGTCCTCGCGCTTTGTCTACTCACGACGTTTGCTTTCGAGGCTTCGTCTTTTAAGCGATCTCTTTGGTGGTGGAGCGCGACTGGTTTACTCGCGGGCATCGCGGTCTTCTTTCGTCCGGATAGCGGTTTGTTTGCAGCAGCAGTTGGCTTGACGCTGGTCGTCACCTTGTTTAGGCCCCGCGAGAACACCGAAGCGAGTTGGATGAAGATGTTGCGGCGGCGCTTGCCAGGAGTTTTCGCGCAAGGCGCGGTGCTCTCCATTGCTTTCTTACTCGCGCTGGCCCCGTGGACGATTCGCAACTGGCGCGTCTTTCATAAGTTTCAACCGCTGGCTCCTACGCATGCCGCCACACTTGGCGACATTGACGCCCGCGGCTATCAAGCATGGCTCAGAACCTGGGTTGATGATCAGCGCTATATTCTTCCTGCGATCTGGTCGTTGGGCGATCAGCACATCACTCTGGACAACCTGCCAGACAAAGCCTTCGATTCGCCGGAAGAGAAAGTGCGCGTGGGGCATCTGCTGAATCTGTACAATCATCCACCGCGGGAAAAATCTGAAAGCGAGGAGACCGCGCCGGCAACGAATCAGGATGAACCTGCCAATCAATCCGATCGGGAACATCGGCAACCGAGCGAGCAAGCCGGCTCGTCGGATGAGTCTGATTCAGAAGAGCATCCAAACGTCGAGATGACTCAGGAGATCGACGACGGTTTTGCCCAGATTGCCCGCGAACGAACCGCGCGCGCGCCGCTTCGCTGTTATCTCTGGGTGCCGTTCAAACGCGCCGTCAATCTCTGGTTCGATACGCATTCGGAATACTATCCATTCGAAGGCGAACTGTTTCCGTGGAGCGATCTGGACGACAGCATTCATCAACAATATTGGTTGCCGCTTTTTGCGGGGCTGGTATGGATTTACACTTTGCTGGGTGTCGCCGGTGGTTGGTGTTTGTGGCGCTCGCGCGACGTAGCGACGCGACGCTGGTTGTTGCTGATTGCCCTGCTGATCATTCCGCGCATCGCTTTTTTCTCGACGATAGAAAATCCTGAAGCGCGCTATATGGTCGAGATTTTTCCGTTTCTCGCAGTGCTCGGCGGTATCGCACTAGCGCGCCTAAGACATGTCCGGACTTCTTAATCGCGGCCCTGCGATTTGCTATGTAATTTACCGTTGACCTCACCGTGTTTTGGGTATATTAAACAACTCATTGAAAGAGTGATTCAGGTGATCGCAATAGCTAATACTCATCTTGGCTGAGCGGTATCGGCTGCCGCACTCCTCAAGACTCAACCGCAAAGCACGTTGCGACCGCACTTCATCGTACTCGCGAAGCCGGAAGGAGTTTCCCAATGCTACCCAAACGAATCTGCTGGCTGCTTATCTCACTTCTCATTATCTCTGCGTCCGTGATCATCGCAACCCGTTACGGCAAAGGTCAGACTAGTGCGGCACCGAGCGGGCCCAGGATGAAAGTTCTGCGCCGGAAAGACCAGCTGGGGTTGCAGCCAACAAAAGAGGAAATAGCTTCCTTTCAAAAGGGCGAAGAAGCCAGGACGTTTAAGACTAAGGATTTCAAGGATCTGCCCGTGGTAGTAACTCACGTAAGAAATCTACAGTCAGAAACGTGGCACAAGGATTTGGAGATTGACGTTAAGAATGTCTCCGCCAAGCCAATTTACTCCATACTCGCGTACCTGATATTCCCGGATGACTCAGTACCCAGCGGGGAGTCGGGAATTCGTTTGCTGTTTGGCAACCGTAAAAATATCGACGTTCGCAGGATCGCCGCGCCTGAAGATCCGCACTTAGACCCTAGTGAAACGTTTATCTTCACGATTCCAGAGCAGTTCAAGAAGGGCCTCAAGGCCATGCACGAAAAATCCCCACAGGCTACGAAGAAGCTACTTCTCAGATTTTCCATCATTAGCTTTGGCGACGGTACCGGATTCTGGATAGATCAACTAAGGGACTTTCG
>JBGPWL010000018.1:0-62871 GCA_041492185.1 Pyrinomonadaceae bacterium | reverse complement strand
TAGATCGTCGGACACCAGTAGATGCCCTTGCTAATCATGTCGGTCATCAGGTCTTCATCCAGACCATAACCATGCTCGATCGAATCAACCCCGGCTTTGATCGCCGCGTTGATGCCTTCCCAACCCATCGCGTGCGCAGCGACGCGACGGCCCAGTCGGTGCGACTCGTCAACCATCGCCTTCGCTTCTTCGTCGGTGAAGTTGACCCACGAATGCAGCGCGCCGTCCTTTATGAAGTAACGACGGTCGGCGTAGAACTTGATCCAATCAGCGCCGTACTTCACCTGTTCGCGCACGGCTTTGCGAATGTTGTCCGCGCCATCGACGATTTGTACGCCTTCGGGCATTTTCAATTCCCACGAATCGCCAAGCAGCGGATACATGCCCGTCGGCGCGAACGCGCGGGTGGAAACAAACATGCGCGGTCCGGGAATGACGCCGCGATTGATCGCTTGTTTGATATCAACGTCCGCATACATTGCGCCTTCCGTTTGGAGATCGCGCATCGTCGTGAAGCCATTCATCAGCGCCGTGCGCACCGCTACGGTTGCGCGAATCGCGCGATAAGGAATCGACTCTTTCAATAATTGTTCGTCGTAATCCTCTGCGGTGATGTCGCCTTGCAGCAGTATGTGCGTGTGACAATCAGCCAACCCGGGCAGGACGGTTGAGCGAGAGAGATCGATTAAGTGGACTGAGGCCGGCGCGGTTTTTTGAATGTCTGCGAACGGACCGACGGCCTTGATGCGTGCGCCTTCGACGAGTATGCCCTGGTTTTCCAGCACGCGCCCGGCGCGCACGTCGATCAATCGTCCCGCCTTGATGAGCGTTAGCGTCGGTACGGGAGTTTTCGTCTGCGCCTGCGCCAGGTTTTGAAACAGCGACATAATCACGATCAGAAGCAACATTCGTTTCATCTCTATCTCCTTCTCTGTTCTATGAAGCGCAAAGAAAAGTCATAACCCTTTTTGCGCCAACCACTCGCGCACGACGTCAGCCGGCTTGCGCTTCTTGCCGTCAACTTCGTAATTCAACCGGCGCATCTCTTCGCTGGAGATTGCTCCCCGCAACTTATTCAGAATTTCTCTCAACACACTGACGCGTGCCAATGAATCACTTCGGGCCAGATAGACCGCTTCATACGGCGGAAAATAGTGACGATCGTCCTCGAGCTGAACTAGATCCAGCGCCGCGATTCTTCCTTCCGTTGAATTGCCGGCAATGAGATCCACTTTCCCGGACGCGAGCGCGATGTATGTCAGCGACAGATCCATGTCCTGTGGTGGCTCGGCAAACTGCAACCCGTAAGTTTTTACCAGACCGGGATAACCATCAGCACGCGGAATAAAATCCTGACCAAAGCCGGCGCGCCACCCGCGCGTGTAAGGCACGGCATCCGAAATGGTTTTCAAATGAAGTTCCCGCGCCACTTTGCCGCGCACGAGAATAGCAAACGTATTGTCGAAACCCAGCGGCGGACTGACATCGACGCCGAACTTCTCCGCATACTCGCGCTTTACCTGATCGTAGACGACGCGCGGATCGCTCGTCGGCGGATGACGCAGAATCGCAGTGTACGCCGTGCCGGTGTATTCAGGATAAAGATCAACCCTTCCTGAGATCAGCCCTTCGTGCGGCAGATTTCCACCCAGCTCATACTGCCGCTCTACGGAGACGCCGCGCGCTTCGAGCATTTGCGCAACGATCTCGGAAAGCAAAACTGATTCGGTGAAATCCTTCGATGCGACGACTACGCGTGAACTCCGCCAAACGCCGTAACTGCCCGCGACAATAATCACCGCCGCCGCCGCGACGGCAATCTTCAACAGAACAGCTTTGCTCTTTTTTGTTTTCGACTGAACCGAAAAGTGTTTTTCGAGCAGCCCGAATGAAAAATCTGCGGCCAGCGCCATCAGAGCGGCCGGCACGGCGCCCGCCAACAAAAGATGGTTGTCATACTGTCGCAGCCCGCGAAAGATATAAACACCTAACCCGCCCGCGCCGACTGCCGCCGCGATCGTGGTCACGCCAACGGAGATTACAGTGGCGACTCTGACGCCGGTCAGAATCACGCTCATTGCCAGCGGCAATTCGACCTGCCATAAAATCTGACCGTTGGTCATGCCCATCGCGACAGCGGCTTCGCGCACGTTTCCGTCGACTCCGAGAATTCCCGTCACTGTGTTGCGGATGATCGGCAGCAGCGCGTAGACGACGAGCGCAACGATCGCGGTGCGCGCGCCGATGCCGCCAATGAAAGGCAGCGGGATTAAAAAACCGAATAGCGCGAGACTCGGAATCGTCTGCATGATGTTGGCGACGCCGAGGACGGGACCGCGCAACGATTTTTTCCGCGTCAGCAGAATGCCGGTGGGAATGCCAATCAGCACCGCTATCAAGGTCGAGATCAAGACGAGCGAAAGGTGTTGCCGCAAAAGCGTCAGCAGCTCTCTCCAGTTCGCTTGTAAGAATTGCCAGAAGCTCATCTTGGTCTTGTCAGGACCGCCTGCGGTAGCGGGCGGTTGAACTCTTGTAAGCAGGCTCCTTGTAATTCTAAGTCAACCGCCCGCTACCGCAGGCGGTTCTGACCTGTTCAGTTGCAGTGTTTCAATGTATGCGCGCGCGTGTGGTTCGTTTGATTGCAAGAAATCGGCGGGCGTCGCCAATAACAACAGATTCCCGCCGGCCATCAAGCCGATGCGTGTGCCCAGCAGCAGCGCCTCGCGCACATCATGCGTTACAAAGATTGCAGTTTTGCCGAGACGCTTCGCGAGATCGGCAAACTCTCGTTGCAAACTCGCGCGCGTCAAAGGATCGAGCGCGCCAAACGGCTCATCAAGCAAAAGCAGCGGCGGCTCGGCCGCCAATGCACGCGCTACACCGACGCGCTGGCGTTGTCCGCCTGATAGTTCGCGCGGATAACGATCAGCGAACCGAGCAGGATCAAGGCCGACGACAGTTAGCAATTCATTAACACGCGCTCCTGTTCGCGCTTCATCCCAACTGTCGAGTCTCGGCACGAGGGCAACATTTTGCTCGACGGTAAAATGTGGAAACAGTCCGCCTTCCTGAATGACGTAACCGGTGCGTCTGCGCAAACGAATCGGATCCCAATCGGTGGTGGCTTTGCCTTCGACCAGCACGTTTCCCGCGGTTGGCAACAGGAGACGGTTCACAAGTTTGAGGGTCGTGGTCTTGCCGCAGCCGGATTCACCGAGCAGCACCAGCGTCTCGCCGCTGTGGACCTTGAGATTTAGATTGGAAATGATTGGCGACGGAACGGCGGGTACGGAATAGGTTACATCGCGAAACTCAACTATGACGTTGTTGCTTGTCTGACTCATAAATCAACGGCCGCTAACCGGTGTTTAGCGCGCAACCTTCAGGTTGTTGGTTTGGATCGCACGCAAGCTGAAGCTTGTACTCTAGACGCCTGGACATCACGTCGCCAGCAGCAGGTTGCTGCTGAATCTTCCGGCAGCATCGGACCACGTGCGCTGGCAAGTGAATCCAGTGTCGCCCGCCAAACGCGTGATATCAGCGAGATCGTACTTGTAAGAGTTTTCGGTATGAATCAATTCACCCGAATTCAGACAAAGCTGCAGCTCCAGTTTGCTGATCGTGACTGTTTGCGCGCGCAGGCTCTCCAAATGAATCTCGATGCGGCTGGATTCCTGATTGTAAACAGCGCAATGTCTGAAAGCGCGCAGATCGAAGTCGCCGCCCAGTTCGCGATTGATCCGGGCCAGCAGGTTGCGACTGAAGGCCGAGGTGACGCCAAGCGAATCGTTGTAAGCCGCTTCAAGAATAATTTTGTCCTTCTTCAAATCTGCGCCGAGCAACAGAGCATCGCCGTTGCGCAGCACGCTCCGCATCGCGCGCAGGAACGCTTGCGCCTCGTCAGGTTCGAAGTTGCTGATGTTTGATCCGAGAAACAGAGCCAGCGTGCGACCAGTCTGCACTTTGCTCAATTCGGCCAGACCGTCGAAGTACTCGGCTGCATAGGCCTCGATGCGCAGACGCGGATACGATTGCAACAAAATGCGCGAGCCGCTCTCGAGCGCCGAAGCTGAGATATCAACCGGAACAAAAAGTAGATCAGGCTGGCTGCGAAGCAATGCCTCGATGATCAGGCGAGTCTTGGACGCGCTGCCGCTGCCCATCTCGATCAACCTGTCCAGCCGTCCGGCTAAACCAACAATCTCGTCGGCGAAGCGCACTAAAATCTCGTTTTCCGCGCGCGTCGGGTAATACTCGGGCAGCAAACAGATTGCTTCGAAGAGCTGCGAGCCGAGTTCGTCGTATAGATATTTAGGAAGCAACCGTTTGGGTTCCAGCAAAAGACCGCGACGAACGTCATCGGCGAAACCTGCAAGCGGATCTCGCTTGACCAGGTTGTGCATGACGAGTTTGTCTTCGTGGGTGTGGGCCAACGTTGTTTGCGACACGTGAATTTCTCCTCGCATTGAATCCGAGTCACCATGACCTGGCAACGAGCGGAGGCGGTCTGTTCGTGTCCGGGTATGATAGCCGATTGCGGAGCATTAGCAACTGTCGCAGAGACCTCGGCCTGAGTCATTACAGAACCGAGAGCGGTAGCGACCGGATCCATGCGCTCGACCATAAAAACTCTCGATTGCGTGGCGAATGTACGATCCGGCCTGACTGTCGCTTGACCCGCTGCCCTCGCGCAGGCAAGATCGAGCGGCTATGTTTCGTCTGCAGCTGCTCTCGCCAACAGTTTGGAATAAGAAAGCCTTTGGGCTCGCGCTGATTCTATGTTTGGCGAGCGCTATCGACGTCTTTGGTCAGAGTATTGAGCGGTCTTTCCCGGCGAGCGGCAAAGTTTCGATCTCGATCACGAACCGCAACGGTCGCGTGAGTGTGATAGCCACCGACGACGAGAAACAAGTCGTGGTGCAGGCGACTTCAGCAGGAGCGCCGATCGAGCCCGGTGACGTTCGCACCAACGGCAAAGGCGGAGTCATGGAAATCGACGTGCGCGCGCGCCGCGAACAGGATCGAATTGATTTGACTGTGCGGGTGCCTTCGCGCTCGCGCATCCACATCACCAGCGATGCGGGCGCGGTGGATGTCGTCGGCGACGTCGAGTTTGCCGAGGTGCAAACGAACACCGGCACCATCCACGCCGACGTGCCGCTGGACAAACTGAACTTTAATTTTTTATGGCGCGCGAGCCGGCCTCGCTACTTAAGCGATGCTGAACTGCCGAAGGTCAAAGAGAAAGCCGGCGGCATGTTCGCGATCGCCGGCAATCTCAGTCCCGATAAGATCGCGAAAAGCAAGAACAAGAAATGGCTGCTGCTGCGAAAGAAGGCGCCGGTTGACCCGCAGGCCGTGCGGCTCGATTTTCGCACGGATCGCGGCGTCATTCTTTTGAACGTCGATCCGAGCATGGTGCCGAGCGATCTGCGCGAGCGACCGCTGACCGAAGCAGCCAGGGCAATCGTTCGCAGCGGCGATGCTCCTCTGATCGATGCGATTCGCAAAGTTTCGCCGAAGCTGTTTGGAGACTATGCGAAAACACTGCCGCCTCCTGAGCGCGAGCCGACGCTCAAACAGAGTGCTGCGCCGGGACGGCTGGTCGCGGCCGTGGCGCCGCAGTTGATGCGTCTGCATGCGAGCGTCACCGACCGCAACGGGCGCGCGATTGCAAACCTGGACGCGACGGATTTTACCGTTTGGGAGAATGGCGTCGAACGCAGAGTCACGAGTGTCGTTACCACCAGCGAACCCTTCAATCTTGTTTTGTTGCTCGACGTTTCCGGCAGTGTCGAAGAACGAATCGACTTTATTCGCAAAGCTGCGCGCGATTTTTTGGGCACCGCGAGCCCGCAGGATCGCATCGCCATCATCAGTTTTCGCGACGATATTCAGGTGATTTCTGATTTCAGCACGGATCGCCGTCTGCTCTCGAAACAACTCGATGAGATCGATGCGGGTGGCGCGACGGCGCTATACGACTCGGTGGCTTACGTTTTGTCGACGACGCTGCGGCGCCTGCGCGGCGAACGAACCGCGATTGTGATCCTATCGGATGGCGACGACAACAAATCGTTCATCCCACTTCCGGCTTTGCTGGAAGCGACGATCGAATCGGGTGCTTTGATCTATCCGCTGTACGTGCCTTCAGGTTTGATTCCGGAAACGAGCGTGGCCAAACCGGAGAACACGATCGATCCGCTGCGTACGCGTTATCTGACCTTGACCACGCGCGCCGAAGAGGACGGTCACAAACTCGCGACCGCATCCGGCGGCGTTTATTATCCCATTCATCGTCTCGAAGATTTGCAACGCGCTTACAACGATGTGGTCGCGCAATTGCGCACGGCCTACACGATCACTTACGCCTCGAACTCGAATCCGACTGAGCGCCGCGTCAGAGTCCGCGCCAATCGCGACGGCGCCGCGGTGCGACTGGGTCCGGTTGTAGGCGTCGCGACACCTTAGACCTCGGCGTTCCAAGAGTTTTGAAATCGGGGTGTATAATCGTCAGACGAGGAACTGAAAGCGAATGCGACAGAGAATCCATATTGATAGAGAGAAGCTGGCTGAATTTTGCCGTCGGAACCACATTCAAAAACTTGCATTCTTTGGTTCAGTCTTACGCGATGATTTTAGGCCTGACAGCGATGTGGACGTGCTTGTTGAGTTCGAACCTGGACTTGAACCGGGACTTTTGGGGCTGGCGAACTTGGAACGGCAACTCTCAGCGTTGCTCGGTAGTCGAAAGGTCGACCTCCGCACTTCCGAAGATCTCAGTAGGTACTTCCGCGACGAAATAATTGCTACTGCCGAACTTCAATATGCTCGAGTCTGACATCGTTCGCGTGCAACACATAATTGACGCGACGAACGAGGCGCTATCCTTCATCGCTGGAAAGTCCAGGGCTGATCTTTTTTCCGACAGAAAACTTGCGCTGGCGGTCATAAAGTCTATTGAGATCGCGGGCGAGGCCGCGAGTAGGGTTTCACAAGACCTTCGCGTCAACTCGCCGCAGATTCCCTGGCAGGATATTGTGGCAATGCGCAACCGTCTCATTCACGGTTACTTCGATATCAATCTCGACATTGTTTGGAAGACAGTCACAGAAGAATTGCCTCCTCTAATCTCCTTATTGGAGAAACTCCTCGCTGGGAAGAAACCTGCATGAATCAACCACTCTTCGCAGCATTATTCGATGAAACTGAGCGTCTTCCGCTGACGGTGTCGCAGTTGACCGATGCGGTGCGCGGGGCGCTCGAGGCGCGGTTCGCTTCCGTTTGGGTGGAAGGCGAGATTTCAAACTTCAAAGCGCATTCGTCGGGTCATTGGTATTTTTCGCTCAAGGACGAAGGCGCGCAGTTGCGCGCGAAATGTTTTCGCTCGTCCAATGCTCGGATTCGTTTTCGCCCGCAGGATGGTTTACACGTACGTGCGCGCGGACGTTTGAGTGTCTACGCGCCGCGGGGTGAATACGAGCTGGTGGTGGAAGCGCTCGATCCCGTGGGCGCCGGCGCGCTGCGCATTGCGTTCGAACAATTGCGCGATCGCTTGAAGGCGGAAGGATTGTTCGCTCCGGAATTGAAGCGCCCGCTGCCGATCTTTCCGCGTCGAGTGGGTGTGGTCACGTCGCCAACCGGCGCTGCGCTGCGCGACATTCTCAATGTCATCTCGCGGCGCACGCGCACCGTGCACGTGCTCTTCTCGCCCGCGCGAGTGCAGGGCGAAGGCGCAGGCAGCGACATCGCACGCGCCATCAAATTGATCAATCAGCATCACCAGCGCGCGCTCTCGGAAGGGCGCACCGAAGATGCGGTCGATGTGTTAATTGTTGGACGCGGTGGCGGCTCGACCGAAGACCTTTGGGCCTTCAACGAAGAAGAAGTCGCGCGCGCAATTCGCGCCTCAGAGATTCCCGTGATCTCGGCGGTGGGCCACGAGGTCGATTTCACCATTGCCGACTTTGCCGCGGACCTGCGCGCGCCGACGCCATCTGCGGCGGCTGAATTAGTCGCCGCGCATGAGGATGAACTTTGCCAGCGGCTCGATCAGTTAGGAACAAACTTGCAGCGTTTGATTCGTTACAAGATCATGGACGCGCGAGCGCGCGTGCAGGAACAGGCGATGTCGCAAGCGTTCGACGAAGTCCGCGCAAAACTGGGCGATGCGAGATTAAGAACGACGCGCTCGATGCACGAGCTGCAAACGTTGATGAGCGTCGCAATTCAAAGTGCCCAGCGCCGCGCTGATACGGTCATGCACCGGTTGTCACCCGTGCGGCTGCGGACTCTCCTGAACGATGCGCGAGCGCGTTTTGATCTAGCATTTGCCGGTGGCAAAGAAGCTATCGCGAGCCGGCTGGAAGAATCGCGCCAGCGTTTGGGACTGGCGGCGGCTTCGCTCGATGCGCTTTCACCACTAGCCGTTTTGCAGCGCGGTTATGCAATTGCGCAGGACGCCGACGGACGTCTGTTGCGCGACGCAGACAAAGTGTCGAAGGGCGATCCTGTTCGCGTGCGTTTGGCGCGCGGACGTTTGAATTGCCGCGTGGAAGATGTGGAGAGAGACGAGGTTAAGTCAAGGCCGATAGCGACCAGGTCGTAAATTAACTATGTCATTCACAGAACCGAAAACGGAAATCTCGCGTCGCCGCATTGTCGTCCCGCTGGATCGCCGCGAGCGTGCCGGCGCTGCTCGCGAGGCCGCGCCGAGGAAATCCCGCGCACGAAAGATTCTCGCAATTGTTGCCATCAGCCTCGTCGGCTTGTTGTTGTGCGTCGCTGTCGGCTTGTTCTTCTGGTGGCAACACTACAAGACGACACCCGCCTACTCGCTCGCCTTGCTGGTTGACGCAGCACAGCGAAACGACATGCCCGCCGTCGACAAAATTGTCGATACGGACAAGATTGTCGATAACTTCACTGCTCATGTAGCCGAGCAGGTCGCCGGCAGCTATGGTCCTGCGCTTAACGATGCGGTGCGCAAGCAGGTCGATTCGCTCCTGCCCGGGCTGATGCCCGCAATCAAGCAGGTCGTGCGCGACGGCATCGCGGCGCGAGTGAAGGAGATCTCGCAGAACGCGAAGGAAAAGCCGTTCATCGTCGTCGCAGTGGGGCTGCCCTACGTTGTGAATATTAAAGAGAATGGCGACACTGCTACGATAGTCATCGTTCATGACAGCCGGGTGACGGGTGACATGCAACGCGATGGTCAAAGATGGAAGATCGTCGCGCTGCAGGACGATGCGCTAATGCAACGAATCGTTGCAGAAGTAGTTAAGCATGTGGATTTGTCCATTATCCCTAAGGTCGATGTTCCCGAGATCCACGGTCAAATAAAAAAGCGGTTGCCATTGCAATTGCCAATCGAGCTACCTGAAATTCGGATTCCCTAATTCGACGTTTAATGAGGCCCGCAATGAAGCACAACGAACAGCAAGGCAAAACCTTTGAAAGCTCGCTTGAAGCACTCGAAGAGATTGTCGGCAAGCTCGAGCGCGGCGACCGCCCGCTCGAGGAGAGTCTCGAACTTTTTGAACAGGGCATTCGCTTGTCGCGCGAGTGTCAGGAGCGATTGAGTCAGGCAGAACGCCGCATTGAAGTGTTGCTGCGAGATCAGCAGGGCCGGCCCACAGTCAGCGCGTTCGAGGATGAAAAGGACCTGACCGCTGAAGCAACTGATTCGAACTGATGAGCACATCTTCTGAGGTAATCGGTGCGACGCGCGAGGGCGATCTGCAAGAGTTTCTTTTGCAGGTTCGGACTCGACTGGATGCAGAACTCGACGGCCTCGTCCCGCAGGCGACTACTCATCCAACCACAGTGCATAACGCGATCCGCTGGAGTTTGTTCGCGGGCGGAAAGCGCTTTCGTCCCGCGCTGCTCGTCGCCGTCGGAGAAACGTTTGGCGCGACTGATCGACAACTGCTTGCTACTGCGTGCGCGGTGGAAATGATTCATACCTACTCGCTCATTCACGACGACCTGCCGTCGATGGACGATGACGATCTGCGGCGCGGACGGCCGACTTGCCACAGACAGTTTGGCGAAGGGACGGCAATTCTTGCGGGCGATGCGTTGCAGGCTTTGGCTTTCCAAGCGATCGCCGAAGACGAGTATCTTTCCGCAGCAGTTCGGGCCCGCGTTATCAGTGAGCTTGCACGCGGCGCGGGTACGCCTCTCGGGATGGTGGCCGGCCAGGCCAGTGACCTCGAGGCCGAATCGCGCAGCGTCGACGGAAACGAACTTGAATGGATCCATCAACTGAAAACCGGCGCGCTTATTGTGGCGACGGCCCGTTGCGGCGCGATCATCGCTGACGCGAATGAAGCTGAACTTGATTTGATTAGCAATTACGCGGCGTTGCTCGGGTTGTTATTTCAGATCACCGACGATCTGCTCGACGTGACGGCGACCGCCGCGGATTTGGGAAAGACGCCCGGCAAAGATGCGCGCGCAAAGAAAGCTACTTACCCGGCGCTCTACGGTGTGGAGTCAGCGCGTCAGCGAGCGATTGATACGCATCAGAAAGCCTGCCAGACGCTTGCGGCGATCCAACGACCTACGGATCGTTTACGCTCAATTTCTGATTTCATTTTGGAACGGAATGCCTGATGCAGTTTCAAAACAAGTGAGATCAGCCAACTAAAACATGCCTTATCCGCCAATGCCCGCGCGCTTTTGCATCGCTTTCAATGTTTCCGGAATGAATGACGTGATGTGGTGCGTCTCGTCGCGCCCGTCGGCGAACGTTTGATAGAGCGTGAAGTCAGGCAGCGAGAGGCAGCTCAGCGGCGACTGGTGATTGTAGCCCGTGTCGAGACCGATTGCGCTGTTGAAGATATAAATGCCGTGGCGTCCAAGCCGGCCGCGCAACGGCAGCAGAGCGGTCGGAGTGTGACCAAACACGCAGGGTTTGCCGCTGTATTTTTTGTAAAAATCCATGTCGCGCGACCAGAGCAGCGACTCTGGCGCAGTCTCGCGCGGATGCTTGCCCTGATCCAACCCCGCATGAACGTAGAGTGCGTAATCGTTTTCGTAGTAGTAGGGCATCCGGCGAAAGAATTCCAGATGTTCGCCGGGAACACTGCCGGCAATTAGGCGGCGAGCTTCCGCGACTTCTTGTTCAGTCCGGGCTTTCAAAGCACGTCCCGCGTACTGCTCAAAGGTGCGTTGACCTCCAGTCACCGGCGTGATCCACATGTCGCCCGTGCCATCGATGAAGTCGAGCATCATCTGCTCGTGGTTGCCGCGCAAACAGATCACTCGCTCAGGATTTTCGCGGCAGAGTTTGATCACGTAATCGACGCAGCCCGGCGCATCGAAGCCGCGATCGATCAGGTCGCCAAGAAAGACCAGCGTGTCTGAAGACTCGTCGCGCGGCAGCATCTCCAGCAAACTCTGAAGCTGCGCGCAGCGACCGTGAATGTCTCCGACCACAAAAGTCTTCATGCGGTTTGGCCCTCGCGCTTCTGTCGCTCGATTTCCATCCGTTGCATCAGCGCCTGGAAGCACGCGTCGTCGTGTAACGCGGACCAGTTGGAGTCTGACTGAAACCACAGGTAGTTTTCATTGCCGAGTTTAATTGCCGTCTCCAACCATTTCAGCGCTTCGTCTTTCTCGCCGAGAAGCACGTATGCTGAGGCCAACCAGTAGGCGATATCATGGTCGGCTGCGGCCGCTTCTTTAACTTTATCAGTTAACTGCCAGCGGGCTTCATCCCTCCGCCCCTGCGCGGTGAGGCAGATCGCTAGAATCGGCCGGATGCCGTCCATCTTTGGGTGATGTTGCAATACCTGCTCGAGTAATCGTGTGGCCGCCACCACCTCGCCGCGATAGAAGAGCACACGGGCGCGAAATGTTCTGATCAGCGGATGGTCGGGCTCCATCGCGGCGCCCTGATCCAGTTCGAGCAACGCATCCTCCCAGCGGCGCTGGTACATGAAGATACGGGCGCGGTTGTAACTGACGACCACGCGCTCTGCCGGATTCAGACGCACCATCCGATCGAAACTGCGCAGCGAGCGATCGTACTCGCCATCCAGACGAGCCAAAACTCCACGCACAAAGTGCACCCCGACATCGTTTGGAAACTCACTACGCAGTTGCTCGGCCCCCTCACGCGCTTTCTGCTTTTCATTGCGCGCCAGGTAGATGAAGACCATGTGCAGGCGCGCCTCGAGCAGCTTCGGATCAAGCGCCAGGGCCTTGCTGAAAGCAGCTTCAGCCTTCTCATAATCGCCTGCTTCACCGAGGGTTTTGAGCACGCGATTGACGTAGCACCCACCCAGCGCCGAATACGCGAGAGCAAAATTCGGATCGAGTTCGACCGCGCGCTCAAAATGCACGATTGCGGCATCGACGTCTTCGCGGGCAATCGTGTGATAGATGAATCGGCCCATGCAATCGCGCCCGCGCAGATACTCTTCGGACGCGGCGGCAACGGTGGTGGCGGCTTTCGCCAGTTCAACCTGCTCGTCAGGACTCAGCTCCAGCCGCAACCCTTCGACGATGTGTTGCACGATCGCGTCCTGCACGCCGATGATGTCGCTGGCGTCGGCGCCAATGCGATCGCTCCAGAGAATCTCGCCCGATTTGACGTCGAGCAGTTGGGCCGTCACGCGTATCCGTTCGCCGGCGCGCAGAAAGCTGGCGGTGAGAATCGCATCGACACTCAACTGACGTCCGGCCTCCAGCGGATCGACTTGCCGTTCTCCCTGGAACTTAACGATGACCGATGACGGGCGCACGACGAGCGATCGCACGTGAGCCAGTTCCGTAATCACGGCATCGGCGAGCGAAAATTCGTAAAAGCCCATCTCCTTATCGTTGCTGAGATTTTTGAAAGGAAGTATTGCGACACTCTTGCGCTCTTTGTCACCAACGCTCGTCGATGGGGTTTCGTGGGTCTCAGCCGGACCAGGGCGCGGCAAGGTCGTGGGGGTGCCGCCGGATTCACTGCCGGTCTTCGTCTTGAGCCAGCGCAGCGCGCGACTAACAGGGCTCTGCGAAGTTAAGTGGCGTGGCGCCATTGTGGTGGTCAGCTCGTCGAGCGACGTGGCTCCGCTCGTTATTTCCCGTTGCACACTCTTGAGATCGTCGCGCAGCTCCGAAACTTTTTGGTAGCGGGCGCGCGGATCTTTTTCCATCGCGCGATCCAGAATCTCCTGCAAGCGCGGCGGCGTTGGTCCGGGCCGTCTCTCGGTGAGCGGCGCGGGCTCGTCGTGCAAGACGGCGTGGCGCACATCGATGGCGGTCTTCCCGCGAAACGGCCACGTGCCGGTCAGCATTTCGTAGAGCAGCACGCCGGTGGAAAAAATGTCAGCGCGCGAATCGACGCGATCGCCGCGCGCCTGTTCGGGCGCCGCGTAAGTCGCCGTGCCGTATGGTATGCCCAGCTCAGTCAGTTCGGTGTGATGAATGCCCGAGGTCCTCGCGGCTTCGTCATCGAGCAGTTTCGCGAGCCCGAAGTCGAGCACCTTCGCCTGCCCGCTGCTGGTGACCATCACGTTGCCGGCCTTGATGTCGCGATGAATGATGCCGCGCGAGTGTGCCGCGGCCAGCGCTTCGGTGACCTGAATGGCAATCGAGAGCGCGCTTTGCAATTCAAGCGGCCGGCCATTGACCAACTCGCGCACGTTGCGCCCTTCGATATACTGCATCGCGATATAGTTGATGCCGTTAATCTCGTTGAGATCGAAAATCGTGCAGATGTTCGGATGATCCAGCGAGGAAGCGAGCCGCGCTTCGCGCTCGAACCGTTTCAGGTTTGCTTCTTTCGCGGTGAACTCGGCCGGCAAAACTTTGATTACGACCGTGCGGCCCAGCTTGGAGTCGAGCGCTTTGTAGACAGTGCCCTGCCCGCCCGCACCGAGCTTGTCGAGGATCCGATAATTCCCGAGGGTGGTTCCGATCATTGCGTTTGTTGAGGGCTCTATTTAACTCCCAACAGACGCGAATCGCAATGCTCGTGAACCGAATTATCGCGCCGCCTTGTCCGATCGCGTCGGGATCTTCTATTCGGCCCGGCCTTTGTGATTACGGCTCTCTCGATGTCTTCATGCTAAACTTCGAGGCGCAGGGCAAGCTATGTGGGAAGATGAGATAGTTGCGGAAGTCCGCACGGCGCGCGATGAGTACGCAGCCAAATTCAATTATGACCTTGAAGCCATCTACAGGGACATAAAAGAACAGGAAAAGCAGTCTCGGCGTAGAGTCGTCTCCTTGCCACCGAAAAAACCAGAGTTGGTCGAGCCGCGCGCCCGGTAACCGCAGGCACTTTCCGCAGCTTTGGCCGATCAAAGAAAAGCGGCGACTAGTAGCCCACGCCAAAAAATCAAAAAGGCGGATCGTGAGAAGCCGCCTCTTAACACCTGTTGCGATTTCGTTTCTACCCGATAAGCTATTCCGCAATGCCCATCTGCCAGAGCATGAAGGAATAGTCGAAGGCAATCTCCTTCAACAAGTCGTAGCGGCCTGATGAGCCGCCGTGGCCGGCGCCGAAGTTCACTTTCAACAGCAGTGGGTTCTTGTCGGTCTTCATCGTGCGGAGTTTGGCGACTAACTTCGTGCCTTCCCAGTAAGGCACCTGGCTGTCGTTGTACGAAACCTTCACGAGCATGGTCGGATAATTCTTGCGCGCGATGTTGTCGTAAGGCGAGTACTGCTTCATGTAATCGTAAGCCGGTTTTTCTGCCGGATTGCCCCACTCGATGAACTCGCTCGTCGTCAGCGGCAGCGAAGCGTCGAGCATCGTATTGATGACATCAACGAAAGGAACCTGGGCCACGACGGCTTTGAAAAGATCGGGACGCATGTTTGTCACCGCGCCCATCAACAATCCGCCGGCGCTGCCGCCTTGAATCACCAGTCGATCGCTCGAAGTGTATTTCTCTTTGATCAGATGTTCGGCGCAGGCGATGAAGTCGGTGAAGGTATTCATCTTTTTCATCATGCGGCCCTGCTCGCGCCATTCTTCGCCCAGCTCGCCACCCCCGCGAATGTGCGCAATCACATAGATGACGCCGCGATCGAGCATACTCAACCGGTTGGAAGAGAAAGTCGGCGGCGTCGAGTAGCCGTAAGAGCCGTAAGCGTAGAGCAGCAGCGGCGCTTTACCATCGCGCTTCATCCCACGGCGATAGACCATCGACATCGGGACCCTGGTGCCGTCGGCTGCCGTCGCAAACACGCGTTCCGACTGGTAGTTGGCCTTGTCGAAGCCACCCGGCACTTCGTTCTGCTTCATCAACGTTGCCCTGCGCGTGTTCATGTCGTAATCAAAAACAGAACCTGGCGTGACCAGCGATTGGTAGTTGTAGCGCAGCACTGTTGCATTGAATTCGTGGTTGGCGCCGAGAAAAGAAGAATAGACCGGTTCGGGAAATGCGATGCGATGCCGGGTGTTGGTTTTGAAATCGATGATCTCAATTTGCTCCAGGCCGTTTTCCCATGCGGAGAGCACCGCGTGATTAGCGAACAGATCGATGCTGTCAACTTTTACGGCCGGGCGATGCGCTACAAACTCTTTCCAATTCTTTTCAGACGGCTCTGAAACGGGCGCGGTCACCACGCGAAAGTTCTTCGCGCCCTTGTTTGTGCGGATGTAAAAGAGATTTGCGCGATGATCGACGTCGTATTCGTGGGCCGGCTGGCGCGGCAGAATGATTTTCCATTCGGCGTTTGGACTATCGGCAGAAATATAACGAAATTCCGTCGACGTCTTGCTGTAGGCGCCAAGAAAGATTACCGCCTTGTCGCGCGATCGCTGCGCACCGAGGTCGAACAGTTCGTCCTTCTCCTCGTAAAGCAGATCGCTTTTGTCGCTGCCCAGCACATGGCGAAAGAACTTGTCGGAGCGCTTTGTCACCGCGTCCTCGGTTACATAGAACAACGTCTTGTTGTCGGTGGCCCAGGCGAGGCTGTCGACGCGCTCGATCTTCTCCGGAAAAAGATCGCCCGTTTGCAGGTTCTTGATTTGCAGCGTGTACTGCCGATACCCCGTGTTGTCGGTTGAATAGGCGAGCAAGTTGCCGTCGTCGCTGGGAGCAAACGCGCCAACGCTCATGAACTTCTGTCCTTTGGCCAGCTCGTTTTGATCGAGCACAACTTCTTCTTTAGCCTCGAGGCTGCCCTTCTTACGGCAGTAGATCGGATACTGCTTACCCTCTTCGGTGCGCGTGTAGTAGAAATAATTTCCCAGACGATACGGCACGTTTTGGTCCGTCTGTTTGATGTGGCTGAGCATCTCCTGGTAGAGCTTCGCCTGCAACGCCTCGGTTGCCTTCATCATCGTCGTAGCGTAAGCATCTTCAGCCTTGAGATGTTCGAGCACCGCCGGGTTCGATTTTTCGCGGAGCCAGAAATAATCGTCGACGAGTGTTTCGCCGTGAATTTTTGTGATTTTAGGTTTTTTCTCTGCCATTGGTGGTTGGGTCGTTGACGCACCGTCGGTCTGGGCCAGCGCGGTGTCAGCGATTAAGATTAGCGAAAAGAAGAGCAGGAGCAGCGCGAAAGTGTGGAGCTGTTTTCTCATTTTGGACCTTCCGTTGTGAAAATATAAGTGGTTCAGACATCTTTCCGTTTGAGCAAACGCAGACTCCCGCTTGTTTAATCTGGCTTAGGTTCCGAGCCTTGTTTTGATCTCTTGCGGGCGCACGGCCCGCTCAGTCGTGCACGGTTCAACCACGAAGCGGATCGCCCCAACCTGATTGCACGTACTTGCCGTCTTTGACGATGCACGGCACGGTTGGATCGCCGCCCGAATAGGAAAACATCTCGGCGCGACGTGCGCGATCGTTCTGTGCATCATAGTCGGTAAAAGGAATGTCTTGCGAATTGTAATGATCTCGCGCCTGCTCGCAATAAGGACACCCCGGTTTCGTATAAATGACTAAGCCCAACCCTTTCACCTCCGTGCGGTGTTAGTTTAGCAATGGAGTGGCAAAGATGCGAAGCGCCGCGAGGTCATCCGCAGATTCCACCGATTACACGGATTCAAAGAGTCATGATGGTGATAGTGCAGAGCCCCTGAGTTCTGTTTGAATCTGTGAAATCTGCGTAATCTGTGGAAGAAGTTTGGTGTAATGGGTCGTGTAATTTCCGAGCGAAAACGCTATACTCGCGCCGATGTCAGACCAGAGTTTTGAACTGATGCCGCCCGCCCCGATCGAAAGCGATCTCCTCGATCCTTTCGAAAAACTTCTTACCATCGAAGTCCTCGGGAAGCGCGTCGAGGTGCCCGAAAATAACCGGCTGTTGCGCTGCTTTCAATACCTGTCTCTCAATACGATTTCTTACGGCGACTTTTGTTGGAACGGCGAGTGCACAAATTGCCAGGTCTGGTATCACACGCCCGGACAAACCGAAAGCTCCGATCGGCCCGCCCTCGCCTGTCGCATGGAAGTGATCGACGAAATGGTGATCACAAAACTGAGCTCCTTCATCAAGCTGGAAGAAATAAAAAAGTAGGGCCGCGCGCAAATACAAAAAGGGACGAGTGTGCCTCACATCACTCGTCCCTCTTTAGCGTTGCCATTGCGAGTTGATCCGGATTCAGCCCCTCCGAACTTCGCTCTGGCAACGCGAACCCTTTAGCGTCTAGCGACGGTGCCGATCGTGTCGTAGATCGCGAAAGTCTCCCCGACGATCGCGCCGGTCCCCTCGCAAGTCGCGCCGGTCGTGACGGATGTCGCGCGTGTCCACACGAATGTCTCGCCGATCCGATCGCAACTCGGCTCGCGATTCACCTGCTCGCCGGTCCTCGCGCAGATCGCGAATGTCAGCGCGCCGCTCTCCCACATCTCGACGCAGGTCGCGACGATCCGAGCGGGTGTCTCCGGTGTCCTGCCGAATATCGCGTCGGTCAGCACGCCTGTCCCAGCGTCCTCCCTGGGCGTTGGCGGTCGCAACGAATCCAGTTAGCAATGCCGCGGAAAGCAGCAAGCCCTTCAATAATGTCATCCTCATTTTTCCGTCCTCCATAACTTCATTAGGTTGTGATTTCAGCTCCAGACGCGTCGTCAGGAACGGGCGCCGAGGTCACGGAGGAGAGACAACGCTCAGCCGGAGAGCAACGCGCGCACTTGGCGCCGCATCGCCGGCTTTCGGCAACCCCTTGCTGGTTGGTTAGACGTGGCGAATCGACGGCTGGCCGAATTTTTTGGAGGTGTAGGATTTCCGGCAAACTTGAGTTTGCCGTTGACGCTGCTACCCTTGTTCGCTGGCGGGAAAAAGCGCCTTTTGAGACAGGCGCGAAACTGAAGTTCGTCGAACCTTGGCTTAATACTTCGGCACGCTTGGATCTACTTCGTTGGACCAGGCGGTGATGCCGCCTTTCAGATTAGTGAGATTGCCGCTGAAGCCGGACTGCTTCAGCGCCTGGATTGCGCGCGCGCTGCGACCGCCCATCTTGCAGTGGACCACGGTCTCGCGATTCGGATCGATCTCGGACATACGGTTAACAACCTGGCCCAGCGGAATGTGAAGCGAATTTGGGATCTTCGCAATCGCCACCTCGGGCACCTCGCGCACATCGACAATTTGAATGTCGTCGCCATTATCCAAACGCTGCTTTAGCTCCGTCGCTGTCATCTCGGGCATTTGCTGCTGAATCGTTCCGTTCATCGGTTTCTCCTTCGCTTCCCGTCAATAACGATTTGCTTAATTGTGGGCATTCTATCAGATCAATTACCCGACTTCTGCTTCAGCGCGAGGATACGCTACACTTCAACTGCACCGCAGCGTCTCTTGCCCGCGAAAGGAGTTGGCGATGAGATTCGAGTTCTATCATTCGGGTCTGGACAACGTTCCCAAACTCTCAGTCGATGGCACCGTCGGCAACAGCATTCATTTTTCGCACTGGCAGGGAAACGAAACGCCGGTCGAGGTCAAGGCCGACACGTCAACTGAGATCGCGCTGAACCTTGTCGCATCAGTGAACTTCAAAGAGCTGACGCACGGCATTGAACTGGTCACGAACAATCATTTCGACACTGACGGCGTGCTTTCAGTGTGGACTGTTCTGCAAGGCGAGCGCGCCATTGAGCTGCGCGACAAGTTGATTCCCGCGGCCGAGGCGGGAGACTTTTCAGAGTTCACGGGAGAGAACGCAGTGCGAGCGAGCATTGTCATTCAGGGTTCCGATCAAGCGTCGCCGAATAACGAAACCGGTTCTCCTCTCGCCTGTCAGCTTGCTGGCGAAAACGTTGATGACGACGCGCGCGCCTACGAATTAGTGCTGCCGGAAGTTGAACGCGTTCTCACCAAAACCAATGATTACGAACCACTGTGGCGCAGTGCCTGGGAAAGAATCGCCACCGCGATTGAGAGTTTCGAACGCGGCGCGTCGACGGTTGAAGAAATCGCGGACGCGAGACTTTCCGTGATCACCCTGGCGCCGGAAGTATTCAGCGCTTCGGGATTCAATCCGACTCGACACGCGGCGCCCTACACGGCGATCTCGCACTACGCTCGCGGGCAAATCTACTTGATCGCGACGCCAGCGTCGGGAGGCTGGGTCTATCGCATCGACTATCCTTACTACTCCTGGGCGGAAACGCTTGTGCGCCCGTGCATCGAACGACGCGATTTGACGCCGCTGGTCAATCAACTAAACGAGATCGAAAAACAGCGTGACGGCCGCTGGCAGTTGGACACGAGAGAGATGACCTCGGCGGTGAAGTTTGTTGACGCGCGTGGAACTCTCGGCACGTCAAGGCTTTCGCCGGATGCAGTCGCGAGAATCTTGCGCGGTGTACTGTTGGAAAAGGGGGTCGCCGTCGTGGGCCGCTAGAGGCTGTCAGTCGGTTCTTAGTGCCGTAGGCACGAAATGTTTATAGTCATGGCCGACACCTTTGAATCTTCTTGAGCCCATTCATGGGCGACAGAGAGAACCTTCCGCTCCGACGGAGCTGGCGTTTTCTCTTAACGCACTGTGGTCTATAAATATTTCGCGCTACGCGGCTGAGCACAGATTGAATGCACGACGTGATAATCATCGGCGCTGGACCGGCAGGTTTGTCCGCCGCATTCTGGTGCGACGAGTTAGGATTGGACACGCTGGTGCTGGAGCAAAACGCAGAGGTCGGCGGGCAGCTCTTGAGCGTGTACAATCCGATCGAAAACTATCTCGGATTGCGAGCGAACAATGGCCGCGAGTTGCTCGAACGTTTTTCCGCGGGAATCGAGGAGGCAGACTTCGATCTCTGGACCAATGTCGAGATCGAAAGCATGGATCTGAAAGCGAAACGAATCACGTTGCGCAGCCGCGAAGAGCTGCACAGCATCAGCATCATCATCGCCACCGGGGTCAGACACAGGAAGCTCGGCATTCTTGGTGAAGATGTATTTGTCGGACGCGGCATCATCGAATCGGCTGCGCGCGACGCGCAGTTGTTTGCCGGCAAAGACGTCTGCGTCATCGGCGGCGGTGATGCAGCGGCTGAGAACGCGCTGCTGCTTGCCGATGTTTGCCCGACAGTCACGCTCGTCCATCGCGGCAAGAGTTTGCGAGCGCGCAAAGAATTCAGTCAACGCCTGCATGGAACACACTGCATTACGGTGTTCACCGAATCTGTTGTGCAGCGCTTGCTTGGCAATGAACACATCGAAGCAGTTGAGATACTACGAAAGGATGCGCTGAAGCCTTTTCAGATGGCCGTCGGCGGCGTTCTAATTCGCGTTGGTGTTGAGCCGAATACGGAACTGGTTGTCGAACAGGTGCAGTTGGATGAGCGTGGTTACATCCGAGTAAGCGGTGACCAGGAAACAAACGTTCCGAACGTTTTCGCAATCGGTGATGTGTCGCATCCGCTGGCGCCGACGATTAGCGGAGCGACCGGCTCGGGCGCAACTGCCGCGAAAGTGATCGCGTCTCGATTGAATGTCGATTGAAAGTGAAGCCACAGAGACACAGAGGCACGGAGCAAATTAGCGAGACCGGGGAAGAACTAAATAGATCTCTCTGTGTCTCTGTGGCTCTGTGGCTCTGTGGCAAAGCGATTGAATGAACCGGCAGATTGTTGAAATCATCGGCGAAGAGTGTCCGGCGTACACCGACGCTCACATCATGGCGTATCCAATCGAGTACATTGCCGGAATCGATCTGTACAACGCCGCCGAGTTTCATGCGGCGCACGACGCGTGGGAAGAACGATGGATGGGCGAAGTCGGCGCGGACGAAAAACTTTTCCTGCAGGCGATGATTCAATCGGCCGTGGCGTTTCATCATTTGCAGATCGGCCGGCCCGGCGCGGCGCGTCAGATGTACCTTCGAGCGAGGGAAAAATTCGATCGCCTTGGCAAGAATATTTTTATGTCGCTTGATATCAGAGACTATCTGGCCCAGCTCGATGCGGCGCTTTCCTGGTTGACGACCGCGCCGGATCCGCGCGAGCTGACGCCGCCGGAAATCAAACCGCCGACGATCAGGCTGCTGCCTGAGATCACGGAGTACGAATAAGAATGACTTTTGTAAACTGCGTCAGGGTATTCTTACTCGCCGCATGGTTGGGAGCTGCGTTATTCTTTAGCGCGGTAGTCGCGCCGAACGTTTTTTCCGTGCTTCATTCGTTCCCATTAGCCAATGCGAACGAGATTGCCGGCACAATCGTCACGCGCACGCTCTCAGTCATCAGCGTCGGCGGCTTTGTTATCGGTTTACTGGCGCTTGCGGCCTTAATCATTTCAAAACAAACGGGTAGCCGGGTTTTGTTGGGAGTCGAAGTCGTATCGCTTGCGCTGCTGGTTGTCGCTACCGCCATCGGTCACTGGGTGATCGCGGCGCGGATGCTGGCGCTGCGCACTGCGATGATGATTCCGATAGACCAGGTCCTGGCTAGCGATCAGCGGCGCGTTGCTTTCAACAGCCTGCACCACTATTCCGTCGTCGCGCTTGGGATAGCAATGCTGGCCGCGCTGACCGCGCTAATTGCGATCATGCGAACTGGCGGAAAGATAAATTAGAAACTCAGAGTTTGAATATTTCTAGGGAGAACCAAAGCGAACGTGGAAATAATCGAACAGCTTGATGAATGGCGTAAACGTTTCGCCACTTGGCAAGGGGATCATGGGGCAGTCGCGGGAAACGATCTCGGAGCGTCGTATCCTTTTGTCAGGAATCGGCGCGCACCGTTCACTCCGGCGCGGCGCGCGTTGCCGATGCTGAATCTCGCGCTCATTTCTTCGGCGGGCGCATATATCGACGGCACCAATCCGTTCGACGTAAATGCCGTAGGAGGTGACGTCACGTTTCGCGAAATACCGGCGGAGGTTGGAGCCGCGGATCTAAAATTCTCGGCTCGCGGTTACGATCCAGCCGCGGTTCAGCAGGACGTCAATGCGCTGGTGCCGCTGGCGCGCCTGTTTGAGTTTGAAAAGAACCGCGTCATTGGCCAGCTCAATCCTGTCTTCTGGAGCTTTTGCGGTTTCATTCCCGACGCGGCGCGACTCGTCGATGAGGTGCTGCCGAAACTGACGGAGCGCATTCACAGGCACGAGGTGCAGGCCGCGTTGCTGGTGCCGGCTTCGCTCTTGTGTCATCAATCAATTTCGCTTGCCGCGCGCGCAATAGAGCTGACGGGGATTCCGACAATGACGCTTGCCGTCGATAAAGAGATTGTCGAAAGCGTCCGTCCGCCGCGAGCGGCCTTCTACGCCGGTGAAATCGGCAACGTCGTCGGCCGACCGAACTGGCCGGAACAACAGCGGCGAGTTCTGGACGAGGCGCTGCGCTTGATCGAGCCGATGGATCAACCGGGAATTCGCAACCTGTCTGTTGACCTGGAAAGCGCAGTCGAGCACGAGCGCGGCGAGAGATAGTGTCCGACAAACTTCAGTTTGTCGTTTGCTAACGAAAGAAGCCTTAAGCGAAACTCAAACGACAAACTGAAGTTTGTCGGACAACGAAAGGCCCCCACAACTTCATGAATGCAAAGACTCTGTTTCGCGTCGCGGTCGTGATCGTCGCCGGACTCCTTCTTTATCTTCTCTTCTGGCCGGTTCCGATCTCACCCGCCGCCTGGACTCCGCCTGCGGCGCCGCAACTCGTCGAACAGTATAAGAGCAACTCGCGTCTCGAAAACACGCAGCGATTGGACACCGGCGGCTTCGCGCCGGAGGACGTGGCATTCGATGAGCAGTGGCGCATCTACGCTGGGTTGGAAGACGGCCGCATCGTGCGGCTGCAACCGGACGGAACGCATCCTGAAACTTTCGCTAATACGAAGGGACGACCGCTCGGTTTGATTTTCGATCATGCAGGCAATCTGATCGTTGCTGACGCCGACAAGGGTCTGCTTTCCATCGGGCCCGCCGGCGCGATCGCGGTGCTCAGCACTGAAGCAAACGGAATCCCTTTTCGCTGCACAAACGATCTCGATGTCGCTAAGGATGGGACTATCTACTTCACCGATGCTTCGAGCAAGTTTCCGCTTTCGTCGTTTACCGCGGATCTTTTGGAACACCAACCGAACGGACGGTTTCTCGCCTACGATCCAAAAACGAAAAAGACGCGTGTCGTGCTGAGCGATCTCTATTTTGCCAACGGCGTCGCTGTCAGTCCGGATCAATCATTCGTGCTGGTGGTTGAGACCGGCATGTATCGAGTTCAGCGAGTTTGGTTGAAGGGGCCAAAGCATGGACAAGCTGAAGTCTTCGTCGACAACCTGCCCGGCTTTCCGGATGGGATTCTTTGGAACGGTCGCGACAAGTTTTGGCTGGCGCTGGTCACGCCGCGCGACAGTGTGTTGGATCGTTTGCTGGCGCATCCATTCCTCCGAAAAATCGTGATGCGCCTGCCGAAATTCCTGCAGCCTGCGCCAAAGCGATATTCCTTCGTGCTCGGATTAGACCTGAATGGCCGAGTGGTTGAGAACCTGCAGGATGGATCGAAAGGGTGTTACGCAGAAATCGCCAACGTCGTCGAGCACAACGGCACGCTCTATTTCGGCAGCATTGGCGAAAGCGCGATCGGCCGCATTCCCCTGCCAAAGTAGTCGCGCGTTTGCTTCTTCCCCGCTCAAATGGTCTTGAGCCCTGAAAGAACTTACCTGCTGACTTTGACTTGTTTGACTTTTGACTTGGGTACTTGATAGCCACATGTATATCTACTAGCCATCGGCGCGTTCAAGCAAAAAATCATTCAAGCACTCAGCAGAATCTCAATGAGGCCACGTATTCAGAGATTGTGCTGTATACGGCCTAATCAATTCCTCGCTGGTCAATCTTCTGGAGCGAAACTCCCTTCGTGCAGCTAAACCGCGTCCTTAGTAAGCTTAGATAGCACGACAACATCTCAGACAGGTGTGGCACGCGGATTGGTAGAGAGAAAGGCGAAAGTTAACAAGTTTTACGAACCGGGTGGGACCATCGAAGTATAAATGATGCCGGTTACAGAACTCACTTCCTCAAGGGAGAATTTAAGATGATAAACCTAATGTCAGCGGCCACAGCGACCCCACAACACTTGATCGGCACGACCGACTTGGTCGCCTCGCTCATGCACAAGCTCTCGCCGGAGTTAATCAATACAATTTGTTCCCTGGGTGTCGACCAGCGTTACTCGGTGATGGACAACTATTCCCAGTTTCTTGAAGGCGCGCCCATGAATTCGACCAGCTCAACCACGAAGTTGGGCGTCGACGCAACGAAGCGCTGCATTGAACAGTGGGGCGGCGACCCAACCAAGGTCGGACTCTTAATCGCAGCCACAAACACTCCCGATCAGATGTTGCCGTGCCTCGCTTCCGAAGTCATGGCGCAAACACACGGGCTTTTGTCTCGCTCACTCAGAACTGTCAGCATGCAGTCGCAGGGCTGTTCTGTTTTGTTGAAATCCGTTGAGGTCGCACAGTGGTATCTCGCGGCCAATCCCAACAAGCTGGCGATCGTTCTCATGTCCGAAGCGCACACGCCTTTTGTGGCGCCGCTGGTGAATGATGAATATCACGGCTATCGCGAATTAGTACGCTTGCGTAAGGAGGACAAACTTAATGAAGACGAATTTGAAAAGCAGAGGTTGGATACCACCTTCGTAATCCAGTCGATGCTGTTTGGTGACGGAGCGGTGGCGCTGCTCATCGGTAAGGAAGAAGGCAAGCCGGCCTTTGGCCCAATCTCCCATTTGACCAACGACGAGCCTGACGATGTTAACCTGCTGACGATGACGGCCAACAGCTCGCATCCGCTGCTCAAAGGCAGGGCCCAGTATTTCATGAAGCCCAATGTGCCCAACCGCGGCGCGCACTATGCCGTCGCTACGGTAAACAGAGTGCTCGAAGATCCGGATTCACCAGTTTCCAATCTCAATCAGGTTGACGACTGCATGATTCACACCGGCAGCAAGAAAATCCTTGATGGCGTCTGTTCGCAACTCCATCTCGAAAAGGACTCCACCAAGGTCCATGGGTCGTACGAGGTGCTCAAGAACTACGGCAACCTCTCGAGCGCGTCGACCGGATTCATGCTGGCTGAGAAGAACGAGTGGAATGGCCCGGCAATTGTCGTCGGCTTCGGCGTCGGCTTTACCGCCAGCGCCGGCGTTATGAGTTTGAATTGATAGAGTCTGAAAGCGCCCGGCGCCGATTGGCGGCTGCGTTCTGTTATGCATTGATGGGCAATGGTTCGCGACTCGGCGCCTTGCGTTGGGTGAAGACTTGAGTGATTACCTGGCCTACCTGGGCAAAATCGAACGGCTTGCCAATGATTCCATCCACCGATCCATCTTCTCCTCCCGGCGGAGCTGTGTTGGCGCCATAACCGGTTACCATAACGATCTTTGTTTCCGGCGAACGCAAACGAAGCTCACGGGCCGTTTCCCATCCGTCCATCTCGGGCATCGCCAGATCGGTAAACACGAGATCAAACTCAGTGTCTGCGATCTTTTGCAGCGCTTGCCTTCCTCCATCGGCGACTACAACCTTGTGTTTCAAAGCGGCGAGCATGTCCGCGAGCGTCTCGCGCACCGCCGGCTCGTCGTCAACCACTAAAATGGAAAGCGGAGGCGTTTCCAGCAGGTCGAGTTGCGCGTCGATCGTTGACAGATCGAAGTCAGTCGCGGGAATTTCGATCGTAAACGTCGTGCCTCGCCCAACTTCCGACTCGACTCGTATCGTGCCTTCATGCCGCTCAATTATGCTGTAGCTCACTGAGAGACCGAGGCCGGTGCCATGCGCGCCCTTGGTGGAAAAGAAGGGCTCGAAGATCTTTTCGCGAACGTCATCGGGCATTCCCGTGCCCGTGTCGGCAAAGTGCAGGTTCAATCGATCTCCGTCGCGCGCGCAACTTATCGCGAGCCGGCCACCGCGCGGCATCGCATCAACCGCGTTGACGATCAGATTGACGAACACCTCGCGCAACTCGGAAGCGGTGCCGTAAGTGTGCAACCCCTCCTTCGCGTCAAGCGTGACGTTGTAATCCAGACCGCGCAAGCGAGCCTCATCTTGCCAGCGTGTTCGCGTAATCTCGACCGCATCGTTCAGGAGGCTGCGAACATCAAGCAACTCAAACTCTTTTGCGGGAGACTTGCGGGCGAAGGTCTGAATGCGGCGCACGGTGGCAGCCGCATCCTCAGCCGCAGTTTGAATGATCCCCAGATTGCGCAGCAACGCGTCGTCATTGGTTTGGCGACGAAGTAATTGAGTGCGGCCAAGGATCGCGGCGAGCGAGTTGTTGAAGTCGTGAGCGACGCCTGAGGCGAGCTGGCCGAGCGCGCGCAATTTGTCTGCGCGCGCGGCACGTTCGCGTTCCTCTTTCTGCCCGGTGATGTCCCGGGCAATTCCGAGCACACCAGTGGTGCGGCCTTCGACAATTAGAGGCGACTTGTCAACTCGCGCATAACGCAGCTTGCCCTCGCGCCCGAAATAGCGCATCTCATATGTTTGCGATTGACCCTTCAGCGCGTCTTGAAGTTTGCTGCCCACCAATTCGCGATCGCCCTCGTGGACCATATCGAGCAGATGCCGGCCGATGAAGTCTTCGCGTTTGTAGCCAAGTCCTCGAAGCGTCGCGCTGTTGCACCATTGGAAACGACCTTCAGTATCGACCGCGTAAATCGACTCGTGCGCGCTCTCGAGAATATTTGTGAGCAGCGATTGATGTTCGCGCGCAACCGCCTCGACCTTGCGCAGCTCGGAAAGATCGTGCGCCGTACAAACCGCGCCGGACGGTCTGCTCGAACCGTCAGTGACCGGCTCGACGTTTACCAACAGTGGGCGGTTGAGACGCACGGGCGTAATTTCGAGTGTTACGCTCGCGCCCTCGGACAGCGCCCTCTCAACCACGCAGCCTTCCTCTTCGCTACTCGTTCGAAGAATGTCGCAGCACTTACGGCCAAGCAGTTTCTGAGGAATCGTATCTTCCATCTCGGCGCCTGCGAAGTTAACGCGTTTGAGGTGGCCGAGGCGGTCGAAGATGAAGATGCCTTCGGACATCGCGTCGAATGTAGCTTCCCACTCCTGCTTCCCACGCGCGACCATTTCGAAGAGTTCTGCCTGCGCTATTCCGGTCGCCAACTGGGCCGCTACTGATTCAACCAGTGCCAGTTCATCTTCGGTCCAGGACCGCACTTGGTCCGTTTGATTGATACACAGTGCACCGCGAAAGACACCGCTCACCGTGAGCGGATGGCAGACTTTGGAACGAAGGCCAAGCTGCTCTGCCTGAGAGCGAACGTGCGCTTGAAACTCGGGTGCTCCATCTGAATACGTAAGAGCGTCATCAATGACAATGGGGAACAGGCGGTTGACCAATTGCCGGCCGATGGGATCGTCATAACTTAAGTCCGCCGGCTTGACGCCGCCATAGTCTGGCGCCAGGTAATCGTACTCAGCAGGCGATAGTGGACTGTCGGCTTTGTAAAGATGCAGATGAACTCGAGAAGCATTGAGCGCCTGGCCCAGTTCGTGGGTTGCGGTCTTGAGCACCTCCGGAAGACTAAGTGAAGCGCGGATTGCCATGCTGAGACGGTTGGCCAACGCCTCGCGGACTGAGGTGGCCTCCGCCTTCTGATAAAGCTGGGCCTGACGAATTGCGATGCCGGTCTGATCCGCAACGGCCCTAGCCAAGACCTTATCCGCCTCGGTCCACTGACGGGAGCCGCGCGTGGTGGAAAGGACGAAAGCCGCCGGCACTTCATCACCAACCCGGATCGCCACATACATTATCGACCGAACATGCGCCTTGCTTAGTAATTGATTGTAGAGTTCCGCAATGCGCTCATCATTTGCTGCATCGTCAAAAGCAAGAACACCGTTTTCGTCAAGGGCGTGGATCAACCCCTTGAATGGTGGAAGATCGAAATCCTTTCCGGCCGGCTCAACCCCGGGGTCGTGATACTCCGCTACATTCACCGCTCTCTTCACTCTTTCGTCCTTGATAAATAACGAGCAACGATCGACGTTGAGGTGCGACCCTAACTCGCGCACCGCGGTGCGAAAGACTTCGGCACTATCAAGCGACCGCCTTACGGCTTGCGAGATGCGGTGCGTGACCGCCTCGCGTTCAGCTTGTTGAGCAAGCGCATCCTGCGCCAGACGGCGCTCAGTGATGTCCACCCCAACACCAGCGACGAATCGTCGCCCTGAACTGTCGGTAATAGGAAACTTGAAAACTAACCAGTGCTGTAACGAACCATCCGCCGTGGGAACTGCCTCGATAATCTCTTGGGGCTTCCCACTTTCCAAAACCAGCAGATCGTTTTCGTGCGTTTGCCGGGCCATATCTTCCGGCAACCAGTCAAAGCTCTTCTTGCCACGAAGAAAGGACAGCTTCTGGCCAAACAAACGTTCAAAAGGCTCGTTGACATACTCGTAGCGACCTTCTTCGTCCTTCATGAATGCCACAGCCGGGCTGTTGTTCATGAAGCTGTGAAAGAAGGCCTGGCTTTCACGCAATGCTTCTTCAGAGCGCTTACGCTCCGTAAGATCGCGCGCAATTCCCTGGACTCCAATTGGCTTCCCATCTTTGTAAATGAGCTTCGTGCTCACCTCCAATCGCACACGGCGACCATCCTTGGTAATAATCTCTAACTCGTAGACTGAGGCAACGCTTTCCGTTTTTTTGTGACTTATCATCTGACGAGCCAGACGGAGGTATTCCGGCGCCAGAACGTCCCTGATGTTCATCCCTCTGGCTTCGTCGCGAGAGTATCCGGTGATCCGTTCACCCGCGAGGTTGAGCGAGCTAAGATTGCCGGCGAGGTCATGCGTGTAGATGATGTCGTTGGCGTTCTCGAACAGTTCGCGATAGCCGTCCTCGCTTTGCCTTAGAGCTTCTTCCGCTTGCTTGCGCTCTGTGATATCCGAGAGCAGACCGTCGGCGTATCGAGCGCCAAGCTGCTCATAGATGGCGACTGCGCGGTCATGACACCAAACCCACGCGCCGTCGCGATGTTGCACGCGGTACTCCACATCGTACGGCTGGTTCTCACTGAAGAACCTGGAGTAAGCCATCCGGACTCGCTCGCTATCCTCAGGGTGAATGCGGTCGGACCAGAGTTGGCCGCCGTCGCGATAGCATTGTTCGGGCGTGTAGCCAAAAACAGTGCTTATTCTTTCGCCAAGGAACACCGCGTTGCGGTGCTCATCGGCCGTCCATACGACATCAGGTATGTGATCGACAAGCCTGCGATACTGTGCTTCCCGGTAGGTCAGCGCTTCTTCTGCCCGCTTGCGCTCAATCGCCAGGGCGATCTGGCTTCCCACTGACAACAGGAATTCCAGATCCTGTTCGCTGTACGCATCTTCGATTTCATAGTTTTGCACCGCGAGCACGCCGATGGTGCGCCCGGGCGTTTGCAACGGAACGCCCAGCCACGAAGCGGACTCCGTCCCGCTCTTCTCGACGTCGCCTCGCTCATACATCTGTTCGCTCAGTTCTTCTGTCAACAATAAAGGTTTACCAGTTCGCAGCACATAGCTGGTGAAGCCCTTGTTACCAACGGAGCGCGGCGGCGGGGCAGGATCAAACTTGTCGGCCCAAAACTTGAAGTGCACAAAGTCATTTTCCGGATCGTGAAGCGCAACGAAACAATTCTCCGCATTCAGGACCTGGCTGATAGAGCGGTGGATGAGGCCAAGTAACTCGTCCAAATCAGACGTCGAAATGACGCCCTGTATGATCTCAAAGATCACGTGGCGTTCCTTCTCGACGCGTTTGCGCTCTGTGATGTCCGTGATGACTGCCTGAACGGCGGGTTGGCCGTTGAAAGTCAAAGGCATGCCTTTGACTTCCACGTCTATGATCCGACCATCGAGAGTGACGAACTTTTCTTCGGCGAGAGCTGTGGGCATTCCTTTCTCCCGGACCTGTCGGACGCGTTCCTTGACAAGCTCTCTGTAGTCGGGATGCACCACATCGAGTATTGACTTCCCGATCAGCTCTTCGGGTCCGTTCGCCCCCCAAAGTTTTTGCGCCGCCGGATTTACATAAAGAAATTTTCCTTCGCTATGAACGACTATTGCTTCCGGCGATAGCTCTACCAGACGTCGATAACGCTCTTCACTTTCTTTCAACGCAGCCTCAGTCTTCTTCTGTTCGGTAATGTCACGAACGACACCGCGAACGCGAAGCGGATCACCCCTTGAATCACGCTCGACACTAATGATCCCTTCGAGGCAGCGTAGTTTTCCCTGCGCGTCTCGAATACTATGAATCGAGCGCATCGGCGAATCGTCAATCCATTCACGAGTGGCGGCAATATCCTCTTCCGCCGCTTCGACACCAATCAGTTCACTCAAGTGCGTGCCAACCAACTCAGCAACGGTCCGTCCGAAAAACCTCGCCCCGGCATCGTTAATACTGGTGAGGTAACCCTCCAAATCTCGAGCGTAAATTATGTCAACCGCCTGTTCGACGATTTCGCGATAGTGTCGTTCGACACGATGGCGCTCGGCCAGGCGCGCGACTTTGACCAGAAACTCTTGGTGGCGAAACGGAATATCCAGGTAGTCGTCGGCTCCGGCTGTCAAACCTTCCAGCGTGTCGCTGTCCGCATGACGAATGCCGCTAATTAGCAGCACGGGTACGTTAGCTGTGCGAGAATTCTGTTTGAGCCGCCGGCATAATTCGATTCCGTCAATGACCGGCATGACGACGTCGCTGATGACAACATCGGGCTCAACCGAAGTCAACAGGTCCAGAGCGCGACTACCGTCGGCAGCAGACATTACGTCGTAACCCTCTTGCCGCAGAAGATCGACGAGGAAGTCCAGCATCTTCTCGTCGTCATCGACGACAAGGATTGTTCCGGGCTCGGTGCAGTCGGATTTCATAGCGCAGGGACGAGATTGAGAAGAAACCTGGGAGGTGCGATCGAGAACTCTTGAGCCCGCCTGGACGACGTGCGTGACTTTAACGGCGCCTGAGGCTAGCGGCCGCTACCGACCGCGATGCGAGTATAACAAAGTTGGCAAGAGTTTACTATCGAATAATTAGCGCAAAAGCTGGGTTTATAGCGGCAAATACAGGGGTTTTGGGGCGGCTCTAAGGCGTCTGGGCCTATGGTTTCTTCCGTACCGGGGTTCCCGAGCCTGTCTCGGGGGCTTTCGCAAAGTAGCCCTGCCGATAATTAAGTTTCAAACTCTCCTTCTTGAGCTCAGGGTTAATGATCTCGATCTGGATGCGACGATAGGAACCATCTCTCGCTTTATTGGTAGGCGAGTAGGCCACCAGATACTGCTCTCGCAAGTCGCGTTGGATCTGGGAAAACGCCTCCCTCAGCTCCCGATCATTGTGGGGAAAGTAAGCGCGTCCGCCGGTCTGCTCCGTAATCTTGCGCAGTGCGCTTTCGATGACACCTCTATAGTACTGGTCACCAATTCCGATTGCGTAGATAAGCGAATCCGCTTTTTGGGCTTTCTCGATGGCCTCATGAATCTTGACCCGGCTGCTTGTGTCATCGCCATCTGTAAGCAAGATGATTGCGCGCCGCGTGTGCTGCGCGGAGTCAGCGAGCAATTCGTTTGACGTAGCCCACACAGCGTCCCAGATTGCGGTGCTGCCTACGAGCGACTGATTACCGCCAGAAATCGGCGGCGTGCCGACCACGACTCCCCCACCTATGTATCCTGAGGGAGGCACAAATTCAATCCTATCGATCGCGCGCCTGAGGCGTTCAATGCTGCCAGTGAATCCTTGCTCCAGGGTTACTTCGCCGGTAAAAGAAATGACTGCGGCTTCATCCTTGTTCGGACGCAATACCGAGCCAAGAAATTCCTGGGCTGCCGCCTTCTCCTCGGGCAGAGTACGCTCTTCCGAAATACTCGTATCAACCAGAATTGCAATTGACAATGGAAGTTCTGTGTTTTGCTGAAATGTGAATACCTGCTGTGGTTGTCCATCTTCATATATGCGAATGTCCTCTTGCTTGAGCGTTGAGATGAAGCGCTTGTGTCTATCCTCAGCGGTGAAGAAAATACTCGTGAGATTGGTTTCGACGCGGATCACCTCGTCTGATTGCAAGGACACTTCTTCTTCTTTTGATTTCGGCTTCGGCGTTGGAGAAGCCGAAGGTTGTTGCGGCGAATCACTTTGCTGCGGCGTTAAGGTGCTCGCGGACTTGTGAGCGAGCGACATCGATCCCGCATCGCGAAGCACGATCGCGGTAAGCAAGACCAACACGAACGAACCAATTATGATTGCTCTAAAAAACATCTACTCCTCAAAACACCAGGAACGAGATCGTCCACAAGATCGCAGGTACGCGGTTCTCAAATCCCATCAAGGTTTCACTGTATCGGCAATTGCCTTGTAGCCACGCTTTGTTCTAACTTTTAGATCGCCTCTGCCACCGGCGAGTTTGACGTCAATGCGTCGATAGCTGCCGTCGTAACGATCGTTCGTCGGTTTATAGGTAACAAGGTACTGCGCTCGAAGCTCTTTGGCGATCTTGGTAAACGAGCGCTCGAGCGTCAGCATATCCCCGGTGAAAAACGCCGTTCCGCCCGTTTCTTCAGCCAGCTTCAGTAGCTCGCGATCTTTCGCGTCGTTAACCTGGCCCATCTCAACGCCGGGTACGGCACTCGAGAATCCAGCCTTCGTTGAGATGGCAAAGATGGTCGTCTCTGTTCGCTGCGCGATGTCCACTGCATCGGCGAGCAGCGCGCGACTGTAGGTGTCCTCGCCGTCGGTGATAACAACCAGCACGCGCCGGCCCGAGACTGAGCGCATTTTCTCGTCGCAGACCCGCCAGATCGCATCGTACAGAGCGGTCTGCTTGCCGGTCTTCTTGATTCCGTTGACTGCTTTCTCGAGCAGGTCGAGCCTGTCGGTAAAATCCTGTCGCAGATTTATCTCATCATCAAAAGTGGCAAAGAAAACGCGGTCCTTGCGCGGTCTCACCACAGTCTGAATGAAGTTCATCGCCGATTCCTGCTCAAACTTCAGTTTGCCCGCGGTTGAAGGAGACGTGTCCATCAAGACGCCGACGTAAAGCGGCTGTGTCTGGCCGATGTCATCGGCGAAAGTCTCGATCTGCTGCGCGACTTTGTCTTCGAGCACCTGGAAATCCTCTTTGGTCAGACCCGATACGAAAAACCCTTTCTTGTCGACGACCGTGATCGGGAGCCGCACGCGCCGGATAAAAATTGGAATAGACTCCTGTTCCGGTTCCTTTGCCACAGGCGTGGGACTTGCTTTCGGTTTTGGCTGCTGGGCACGACTGACGGTTAGCGGCTCGTTCGCAGCGCAGAAAGCCATTGCTGAGATGAAAGCAACGGCTAAGATGATTGACCAGCGAAGTAATACGAACGGCTTCATAATCGATTCAAAACAGGAAGTGATAGCGGCGGCGTCCTTCTGCGACTTCCTCAGGGCGTCAGTTCGATGCCTCCGACGCTGCGGTTGTTGCCCTTTGAAGCCCTTTTGACTTCGGTCGGCATCAACAAACTCTATGAAACCACAGTCGAGGTTGCGAGACAAATCGAGCGAAGGAGATTGAATGATTCAAGGACCTGTCGTGGCGTCAATCTGACGAAGAAGACTTGCCAGGTCGGTTGGGATTGGTGCGTCGAAGCTCACGCTCGCCCCAGTGCGCGGATGACGGAACCCGAGCCGTTCGGCGTGCAGAAACTGGCGACCGAGCTTGCGAATTGCAGCCCGCAGATTCACGTCAACGACAGTCTTATCTCGTCCGCCGCCGTAAACCTCATCGCCCACAACCGGATGTTTCAACCACGCGAGGTGAACGCGGATCTGATGCGTCCGCCCTGTCTTTAGCTCAACCTCAAGCAGCGTGAACCGGTTGTATCTTTTGCGAACGCGATAGAGCGAAAGGGCCGCTCGCCCGCCGCGCACAACGGCCATGCGCGTGCGATTGCGCGGGTCGCGAGCGATTGGTTGATCAATTTGGCCGCTGTCCTGATCGATAACCCCGTGAACAAGCGCGACGTAAGATTTGAAAACCTCGCGCGCGCGAAACTGGTCCGCGAGGTCTTCATGAGTCTCTTCGTTCTTGGCGACGACCATCAGCCCTGACGTATCTTTGTCGAGGCGGTGCACGATGCCGGGACGAATTACTCCCGCTTGCGATGAAAGTTTCTGGAAATGATAAGCGAGCGCGTTCGCCAACGTGCCTGAATTGATGCCGGCCGCCGGATGTACTACCAACCCGGCCGGCTTGTTGACCACAATCACATCAGCGTCCTCGAAAACAACATCGACGGGAATGTCTTCGGGAACAAACGCTGCTGCCGGCGATGGTGTTAACTCAACTTCTATTTCGTCATTGGCGCACAGCTTGTGGGAAGATTTTGCGGTCTTACCATTGACCAGAACATCCTCGTCTTCGATCAATCGTTGCAGACGCGCGCGGCTCCAACCCTCGACGTGCGCGGCGAGATAAGCGTCGAGACGAGTGCCGGCATCGCTTGCGTTGATGTGAAACGTAACGGTCTCGTGATCGGGTGAGGAGTTTGTCTGCGGGGTATGCATCAACGGCGGACTACCCATTCTTCCGCTCAAACTCATTCATGAAAGCGACCAGCGCCTCGCAGCCCGCGCGCGGGAAGGCATTGTAGATCGACGCGCGAATACCGCCGACCGATCGGTGGCCTTTCAAGCCGTCCATGCCCGCAGCCGTCGCTTCGCTCGTGAATTTCTTTTCCAGATCCTCGGAAGGCAGGCGGAACGTCACGTTCATGATTGAACGCGCATCCGGATCGGCATGACCGCGATAGAAATCAGTCGCGTCTACGGCGTCGTAGATCAGTTTTGCTTTCGCTTCGTTTTCCGTTTGCATTGCCGCAAGGCCGCCTTTGTCTTTCAGCCACTTGCAGACGAGGTTAAGGATGTAAATGCCCCACGTATTCGGCGTGTTATAGAGCGATTTGCCGTTGACGTGCGTGCGATAGTCAAGCATCGATTGCAGACCATCGGGTATGCGCTTGAGCAAATCGTCGCGCAGGATCGCGAGCGTCACGCCGCTTGGGCCCATGTTCTTTTGCGCTCCGGCGTAGATCAATCCGTACCTCTCGATCTTGATCGGGCGCGAAAGAATGTCGGACGAGGCGTCGGCGATAAGTGGCGCGTCGCCGACTTCCGGCTCTTGTTTCCACTCGACACCTTCGATGGTTTCATTGGTGGTGATATGAACGTAAGCCGCGCTCGGATCGAGTTTGATTTCATCCGCCGCGGGCACGCGCGTGAATCCGCCGTCGGCCATCGTGGCGGCAACGTTTGCCTGGCCCAACTTCTTCGCTTCCTTCAGCGCTTTCTTGCCCCAACTGCCCGTCAGGATGTAATCAGCGCTGCCGTCAGCAGGCAGGAAATTGATCGGCACCATTGAAAATTGCAGACTCGCGCCACCTTGCAGAAACAAAACGTGATAGTTTTCGGGAACGCCGAGCAGTTCGCGAATGCCCGACTCGGCCTGCTTGATGATCTCGTCAAAGATCTTCGAGCGATGGCTGATCTCCATCACCGACATGCCGACGCCCGGCAAGCTGATTAGATCGCGCTGCGCTTCTTCCAGGACCGGCAGCGGCAAAACCGCAGGGCCGGCGCTGAAGTTAAAAATTCGCTCCGTCATTCTTCTCCTCCGTCGTTTTTGCCGTACTGCGATCGCATCATGCGCCCGGCGACGCGCGCAATCAGCGAGCGTGGCGCAAGACGTTCTCCTTCAACCATGAAATAGTTGGTCCAGCCGGAAACTATGTGGCTCTTGCTGCGGCGCAGACCGCTCATCGCCGCATCAACAACCTCTTCCGGAGTCTGGGCGACGCGCGCTGGTGGTTTGCTACCGTGCGCGGCTTCAAAGAAATTCGTATTTGTGACGCCGGGACACAAGGCCATGACTTTGATTCCGTACGATCGGTTTTCTTCCCACAGAGCCTCGGAGAACGAAAGCACAAAAGCCTTCGTCGCGGCATAGTTGGCCATGAACGGCACGGGCTGAAAGCCGGCGGTGGATGCGACGTTAATGATCGAGCCTTGCTTACGCTCGCGCATCGGCTTGAGAAAACGATAAGTCAACTCAACGACCGCTTTGATGTTTAGATCGATCATATTCAACTGGCGCGCAAGATCGATCTCCTCAAAATCACCAAACGCACCGAAGCCGGCGTTGTTGATTAGCGTGTCGACAGTCAGTCCGCGCTTCTCAGTTTCTTCAAACAAACGCGCGGGCGCATCCGGCGCGGCGAGATCCATTGCGACATGCTGCGCGCGGATGCTGTTGAGCCGACCCAGCTCATTGCAAAGCGCGATCAACTTATCTTCCGAGCGCGCCACCAACAGAACGTTGCGCCCCTGCGCCGCCAACTTGCGCGCGAAGGCCTCGCCAATGCCGCTCGATGCGCCGGTGATTAGTGCGGTGTTCATCTCTGTGGTTCGACTTGAATGCTACTTAATGATTCGTAACGGAAGCTGGCCAAAAAGGTCAACAACAAGAACGGGGCCCGGAACTTTATGCCCGTCCCCTCCGTGCTTGGGTACTTCGATAATATCGTACGGCTCAAGAACTGGATCTTCGGCACGATGCTTTGAGATCGCTTTCAGGTCAACGATGATTTGCGTGCGATTAGACGATCCTGGCGTCTGCCTATAGATTTTGACCTTGTCAGTCCTGCTGTCGCGCACAACACCTCCGACCCTGGCGATTGCCTGACTCAACGTCAGTCTCTCTTTAAGATAAATCGCCTGGGGATTCACCACACTGCCGATGACATAGACTAGATCCATCTCAGGAACTACAACTATGTCGCCGGCCTGAAGATAGGGATTGGATTTTTCTTCACCTTTTAGAACTTCAACTAAAGGGAAGAGGTCAAGAATTTTATCAGGACTTTGAGTCCGATCAACATCTGAATTGGGACAGCCTTCCGCCGATCTCATATGCGTTAGCTGCACAACCTTTCCAGCGCTCTCAGCTACGCCGCCCGCGCTCGCGATCAGTTCATTCAAACGGACGCTTCGTTGCAGTTCAAAACGGCCTGGAGTGCGCACTGCGCCTATGATTGCCACAGTGCGACATTTAGCAGGCAGCGCTGTCGAATTATCAGGTGCGGGTTGCTGGCCGCTGAATCCAGTGGCCAGGGCGATTAACAACAAGCTGCTACTAAAGAAGCGTTCGATTGATTTGTGTCTGTGATTCATTACCGGGACTGTCCGCTAAGAGATTGCCAGCACATTCAATTCGATAATGTCCGCATTATCCGCGCGCACGCGATCGAGCGTTGTTTGCGAAGGCGCATTGTCGAGGTTGATGCGCGCGACGGCGGCCGTAGCGCCTTCGAACACGATGTTCTCCATCTCCTGCACGTTGATTTGTTCTGCTTTGATCGCGTCCAGCACGCTTGCCAGCACGCCGGGCCGATCCAGATGACGCACCACCAGCCGGTGCGTCGCAGGCGTGTGTCGGGCGAGATTGATTACGTTCAGAACCTTTCCTGTTTCTTTGAATTCACGAACGATGCGCACTGTTTCCGCGGCGATCGCTTCCTGAGCCTGCTCGGTCGAGGCGCCGATGTGATGCGTGCCGTAGAGATTTTCTTCTCTAGCGATCTCATCAGTAAATTCGCCGGCGGCTGAGGTTGGCTCCGCCGCGTAAACATCCAACCCCGCGCGAATGCCGCGTGTCTTCATCGCCTCAACAAGTGCGGACTGGTCCACCACGTCGCCGCGCGAAGTGTTAATGAAGTAAGCCCCTTCGCGCATCGCCTTGAAAAAATCCGTGCCGATAAGCGATTTCGTTTCCGGCTTCAAAGCGAGATGCACGCTGACAATGTCGGAGGCGCCGGCGACTTCCTGCGCCGTCGCTTTGTATTCGACTCCGAGAGCGGCAGCCCGTTCGGGCGTGAGGCTGCGACTCCACGCAACGACCGGCATTCCAAACGCGCGTGCGCGTGGAATCATCTCCTGCCCGATCTTGCCCACGCCGATCAATCCAAGCGTGCGGCCGAAAAGTCCGCGCGCTTTGGAGAACTCTTTCTTGTTCCATTCTCCTTTGCGCAGCGTGATCACGTTATCGGCAATCCGACGATCGAGCGCGAGAATCAAAGCAAATGCAAGTTCCGCGACGGCAATTGAATTTTTGCCCGGGCAGTTGGAAACGTAAATACCGCGCTTTGAGGCCGCCGCTACATCGATCGTGTTGTAGCCGGCCCCGGCGCGCACGACCAGCTTGATCTGGCCGGCGTCGAGCATCGCCTCGGTTACTTTCGTTCCGCGCACTACCAGCACGTCCGGCTTCTCGTTGCCTACAGCCTGGACGAGCGCGTCATCTTTCAGATCTGGTTGAAACGAGATTTCGCAGCCGATGCTTTGCAAACCATCGCGTCCGGACTGTTCGAATTTGTCGGCGATTAGAACAAGCATGTCAGATCTCAGATTTCAGATCGCAAAAGTCAAATCGTATGAATCAACAAGCCGTCGCGCAGTTTTGGCTCGAACCACGTAGACTTGGGCGGCATGATCTCGCCGGCGTCGGAAACTTTTAATAGATCCTCAACCGTCGTCGGAAATAGCGAGAACGCAACCGCCGCTTTCCTCTCGTTGACGAGTCGCTCCAGCGCCGCGGTTCCGCGAATGCCACCGACAAAGTCGATGCGCTTGTCGGTGCGGACGTCTTTGATGCCCAGGACGGAACTGAGCAGGCGTTCCTGAAGCACGCTGACGTCGAGTGACGCCACGACGCCTTCCGGCTTCACTTCGTCTTGGCGCAAACTCAAGCCGTACCACCGTCCATCGAGATACATGCTCCATCGTCCCGGCTCGGCAGGAGCGGCACTCCCGTTTTCCACTACCTCAAAAGTTTTTCTGACTGCTGCAAGAAACTCTTCCTGCGACAGTCCATTCAAATCGCGCACCGCCCGATTGTATGGAAGTATCTGCAATTGATCGTCAGGAAACATTACGGTCAGGAAAAAGTTGTATTCCTCATCACCCGTATGCCCAAAGCTCTGTTCCTTCAACTCCGCGTGCGCGCGGCTGGCGCTGGCGGCTCGATGATGGCCGTCGGCAATGTACAGAGATTTCACCTCGCGAAACGCCTCGACGAATCGCACCAGATCCGGCACGCGCCAGATGGTGTGCTGAATGCCATCGCTGGCGGTGAAGTCGAACAGCGCCCTGGTCATCGTTGTTTCCATCGCCATCGTATCGATGTCGCGGTGCGCGCGATAGGTCAGAAGAACCGGGCCCGTTTGTGCGCGCAGCACCAGCATATGATGCGTGCGATCGTCTTCTTTATCGCGGCGCGTACGCTCGTGCTTCTTGATCAAATCGCGATCGTATTCATCAACTGAACAACAGGCGACGACTCCGATCTGTTCGTGCTCTCCCATGATCAGGCGGTAGAGATAGATGCTCGGAAGCTCTTCGGTCTCGAGCGGACAGTCCTTAATCAGTTGTTTGTAATTGTCGAGCGCTTTGCGATAGACGATGTCGCCATAGACGTCGGTGCCATCGGGCAAATCTATTTCGGCCCGCGAGACATGAAGAAAACTCAACGGATTGTTTGCCGCCAGCGCGCGCGCTTCTTCCGTGTTGACGACGTCGTAGGGAACGCTGGCCACTTGCTGCACGCGGCCGGCAGGTGGACGCAGAGCGCGAAAAGGACGAATAACCGCCACGGATCCCTCCTGATAAAAATTGCCAATCCTGATTGCTCGATTACTGAAGGCTTAACATTAAAGACTAGCCGTTCTGCCAGTATCTTAGCAAGTCCGGCCCATTTTACTGGTAGTGCCTTAATTCTCTGTTCAGCAAGTTAGATGACGTGAAGCGAGTGACAGCAATCGAAGAGGCACATAATGAGAATGAGTGACATCGACCAGACGATGAAGACGGGCCAGCGGCTCCAGCGCATTGGAATCAATGCTGAACGCCCCGGGCCTTCGAGAAGGCGGTGACGAGACGGGCCGTGCGCCCTTGCTCATCCTCCACCTCCTCGAAGTCGCGGGTGTTTCTACTTCAATCGCGGCGCGAGCTTGTGCATCGCCCCCATGCGAGCGGGGGCCGGTTGAGCGGAAACCGGCGTTGAAGTGCGGGCTATGCGGCTTCCGATGGGCCGGGACATACGCGCTGAAGAAGTCACCGCAACCATCTTCATCGGCCGCATCATGTCGTTGTCTTCATGATCCAGAATATGGCAGTGCCATACATAACCCGGGCCCGCGGTCGGGTCGAACGGGAACGGATTGTGGCCGGGATGCAGGTTCGCCTCCAGCGAGTATTGCGGCGCAAAACGGATCCGGACGCGAGTGATCGAAAACGGCGGGGCGATGAAGGTGTCCTTCCATCCGCTCTCTCTAGGCGAGGGCGGTACCGGTTGACTAGGCTCGCCTGGGAATACTGTGCCTCCATGCGTGTCGAACAGGAAATCACGGACACCTGTCCCGTCCCCGGTGTCCACCGGAATCTCCGCATTGACTCTGATCGTTGGGTGATTGAGTGGAAGCGTCGAACCATTCAGACTCTCCCAGTAGGCCTTGAAGCGGTCACGGTCGATAAGCTGTCGATCCTCCAACTGGAACTCGACCAGGTGGATGTGTATGGGATGCGCGTCTTCGGTCAGGTTCTGGAAGTACCAGGCCTCCGTTGTCGCCAGGTTAGGTGTCTCTGTGACATCCGCATCGAAATGCTGCCCGTCGATGAGCACCGAAACGGGATCGCCAGTATCGCTTTCCTGCTCGTTCAAGGTGAAGAGCTTCGGATTCCCTATGCCCTCGGTTTCAACGAGCGTAGGAATGGTGATCAGTGTGGCAGGCAATGCATGCGGATGAACTGCCGGCGTGTTCATCACCTCGAATTGCATGACATGACCGGTCGTGGCCGGGTCAATTGGGTCACCGCCAGGGTATGGCGCATTGGCATTGTTCTGGAGAATGATTTTCGTGCCTGCCGGAACATTTGAGAAGTCGATCAGGATGTCCATGCGCTCGGACGGTGCGATGAGCGCTTCCGTCAAGGTGGCGGGTGCGGGCAAATAGCTGCCGTCCGCGCCGATTTGAATGAAGGGCATTCCGTTCGACAAGCTCAGGTTGTACAAGCGAGCGTTG
Source organism: Pyrinomonadaceae bacterium (assembly GCA_041492185.1). GTDB lineage: Bacteria > Acidobacteriota > Blastocatellia > Pyrinomonadales > Pyrinomonadaceae > JAOAPY01. Next base: position 21,376 of record JBGPWL010000018.1, on the reverse strand, counting down.
GAGCCGTCGACTATGCGGAACCGGTATTGGCGCCGCTCGACTTTCATGTTCGGCCAAACTTTGCCGTTGACGGAAATCGTGTCGCCAAAGTACTCCGGGTCCCAATACGGATGGATGCCGGGGTTGTCACCGACTACCGTGAAGTGGGTGGAGCCGTCCGAGTTGAAGGCGCGATCGCTGAGCATCAGGGGCATCTCAAACCTGCCCGAAGGCAGCAGCGGTGCGATCGGATCGTTCTTCTCACGAATGATGTACGTGCCTTCCAGCCCCGCGGCAACCATTAACCGGGTCATACCCAGCGTGTGGTCGTGGTACCAGAGCGTGGTCGCCAATTGTGCGTTGTAGTATTCGAACGTGGAAGACGTGAATGCCGGCCCCTTTTTTTCTTCATCCTGTGTGAACCAGGCCTCCGGAAAGCCGTCTGACGCGGAAGGCGTGACGCCTCCGTGCAAGTGGACTACCATCGGAATGGGACTCTGAAACTTCTTGTAACCCGGAGGGAAGGGCTTGAACGGAGGTTGGGGTATCGGCGCATTGTTGACGTTGGCCCCCATGATCGTGGGATCGACGGGGAAAATCAGATCACCCTCAAGTTCATTTTTGTAGTGAACGAAGAAGCGCTTGTCACGAACCGCCTCGAAAGTCGGTCCGGGCACTGTGAATGCGGTCTGAATGTCATCTTGTGAGGGGTCGCCGCTATCGTTGAAGTTCACCAGCCCGCCGTAAGCATAGGCCTTCGTCTTCGGGAATCCCGGCGGCAACATCTGCGCCTGAATCGCCTTGGTCGTGACCGAGTAGAGCGGTAGATTCTTGCCCGTCTGCGGGTCATGCTGCGTACCTACCGCTACGTGGACGGGAGGCTTGGTCAACTGATTCACGAACTGCGGAATGGTTGTGGGATCGAGTGGAGACACGCCGGCGATTCCGGTGGGCTCCAGCATCCAGTTTTTCATGTGCATATGCTTGCTGTCTCGGTGTGTGTGCTGGCTCTGCGCCGAGACACCCGTGTTGGACCGCGACAACCACATTGGTGATGTGAGCGCCGCGGCGAACACTAGTAGACCGAAAGTCTTTACGACTTTTGTCATTCGAGTTTTACCTCCTTGGGAAGACTCTGGAACGCACTTTCGTGCAGGAAAAAACTAGCAATTTGCTCATGCAAACTGCACCGCATTACTCTGGGCTTCTGGGAGGTGGCAGCGAAAACCTTGGGGCTGGAGAATTGACCGCGCCGAAAGGTTACTCTCGTCTCCCGGTTCGGTCAAGAAGAATTTGTTACTCCCGACAATGAGAAGCCTCGTAGATTTACCTAATGCTGCGATTGACGAAGAATTTCGCGCGACCGAAAGTGCGGTAGAATATGTGACCGTGCCGGAGAACAAGATGTCGCGAAGGAATGAGCTTGAGGGAAGACTCCGCGAGCTTGAGGCGCATTTCGCGGATCAGATGCGCAAGCGAGGATTCGATCCGGCGCAGGCGGACAACATCGCCTTGCCGTCAGCTCTTGCGAAATTGTTTGCCGCGCGCGAAGAAATAAAGTCCGAGCTGGAAGAACTGATTAGCGACGATCGAACGGGAGGACAAACTTAGTGGCGAGCGAAGTGGAAAGAATCCTGGGAGAATTGCAGCGCGCCTTCGAAGGCGACGCGTGGCACGGGCCGGCAGTGCTCGAACTGCTGACTGATGTGACCGTGGAGCAAGCGGCGGCAAGGCCCATCGCCGGCGCCCACAGTATCTGGGAATTGGTGCTGCACATTGCCGCGTGGGAAAGCGCAGGCCGCCGAAGACTCGAAGGAGATCGCGCGGATCTTCCGGACGAAGAAAACTTTCCTCCGGTTAACGACCCGAGCGAAGCGGCATGGCAACAAACAATTGAGCTGCTGAAGGCCGGTCATCGCAGACTGCGCGACGCTATCTCCCGCTTGGATGAATCGCGGCTGGATGAGCCGGTTATGGATGGTATGCGCTCTTGTTACATCACGCTTCACGGCGTGATCCAGCACGACCTTTATCACGCGGGACAGATTGCGATTCTGAAGAAGGCTTAAGCGGAGGAACAACGATGCCGGAATTAGCAAGTCGCCAATGCATTCCCTGTCGCGGGGGCGTGCCACCATTGAAGGGCGAGGAGATCACAAAGCTGCTCGCGCAACTCAGCGACTGGGAAGTAGTCGAGGAACATCACCTGAGGAAGGTTTACAAGTTTGCGAACTTTCGCGAGGCGCAGGAGTTTGTCAATCGTGTCGGCGACCTGGCTGAGGAACAGGGCCATCATCCGGACTTTTGCTTTGGCTGGGGCCGCGCCGAGATTACGATCTGGACGCACAAGATCGACGGCCTCACCGAAAGTGATTTCATTCTCGCCGCGAAGATCGACAGACTATAGCCACAGAGACACAGAGACACAGAGCAGACAAGCGATTAGAAGTAGCAACCGGCCCTCAGTAACAATTTCACCGAGTTCAAACCCTCTTCGTGTGGCTGCGGCTATTTCGCTGAAAGACTTTCGCGATAGATCTTTTCGGTTGCCACGACCATTCGCTCCAGGCTGAAACGCTCTTGCACTACCTGATGAGCGCACTCACCGATCTGTTGCCGCATAATTCCATCTTCAAGAAGCGTGGTGACGGCTGTGGCCATGGCTTCAACTCCTCCGACCGGTACGAACAAACCGGTTTTTTGAGCTTCAATGATCTCTTTTGCGCCTTCGGTTTCAGTAGCCACAACGGGTGTGGCGCAAGCCATCGCTTCAACGATCGCCAGACCGAATGATTCAGTCCGCGACGCCGAAACAAAAACGTCGAGCGCGCAATAGAACTGCGCGATGTCGTCAAGCCAGCCAAACAAATGAACCTGATTCTCGATGCCCAGCTGCGTTATTAGTTCTTCGAGCGCGGCGCGATGTTCGCGTGTTTGTGATGTGTCTGCGCCGGCGATAAGAAAGTGCGCATTCGGGACGCCGCGAAGAATGATCGCTGCGGCGTGCAGAAAATCTTCGTGCCCTTTGAGAGATTTGATCTCCCCGACACTGCCAATCAGTAAACGGTCCTCGGCAATTTTGTACTCGCGGCAAAACGCCGCGCGATCGAATTGCGACTTTGCATTTTCGAACCTCTTAATGTCGATCCCGTTGTGCACGACGACGATTCGGTCACGCGGAGCGAGGCCTTGTGCGGACAGAGCGCGTGCCACTGCTTCGGAAACGGCAATGACGCGCGCGGCATGAGCGAGCGTAATCGAATGGAGACGATTGAGTGGAAAGAGAACGTGGCGCGTGATGATCAGTTTGGCGCCTGGGTTTCGCCGCACGGCATAAGCGGCGAGCGGGTAATCGCGCGCCATGTGCGCGTGAACGATCTCGATCTCGCGTTCACGAACAAAACGCGCGAGCTTGCGCGCGCTGATCGCGTCGAGGGAATTTCGCAACGGTAACGTTACGATGTCTTCTCGCTTCAGCCCGGAAAGTTCGTCTGGCAAGGGGGAGTTTGGCCGAACCGCTGCGTAAACCTCATGACTGCGAGCCGCGAGCGCGTTCGCGAGATCGGCGAGGTGTCGTTCTCCGCCGCCGAGTGTTTGCGCTGAACTGATTTGAACTATTCTCAAGAATGAATCAAACGTGGCTTAGAAAACTGCCGGAAATGCGCGACTTCTTATTCGCACCGTGGCTTTAGCCCGGTGATCCTGAACCTGCTCATTCTTGATCGTCGCAGAGAAAAACCGTTGAAACGGTTCCTCGACCAGTTTGGCCTTGCAACCACCGGGCTAAAGCCACGGTGTGAATGAGAAGGTGAACTTTGTCCGGCCAGCTCGCGAGCTAAATAGTCATCGAAGGAGCCCGGATACGGAACGACCACTCTACCCCAGCCGCTCCTCTTCTCAATAGCTGAGTTCTAAGGTTAGAAGGTATTACGCGCGCGATGACAACAGCGTGAGCGATCCCGGAACACTCGCGGTCGAAGGCAACTAAGTAGTGAGTACGAACTCGTCGCTCAACGCGGAACGCGCGTCGAGCATTAACTGGTTGGCCCGGTCCAGTATTTCGCTGGTCGTGTAAGGCTTCTTGAAGATCGCGTCGATGCGGCCGGTTTCATAATCTTCCGGCGTCACCAGCTCTGACCATCCGGTCGCGAGAATGAACGGCGTTTGTGGCCGGTGTTGCTTAACCCAGCGCGAGATCTGCAAACCGCTAACGTCAGGCAAGCCCAGATCGCTAACGACGAGATCGCATTCATTGCTTTCCAAGTAACTGATCGCGTCCGCGCCCAAGCTGACACTGGCCACGCTGTGGCCCGCCGCCTCGAAGGCCTCGACCAGGACACAATTGATTTTGTCTTCGTCTTCAACGATTAGTACTCGCGCTGTTGAACATTGTTCATTTACCGGCGGCGACTCTTCGCGCTTTATGAAGCGCGCAACTTTATCGCATAACGGCAGTCTGACCTCGAACCGCGTCCCTTCGCCGGGTTCGCTGACCACCATGATCTGACCACCATGGCGCGAGATAATTCCGTGGGATGCTGACAGGCCAAGACCAGTGCCCTTCTTTCCCTTGGTGGTGTAGAAGGGCTCGAAGATTCGCGCGCTCGTCTCGAGCGTCATGCCGCACCCGGAGTCCGCTACCCAAAAACAGCCGCCGTCAATTTCCGCGCGAGCGCCAAGTTCGATCGTGCCGCCGTCGGGCATCGCGTCGACCGCGTTAAAGATCAGGTTGAGCACCACCTCGCGCAACTCAGCCGCCTCGCCCATGACGTAGACGGGCTCATGATTCTCGACAGCCACATCGATCCGGGCGTTGGGATTGAGAGCGATTTTGGTCTGCCATTTAGGCCTGGCAATCTCGATGCTGGAGCTTAGCAATTCGCCCAGCTCAACCGGGGCAAATTCTTTGAATGATTCGCGGCGCGCAAACTCGAGGATGCGACGCAGGGTCATGGATCCATCTTCGACGGCGTTTGTGATCACCTTAAGACTCTTGGTCGTTGGCTCGTCGGTGGTCTTCATCAGCAACAGTTGTGCTCGTCCTTTGATAACTGTGAGTGAGTTGTTGAGATTGTGGGCCACGCCCGCGGCCAGCTCGCCGACCGCGCGCAGTTTGTCGGATTGGGCCATCAGATCCTGGGAAAGTTTGCGCTCCGTGATGTCGCGCAGAAAAACCAGCACGCCGCTGACATTGCCGTCTTTCCACAGCGGCGAGGTGTGCGCTTCGAAATGGCGAACCGTGCCACGCGTACGAATGGCGTGGACCTCAAACTGCGTCTCTTCGCCGGCAACTGTGCGTCTAAGGCTCTCGGTCGTTAGATCGCGCGACTCCGCGGCAATGAATTCGTTGAAGTAGCGACCAGGCAGCATCAGTAACTGTCCCTGCTCGGCGCGTTGATTCATCCAGGTGATGCGTCCTGCAACGTCGAGAGTGTAGATTTCATCAGGTGTGCGATCAGCGATACTCGCCATGAAAGACTTGTGCTCGAGCGCTTCAGCTTCGGCGCGACGCAGTTGAGAAATATCGCGGGCGATCACGATGGCTCTTTCCATAACACCGCCATCGCTGATCGGCTGAACAATCAGCAGGGTTGGTTGGTTGCCGTCCGGGCCGGCGAGCATTTCCACCTCCACCCTGGCGCCGTTTGTTACCGCGCGATCGACGACACACTCTTCGCCGTCTTCGACGCGCCAAAACATATCGCAGCAACGCCGGCCTTCAAGAGCAACCTTCTGCTCGCCTTGTAACTCGACCGCGGCGCGGTTGAACCAGCGCAAGCGCCTGTCGTGATCGAACAGATAGAGGGCGTCAGGCAACGCCTCAAAGGCAGCGTCAACGCCCGCACGGCTATCGGAAAGCAAAGACGCGTCGGCGTCAAAAGGAGCGCTTGAATTGGAATTAGTCATCTGGAATTTCCGGGAAGGCTCAAAACTGGATGGCGAGGGGCCACCGGCTGGCAATTGTATCCTACCAAATAAGGGCGCCGGCGCGCCAGAAGAAAGTTCGGGATTATCTCCTTGACAAACCCAGTCCAGCGGACAGTCCGTCTTTTCCTGAACAGTAGGTTCTTAGTTGACGTATTAGATCGAAGTGTGAGGCCGGATTGTTGGTTTTTGCTTGACAAGGCCGGTATATTGCTATATACGCCCTGCTTCTTGTATAGTTTCTTTGAGATGATCCCCACAGGGGATTAGGTCCTGTAGCTGCAAGGCGGATTGCGGGCTTTTGATCTTGGGCCAGTCTCGTCCTGATTGTCAAACTTTGTCCCATTGTCAACATGCCACATCCTCCCCCTCCTCCGCCGCCGCCAACAGGTAGTAGAGCAGGCAATGCAACGGCCGTCACTATTTCTATCATCAGATTTTTCACCATTGTGGTGGATAGGTTTGGGTGGCCGGGGGCGAGTTTAATTATCTCGGCCATGGCAGTTCAATCATGGGCAACCGCAGAGCAGAAACATCAGATCGTAGACATGTTCATTCTCGGCAAGGGAATGCACTCATGGTGGCCGATGGTGGTACCGTCTGTGATTTTTGTTTTGCTGGCTTGGGCACAATACGAAACGAACAAGCGAGAAGTTAGGAAAATCAAGCAAGAGATGAGACGCATAGGGGCAGAAAAGAGCGCCCTTCAACAGGAAGGTTATGAGAGGCAGTTGCGCCATACCAGAAGCTTAGAGGGAGACTAGGACGACCATGCTTTACCTAATGCTAAGTTCCTTGATCATGCTGGCGCTTTTAGATCGTGCCCTGAGAGGAAGCAGGGTCAGATTGATGAAGCTCGATTTGGAATTTGAGCTTTTCGCATTGCGTGACGAATTGCGCAACGCCATGCTCGCTGGGCAAATCGCACAGCGTAATTGGTTTGATTACATGGATACGACCCTAACTCGCACAATTGACCAGATTGATAATATTAACCCGTGGTTGGCGGTGGGTTACTTCTGGAGTCATAGGGACGATCCATACCTTCAGCGTGCTAATGAAGAACTAAAGGCAGGTCTTCGCCGGAACACAAAGATTGACGTTGTATACAAAAAGTATGTCAGTTCCTTGATGCACTTTCTAGAATCCAGGCATCCCATCTCATGGCCCTTGGCCGCAATGACATTTATGGTCATGTGTCGAGAACACCGATCTGGACCTAGGTCAAGCCAGCATGATTCTATCGAACAAGAGGAGCAAAAGCTCGCTCCGGTTTTTAGTATGACTCCACAAACCTCGACGTTGTGGGATTATTCAGGTGTGCAACCTAAACCAGACGTTCATCAATCTGCTGCGCCGTACATGGCGGTGCGATAGCGGCAAGTGAAAATGATGCTCAGCTTTAGGCCGCCTTCTTCGGCGGCCTTCGCTTTTTGCGTGGGGGCTTTTGGATCGCCTTTCCCCTTTTCTTCTTCGGTTCTGGCTTGATCTTCATCACGTCGCCTAATACTTCATCAACTTTTAGCGAGAAAGTTAAAAAGTTGGGGAGCATGGCCAAAAGCAATCGAGCGTGCACCCGGTTAAGGAGCACGCCCGATTGAAAGTGCGACAAGTCGCGATTGGGGGCTAGAACTGGAAGCGCACGGCAAGCTGGACCTGACGTTCGCGGAAAAGCGTGCCGCCCGCTGCGTTTGTCGTTCCGAAGTTCGATACGGCAGTAAGTGTCGGCGTCTGGTAAGTGCCACCAGTCGAGTAAAGGCCCGTGTTCACGCCCGTGACCTGGGTCCGATTGAAGAGGTTGAAACCTTCAACCAGGAACTCCAGGGCCGTTGCTTCATTGAAATGGATGCGGCGTGAAACGCGCATGTCAAAGTTCACAATCTTCGGCAACCTGAACGAGTTGCGCGGGACGAGAGCAAACCGGCCCGAACCGCCCGACCCGTTCTGGCCTCCTGCCGCGGTACTAATGTTGGCACCGGCGACCGGCGTGCAACCCGCAGCTACAGTACAGGTAGTTGGGAAACTACCGGAAATGCTCGGAGTGAAAGGCACACCGCTGTAAGCCGACACGATGGGAGCGAGTTGCCAACCATTCAGAATTGCGCTGGCTGCTCCGGTCACATTGAAGTGGGGCTGATAGACGGCGTTGACGATGAACTTGTTCGGAAGGTCGAAGTTCGAGATACCCTTTTCTCCAAGCGGATTGAAGGCATTGAAAGGATCGTTCGTGTCCGTAAAGGTAGCCGAGACTTGGCCATCATCATGGGCTCTCGCTCGCGTGTAATTCACGGAAAGTTGCAGACCCTTCGTCATTCGTCGATTAAGCTGCGCCACAAACCCGTAATAGCGGCTGCCGACGATGCTCCGAATCTCGGTCATCGCGCCATACGCCGTAATCGGACGCGCGCCCTGGAACAGCGGCACCGTGTACGCTTGGCCCGCATACAGACCATTCGTAATCGTATAGGTTGTGCATGGCTGGGGTGAAGCGCCCGGGGTTGTCGGGCACCCGGTTATTGGCAGCGGCAGGTTCGTGTCGACGAACGCCGGAAGGTTGCGCCCAAAGCTCATCAGCATGGAAGCAGACACTACAGTATTACGAGCAATCTGATGCTCGAAGACTAGATCCATCTGATGGATCAACGGAGCCTGGAAATGGTTCTGGAAAAACTGGACTGCCGTTGTTCCCGCCGGGGCTGCGCCAAGCACGTTCGGGAAGATTGGCGAAGCCGCCAGGGTCGGACTGGTCGAAGTCTGGAACTGGCCGCCGACATTACCGGTATTCGTCAGGGCGTTCAAAATCGTGGAATTGATGATTCGCCCGTAGTAGATACCGTAACCGCCGCGCAACGAGTTCTTGCCATCGCCGGACACGTCCCACGCGAAACCGACGCGCGGACCGAAGTTGTTCTTGTCCTTCGGGAAATTACCGGTCTGCGGCACATTCGAAGCCAGGAAGGGATCGGGCAACCGCTCGTATTCGTAGCGCAGACCGATGTTCACGGTCAGGTGCGGTGTGTAGCGCCAATCGTCCTGAATGAAAAAGTTATAGTCAGTCGTGGCAAAGCTGAATTTGGTTGGGCCAAAACCCTGAGCGAAGTTGCTGGTGTAGCACCGGCCCCGCAGCCTCGAGGTCGAGGAGCAAGTTACGCCGGCTGGCAAGCCGCCCGCCGTGCTGAAGTTCAGATAATCAATGACGAAGTCATTGAGGTTGCTGTAGGAGTAGGCGCCGGCGTAATTGCGCAGATTGTCCTGCAGGTCGAGGACGTGATTGACGTCGCCGCCAAACTTGACCGTATGGTTGCCGATGGTCAACGTAACCGTGTCTGCATACTGCCAACGCTTTTCGTCAGGGAACGCCGGACGCTCGAGGAAGGTTGGCGTGCCAAACTCAATACCGTTGGTTAAGAAAACGTCCGGCGATCTCGTGCCGGCAGTGGTTACGCCCGGATAGGAGCCAGCCGTAGTCGGCTCACCCGCCAACGGTGGCTGGCTGAACTCAAACTCATTGTCACGCCCGTACTGAAAGCGCGCTTCGTTCACCATGTTGGCGCCGAATGTCGAAGCCAGCCGCAGCGTCAGGTAATCGTTGTTAACAAAATCGTCGCCGAAGCTGGCGCGACCGCGAGTATTCGTAGCCTGCGTTTGAATGCCTGCGGGCGAGGCCCAGCGGAGCCGATTGTAGCTACCAGTCAAAGTGTGATTCTGACTGATGCGCCAGTCGATCTTCGGTAAGAAAATTCGCTGATCTCCCCTTCGCGGTACCGGCCCCGTAATACCAGTTAGGAATGCCAACGCCGAGTCGATCTGAGCGTCCGTAAGATTTCGCGGCGCAGCTTTAAGCGTTGTGCGGTTCACCGTGGTCAGGTAATTCGACGAGCTGAAGATACCAAGACCCGGGAAGTTGCGTCGTTGTTCGTCCCAGGTAAAGTAAAAGAACGCTTTGTCCTTTACGATGGGGCCGCCAACAGCCGCGCGAATGGTGTGTCGGACGTCCTCCGGCTTAAACGGCAGGACCGTGACGGTGCTGGTCGCGGTGTTGAATTGTGAAATCGTCCCCAGCGGATTGCGTGCGCCCCACTTGGCGTTGCGTTGGTAGTAAGCAAACTCTCCGTGAAATTCGTTGGTGCCACTCTTCGTCACCGCGTTGGTCACGCCGCCGGCCGCCCGGCCATATTCAGCGGAATAGTTCGAGGTGTTCACCTGAAACTCGCGAATTGACGATGGGCTGGTCGTGTAGCTGAGACGCGTGCGACCGCGCTCCTCCGAAAAGAAGGCCTGGTTGTTGTCCGCTCCATCGATGGTATTGTTGTTAAGCAGACCTGAGATGCCGCGGAAACTGATCAAACCAAAGTTGCCGTCAGGAACGGAGCCCGGACTGAGCAACGCAAAGTTCGACCAGCGCTGACCATTGATGGGCAAGTTGTTGATTGACGTCTGGTCAACGTTGGTTGAAACGTCTGGTTGAGAGATGCTGATGACCGGCGCCTCAATCGCTACTTCAACCGTGTTTGGCATCGGCCCAATTGTAAGGGCAGCAGTCACATCCGTTACACGGCCGACTTCGACGATCACCTTCTGTGTGAAGGCACCGAATCCGGTCGCATTAATCGTCACATCGTAGCTACCTGGATCGAGGTTCACTATGCGGAACCGGCCCTGGTCGTCAGACGTAGCTGTGTCTTCCTTGTTTGTGCCGGTATTCTTAACCGTCACCGAAGCGCCGGGTACAACGGCTTTGTTGGGGTCACTGACAACACCGCCGATGGCGCCTGTCGTGGTCGATTGCCCGAAGGCGATGGCGCTCATTGTTAGAACCAAAAACGCGACAAAAGAGAGACGTAGAATCTTCGACATACTCGCGAACTCCTTCAATTAGTAGTTGAGCGTTGAGAAACCTTCCGCGCCAGCAAGAGCGCAGATTATCACTCGGAAACTTGAGAGCAATTTGAACTAAGCAACTCAAAAGGAAAGAAAAACTGCGACCACCGTTTTATCACGCAAAGCACGGTTCGCGCAAGTCCAATTTCGAGCTAAAACACCTCATGTTGAAGCAACTCATTAAGAGCGTAAACCCGTCCGCAGAACTCTTCGCTCCCAATTCGCAAGCTTTGTGCCGAAGGATCAACCTCCGTTGTCGATTCGGTTAACGACCGTGTTTATCGATAGTTAATCGCCGCAACAGACTTTGAAACGCAACGCCGGTGCTCAATATTTTGGATTTAAATATGAAATTCGGAATGTAAAGGACATTAGTCCGAAAGTCAGTAACCAGAAAAGCCCATCCCTTTTCTTCGGACCTGTGCTCGTAGCTCCTGATTTCTAATTCACACTCGCTCGACGATCATCGCGATTCCCTGGCCACCGCCGATGCAGGCCGTCGCGAGACCGTAGCGTCCGCCGCGCCAATGCAAATCGTGGTCAATTTGCTGTTCGACGTTTACCTATTCCGCGAAGCGGTGATGCTCGCGATAACGGTGCAGCAGTTCTTCGAGAAATCCTTCGTAGGTGAAGATTGACAGATCGTACTCTGGCCGTAGCTTGTACAGCAGCGGCATGGCCACTCGCCACGCCATCCACTGTCGCGTCATGTCTTCGAGATCCCAGCGGCGGCGCAGAAAAGTCTCGACGACTTCAATCTCAGATTCCGTCAGGCTATTGAGATTGGCTGCAAACGGAACCGGCCGGAAAGAACGTCGCAGCGCCGGATCACTTACGGGCGCCGCAAAGACCTGCGCAAATGCCGGCGCCTCTGCTTCACGCTCGCGCACGACCACCGTGCCCGCGACCATGTCGCCCACTCTTTGATCTTTACTGCTGACAAAAACGGAGATCAGGCCGATGGAATAGAAAGGAACCGGCTGGATGTCGAATTCCCGCAGCAGATTTCGCACGGCCGCTTCGAAGAAAGTGATCGGACGGCCGTCTTCGCGAATCACGCGCAGCTTCAGCCAACGCTTGCCCGGCGTCTGGCCATTCCAGAGCCACTCGAAAAAAGCGAAATAGCCGGCCACCAGCAGGAAGACGATTATGATCAGAACCGCGTAAACCCACTTTGGCGCACTTGCCAGGCGATCGCCAAAGCTCGAGTAGTTTGCAACGATCGTGAATGCCAGAATCATCAGGCCAATGGCGAGGACCTGGATCGTATGATCGATCGCGCACGCGAGAAAACGATTCCCTATCGACGCCAACGCAAAATGCAGCGGCACGCGCTCCGGCGTTTCGATGATGAGTGTTTCTTCAGTGGCGATTGCGGCGGACACTTGAGTTAGTTCCCTGTATGCACGTTCGGAATAGACGTTGTCGGTCACACTCAGGCTAAAATCAATCCATGACTCTGAAACGGTGCAAAATCCGCCGTATTGCCCGTAGCCACGCGCGCGCCGCAGCGCAAGGCGACTGCGGCGATCTGGCAATCCGCGAGACTCCGCGAACGACGTCCAGTCGCGTTGAATAGTTCTGCCGCCTTATGTGCATCTGACGGGAGAAACGGTTCGGGCGTTGGGAAAAGGAGCTGGGCCAATACCTCATCGCTTTGAGTTAGTGGCCCACAGAGAAACTCACTCCATGCAATGCAACTGATGCCCAACTCTTCACTGAGATTTTTCCAGGTTTGTACTTTCGCCTGGGCCTCAGAATTCGCCACGAGCGCTTCAATGAGAAAGTTGGTATCGAGGTGAATCATCCGGCGATTAGCGGCGGGCTTCACGAACAGCAGCTTGCCATTCTGCAGCCTTGGCCGACGTCAACCCAAGGCTGCGCTGTAGTTCCTTAAAGGCTTTCAACCAAATTTCTTTATCTATTGAACCAGTCTGCGCATTCGCTTGACTATCGGTTTTCTCTTCGGCGGCGAGGTCAGCCTCAATCTCTTCCTGGTTTGCATGATAGTAGGCTAGGGCGGCATAAATCTGAGCCATTGTCAGATGCGGATATTGATCGGCTATTTCTTCAGCGTTGTGGCCTTGCTTGTAAAGGACAGCGATCTGGTTAACCGTAATGCGAGTACCGTCAATGCGAAGACGCCCGCCGCAAATGTTCGCCGAGCTAACAAGCAGGGTATTTATTGCGGTGCTCATGATTTATGTGACTCCCCGCTGAACATCCAGTTCACGAGTTGCTGCGTCACCTTTTCTATTCATGACGAAATCCTAGCACCCGCGTCTGTGGGATACAACGGGTTGATGCAACTTACACTCCCTTTACGCGCAAATACCGGCGCTTACCTACTTGCAAGAGTGACTCCTCGCCGGACTTGAGCCCTAGCTTAACACCGACGTCCTGTTGACGAACGCTGCCGATCCGCACGCCGCCTTGTTCGATCAACCGTCGTGCTTCAGCCACCGAGGCGGCCAGTCTCACCTCAACAAGCAAGTGCGTCAGTGGCCACGATTTCGCAGTTACTTCGCGGGTTTCAATATTCTCCGGAAGCTCCTTGTGGCGAACAACTCGATTAAATTCATCTTCGGCAATTTGCGCATCGGCCGGCGAATAAAAGTCCGTGACGATACGCTTAGCTAGCTGGATTTTCAGATCGAGCGGATTCACATCGCCAGCCAGCGCCCGCTCGCGGCGCTCCTCGATCTGCTCGACCGGAAGATCGGTACACAGTTCATAGTAACGCCACATCAATTTATCCGAGATCTTCGTCACCTTGCCAAAGATTTCCGAGGGTGGCTCGTTGATCCCAATGTAATTGCCGAGACTTTTCGACATTTTTTCCACCCCGTAGGTGCCTTCCAAGAGTGGCGTGATGACGGCGATCTGCGCTTCCTGCCCATATTCGCGTTGCAGATTGCGGCCCAGCAACAGATTGAACTTTTGATCGGTGCCGCCGAGCTCAACATCTGCCTCCAGCGCCACCGAATCGTAGGCTTGCGTTAGCGGATAGAGCAGCTCGTGCAAGGCGATAGGACGTTCTTCATTGAGGCGCTTGGAAAAATCGTCGCGTTCCAGAATCTGTCTGACCGTCACGTGCGAGGCCAGGCGAATGAATCCATCTGAGCCCAGCTTGTCCATCCATTCAGAGTTAAAGCGTATCTCGGTCTTTGCGGGATCGAGCAGCTTGAAGATTTGCGCTTTGTAAGTTTCAGCGTTCACCGCAATCTCTTCGCGTGTTAGTTGCGGACGGGTTGCTGATTTACCGGAAGGGTCTCCGATTAATCCCGTGAAGTCGCCGATCAAAAAGATCACCGTGTGGCCGAGTTCCTGAAACGCGCGCAGCTTTCGAATCACCACCGTATGGCCCAGGTGGATGTCGGGCGCGGTGGGATCGGCGCCGAGTTTCACGCGCAGAGGTTTGCCCGTGCGCGCCGACTTTTCCAGTTTTGCGCGCAGCTCTTCCTCGCGAATGATCTCGACTGTGCCCTTGCGCAAGTACGCGAGTTGTTCGTCAATAGTCATGAGCTAATTCTTGCGTAAAACCCGCTGCCCGACAACCTCATATTTGCCGCTCGCAATCAGCGCGACTGCTTCCGGATAAAGTTGATGCTCTTGTTCGAGGATGCGCGCGGCCAGAGTCTCTTCTGTGTCGTCGTCCAACACTGTCACGATCCGCTGCGCAATGATCGGACCGCCGTCGAGTGTCTCATCGACGAAGTGAACGGTGCAGCCGCTCCACTTGACGCCCTGCGCCAGCGCTTGTCGTTGCGCATCGAGGCCCGGAAAGCAGGGCAGCAGACTGGGATGAATATTCAGAATGCGATCGCGATACGCGGCGATGAAGTAAGACGAGAGCAGACGCATGTAACCGGCGAGGCAAACGAGATCGACTTCGTGAGTCTTCAACGCCGCAACGATCTCGCGGTCATGTTCTTCGCGACTGCGGCCACGACGTTCGATCGCCAGTGTTCGTAAATCTCTTTCTGCTGCACGCAGGAGCCCGGCAGCATTCGGCTTGTCGCTGATTACGATGCCGATCGCTACATTGGGAATGCGGCCCTCACCAATCGCGTCAGCGAGCGCAACCATATTCGAGCCGCGACCGGAAATGAGAATGCCAAGACGTGCGGCTTGTTTGTTAGAGTTGAGAGGCATCGTTGCTGAAATTTCCCGCAAAGGCGCCAAGACGCAAAGACGAACTTAAGCTTTACATGCGCAAGTGACTGCCGCCTTCGGGCTTTCTTCCTTGTTCTTGCTTTGCGTCTTTGCGCCTTTGCGGGAAACCGTTTTAACTAATGAGAACATTTCGGCAGCCTTCAATCACCCGCCCAATCTCGTAACACTTATCGCCGCGTTCGCCAAGATGCGTTTTGATTGTAGGAGCATCGGTCGACGCGCAGACAATTACAATTCCCACGCCCATGTTGAATGTGCGATACATCTCCGACTCGGAAACATTTCCGATCTGTTGCATCAGCGTGAAGAGCGGCAACACCGGCCAACTGCCTTTGTCGATCTCAACCGCAGTGCCTTCGGGCAGAATGCGCGGGATATTGTCAATCAAACCGCCGCCGGTAATGTGCGCCAGGCCTTTGATCATTCCCGAATCGAGCAACCCTTCAAGCGCGCGCAGATAACTAACATGCGGCTGCAAGAGCGCCTCGCCAACTGTTAGACCAACTGCGTCAAGCATTGTGTTCACATCGTAACCAGCGACTTCGAAGAAAAGTTTGCGCGCAAGCGAATAACCGTTCGTGTGCAAGCCGACTGAGGGAATCGCGAGCACGACGTCGCCCGCAACGATGCGTTGGCCATCGATCACTCTTTCACGATCGACGACGCCAACAATAAATCCCGCGACGTCGTATTCGCCTTCCGCATAGAAGCCCGGCATCTCCGCCGTCTCGCCGCCGAGCAGCACACAACCATTCTCGCGACAGCCGTTCGCGATGCCTTCGACGATGCCGGCCACTATTTCCGGAGAAAGCTTTCCGGTCGCGATGTAGTCGAGAAAGAAAAGTGGCCGCGCGCCTTGCACGAGGATGTCGTTGACGCAGTGATTGACCAGATCCCGACCGATGGTGTTGTGAATGCCCGTCGCAAAAGCGATCTTCAGTTTCGTTCCCACGCCATCGGCCGACGCAACCAGCACCGGCTGATGCAAATGCGGAAACGCGCCGTCGAACATTCCGCCGAAGCTGCCGATCTCGGAGAGCGTGCGCTCGTTGAATGTGCGGCGTGCCAGTTCTTTGATCTTGTCGGTGGCGCGAGTCGCGGCATCGATATCCACGCCGGCGTCGCTGTAGGTTATCGCTTCGCTCATCTGACTCGTTGACTTTCTTGTTCAAGCGTCGCTACAGGCGTTGAGAGTTCAACCTTCAGGTTGGCGCTTTCGAAATACACAAGCTGAAGCTTGAACTCTGAACGCCTCTATTTTACGGTCTTCACTTTTGGTGGCGGTCCGAAATCGCCGTACGCGATAAATCCCGAACGTGACGAATCGTCCTTCTGAGCCTCACGTCCGATCAAGACGTCGGTCTTCGCTTCCTTCGCGGGTTTGATCTCGTAGAGCTTGTCGCCTTTCAACTTTCCAGTTGTCGTGATCGTGATCTCACCCTGCAAATCAGTGCGATAGATTTTCGCGTTTGTATCCTTCAATCGATCGAGAACGGCCTGTGACGGATGTCCATAACGGTTCCACTCGCCATCCGAAATAATCGCAACTTCCGGTTGTACCCGCTTCAGAAATTCCGCGGACGTAGCGTACCTCGATCCGTGATGCGCGACTTTCAGAATTTTCACTTTCAGATCGAGATCCTTGCTCAGCATGCGCTGTTCCGTTTGCGCCTCCGCGTCGCCCGGCAGGAGCATCGAGAAGTCGCCGTAATCCAAACGCATCACAACCGAATTCGCATTCGGCTCGTTGCCTCCGGTCTTCAATTGCTCTTTGGTGAAATACGGTTGAGCCGGACCAATCGTCGTCAGCCTTGCGCCACCACCCAGATCGTATTTTTTCCCGGGCTCGGCCCTCTCGTACTGCGCGCCGCTTTGTTTCAGCGCGTCTTCGTAATCGTCGTAGAACGTCGTCGGCTTCTTTTTCTTAACTTTGTTCGTGGAACTAATCGGCGCTGGAGGCTTTGCGCTCGGTGTTATCGGCTCTACTGGCCCAAGACCGTTATCGATCACATTCAGGACTTTGATTGCTTTGATAACCGCCGCCGCGCCGCCAATATGATCCGGATGCGGATGCGTCGCGATGAAATAATCAAGCTGGGTTACCTTGTAGCGCTTCAGAGCATCGAGGACGATCTTGCTCTTGCTTGTATCGCCGGCGTCAATCAAAACAGTCTTGCCCGTCGGCGAGATAACCAAAATCGCATCGCCATCGGTCGGCCCGACATCCAACACATGAACTTGTAGCTCACCGCCCGAGGGCGGTTGCGGCTTCAATTTTAGCCAGGGCGAAACATATTTCCAGTAGGCAAAACCAGCCGCACCGAGCACAACCACGAGCACTGTCAACGCGCATCCGCAACCCTTTGTCGCTCGGCCCACTACGAGATACCTCTAATGAGATTGTCGAAAGATTGGGAATCAATCAGCTTTCCCCAAATGCCACCGCCTCATGCTCGCGCGACCAGCAGGTCTCGGCGTCTTCCGTGATGCGCGTCGGGTAGCGTTCGTTCCAGCATGCGACGCAAGCCTCATTGGGACTAATGCCCGTCGCCGCCATCATGCCTTCGAGCGAAAGATAACCGAGCGTGTCAGCGTCGATGAACTTGCGAATCTCTTCGACGGACATCTGCGCGGCGATCAAATCCGCTTTGTTCGGCGTGTCCACGCCGTAGTAACACGGACTGATTGTCGGCGGGCAACTGATGCGCACATGAATCTCTTTCGCGCCGGCCTCGCGCACCATGCGCACAATTTTTTTCGACGTTGTGCCACGCACGATCGAATCGTCGATTAATACAACACGCCTGCCTTCGATCAGATCACGCACCGGGTTGAGTTTGATGCGCACACCGAATGATCTAATTGATTGCTTCGGCTCGATAAAGGTGCGTCCGACGTAATGATTGCGCACCAAACCAAATCGAAAACTAATCCCGCTTTGCGCCGAATATCCAATGGCCGCGACGGTGCCCGAGTCGGGCACGGGCACGACGAGGTCAGCGTCGGCCGGTTGCTCAATCGCCAGTTGCTTGCCCAGCTTGTGACGCGATTCGTTGACCGAACGACCGAAGATCAGCGAATCGGGACGCGCAAAATAGACGTGCTCGAACGTGCACATCGAGTGCCGCTGCGTGGGCAATGGGTGCGAAGAACGCAAACCGTCTTCATTGATCACAATCATCTCGCCGGGTTCGACGTCGCGAACGTATTGCGCGTCGATCAGATCGAACGCGCACGTTTCAGACGCAATCACCCACGCATCCGCGAGACGACCCAGCGCCAGCGGTCGAAAACCGCGCGGGTCGCGAATCGCGATCAGTTCCGTCGGCGTCAGAAAGAGCATCGAGAACGCGCCTTCCGTTTCGCGCATCACTTCCGGAATCGCTTCCGCCACCGATAACGCGTGCGATCGCGCGACGCCGTGCAATACCACTTCTGTATCCGAAGTTGAGGAAAAGATCGCGCCCTCGCGTTCCAGTTTTTGGCGTTCCTCTTTCGCAAAAGGAAGATTGCCGTTATGACAGACGGCGATTTGGCCATGCTGGCAGGTCACGAGAAACGGCTGCGCTTCGCGGATCGATACTTCGCCGGCAGTCGAATAACGCACGTGGCCTATAGCGCTCGCGCCAACCAGGCGGTCCAGCCGCGCCTGATCGAAGGCCTCGGACACGTGTCCCATCGCGCGTTCCAGACGCAACTCTCTTCCGTCCGACGTGACAATGCCGCACGATTCCTGGCCGCGATGCTGCAACGCGTAGAGACCGAGATAACTAAGACGCGCGGCCTCCGGATGACCGTAGATTCCGAACACGCCACACTCGTCGTGAAATTTGTCCGCTGCTGGATCGATCAAAATAGTCTTCCTTTGTCTGCAACAACCGTTTTACGCGTTGAGCTTACTTCGCATTGCGAAAGCTTTCAACTCGTAGCGCGTTTCAATATTTCGAAACGGCGCGCGCTTCCGGTATCATGTGCGTTCCGGCATCTTGAATCGGCGGAGGATCGAATTGATGAAGAAACTGTTCACTCTTGTTCTGTTGGTTGTTTCGATTGCGATTGTTCGCGCCGCGGCAATCAATCGCTCACCGGTCTTGGTAACAGAAACGAATGCCACCCCGCGCGACGCGGCGGCGATCTACGCGAAAGACTGCGCCACGTGTCACGGGCGTGACGGGCGGGGAAAAACCATGAAGGGAAAATTCAAGCATGCGCGAAACCTGACCGAGGCTCAGTGGCAGGACAGCGTCAGCGACGAACGTATCTTCAATTCGATAAACAACGGCAAGGGGAAAAATATGCCGGCGTTTGGCAAGAAGATATCGGAAACAGAGATCGACGCGCTCGTACGATACGTTCGCGGTCTTAAGAAGTAATGCCTCTGTGAATCTTTGTGTTCTTCGTGTCTCCGTGGTGAACTGTTGTGGAAACATGGACTGCTGAGGCCATGAACTCGCAAAGCATCTCCTATCATTTTCTCGCTATGCTGCTGCGGGCAGCGCTGGTAATCGCGCTTGTCGGCGCCGGTTGGCTCGTCTACAAGAAACTGCCGAATGACGGTGCCACTAACGCCGCGCCCAGTTCCGGCCAAACAACGGTGCTGATTATTCTGCGAGTATCGGCTGAATTCGGAGCGGGCGCGCTGGACATTCCTGTCGAGCTCTCGCCGGTTGATCCGGTCGCCATCAGACAGGAGTATCGATCGGATCCGCAATCAGGCAAACGCTTTGATGAATTTCGCAACGAGCGTATGAACGGACGCGCGCTTGTAAGTACAAACCTCAATCAGCAGGGCCAGGTTGCCATTACGATCCCTGCGGGCAATTGGTGGATCCTTGCGGTGCTGCCCGGGGAAGTTGATCTGGAATGGCGTCTGCCGGTAACGATTACTGGAAACAAACAAATCATCGAGCTAACGCCGCAGAATGCATACTTTCGATCGAAAAGTTTTTAGATGGGTGCCGGGTACCAATGAAAGCACTACGAGTTGAAAAGCGTGGGATCGCCGTCCGCGAGGTGGAAACGCCAGAGCGCGACGACGAAGCGCTCGTGCGCGTCATTCTCTCCGGCATCTGCAACACCGATCTGGAAATCGCACGCGGCTATGCCGGCTTCCGCGGCACCATCGGACATGAATTCGTCGGCGTGATTGAAAGCCTGCCAAGCGCCGGGGCAGAAGCCCGACCGTTAGGGAGGGCTCAGGATCCGGTTGCGCCCTCCCTAACCGCCCCACCCCAGCCGAGCAGGTCGGCTGGGGACTCCGGGGTCGGGCCACTCCAAGTCGGTCAGCGGGTTGTCGGCGAGATCAATGCCGGCTGCGGAAATTGTGATCTGTGTCGCGCCGGAGATTCGCGCCATTGCCCCGGCCGCACCGTGCTCGGCATTGTCGGACGCGACGGCGCGCACGCTGAATATTTGCGACTGCCGCTCAGAAATCTTTTGCCCGTACCTGCGAAGATTGCTGACGAGCACGCAGTCTTTACCGAACCACTCGCCGCCGCCTGGGGCATCACTGAGCGCGTCCAGATCACGAGCGACACGCGCGTGGCCGTGATTGGCGACGGAAAACTCGGTCTGCTGTGCGCGCAGGCGTTGGCATTAACAGGCGCGCCTCTTTTACTCGTCGGCAAACACGCGGAGAAGTTGCGCATCGCCGAGCGGCGCGGGATCGAGACTGCAACGATCAAGAAAGCAGAAAAACGGAAACGAGAATTTGATTTGGTCGTCGAAGCATCCGGCGGCGCTTCGGGATTTGCTTTAGCGCTCAACCTGCTGCAACCGCGCGGCACGCTCGTCTTGAAATCAACCTTTCACGGCGCGACTGAAATGGATACCGCGCGTCTCGTCGTCGACGAGATCAGCATCGTCGGCTCGCGCTGTGGCCGCTTCGCACCCGCCCTCGATCTCCTGAAGAAAGGCGCCATCGACCTCGACAGCCTGATCAGCGAAGAATATCCATTGGCGAAAGGCGTCCTCGCCATGGATCGCGCGAGTAAGAAGGGTGTGCTGAAAGTTCTTCTTAGACCTTGAACGTATGCAGAAGGCAAGGCTTTCTGCCTTCTGCCTCCTGATTCTTTGCCCCCTGCTCCGGCTTTCCGTTATACTCTGAATCCTCTCCCTGTTAAGAAAAGCAAAGGGCTAAGAGCAAAGAGCTAAGGGCTAAGAGCAAAGAAGGGCGAGGCGGATTGCGGATTTCGAATTGGAGATTGAGGGCAAGGAGCAAAAAGGGCGATTGAGTTTTTTACCGAAGGTGGTGAGTTATGTTCGAACTTTCAAACGATCAGTTTCGATTCCCCAAGGATCAGACAACGCTTGACGAGCGAGCGATTTTGCGACGGTTGCGCATCTGGATTGTCGCGCTGGCGCTCGCATGTCTGGCGGCGGGCGTCGGCATAGGCGCGATACTTGCCGGCCGGCC
>JBGPWL010000130.1:0-10147 GCA_041492185.1 Pyrinomonadaceae bacterium | reverse complement strand
TTGATTCCCGGATTGCGAACGCCGCGCTCGATGCCGCTCAAGTAAGTTCGGTCGAGGGCGGCTACTTCGGCGAGTTTGTCCTGAGAAAGGCCGCGTTCGGTGCGAAATTTTGCGACGTTCCGGCCGAAAGCAGCCAGCGCCTTATCACGTTTTGGCATGGGCGCATATTGCGCTAAAGACCGCCGTTAGTCTGTGGACGATCGGCTACAATCTTTCAATGCGCACGCTTTATATCGATGCAATTATTTTTGCGGTGGGATTGTGAGGCTCGCGGCTTTGTCTTAATTGGGCGTGAGACGTCTACGACAGAGTCCGCGCAGCGGACGATCAGAATCTGACTCGGCGTCAGAACCGCCTGCGGTAGCGGCGGTTGAATCAAATCCGTTCAATGGCGAACCCAATCAAGATTCAACCGCCCGCTACCGCAGGCGGTTCTGACCTATCCCGATCCCACCGATGAATCGGTGGGCTATTATCGGTCGTCCGCTGCGCGGACTCGCCAGTCTTCTATCGCCCGCGCGGGCTCTGATCAAAATAAATACGTGATCCCAGGGTGGCGCGCTGAAGCAGCGCTTTACCCCGGGCTATTTTATTTCACGCTTTCAGCGTGATCACTTCGCGGGTTTGTGAAAAACTGATTCGGGAATCTCGACATCGAACTTTACTTCTTTCACCAGCGTGATGACGTTGCCGTTCGCAATGTTTTTGCCGACGGTCTTAAACGGAATCATCACGCCGTCAACCAGGCGGTGGTCGCTGTAGGTGGTGCTCTCCGGCAGATCCTGTCCCGACGTTTCGCTTGAAATAACCGAATCGCGCCGCAGCATCAGAAACGACTTGGTTGAAATGTAAGCCGTCACGACGTTGCCTTTCTCCGGCATCATTTCCAACACGTAGCAGTCCTCGTCGCCGACTTTGGCCATGCGTTTGAAAGTGATCGTCTTGAAATTCTTTTTCCAGTCGGCCGGACCCTAGAAATCGGCTTCGCGCGTCAAATCCGCGAGACGCTTGCCGGTGAAAATTTCTTCCGGCGCAAAACTTATTACCTGGCCGCCGGCCGCGCCGTCAAAGTAGTAGACGACCGTGCCGATCCTTTTGCCGAGCGCCATCAAGGTCAGGCTCGATCCTCCCTGATTCGGAGCTTTCGCATTTACGATGCCCTCGCCGGTGACTCCCTGATTTTCAAAGTCGAGTGAAACTGTCGTAACCGACGACTTGTGTTTGCGAATGTTCTCTTCACCTCCATAAGCGGCAACCACTTTTGCGAGCAGCTCGTCAACAGACACGCTGGCGTTCGCATCCGGCAGACGGCGAAACGGAAATTGTCCTTCCGGCTGATTGAGTACAATGCCGTTGACCTTGCCCGATGCGTCGCGTGTGACGCCAACCCAGTAAGCATCCGGCAGCGCGGGACTGCGCAGTTTGTCTTTTTCTTTTTCTTCGAGTGGATAAGGCGGTTGGCCCGGCGCAACCAGCGAAGGCTTTCCATCCCGCACCGCGATCTCGAGAATGGTTTGTTCGTGCTCGTAGGAACCCAGGACTTCGCTGAGCAATCCGGTAGCGCCGACGTTCGGCTTTGGCGAGTCGGTGGCAGCGGCAGGTTGGGTTGCCGCGATCTTTTTCACTGCGACGTTGCCCTGCGGCTGCTCGAGATACATCTCGGTCTCAGTCTCTTTGCCGCTGACGGGCCGGAATGTAGCAAAGAATCCATCGGGCGCAGGCGCGCCGAGTCTATAACGACGGCCGCCAATGTTTTCGAGTGGATAGGGAGGCTGTCCCGGAACCGATATAGTGAGCTTGCCGTCTTTGAATGCAACCTCCATGTTGACGCCCGCTTCTTCGAGTCGGTAGGTGCCGGCCTCGGCTTTGGGATCGCCGGTTGGCACCGCTGCCGTCTTCGCCTCAGTCGCGGGTTTGCGGCCCACGAGGTTGGACCACACAGTCTCCATCGCAAAGTTTACGAGTATCGACGCCGTGACATTGGTCAATAACACAAAGCCCAATTTCTGATCCGGCATAAACGCAACCTGCGCGTTGAAGCCGTCGATGTTGCCGCCGTGCTGGGCCACCTTGTGACCATCCCACTGTTGCAGAAACCAGCCGAGGCCATAATCGACCGTGCCGGCGACGTTCATCTGTTTCGTGATCGTTTCATTGAAACCTTTTTCGGAAACGAGGCGCTTGCCGTCGATCATGCCGCCGGCGAGCATGAAGCGCAGCCACTGGGCCATGTCGCGAGCATTCGAATTGATCGCGCCCGCGGGCGCCGCGGCGGGAATCTCGCGCATCGGCAGGCGGCGCGTCTGCTTCGTCGTCTTGTTGTATTCGTAACCAAACGAAAAATCGCGCGACTTTTGCATCGCCGCGTCGGTGGTGACTGTCGCCTTCATTCCCAGTGGCTTGAAGATTTTGTCGGCGACGACTTTGTCCCACGTGGAGTTTTGCGCGCGCGCGACTGCTTCACCGGCAGCCGTGTACATGATGTTCTGGTACTGAAACTTCTCGCCGAGTTTTGCCGTGGGCTTTGCCATGCCGACAACGCGAATAAGTTCTTCGCGATTCAACACGCCTGTAACCATCGCGAGATCCGTGCGGTTCAAGCCGGAACGATGACACAGTAGATCGCGGAGCGTGATCTTCGCGGCGGCGTCCGGATCGCTGAGGGTGAAATAGGGGAGCAGCTTCTTTGGCGAGTCGTCGAGCGACAGCTTTCCTTCGTCAGCGCTCATGACCGCGGCCATCGCGGTAAATGCTTTCGACGACGACCCGATCGCAAACAGCGTGTCCGGCGTCACGGGCAGGTTGTGCTCAAAATCTTTAACGCCGAGCCCCTTCATGTAGATCACCTGATCGTCTTTGACGATGACGAGCGAAACGCCTGGAATGCCCAGCTCTTTGCGTTTATCGTCGATTGCTTTTTCAACCGCGGCGAGCCGCGCGCTTAGATCCGGCGCGCTGGCGGCAGTCTGCGTTTGCGCCGGCGGCTGCGCTACGAGCGGAGTAGCAAATGGCGCAACGCTCGTCAGAACGACGAGCGAGAGGGTCAGAAACAAGCGAGAGCAACGTTTCCAGAAAGTCATTGGTGTGTACTCCAGGAGTTAGAGCTGATTAGTGCCGGTGGTTATACGGAAAGCAGAGGCGAATGGTTTTGAAACTGGGAGCGTCCGCATGAGCGCGCAGCGCGAAAAGGTTTTACGCGGGTTTGCTGTTAGATCTACTCGGCTAGAATGCTTGGCACACTATGCGGACAGGATGTCCGCGCTCCCGGGATATTAATCTACCACCCAGGTGTCGCCGCTATTGAGCAACTTATCCAGGCTGCCCGGACCGCTCTTAAGGATCGCGGCGTCGATCTGATGGACCAGCAGGTCTTCATAAGTAGCACGCTCGACGGCGCGGAAGATGCCAACCGGCTGCGGAAAGTCAGGCTGCTCCATGCGCGCCAGCATGAATGCGACCGAAGGATCTTTCAAATAAATATCGTGCACCAGCAGATCATTTTCCGTGATTCCGTTTTCGCCAATCGTCACAACCTCGGGATGCGCGCCGTTCATGCGAATCCCCTGATTGCGGTCCTTGCCGAAGATCATCGGCTTGCCGTGTTCGAGATACAGGACGCGATCGGGACGAACACTGCGGTCGGCAAAGTAATCAAACGCGTGGTCGTTAAAGATATTGCAGTTCTGATAGACCTCGATGAACGAGATGCCTTTGTGCTTCGCGGCCGCTTCGACCATGGCGCCGAGATGCTTTACGTCGATGTCGATGGCGCGCGCGACGAACGTCGACTCGCTGGCGATGGCGAGTGAAAGAGGATTCACCGGATAATCGATCGTGCCCATCGGCGTGGATTTTGTCCGCTTGCCAAATTCAGAAGTGGGACTGTACTGACCTTTGGTCAGACCGTAGATGCGGTTATTGAAAAGTATGTAGTTGATATCGAGATTGCGGCGAATCGTGTGCATGAAATGATTGCCGCCAATCGAAAGCGCGTCGCCGTCGCCGGTGATTACCCAAACGCTTAGCTCGGGGTTGGCGCATTTGATGCCGGTCGCAACCGCGGGCGCGCGGCCGTGAATACTGTGAAAGCCGTAAGTGTCCATGTAATACGGAAAGCGTGACGAGCAGCCGATGCCGGAAACGAAAACGATCTTCTCGCGCGGGATGCCAAGTTCGGGCATTACCTTCTGCACGCTGTTGAGAATCGCGTAGTCGCCGCAGCCCGGGCACCAGCGCACTTCCTGATCCGAGACGAAATCTTTTTTCGTCAACTGTCCCGGTGGCGGCGCAATTTTGCCGGACGCCGCAGAACCAACGTCGCTCTCAGCCGACACGCTCGTGTCGACGTGTGATTTGTTTCCGTTACCACTGGTTCCGTTACCGCTAGTGCTCATCATTGCTCCTCGAACAGAATAGCTATTCGGAAAAAATCTCCGCTATGGATATCTGAAAACCCGGAACGACATCACCGCCGTCAAGTATGTCTTTTTCCGTTAGCGTCTTAATATCCGTTAATGATCGGTAGACCGTAACTGTGTGCAGCTTCGGACTGACAACCCAAACGATCTGCGCGCCTGCTTCGAGCCATTCGGCAACTTTTTCCTCGACCTTGCTAACCCGGTCGCTGGGACTGAGAACTTCTACGGCCAGATCAGGAGCACCAGAACGATAGCCAGACTGGCGTCCGGTCTGTTGCACGGTCTCTCTTCGCACGAACGCGATATCCGGGGCGCGAACAGTATCAGGGTCGGATTCCAGCTTGAAACCAGTTTCCGCCGCGTAAACCACGCCGAGATTACTTTTCTTAACGTGCTGATATAGTGGGCCCGCTAAGTTCATCGTAATCTCGCCGTGTTCCGATCCTGGGGGCGGAGCCATGCGGAGTTCTCCTTTCACCAGCTCATAGCGGTTGCCGTCATCCGGCATCGCCAACAGCTCGTCAGCCGTAACCGGTTTTGTGATGGTCGTACTCACAAATACTCCTCAACCTTCCTGACAATCTCGCGAATCTGGAATGGCCGGCCTTTAACTTTCGAGAAAGCAATGGCGTCCACCAGATACTTCGCTCTGATCATCGTGCACAACTGGCCCAGGTTCATTTCCGGAATAATCACGGTCTCGAATCCGGAGAGGACTTCGCCAAGATTCTTCGGAAACGGATTCAGGTAACGAAGATGCGCGGAAGAGACGCTCTTGCCCTGGCTTTGCAATCTATCAACCGCCGTGCTGATCGAGCCGTAGGTCGAACCCCAGCCGAGTACCAACACCTTGCCCGTCTTTTCGCCGCTGATTTCAACCAGCGGGATGTCATTCGCTGCGCGGTCAACTTTCTCCTGTCGCAGTCGGACCATCAAATGATGATTCTCAGGATCGTAGTTGACGTTGCCGGTGATGTGCTGCTTCTCGATGCCGCCGATGCGGTGCTCGAGACCGGGCGTGCCCGGAATCGCGTATGGCCGCGCCAGCGTCTGCTCGTCGCGCGCATAAGGCATGAAGTTCGTCGGATCGGTCGTGAACTTGATTTCGATCTTTGGCAGCTTGTCGATTTCAGGAATCGACCAGGGCTCGGCGCCGTTCGCCAGGTAACCATCCGACAGATAGAACACCGGACACATATACTTGAATGCCAGGCGCACGGCCTCAATCGCCATGATGAAACAATCGGCCGGTGTCGCCGGCGCGATTACAATCGCCGGGCATTCGCCATTGCGTCCCCAAACGGCCTGAAACAGATCGGCCTGTTCAGTCTTTGTCGGCAAACCAGTCGAAGGCCCACCGCGCTGCACGTTGATGATCACCAGCGGCAGCTCGGTCATGACTGCCAGTCCGATCGCTTCCTGCTTCAGCGCGACACCTGGTCCGGAAGTTCCCGTCAAGCCGATGTGGCCAGCAAAGCTCGCGCCGATGGCAGAACACACGGCGGCAATCTCATCTTCTGCCTGAAACGTTTTCACGCCGAAACTCTTGTGACGCGCCAGCTCATGAAGAATATCGGAGGCCGGCGTGATCGGGTACGAACCATAAAAGAGCGGCCGGCCTGCAAGCTGCGACGCCGCCACAAAGCCGATCGCGGTTGCTTCGTTGCCGGTGATCTTGCGGTATTTGCCCGGAGCAATTTGCGCTTTCTTAACGGTGTAATGCGTCGTGAAAACTTCGGTCGTGTCGGCAAAGTTGTAACCAGTCTTCACCGCGATCTCGTTCGCCCTGGCTAGTTCAGGATTCTTGGCAAACTTTGCATTGATCCATTTGATCGTTGGTTCCATCGGCCGATCGTAGAGCCAGTAGAGCACGCCGAGCGCGAAGAAGTTCTTGCTGCGGTCCATCTCTTTGCGCGTAAGCTGGACGACACCTTTCAGCGCATTCATGTTCAGTGTCGAGATCGGCAGCTTGTGCACGCGATAGCCGGAGAGCGATCCGTCCTTGAGCGGATTCGAAGCGTAGTTCGCATACTTCAAATTCTCAGGGGTGAAACCATCGGTGTTGATAATGATCGTGCCGCCATCTTCCAGATCAGGCACGTTGACTTTCAACGCCGCCGGATTCATAGCCACCAGGACGTTCGGCTGATCGCCGGGCGTCTTGATGTCTTTGCTGGAAAAGTTCAACTGAAATCCGCTGACGCCGGGCAAGCTGCCCGCGGGCGCGCGAATCTCGGCGGGGAAATCTGGCAAAGTGGAAATGTCGTTGCCGACCACAGCCGACGTGTTAGTAAACTGCGTCCCCGTTAGCTGCATGCCGTCGCCAGAGTCGCCGGCGAAGCGAATGGTTACGGTTTCGAGTTCTTCAAGGTGTTTGTCGAGATGTTCGACGGGCGGTTCGATGACAGTGCTCATTGTGTTTGCTATTAAGCCCTCAGTCCATTTTGATGCCGATTTTGCAATAACCGATTTGTCACTCTGGCGGAATCTCCTATGAATTGTAACAGCAAAGGTGTTAGCGTCAAAAGCGCAGAAGAAAGCAAGAGTAGTTGAGGGCGCGCGAGTCCGACAAACTTTCGGTTTGTCGCGAGTTTAGTACGGAACCCGGAGCGGTAGCGACTGGGTGCCTCGCATTCTTTCATCGCTGCCTAGACCAGGTCGCTACCGCTCCCGGTTCTGTACCGACGACAAACTGAAGTTTGTCGAACACTTCATAGCGCTTTCAATTCCTTGTCATACGGCGACATCTCAACCAGCCGATCGATGATCCCCGGCAAGATGCCGAGCAGGTAGTCGATCTCCTGCTCAGTGTTATAGCGCCCGAGCGAGAAACGGATCGAGCCCTGCGCCGCCGAGTAAGGAACATTCATCGCGCGCAGCGTGGGTGAAGCTTCGTGCGTGCTCGAATGACAGGCTGAGCCGGTCGAGACACAGATGCCTGCTTCGTCCAGATGAGCCATGATGTTTTCACCTTCGACGAATTGGAACGAAATATTTGAAGTGTTCGGGAGACGCTTCGCGCGATCCGGTGTGCCGTTCAAACGTGCGTTCGGAATCTCGCTTAGGATTTTGTCTTCCAATTTATTGCGGAGTTGCTCGATGCGTTCGTGACCGTCAAAGTTTTTTGCCAACTGACAAGCGGCACCTAACCCGACAATGTTTGGCACCGCTGAGGTGCCGGCGCGGCGTCCGCTCTCCTGCCCGCCGCCGATGATGAACGGTGGCAGCTTCACACCGGTGCTAATGTACAGCGCGCCGATGCCTTGCGGCGCGTGAAATTTGTGACCTGACAGCGCAAACAGATCGACATGAGAGTCTTTGAGATTGATGGGAATCTTGCCGACTGCCTGCACGCCGTCAACATGAAAGACAGCGTCGGAATTCTCGCGCACGATTCTGCCAATCTCTTCAATGGGAAACAGGACGCCGGTTTCGTTGTTCGCGAGCATCACTGAGACGATGCCGGTGTCGCGACGCAAGGCCCTGCGCAGATCATCGAGGTCAAGTTCGCCATGTTCATCGACTTCGAGCCACGTTACTTCGCAACCGATTTCCGTCAGATGCTGGCAGAGATTTCGCACCGCCTCGTGCTCGACTCGCGTGGTGATGATGTGACGCCGCGTTGGGTTTTGTTCCAGGAAGCCGCCAATCGCCCAGTTGTCTGACTCAGAACCGCACGAAGTGAAAACAATTTCGTTCGTGTCCGTGGCTCCCAGCAACTCTGCGACCTGTTCGCGCGCACGCTCCATAGCGTGGCGCATGTCACGACCCAGCGCGTGCGCCGAAGACGGATTGCCGTAGTGTTCAGTCAAATAAGGTCGCATCGCCTCGAAGACTTCCGGCGCGACGCGCGTGGTGGCGTTGTTGTCGAAGTAAGTGGTCTCTTTCATATGAGCATTCCGACGCTGCGCCAGTGATCATCCAGAATATCTTCAATCAGCGAATAACAAGACCGGCAACCGGCGCCGGCTTTGCAGAATTTTGTGACGTCAGCGATCGTGCGCAAGCCTCTTGTTTGAATCTCGTGCTCGATTGTTCTTTCCGAAACGCAAAAGCAGGTGCAGATCAACGCTTCGTCGCCTTCCCACTCGTCGCGCACCGAATCGCTGTAATGCATGATCGCGGAGATGAGAGCGTCGCAGGCGAGATCGGCGCAATGCGCGTTTTCCACCGGAACACCACCCAGGCGTTCGCTGATCGCACTCGCGGGCAATTGGGCCAAAGCCGCTGCTTCGCCGGTCGTCTTGCCTTTGATCGCTTCGGTCAACAACGAGGCTGAGGCTACGAGAAAACCGCAACCCGCCGCTCTGAATTTTGCTTCGGCGATTCGTTGCGCTTCATCGATGTGCAGCGAGACACGCAGAGTGGCGCCGCAGGTGAGCGAACCGCCGCGACCCACAAAACTCGCGCCGTCGACGTCGCCCACATTACGCGGGTTGAAGAAGTGTTCCTTCGCCAGGCCTGAATAGCTGTGCATTTCGGCAATTCGCTCTCCGCAATGAAGCAGTTGAAGGCTAATCTCGCGCCGGTCGTTTGTCAAAAAGACGTTTGATCAGATACGCTCTTTGTAGATCACCTGCATCAAAATCTATGTCTCAACTAACAGAACAACTCGTGCTCGATGCGCTGCGACAGATCCAGGATCCCGATCTGCACAAAGACATCGTAACGAGGCCGGAAGAAGAGTGACGGCCAAGTCGGGCCGGGCGGAGACGGAGAATCCGGCAGGACCATTTTCTCTTGACGAATCATCTAACCCGAGCAGTTCGCGCGGAGACGCAGGTTGTATGATGGTCTGGCGACGGCGCGCTGGATTTTCCGCGCCGCCACCCAGGCGGTGCCGTGGAGGTGCTCGGTGCCGGTGAGGTCGAGGTAGGCTTCGTCGATCAAAACAATCTGCACGACGGGCGTGAAGTCGAACTGTTGGCCGATCTCGAACGAGTCGCCGCGGGGTAAGGACGATGGAGATGCGCTGGATGACCGCTGCGAGAGCTTCTGATACGGCCAACACGTCGGAGTTCGACAAGCAGCCGGAGCCGCCCACTGCGCTGGACATCACACTCGCGTACCACGAGCGAACGAAGCACCGTCCGTTTCGGTTTGCGCCCGCTCTCGGTTACATGGACTGGGACACGCAACCCGATCCATTCCGCCGATTCGAAGGCGCTGCTGTGCTGCCTCTCGATCTCCTGCCGGTGGGGCCGGAGCCGCGCTATGAGCCCGCATTCGCGCTCGGCCACAGCACCCGAACCCCGCTGGACCGTGTCTCGATCTCCCAACTCTTCCAGGATGCGCTCGCCCTCTCCTCGTGGAAGCAGGCGGGGAGCTCTCGTTGGTCGCTCCGGGTCAATCCATCGAGCGGCAATCTTCATCCGACCGAGGGCTACCTGGTCGCCGGGCCCATCGCCGGTCTTCATCCTCGGCCCGCGGTCTACCACTACACACCGTTCGAGCACGCGCTCGAGCTCAGGGCGGAGTTGTCGGGCGAAGCGTGGCTGAAGATCGCGGCACAGCTCCCTGAGGGTGCAGTCCTCGTGGGCCTCACGTCCATCCACTGGCGCGAATCGTGGAAGTATGGCGAGCGGGCTTTCCGCTATTGCCACCACGATGCCGGTCACGCGATCGGAAGCTTCGCTGTGTCTGCCGCGGGGCTCGGCTGGGAGGCGAAGCTGCTCGAAAGCGTCACCGACGGCGATCTGGCTGTGCTCCTGGGTGTGCACGTCCAGACC
>JBGPWL010000074.1:0-24985 GCA_041492185.1 Pyrinomonadaceae bacterium | reverse complement strand
TGCTTCGTCGATCAACTTCAGCAACTGGCGATCGTTGTCGGACATTGATACCAGGAGTTCTTTGGTATAAGCGTTGGCCGCCATGTCAGCCGGGTCCTGCGTCGCTTCGGAATCGCGCTCGCGGCTGTAAAGCTCGGCCTCCTGCACCTGGCCCACCAGGCTCTCGCGCCGCCCCAGCAACTTATCGCGAAACACTCTGACTCTTCTCTTGTCCATTCTGCGTTGCATCTCCACCTCGCTCCTAATTACTTTTGATACGGCAGACCATTAATAATCGCGTACGCCCGGTACAATTGTTCGAACACCAGGACTCGCGTCATCTCGTGCGTGAACGTCAATCGTGACAAAGACCAACGTTTGTCCGCGGCGGCTGTCAGTTCCCTGGAAACTCCGGCTGGTCCGCCCACCACGAAATTGATTTCCTTTGCTCCCGCGTTTTGCCAGCGCTCGACCTGCGCAGCCAATTGTTCGGAAGTCCATTCACTGCCCTCTCGATCAAGGAGCACGACGACCGTGCCCAATCGCAAAGCGTCTGAGATGCGTCGCGAATCCTTCTCGATGCCCGCCTTGCTGTCGCTACGGGCACTCTCGCGCAACTCGCTTACTTCACAACGCACAAAACGCCCGAGCCGTTTCAAATACTCTTCGCTAAGCGCGCGCAGCCGCGCGTCTCTTGTCTTTCCGGTCCAGACGAAACGCAGACGCATCAGTTCGAAAGGATGAAGGCGGAAGGCGGAAGGATGAACAAACCAATCATCCGGAATATTGAGTCGCGCACGCTCTCACTTTTCATCCTTCATCCCTCATCCTTCATCCCTCATCCTTTCGGAGCCGCGCGAGACGCTCGTAGAGATTCTTGCGACTGATTCCCAGGATGCGCGCCGCTGCTGCCTTGTTTCCGTTCGTCGCCGCAAGGATCTCGGCCACATAATCTCTCTCAACCTCGGCGAGCGTGCGCGGCTGCGTGCGTCGCTGATTCAACAGCACTGCCGCACGCACGCTCAACGGCAGATCGCTTTCCTCGATACGCTTGCCGGTCGCAACGATTACAGCGCGCTCCAAAGTGTTGGCCAACTCGCGCACGTTGCCCGGAAACTCGTATTCGCTCAACACCGCGAGCGCGTCTGGCGCGATGCCAGTCAACGAACGTCCGTGCTTGGCAGCATAGACGCGCAAAAAAGCCTGGGCCAGCTCCGGCAAATCTTCTCCGCGCTCGCGGAGCGGCGCCAGATGAATATGCATCACGTTCAGCCGATAAAAAAGATCTTCACGAAAGTTACGACGCTCGACTGCTCCGGCAAGATCGACGTTGGTCAAGGCAATCAAACGCGCGTCAACCTTAATCGTGCGCCGCCCGCCGAGTCGCTCAAACTCGCGCGCTTCGATCACGCGCAACAACTTTGCCTGCGCGTCCACGGACAGATACGCGATCTCGTCGAGCACCAGCGTGCCGTGGTGCGCTGCTTCGAGCCGGCCGGGTTTCGCTTCATTGGCGCCGGTAAAGGCGCCGCGTTCGTAACCGAAGAGTTCGGCTTCGAGCAAATCGCTGGGCAACGTCGCGCAGTCGATCTTCACAAACGGCTGCGTGGCACGCGCAGATCGAGAATGAATGAAAAAGGCGAGCGCATCTTTGCCCGCTCCCGATTCGCCCGTCACGAGGACGTTGGCGTCCGTCGCAGCAACCCGCTCGGCGAGGCGCACGGCCTCGCGCATCGCTTCCGATTGCGCCACGATCTCAATCATTCTTTTCTCAAAGAACTAACGCCTTGATTGATGAATTCGTTCGGCAGCTCAACGCGCTTGCCTTCTCGCCACAATCGCTCAAGGTCGTAAAACCTGCGCGACTTTTCATCAAAGACGTGCACGATGAAATCACCGTAATCAAGCAGGATCCATTCCGCCGTGCGGTAACCTTCGATGCGGGCCGCCGGAGTGCCGGCCTGCTTGAGTTTGTCCGCCACTTCGTCCGATATTGCCTGCACCTGCCGCTGGTTCGCGCCGCTCGTGATCACAAAGTAATCCGTGAAGCTGGCTACAGCGCGCAAATCCAACACTGCTATGTCAATGGCCTTCTTTTCGCCGGCGGCATTGAGCGCCGTCAATATTCGCTCGTCAAGTGCCGCAAATTGTGCTTCGCTCGCTATTTCTTTTTGCGGCGAACGCAGCGCCGCGGGATTTGGATTCAGCGACTTTTCTTTAACCGTTGGATTATCTTTCATTCTTATCTTTGTAAAGCCCGTATTTCGTTATGTATTCCGCCACCGGAACAGGGACCAGTTTACGCAGTCGCTCTCTGTCACTCTCGCACGCCGCGGCTCGAATGTCCGTGGCTGAAATATCCATCATCACGGCGTCAGTAAAAAAGACTTTAGCGTCTTCGCTATTGCCGGCCAGTTCGGGAACATTCCTCGCAGGGCCACGCAGATCGACGATTCGCGATGCAAGCACAGGCGGGACGTCTTTCACATCAAGATCGTAACCCGGTCGAGTCACTACGATGTGATTGACCATCGTTACCAGCCGCTCCCAATTGCGCCACGTAGTAATTTCGCTCCACGAGTCGGCGCCCATGATGAAAAATATGTCCGCCGTGTCCGTAAGTTCGGCTTTGAAGTGCGCCAGCGTGTCGACCGTGTAGCATCGTTCGGGCGCTTCGAGTTCAAAAGTCGAAACCAGCAGCCGTTCGTTATCCTGCGTGGCCAACGCCAGCATCGCATAACGGTGGAACGCCGGTGTTACATCGCGCAGAAGTTTGTGCGGCGCCACCTGAGCGGGAACGAAGAGCAGCTCGTCAATTTCAAATAGCTCAAAAACTTTCGTCGCGACTGCGAGGTGTCCCAGATGAACAGGATCAAACGTGCCACCGTAAAAAGCTATCCGATTTCTCCGGTCCATCTAATACGATCCAACGGAACTGAAAGTCCGTTCGACTAAAAGCCAACCTGCACTACTTCATTTTGCCGCGCCGTTTCCCTCAGCTCATCGAGCCTGGCCGCGACTGCAATGACCAAATCTCGCACGCCCTCGCTGGTCGCCGAGGAGATCGCATAAAAAGCCTTCCCGTCGGCGAGTGCTTTTCGTTTCAACGAAGCGAGCCGTTCCGGCTCGTCGAGCGCGTCAATCTTTGTCGCCACCACGATCTGCGGCCGCAGCGCCAGCTCGGGATTGTACGCGGCCAACTCACGATCGACTGTCTCGTAGTCGCTCGCCGGATCGCGTCCGGAGACGGACGACACGTCAACCAGGTGCAATAGCAGCTTGGTCCGCTCGATGTGGCGGAGAAAGCGATCGCCAAGGCCGCTGCCTTTGTGCGCGCCTTCGATCAGACCGGGAATGTCGGCCACGACAAAAGTGCGAAAGTCTCCGAGGTCAACAACGCCCAGGTGCGGCTCGAGGGTCGTAAACGGATAATCCGCGATCTTTGGTTTGGCGGCTGAGATAGTGGAAATCAAGGTCGACTTTCCGGCGTTGGGAAATCCCACGAGACCCACATCGGCGAGCAGCTTGAGTTCGAGCTGCAATTCATACTTCTCACCTTCGCTGCCTTCCTGGTGATAGCGCGGCGCGCGGTTTGTCGAGGTCGCAAAATGTGCGTTGCCAAAACCTCCGCGACCTCCGCGCGCGACCAGCCAGCGGGCGCCGTCTTCGGCCAGGTCGCGCAGCAGTTCGCCACTACCAACATCAAAGACCTGTGTGCCGACGGGAACATGGACCAACGCGTCTTCGCCTTCGCGGCCCGAGCGATTCGAACCTTCGCCGTGCATTCCCCGGCCGGCAATGTGCTCGGGGTTGTAGCGCAAGTGAAGCAGAGTGTTCAGCGAAGAATCGGCAACCAGCCAAACGTCCCCGCCTCGCCCACCGTCCCCACCTGATGGCCCACCGCGAGGGACGAATTTCTCGCGTCGAAAAGCTGTTACGCCATTTCCACCGTGTCCGCCCTGCACGCGAATCTTTACGCGATCAATAAACATTTAAATCGAAAGCGACGCTAGATCGAACATCGATCAGGCGTCGCGTAAACACCAGCTCCCGAGCGGCGAGCCCTAGGCAGCAGTTGCCGGCGCCTGATCGGCGAGCGGATAGACGCTAACGTATTTGCCGGAGCGGCCTTTGTCTTCAAACTTCACGACCCCTTCGATTAAAGCAAAAAGTGTGTCGTCCTTGCCGCGCCCGACGTTCTTCCCGGGCTTCCACTTGGTGCCGCGCTGGCGCGCGATGATGTTGCCGCCGAGCACATGTTCGCCGCCAAATTTCTTCAGGCCCAGCCTTTGCGAATTCGAATCGCGTCCATTACGAGACGAGCCAACTCCTTTTTTGTGTGCCATGCCGGAATCTTAGATTTCAGATTTTAGATTTTTGATTGGCTGACAAAATCGCAAATCAAAAATCACAAATCAAAAATCCTCCTCCTCCTTATCCGATCGAATCAATTCTCAATGTCGTGTAGTCCTGGCGATGGCCCTGCTTTCGCTTGTAATGCTTGCGGCGCTTCTTCTTGAAGACAATAATCTTCGGCCCGCGGCCGTGATCAACTACCGTCGCGGACACCTTGACGCCTGCGACCACCGGAGCGCCGACCTTTGCTTCGTCGCCGCCGCTTACAAGCGCATCCAGCTCAATTGATTTTCCCGCTTCGGCGCTCACGGCAGGCACGCGGATGGTCTTGCCTTCCTGCACCAGAAACTGTTTGCCACCTGTCTTGATAATCGCGTATGCCATCTTCATTCCCCTCAGACGAGATTACTCGCCACCGAAAAGTCGAGTATTATAGGCCTCTCAACCTCAATCGGCAACCGCCGAAGGGTCAGCGAACGGAAGCCAAAACACTCGCCTGGCTTTTCTGTCCGTTGACCAGCAAAAACTCTTCCATGAAACTCGTCGAAATATCGCCGGCGCGAAACTTCGGATCGTCCATAATCTTCAAATGCAAAGGAATTGTGGTCTTGATTCCCTCGATGACCATCGACCCCAACGCGCGTTTCATCCGCGCAATTGCCAGGTCGCGCGTGCGCGCATGCACGATGACCTTGGCGATCAGCGAGTCGTAAAACGGCGGCACCGTATAGCCCGCATAGACGTACGTATCGACGCGTACTCCCGGACCTCCGGGCAAATTGAAAGCGGTTATCAAACCGGGGGACGGCGTAAATGTTTCCGGGTCCTCCGCATTGATGCGGCATTCAATCGCGTGACCGACAATGATTACGTCATCCTGCTTGAACCCGAGCCGCTCGCCTTCAGCCAGGCGGATCTGATTACGCACAATGTCGGCCAGCGTCACCATTTCAGTGACAGGATGCTCAACCTGGATGCGCGTGTTCATCTCCATGAAGTAGAACCGATCGTCCTGGTCGAGCAGAAACTCAATCGTACCCGCGCTTGAATAATTCAGTTTCTTGCAAGCCGCGACGGCGGCCTCGCCCATCTGTTTTCGCAATTGAGCTGACAGGACGGGCGACGGCGCTTCTTCGAGAAGTTTCTGATGCCGTCGCTGAATCGAACACTCGCGTTCGCCGAGGTAAATACATTCGCCGTATTCATCAGCGAGCACCTGAATCTCGATGTGTCGCGGCCGTTCGATGAAGCGCTCGATGTAAACCGTGCCGTCTTTGAAGGACGCCGCCGCCTCGGTCGACGCGGCTTCCAGGGCCCGGCCCAGTTCATCTTCAGTGCGCACGATGCGCATCCCGCGTCCACCGCCGCCCGCCGCAGCTTTGACGATTACCGGGAAACCGATCTTGCGCGTCAGCCTGCGCGCTTCGTCTTCGGAAGTGATTGCTTCTTTGCTGCCAGGAACAATCGGCAACCCGGCTTCCTGCATTGCGCGTCGCGCTTGCACCTTGTCACCCATCAGACGAATTTCGCTCGCGCGGGGACCGATGAACCTTATGTTGCACGCTTCGCAGATCTCGGCGAAGTAAGCAGATTCAGCGAGAAAACCGTAACCCGGATGAATCGCATCTACGTTGAAGATTTCCGCCGCGCTGATGATTGCGGGAATGTTGAGATAACTCTGCGCCGACGGCGCCGGCCCGATGCAGGCGGCCTCATCAGCGTAGCGAACATGCAACGAGTCGCGATCGATATCGCTATGGACCGCCACCGTGCGGATGCCCATCTCTTTGCACGTCCAGATAATCCGGCAGGCAATCTCGCCGCGATTGGCGATTAGTATCTTCCGAAACTTGCGCGTGCCAGAACTCATTATTGATCCGGAGCTAAAAAGTGAACGTCCAATGTTGCCGTCCTAAAACCGACGCCGGACATTGGACGTTCACTTTTTAGACCGCTATTCCTTTATTCCGAAAAGTGGCTGGCCGTATTCAACCGGCTGTCCATTCTCGACGTAAATCTTTACCACTTCGCCACTACTCTCGGCCTGAATTTCATTCATCAGCTTCATCGCCTCGATGATGCATACAACTGTTTCAGGCTCGACCCGGCTGCCTATCTTCACAAATGATTCTGCGCTGGGCGACGGCGACCGATAGAATGTGCCGACGATCGGAGACGGAATGATATGCAGATCCTGATCTGCCGCAGCATCGGCGACGCGAGTAGGGACAGCAGCGACTGGGCCTTTTGCAGGGGGAGCCGTTTCTGTTTGCGGTTGCGCTGAACCAATGCTCGCCTCCTCGCCTTGATAATCAATTCCCTGGCGGAGGTGAATACGAAACCCTTCGCGCTCAAGCGCAAACTCCGTGAGTCCGTTCTCTTTGAGCACGGCTATAAGCTCGCGCAACTCGTCCAGGTCGACCAACGCTTTGGCTCGTTTTTTGGCCCGCGGCCGGCGCCCGCCACTCGCCGGCGGATTGTTCTGCCGTTCACGCTTCGCTTTCGGGCCTTGATGATTCTTTTGATCGGCCATTGATACAAACTGTCTTAGCTAAAGCGCTGCGTCCTGAACTAAAGCGATGAGCCCCAAAAGACTCGGTGCGTCCAGGCCGATGTCGATTGGGGCTTGTACCTCTCGAGCATGCGCTGGACCAGCCGTGCGCCGCTCGATGGATCCGACTACTTACTTTGCAGCTTCCTCGTCAGGAGCTTCTGGCTCCGAGGTCTCAGCAGTCGTCACGGCTACTTCGGTCTCGCTGTCAGACTCCTCACTCTGCGCGCGCGCCTGCGTTGTTTCCTTCACACTCTGTTTGCCGGCTGCCTTCGGTTCTTTGCCTCTGGCAGCTTTCTTCTTTGGCGGAGTGTGTTTGGCTCGTTTCTTGGCATTTTCAATCGCCTCGAGCTCACGCGGATTATCAACCAGCTCGATGATGGCCAACTCCGCATTGTCACCGACGCGCCGGCCGAGTTTCAGGATTCGCGTGTAACCGCCCGGCCGATCTTTGTAGCGCTCGCCGAGTTCGTCAAATAAGCGTCGAAGCGCCGCAACGCCGGCAGAACGCGCCGCAGGCAACTGTCCGCGGCGTCCGTTAAGCGCCGCGTGTTGCATGTTGCCGGCATGAAAAAAAGCTGCAGCCTGACGCCGCAAGTGCAAAGCGCCCGCTGCAGAATTCTCTCCGGTCAAATGCTGGGCCTTACAAGAAAGAGTGATAGCGCGCTCGACAAACGGGCGCAGCTCTTTGGCCTTGGGCACGGTGGTGATGATGCGTTCTTCGCGCGCGTTAATCAGCGAGGTCGCAAGATTGCGCAGCATCGAGATCCGATGTTCGGTGGTCCGACCGAGTTTGCGGTGTGCCTTTAAGTGTCGCATGACTCCAAACTTATTCTGAGATCTGAGATTTCAAATCTGAGATCTGAGATCGATCAATAATCTAAAACTA
This sequence comes from Pyrinomonadaceae bacterium, assembly GCA_041492185.1. Lineage (GTDB taxonomy): Bacteria > Acidobacteriota > Blastocatellia > Pyrinomonadales > Pyrinomonadaceae > JAOAPY01. The sequence goes on along the minus strand of JBGPWL010000074.1, from coordinate 17,210 downwards.
CGACTCCAGTTCTTCCTCGAAATCCGACAGATCGCTCCCATCTCTGCCGCCCGAACCAGGGATCGGATTGCCCTGCTCGTCAAACTCCATTCCGAAATCCAATCCCATTCCATTCAAAATGTCCTTGATTTCGTTCAGAGATTTCTTCCCGAAGTTTTTCGTCGCGAGCATTTCACGCTCGGAACGCTGCACGAGGTCGCGAATGGTCCGGATGTCGGCGTTCTTCAAACAGTTATATGAGCGCACGGAAAGCTCGAGCTCGTCCACGGAACGATCAAGCTGATCGTTACGAGGCAACGGCGGACGCTCGACCTTCGCATAAGAAAACTCGTCGGCGTCTTCTTCGAAGTTGATAAAGATCGACATGTGATCCTTAATCAATTTCGCGGCCAGGCCGATGGAATCTTCCGGCTTGACTGAGCCGTCGGTCCACACTTCGATCGTGAGCTTGTCAAACTCCGTGTTCTGCCCGAGGCGCGCGGCTTCGACGTTGTAGTTGACCTTTTTGACAGGCGTATGCACCGAGTCGATCGGAATGTAACCGAGCGAGAGGTCGTCGTCGAAGTTTCGGTCCGCGGAAACGTAACCGCGGCCACGCTTCAGCCGCATCTCGACTTTCAACGAACCGCCTTCGCTCACCGTTGCGATGTGGACCGTCGGATCCAGCACCTCGACGTCGGCGTCGGCTTCGATGTCGGCGGCGGAAACTTCACCCGCGCTCTCTTTCGAGATCCTCAGCGTCTTCGCTTCGTTGCCGTGCAGCTTGAACGGCACCTGTTTCAAATTAAGGATGACGTCAGTCGCGTCTTCAACCACACCCTTAATTGATGAGAACTCGTGCTCGACGCCCTCGATCTTTACTGCAGTGATCGCGGCTCCCTCGATTGACGAAAGCAGCGCGCGTCGCAGCGAATTACCAATCGTGGTGCCAAATCCGCGCTCGAAAGGCTGGGCGGAAAAGCGCCCGTAACGTTCGGTTAGAGTTTCGATGTCAGCCGCCAAACGGCGCGGCATCTGAAACCCTGTCCAGAGATTGTTCTGATCGATTGCCATAGACATAATTTAGTTTCGAGAAGTTGAAAAAATACCTTCGCCAGCGGACCATGCGCGCGCCCGCAGCGTCATTATTTGCTGTAGAGTTCGACGATCAGTTGTTCGTTGATCATCCGGTCAACGTCCGACCTGACCGGCAAAGCGGTCACCTTAGCGCTCATTTCCGAACCCTCTTGAGCAATCCACGACGGCCGGCCACGGCCCGCCGCCGTTTGCCATGCGCCTTCGACATGCGGATTCTTGCGAGACGACTCTTTCACGGTGATAAGGTTGCCAACCTTGACCTGGTAAGACGGAATGTCAACTTTCCGTCCGTTCACCAGTACGTGTCCATGATTTACCAGTTGGCGCGCTTGCCGGCGCGAGGTGGAAAAGCCGGCGCGATAGACTACGTTGTCCAGCCTCCGCTCCAGCAGGAACAAAAGATTCTCGCCGGTGATTCCCTTCATGCGCGCGGCGCGCTCGAAGTAATTGCGGAACTGCCCTTCGAGGATAAAATAAATCCGCTTGACCTTCTGCTTCTCACGCAGTTGCTGGCCGTAGCCGACCACTGCTTTACCGCGTCGCAGAGAGTTGCCGTGTTGTCCGGGCGGTTGCGTGCCGCGCTTTTCAATCGGACAAGACGGCTTGTAACAGCGATCTCCCTTGAGAAAAAGCTTTGCACCTTCGCGGCGGCAAAGACGGCACACCGCATCTCTATACCTAGCCAACTGTTTTCGCCTCCAGTCTGTTTACTAGACGGAAAAGTTTACAGGCGCGAAGTTGAGTGACGATCTCAAATCCGAGATATCAAATTTGAGATCTGAAATTTGAGATCTGAAATCTGAAATCTGAAATCTGAAATTCTCACCTCGCTGCCCTTCATCCTTTAGGTCAATACCACTGTCAATTTCCAATGTCTAAACTCTGCGTCGCTTCGGCGGCCGGCAGCCGTTGTGCGGGATGGGCGTCGCGTCGCGAATCGTCGTGATCCGAATGCCGGCGTTGGCAATCGCTCTGACTGCTGACTCGCGGCCACCGCCCGGGCCTTTGACGCGCACTTCGCATTGCTGCATCCCGGCCTCATGCGCTTTTCGCGCTGCCTCGAAGGCTGCTTGCTGCGCGGCGAATGGAGTGCCCTTTCGCGACCCTCGGAACCCGCGCGAACCGGCCGAAGCCTGCGCGATCAAGTTACCTTCAAGATCGGTGATCGAGATCAGCGTGTTATTGAACGACGCCGCCACGTGCACGATTCCGACCGGCACATTTTTCTTCTCTTTCTTACGAAAGACTTTCTTTTTCCCACCTGCTGCTTTTGCCATATCAGATTCTCAATTTCAGATCTCAGATCTGAAATCTCAGATCTCAGTTTTCTTTTACTTCTTACCCGGCGCCTTCTTCTTAGCGACAGTCGCGCGGCGCGGTCCTTTGCGTGTTCGAGCGTTCGTATGCGTACGCTGTCCGCGAACGGGCAGTGAACGGCGATGCCGCAGTCCCCGGTAGCAACCGATGTCCATCAAGCGCTTGATGTCCATCTGGATCCGCTTACGCAGGTCGCCTTCAATCTCGCCCTGCGCTTCAAGGATGGCGCGGATGCGACTGAGTTCGTCCTCGTTAAGGTCCTTAACTCGCGTGTCGACGTTGACGTTCGCTTCCTTAAGGATCGACGCCGACCGCGAGCGCCCAATACCGTAGATGTAGGTTAACCCGATCGCAGCCCGCTTATTTGGCGGAAGATCTACACCAGCCACACGTGCCATTTATCAATTCTCCGACCGCAATGCTCAGCAGTTAAAATTTCAGAGCCACCGAAGATCGCTGGTGACCTACCCTTGCCGTTGTTTATGTTTTGGATTCACGCAGATCACGCGCACCACGCCTTTGCGGTGGATGACCTTGCACTTGTCACACATCTTTTTTACCGAAGCACGCACTTTCATCTAACGGCCCTCGAACCTTTCCGGGTTCATTTATAGCGATAAGTTATTCGTCCTCGATTCAGATCGTACGGCGACAATTCAACCAGCACGCGGTCGCCGGGAAGGATACGAATAAAATGCTTGCGCATCTTGCCCGAAATGTGCGCAAGCACCTGGTGCTGGGTGTCTTCCAATTCGACCCGAAACATTGCGTTCGGCAAAGTCTCGAGCACCTTTGCCATTACTTCTATGGCTTCTTCCTTCGCCATAACCTCTCTGTCTGAATTTTGCCTACACCGACAAACTGCAAATAATAACACGCGAACGCTGGTTTGCCAAGCCGCACTGCCCCTATCAGTTAGACGCCGCAACCTCGACCTGCGCCTGCCTTACCTGCGCCACCCGCGTTAATACGTCAGGTCCGTCATCGGTCACCGCAACCGTATGCTCCGAATGAGCGCTTGGCCGCCCGTCGAGGGTCACAACCGTCCAGCCATCGGCCAAAACCTTTGTTTCGTGCGCGCCGAGGTTGAGCATCGGTTCAAGGGCAAAAACATATCCAGTCCTTATCTTCGGACCCTTACCAGGCCGGCCGTAGTTCGGGATCTGCGGATCCTCGTGCATGCGACGTCCGATTCCATGCCCGACGTAGTCCCGCACCACGGAATAGCCATTTCGCTCAGCGTGCTCCTGAACCGCCCAACCGATATCGCCCAGGTGTTTACCCGCGCGGCATTGCTCGATCGCTCGCGCGAGACATTCCTCGGTAACCTGCACCAATTTCAACACGTCTTCACTCACGTTGCCGACCGGCACAGTCGTCGCCGTGTCACCCACAAAACCATCGAGCGTGACTCCCACGTCGATCGAAAAAATATCGCCATCCTTCAATTTGTAGGTCGACGGAAAGCCGTGCACGATCTGCTCATTAACGGACGCGCAGATCGAGTAGGGAAAACCATGGTAACCCTTGAAGGTGGGCAGCGCGCCCGCGTCGCGAATCATTTTGTCAGCGGCCCGGTCAACCTCGAGCGTAGTGATTCCCGGCTCGACCATGCCGCGCAGCTCTTGCAGCACCAGCCCAACGAGTTGTCCCGCCGCGCGCATCTTCTCGATCTCTTTTTTTGATTTTCCAATGATCATTTCCAGGCAACGCTGACTCGCGCAGAGGCGCGGGGACTCAAACTATTATTCCTTCGATGCTTTGATAGATCGCTTCCGCCGGTTTCGTCCCGTCCACGCGATGCAGACGATTGGATTCCTGATAGTAGTTAAGCAGCGGCCGGGTTTGTTCAACGTAGGTTTCCAGTCGCACGCTTATCTTTTCCGGGTTGTCATCCGCTCGATGGATCAAGGCAGCGCCGGGATCCTTGTCGCAAAACTCATCTATCTTTGGCGGTTTGAAATAAACATTGTAGATCTCGCCACAAATCGGACAGGCGCGACGGCCCGTCATGCGTTTTTCCAGCACGTCGGGCGGCACATCTATGACGATCGCCGTGATCGTCTTGCCTTGTTCCTCGGCGAGCGTTTCGAGCATCGTTGCCTGCGCTGTGGTGCGGGGGAAGCCGTCGAGGATGTAACCGTTCTTGCAATCGTCGCGCGCAGTGCGCTCTTTTACCACTTCGATGACGAGGTCATCCGAGATCAACTTTCCGGAGGCCTGGGTAGAGTGAATGTCTTCCGCCTGAAGTGCCCGCAACATATCGCCGGTGGAAATCTGCGGCAGATGAAGGCGCTCCTGAATCAAACGCGCCTGCGTACCTTTGCCAGCACCAGGCGCACCCATCAACACTATGATTTTCGCCAATCGAAAATTCCTTTATGCTCTTCGCCCGCGCAGACGCCCGCCTCCACCCAGGAAACCCTCGTAGTTGCGCATCACGAGTTGGGCCTCGATCTGGGCCACAGTGTCCATCGCCACGCCAACGAGAATCAGCAACGACGTGCCGCCAAAATAAAACTGATAACCCATGCCAGTCGGAATCCAGGCGAGACCAGGCGTGGTGCTGACGAACGACTCGAGCCACGCTCCGATTACCGGCAGCCGCGCAACTTTGAATCCGCTGAGCATGAACTGCGGAATGAAAGCGACGAGAGCCAGATAAATGGCGCCGACTGTGGTTAACCGCGTAAGGATCGAGTTTAAATACTCCGCCGTTGCCCGGCCAGGCCGAATCCCCGGCATGAATCCGCCATGCTTGCGCAGGTTGTCAGCCACTTCTTCGACGTTGAAAACTATCGAGACATAGAAAAAGGTGAAGAACACGATCAGCGACAGGAAGATTAGCTCGTAGTACGGATCGCTGGCGTGAAAGATCTGAAAGAAACCGTAGATCTTCGCCCACAGACTGTTGGGCGTGGCCGGGTTGGGCGGAATCGCCGCGAACAAACTCTGCGGCATCGACAGCACGGACGACGCAAAGATCACCGGAATCACACCGCCCATGTTCACTTTCAGCGGCATAGTGGTTTGCTGACCGCCCACGAGCTGCCGGCCAACATGACGTTTGGCATAACTGACCGGCACTTTGCGCCGCGCCGCTTCGACGAAGACGATAAAAGCGATCACCGCAACGAGCGCCACAACGAGACCGACCACACCGAGCGCTTCGAGCGTGTCGCCGCTCTTGAGTTTCTCGTAAACCTGTAGAACGCCGCGCGGCAAACCGATCACGATGCCGGCGAAGATCAGCAGCGAGATGCCATTGCCGACGCCGCGCTCGGTAATTTGCTCGCCAAGCCACATCACAAAAATCGTCCCGGTTGTCAGTGTCAGGATCGTCGTTAGCAGAAAGCCCCACGTGGGCAGGCCGACCCGGTTGATCTGCAGCCAGTGAGCGACGAATCCGGTCTGGATTGCGCACAGCCCAACGGTCAGATAGCGCGTCCATTGATTAATCTTCTGGCGCCCCATCTCGCCTTCTTCCTGCAGCTTCTTTAACTGCGGCGAGACAACCGTCATCAACTGCAGGATGATCGACGCGGTGATGTAGGGCGTCACGCCTAATGCGAAGACCGAGATCGTGCGAAAGTTTCCGCCGGAAAAAAGATCGAGCACGCCCAGCAATGTTCCCGCCACATCGCGCCAAACCTCAGCGAGCCGTTTCTGATCGATGCCAGGCGCGCCGATGTGCGCGCCGAGACGGTAGATCGCCAGCAAGCCCAGCGTGAAAAAGATGCGCCGGCGCAGGTCCGGCACATTGAACATGTTGCGCACTGCAGCGAAAAACTTTTCCATAATTTAATGGCGCAGAAAATACTCAGACGGTCTGCGCTACTTTCCGATCTCGGTGACAGCGCCGCCGGCTTTCTCGATCTTCTCGCGCGCGCTTTTGGTGAAACGATGCGCGGACACGCGCAGTGGCTTTTTCAGATCGCCGGTGCCCAACACCACCACGTCGTGCTTTGCCTTCTTGATGATACCGCGATCGTGCAGCAACTCTGGCGTTACTTCATCGTTCGCCTGGAAACTACGATCGAGGGCCGCGAGACTCACTTCCAGCCAGCGCTTTTTGAAAATGTTGGTGAACCCGCGCTTGGGCAAGCGACGATGCAGCGGCATCTGTCCGCCTTCAAAACCAATCTTGGCCGAATAACCTGAGCGCGACTTCTGTCCCTTCTCGCCGCGCCCGGCGGTCTTGCCCAGCCCGGAGCCCGGACCACGGCCCACGCGTTTCTTCTTGTGTGTCGAACCCTTCGCCGGGTGCAGGTTGTTAAGACTGAGTGCCATTGTTCTCTCCAAGTAAACCATGATCATTTTCCATTTGTCATTTCACATTCTCCATTTTCCATTTGTCATTGTCCTGAGGTGCGATGTCGCTTCTTAAAATGACAAATGAGAAATGGTCTCTCTTCTTATTCAACAATCCGCAAAAGGTGCGGCAGTTTGGCCACGACGCCGCGCATTGAAGGCGTGTCGGGCCGCTCAACAATTTGATTCAACTTTGTCAGGCCGACACTCCGCACGATCTGCTTGTGTTTCTTCGGAGTCGCAATGAAACTCCGGTAGTACTGGATGCGAATCTTCTTCGCAGATTCGGCGTTCGCTTTACGCTTTGCCTTCGCTGTCGGACTGGGTGATTTTCTTGGCATACTTGAAACCTGAAACTTGAAACTTACAACTCTTCAACCTGTTTGCCACGCAGCCGCGCCAACTCCATCGGATCTTTCATCCGCAACAGCGCGTCGAAAGTCGCGCGCACTACATTATGCGGATTAGTCGAGCCGAGCACTTTCGTGCGCACGTCGCGCACGCCCACGGCCTGCATGACTGCGCGGACTGCGCCGCCCGCGATCACGCCTGTTCCTTGCGACGCAGGTTTCACCATCACGCGTCCAGCTCCGTACTTGCCGATTAACTGATGCGGCAACGTGTTGCTGATCAGGGGGACGCGAATGAGGCTCTTCCTCGCGGCCTCGATTGCTTTCTTGATCGCAATCGGCACCTCGCGGGCTTTGCCGGTGCCGAAACCAACGTGACCCGATTCGTCGCCGACAACTACCAATGCGGCAAACGACAGGTTCTTGCCGCCCTTGACCACCTTGGTGACGCGGTTAATCGAAATAACCTGATCCTTCAGATCGAGGCCTTGCGGTGAAATGCGGTTCTTGGGTTGTCTCATTTTTGCTCTTGCTTATTCTCGGTCGGCTCTTCCGACTTTTCGTTCTTGTTCAAACCCGCCGCGCGCGCTGCGTCAGTCAGCGCCTTGACGCGACCGTGATAGAGATACCCGCCGCGATCGAAAACGACGCGATCGATCCCTTTTGCCAACGCTCGTTGCGCGATCTCTTTGCCAATTCGTTTTGCCGCTTCGACGTTGCCGCCGGTCTTTTCGCGCAAGTCCTTCTCTGTAGACGAAGCCGACACCAGTGTCACGCCACGCTCGTCATCGATGACCTGCGCGTAGATGTGATTCAAACTGCGATAGACGGCCAGGCGCGGATGCGCGGTCGTCCCTCTGACCTTATGTCGAATCCGCCTGTGAATTGCGGTGCGAACTAATGCTCTGCTCTTTGCCATCGTGTCATTTCCAATTTCCAATTTCCGATTGCCAATTCTATTTTGATAAACTACGCGACTGCTCTTGCCAATCGAAAATCGGCAATTGGCAATCGGCAATGAACTATTTACCCGTCTTCCCTGGCTTCAATTTAATCGGCACATCGGCATAGCGGACACCTTTGCCTTTGTACGCGTCCGGCTTGCGCAGCTTGTGCATTTCCGCGGCCACCTGACCGAGTTTCTGTTTGTCAGTACTGGTCAGGGTCAGCGTCGTCTGATATTGCTGAATGCTACCCTTGGTCGTCAGACGTTCGGCCTTCGCCTCAACACCGTCCGGCAAAGGAAACTCGATCGGATGCGAATAGCCAAGCGAGAATACGATCTTCTTAGCTTGAACGTCCGCCTTGTAACCCACGCCGACGACGTCCATCTGCCGCGAGAAGCCTACGGTCACTCCAACTATGGCATTGTTAGCCAACGCGCGCGCCAGCCCGTGCAGAGCGGCAAGTTCGTCCGTAGCACGCTCGGCTTGCAACTGATCCGCGTCGAGTTTGAAAGTAACGCCTTCTGGAATCGGCGTCTTCAAGGAGCCCTTGGGTCCTTTCACTTCCAACTCCCGTTCATGAATCGTAACGGTGACGCCCTTCGGTATCGTGATCGCTTTTTTTCCAATACGAGACATAACTTTTAATCAAGGATGAAGGCGGAAGGATGAAGGATGAAACCGCGATCTCATCATTTCTTCATCCTTCATCGCTCATCCTTCATCCTTTAGTAAATTTGCGCCAGCAATTCTCCGCCGATATTTTCGCGGCGCGCCGTCTTGCCGCTCATCAAACCCTTCGAAGTGGAAACAATATTGACGCCGTACCCGCCGAGCACTTTGGGAATGTCGTGCGAGCCGACATAGACGCGCCGGCCTGGTTTCGAAACTCTTTCAAGATGCGTGATCGACGACGTGCCGCGTGCGTCGTAGCGCAGAAAGATGCGCACGGATCGCTTCACGCCTTCGCCTTTGATCACGAAATTATTGATGTAGCCCTCTTCCTTAAGAATGCGGGCAATCTCGAGTTTCAACTTCGAGGCCGGAATATCCACGCGCGAGTGCTTCGCCTCGATGGCATTGCGTATTCGCGTCAACATATCGGCAATGGGATCAGTCATGTATTAACTCCAGAATATTTCGATTTTAGATTTTGCGATCTTAGATTTGCGGTTGGTTGTCCCAGTGGTGTCGCGCAAATCGAAAATCAGCAATCAAAAATCAAAAATGTCATTACCAACTCGCCTTCACGACGCCGGGAATTTGTCCCTGCAGCGCCAGCTCGCGAAAACAGATGCGGCAGAGTTTGAACTTGCGCAAATAGCCGCGCGGGCGACCGCAACGTTTGCAGCGGGTGTACTTGCGCACGCCAAACTTCGGCCTCCGCTCCGATTTCGCAATTAATGATAGTTTTGCCATAAACCTCTTCTGGGATCTCGAATTTCAAATTTCAGATCTGAGATCTGAAAGACCAGCAACTCAATTCTGCCGAAACGGCATCCCCAGACCTTTCAGCAGAGCGCGCGCCAGCTCGTCATTACGCGCGGTTGTTACGATCGAGATATTCATCCCCCGCAGCTTGTCGACTTTGTTGAAATCGATCTCCGGAAAGATCAACTGCTCGCGCACGCCGATCGTGTAATTTCCCCGGCCATCGAACGCCTTAGGCGATACGCCGCGAAAGTCACGCACGCGCGGTAACGCGATCGACACCAGGCGGTCCAGAAATTCGTACATGCGATCGCCGCGCAGGGTGATCATCACTCCGATGGGCATGCCCTGTCGCAGCTTGAACGAAGCGATCGACTTCTTCGCTTTGGTAATCACCGGCTTTTGACCGGTGATCGCCCTTAGTTCTTCAGCCGCCGTGTCGAGGATCTTGGCGTTGGCGATCGCTTCGCCCATACCCATGTTGACTACGATCTTCTCGAGACGCGGGACGGCCATCGGATTCTTGATGCCAAACTCCTTGGCTATCGCCGGCGCGATTTCTTTTTGATAACGCTCTTTTAACCTTGCTGCCATTCTTTTCTCACTTGTCCGACAAACTTCACAGTTTGTCGTTCGTCTTTGCCACCAGCTCGCTTCGCCAACCGCGACAAGCCGAAAGTTTGTCGGACTTAACTCTTATCCAACGCGTGACCACTGGTCGCTGCAACGCGAGTTTTCGTGCCGTCGCTTTGAATCTCGTAACGCACACGCGTCGGCTTACCGCTTTCCGGATCAATCAACTGCACGTTTGAAATCGCAATCCAGGCCTCTTTGTCGATGATGCCGCCACCGCGGTTGCTGGACGGGTTAGCACGCTGATGTCGCTTGATCATGCCCGCGCCCTCAACCTTGATCTTGCCTTTGACAGGCGCGACTTCCAACACGCGGCCTCGCTTGCCCTTGTCGCGACCGGCTACGATCACCACCTGATCTTCTTTCTTAATCTTCGAGCGTTTGGTTCCGCGCATCCTGCTAAATTACCTCCGGCGCCAGTGAAACAATCTTCATGAAATTCTTGTCTCGCAGCTCGCGCGCCACCGGACCAAACACGCGCGTGCCGATCGGCGTCCCGTCTTCCTTAATCAAAACTGCCGCATTCTGATCAAAGCGAATGTACGTTCCATCTTTGCGACGCACTTCTTTGCGTGTCCGCACGATGACCGCGTCCTGCACCGTTCCCTTTTTCACCGCGCCATCGGGCGTCGCTTCTTTAACAGTGACTTTGATCCGATCTCCGAGACCTGCGATCTTGCCGGTCGAGCCTCCAATCGGCATGATCATCTCCACGCGGCGCGCTCCCGAATTGTCAGCGACCTCCAGCGAGGTCTGCATCTGAATCATAACTAAACCCCATTTCGGAATTCGGATTGCGAATTGCGAATTGAAAACCGAACTTGATCTTCAAATCCGAAATCCGCATTCCGCAATTCGAAATTCATTTCGCTGCCTTCTGCAGAATCTCGACGACGCGCCAGCGCTTACGCGCCGACTGCGGCCTGGTCTCGACGATGCGCACCTTGTCGCCTATCGTGGAACCCATCTCATCGTGGGCCATGAATTTCGACGTGCGTCGGACGTAGCGCCGGTATTTTCGGTGCAGCACGAGCCGGTCGACGCGCACGACAACCGTCTTCTGCATCTTGTCCGAAGCGACAATGCCGACCTTCTGGACTCTGCGGCCGCTCCGGCCAGGGCGCGACGCTTCAACCGTTGCCGAAACCTCACTCGCGTCTGCTTGTTTTTCTTCTTCTGCCATTCTTCTCACTCGATGTCTGTCTGACAAACTTCAGTTTGTCGTTTATCTACCTTGGGGCACTCTCTGCCGCTCGACGACAAACCGAAAGTTTATCGGACTGACTGAAATTGACGCTCGCGCATGATTGTCTGAATGCGCGCCAGCGACTTCTTCTCTTCGCGAATGCGCTTGACGGCATCCACCTCGCCGAGCGCCAGCTTAAAATTCAAACGAAAGAGCGACTCTTTCAAGCGCGCCGTCTCAGCTCGCAATTCGTCTTCGGGCAGATCGCGGAACCTGTCTATCTCTTCGCGTCTCTTCATTGCTAGATCGCGCCCCCTTCCTGGTCAGCGCGTTTTACAAACTTTGTTTTGATGGGCAGTTTCTGGGCCGCCAGCCGCATCGCTTCGCGCGCAGTCGTTTCGTCCACGCCTTCGATCTCATACAGAATTCGCCCCGGTTTAACTACCGCCACCCAATACTCAGGCGCGCCTTTGCCTTTGCCCATGCGCGTTTCCGCGGGCTTTTTGGTTACCGGCTTGTCGGGAAACATTCTGATCCAGATCTTGCCGCCGCGCTTGATGTGCCTGGTCATCGCGATACGCGCGGCCTCGATCTGTCGATCGGTAATCCACGCGGGCTCGAGGCACTTGAGCCCATACTCACCAAAACTAATCTCACCGCCCCGATGCGCGATGCCGGTCATACGCCCGCGCATCTGCTTTCGGTGCTTAACTTTCTTCGGCATCAACATGATGATTCACCATTTCGAACTGCGGCGTCTTCGAAATTCGAAATTCGCAATTCGAAATTCTTATCCGTTCTCTCCGCGTGGTCGCCGACCATCGCTGCCTTCGCGTTCGCGTCGAGTGCGCGGGCGACGCTCGCGCTCACCGGGTCGCGTGTCGTTTATGGGATCAGAGCCAGTGCCGCGGGCCATTGCTGCTTTCGGATCCATAATCTCGCCGCGGTAGATCCAAACCTTGACACCGATCGCGCCGAATGTTGTCCGCGCCTCGGCAAAGCCATAATCGATGTCTGCCCGCAACGTGTGCAGCGGCAGTTGTCCCTGCAGGTGCCATTCGCTCCGCGCGATTTCGGCGCCGTTCAGCCGGCCACTCACTTTCACTTTGATTCCCTGCGCGCCAAATCGCAGCGACTCTTCGACGGCCTTGCGCATGGCGCGACGAAAGGCGATGCGCTTCTCTAGTTGGGCCGCGATCTTCTCGGCCTGGAGTTGAGCGTTCAGCTCCGGCTTGTGGATCTCCTGAATCGACACGAGCACTTCGCGACCCGTCTTTTCCGAAAGATCACTCTTGAGCTTATCAATCTCAGCGCCTTTGCGGCCGATGATGATTCCTGGACGCGACGTGTAGATGATGATCTTCAAACGGTTCGCGGCGCGCTCAATGTCCACATGCGAAACTCCGGCACCGGCGAATCGGCTCTTTAGATCTTTCTTGAGCTTGAGATCTTCATGCAGGAATTCGCCAAACTGCTTCTTCGCATACCAATGCGAATGCCAGTCTTTGTTGTAACCGAGGCGGAAACCGTATGGATGAACTTTCTGGCCCACAATCTTCTCCAGTTCTGTTAGCTCGACGTCGTTTCTGGTTCGTTAATCTGTAATTTGAAGTCTGAAATCCGAGATCAGCAATTTGAGATCTGAAATCATCTGAAATCTCAAATCTGAAATCTGAAATTCCATGGCTACTCGCTCGCGTCCTCTTCAGCGCTCGTCTTCTTCTTCGCAGCGCGCTTACTCTTCTTCTCGCCCTCGACCTTGGCCTCCACCTGCGCCTTTGGCTCAGCCTCCGCCTTCGGCGCCGTACGTTTGGCGCGCGGCGCGGCTACTGCTCCACCGCGTTTGCGTTTCTTGCTTTCCGCCAGCTTCGCCGGCTTCGCGGCCTTGCCGTCAGCTTTGGCGGCTTTTGTTTCTTTCGCTTCGGCCGGTTCACTCGAAAGCAGAATCGTCACGTGGCAAAAGTGTCGACGCTCGCGATACGCGCGACCCTGCGGAGCGGGACGCACGCGGCGCCTGTTCTTCGTCGGCCCGCGATCGACGTACGCGGCCTTCACCCACAGATCGTCAGCGTCAATAGAGATGTTGGCCTTCTCCGCAGCCTCGTTCGCATTAGCGATGGCCGATTTCATGCATTTCGTAATTCCATCAGCGGCGCGCTTGTTCGCATAGCGCAGAATCGCCAGCGCCTTATTGACGTCCTTGCCGCGAATCATATCTATTACGAGTCGCGCCTTCTGCGCCGACCCTCGAAGATACTTCGCACTCGCTATTGCTTCCATCTCAACCTCATTAACCGATTCACTTATTTCGCCGGCGGCGCGACCTTCGTGGCCTTCTCAACCTTGGTGCCGGAGTGACCTTTGAACGTTCGCGTAGCCGCAAACTCGCCCAGCTTGTGGCCCACCATATTTTCCGTGACGTAGATCGGCAGGTGTCGCTTGCCGTTGTGCACACCAAACGTCAAGCCGACCATGTCGGGCGAGATGGTCGAACGCCGCGACCAGGTCTTGATGACGGGCGGTCGCTGGCCGGTCGCGCGGATCCGCTCGACGGCTTTCAGAATACTCTTGTCGATGTACGGCCCTTTTTTAACTGAACGTGCCATGTGCCTCCATCTACTTCGTTCGTCGATCACGCAGGATCATGTTCTGCGTGCGCTTGTTATGCCGCGTCTTGTAACCGCGCGTCGGCTGGCCCCAGGGCGTCACTGGATTTCGCCCGCCCGAAGTTTTTCCTTCGCCGCCGCCGTGCGGATGGTCCACTGGATTCATGGCCACGCCGCGAACACTGGGCCTGATTCCCTTCCACCGCGACCTTCCCGCTTTGCCATAGGAAACATTCTCGTGCTCGATATTGCCGACCTGCCCGATGGTCGCCTTGCAAACCAGCGGCACGCGACGCACCTCGCCTGAGGGCATGCGAATCTGCGCATGCATGCCTTCTTTTGCGACCAGTTGCGCGAAAGAGCCCGCCGATCGCGCCATCTGTCCGCCTTTGCCGGGACGCAACTCGATGTTGTGAATCTGCGTACCCAACGGAATATTGATCAGCGGCAAAGTATTTCCCGCTAAAATATCTGCTTCCGCCCCGCTCATAATTGTCTTGCCAACTTCCAGTCCCGTCGGCGCCAGGATGTAACGCTTCTCGCCATCGAGATAGGTAATCAGCGCGATGTGCGCCGAGCGGTTCGGATCGTACTCAATCTGCGTAACGCGGCCAGGCACGCCATCCTTGTCACGCTTGAAGTCGATGATCCGATAGAAACGTTTGTGGCCGCCGCCGCGACGCCGCACGGTGATGTGCCCATCATTGTTTCGGCCCGAGATCCGTTTCTTTGGTTCGAGCAGAGACTTTTCAGGCACCGCGCCAACGGTCAGCTCATCGCGCGTCAAATACGTTTGGTAACGACGCGCCGGAGATGTTGGTGTCAGTTTCTTGATGCCCATTTTAGAATTTCGGATTGCGGATTTCGAATTGCGGATTGAAAAAACTTCAATCCTCTTTCCTCATTCCTCGCCCCGAACCTCTCAACTCAATTTCTTCGGTTCCAAATCCGCAATTCGCAATCCGAAGTTCGAAATTCTTATATCGCTTCGCCGTAATCGACCGGCTTCTCGCCCTGCTTCAATGTCACAAAGGCTTTCTTCCAAGACGGCTTGCGTCCCTCGTATCGACCGCGTCGCGCCATCTTGCCCATGTAATTAATCGTATGCACATGATCGACTTTGACTTGAAAAATCTGCTCGACCGCCGACTTGATCTCAGGCTTAGTCGCGTGTCGATCAACGCGAAACGTCAACAACTGGCGCTTGTCCTGCGTTTCTTCCTTGGCGATCAAAGCCTTTTCGGTAATCACGGGCGACTTGATGATGTCCCACGTCGTTCGCATCTGTTAGGCCGCCTCCTTCTTTGGCTTTCGCGCGCGCTTTGGCTTGGCTGCTTCGACCGGCGCTGCTTCCTCGGGAGCGGCTTCCTTTACTTCGACTGCCTCACTACCGTCCTTTTTGGGACCGAGAAGTTGTTCGAGTTCTTCAGCGGCGGCGCGCGAGAGCACCAGCTTTTCGTGATAAAGCAGATCGTAGATGTTCAAGCCGTGGCTGCTGACTATCTTCGTGCGTTGCACGTTGCGCGACGAGAGAACCAGGTTCGCATTCTCAAGCGAATCGACAATCAGAGTCTTATTCGCTTCCAATCCCAAATTCTCGAGCGACGCGATGAACTCTTTCGTTTTTGGTTTCTCAAACGCCCAACCCTCGACGACCAGCACGTTGCCTTCACGCATGCGCTCAGACAGCGCAGAGCGCAAGGCGCCGCGTCGCATCTTCTTCGGCAGGTTGTACGACCAGTCGCGCGGTTGCGGGCCGTGGACGTTGCCGCCGCCTTTCCAAAGCGGCGAGCGCAAGCTGGCGATGCGCGCGCGGCCTGTTCCTTTCTGTTTCCAAAGCTTGCGGCCCGCGCCTGAAACATCGCCGCGCGTCTTCGTAGCCGAATTGCCCTGGCGAGCGCCGGCCATAAAATTGCGCACCGCGGCGTGCACCAGCGACTCGTTGAAAGGCACGCCAAACACGGCGTCCGACAACTCCAGATCGCCAACCTCTTTGTTCTTCAGATTGCGCACCTTAACAGTGGGCATGATCGAAACTCCATTCAGAACATAGACGATAGACCATGGGCCACGGTCAATCGCCTTACTTGTTTTGAACCGCCGTCCATCGTCTGCGGTCCATCGTGCAAAAGGTCTACCTTTTCTTCTTCTCGTGCTTCGCCGACTTCTTAATAACAACGACGCTTCCGTTCGGGCCGGGCACCGCGCCACGCACCATCAAGAGATTGTTTTCGACGTCAACGCGGGCCACGGTCAATCCTTTGACAGTGATGCGCGCGTCACCCATGTGGCCGGAAGAGCGCATGCCTTTGACGACTCGCGAAGGATAAGCGGACGCACCAATCGAGCCGGGGGCGCGCACGTTCATTGAACCGTGCGATTCGGGACCGCGACTGAAATGGTGACGCTTCACGGTGCCGGCAAACCCGCGTCCCTTTGAACGCCCAATAACCTCGATGGCGTCGCCATCAGAAAAAAGATCCACCAGCACTTTGTCGCCAACGTTTGCATCAGCCGCCGACGCATCAAGCCGGAACTCTTTGAGCACACGCGTTGGCGGAATGCCCCCGCCGGTTTTCTCAAAGTGGCCGCGCATCGGCAGCGTTACGCGCTTCAATTTGACAGGCTTTTCATCCACCAGCCCCAACTGCACCGCATCGTATCCGTCTGGGCCCGCCGCGGACTTCTTTTGCACGACCACGCAAGGTCCCGCTTTGATGACAGTCACGGGAGTGACCGTGCCGTCTGGCGCAAACAACTGCGTCATGCCAAGTTTTCTACCGATGATTCCGTTGATCATCACTACCTCATTTTTGATTTTTGATCTCGGCCCTCAGATGGACGCCAATCAAAAATCGCAAATCTAAAATCGCAAATTCCTACTGCCTGCCGAACGCCTTGATCTCGACATCGACGCCGGCTGGCAGATCGAGTTTCATCAGCGCGTCAACTGTCTGTGGCGTCGGATCGAGAATGTCCATCAAACGCTTGTGCGTACGGATCTCAAACTGCTCGCGCGATTTTTTGTCGACGTGCGGCGACCGCAACACCGTCCACCGATTCTTTACGGTGGGCAGCGGTATCGGCCCCGCGACGCGCGCGCCGGTGCGCTTTGCCGTCTCGACGATCTCCGACGTCGACTGGTCCAGCACGCGGTGATCGTAGGCTTTAAGTCTGATTCTGATTTTTTCGTTCAGCATTTGTTTTTGTTTCCGATCTCAAATTTGAAATCTGAAATTTGAGATCTGGGTTAACTATTCAATCACTTCCGTAATCGTGCCCGCCCCGACCGTGCGCCCGCCTTCGCGGATTGCGAACCGCAAGCCCTTCTCCATCGCTATGGGCGTGATCAACT
>JBGPWL010000033.1:0-43577 GCA_041492185.1 Pyrinomonadaceae bacterium | reverse complement strand
TTTGCTCAACAGCAAGGGCGAACCGAACTTCGGCATCAACTTTTACATCCTCAACGCCAAAGGCGAAACGGCGGGCGTTTCGATGTACCAATCAAGATATGCGATGTGCAACGAGAATGGACCGCAGACGTTGAATACCGAACCACTGTTGCCGGGGAGACCGGGTGACTAGAAGCACAATTGTTCTGAGCAATAGAGAATTAATAACCCAGGGAGGCTAAATATGTCAGCTACACCGGGCAAGGCCACTACTACCATCAGGAAAAACTTCGATACGCCAGAGGAAACGCGGCCGGTCGATAAGGGCAAGGTTGAGGTCGTGAATCTCGGCGACGTCCAAGCAATGCGCGCTACGTTTGAGCCAGGCTGGCGCTGGTCCGAATGCGTGAAGCCAATTGCCGGCACCGACAGTTGTCAGGTGGCTCACATGGGCTACATGTTATCGGGTCGGATGGGAGTCCGAATGGACGACGGTTCGGAGCATGAATTTCGCACCGGCGATGCCGGAACCATTCCACCCGGACACGACGCGTGGGTGATTGGCAACGAGTCCGTAGTCTTCATTGACTTTCAGGGTGGCAGCCTTTACGCGAAACCGCGGACCTAATTCCCGCTCTCGAATTGCTAAGGTAAGATCCTCTGCAAGAGCTGCGAGCGAGACGTTGTCAGTGTGTTGACGGGCCAGGTTAGGTAGCGGCGCTGGCAGCGGCTTTTTCCGCCTGCCGCTTGACGATCACGAGTGTGATGTCGTCGGCGGCGCGCGTGCCCTGCGCGAACTTTGTCAACGCTGATTCGATGCGGTCGCGAATGCCGGCGGCAGAGGCGTCGATGTTCCGCGAGACCACTTCGTACAGTCGCGTTGGTCCAAACTCTTCGCCGGTTGGGCTCGTTGCTTCGGTCACGCCGTCAGAATAGATCACGAGCACATCGCCGGGCTGCAGGTTGCTGCGGCCTTCGCGATACTCGGCGTCCGCTTTAATCCCCAAAGGCAGTCCACCAGACGCGAGTTGTTCCACGGTGCCGGCGGAATGAACGATGAGCGGCGGATTGTGCCCTGCGTTAAGGAATGAAAGCGCGCCGGAAGCTGGATCGAGTTCGGCGCAGAAGAGCGTGACAAAACGATTGGCCGGAATATTGTCAGCGAGGTAAACGTTGACTGCGGAGATCATGTCGACCAGTGAATCGTGCGAACCAGCTTGAGCATGAATCGCCGCGTGCAGCGACGACATCAACAGCGCGGCCGCCGTGCCCTTGCCCGAGACGTCACCAAGCGCCACAATCAGCCGGCCATCATTGCGCTCGATAAAGTCGTAATAATCGCCGCCGATTTCGTAGCAGGGGAAGCTGATGCCTTGCAGCTCGTAGCCGGGGACGACCGGCGGCGCTGTTGGTTGAAAGCGCTGCTGGATCTCGCTGGCCAGTTCCAGTTCGCGCTCCAGTCGTTGCTGGTCGACACGCGCCTCGATCAGCCGCGCGTTCTCGACGCGAATGGCCGCGACAGAGGCGAGGGTAGTCAGAACCTTCAGGTGGTCTTCCTTGAAACGTCCTTCCGCAATCGGCGAGTCGGCATAGATGATGCCAAAGACTTTTTCTTCGACGCCGAGCGGCACAGCCAAAACAGAACGCACGCCTTGCAGCACCACCGTACCGCTGGCAAAGCGCGGATCCTGCTGCGCGTCAGAAGTCAGCACCGACTTCCC
The DNA here is from genome assembly GCA_041492185.1 of Pyrinomonadaceae bacterium. Taxonomy (GTDB): domain Bacteria; phylum Acidobacteriota; class Blastocatellia; order Pyrinomonadales; family Pyrinomonadaceae; genus JAOAPY01. The sequence continues at coordinate 41,877 of JBGPWL010000033.1, read as the reverse complement.
GCGTATGACCACTTCCTCAAGCACGTTGCGGCTGACGCGAATCTCGCCGACGTCGCCCACGCGATCACGCAGCCGAGCGACTGAGACCTTCAGTTCGGTGGTGCCCGCGTCGCGCATCATGATCAGACAACGATCGGCCGGCACCGCCTCGAACACCAGCGAGACGATCGTTTCCAACGTTTCGTTGAGCGTAGCCGAGGCCAATAGCGTGATGCCCACCTTGCTAATCAGCGCCAGCAAATCACTGGTACGCGCGGCCGCAACACCCGTTCTGCCACCGCTGGAAGCCAGCGAGATCTCTTCTGGTTTTGTTCGCGCGCCTTCGATCGCTTCCAGCAGGCCGGACGTCGTGCGGTCGGAGGACGTCAGCGCAATCGTGGCTTCGGGCAGCGACGTGGTGTTGTCCGTGATCATGGTCGCGCCCATGCTTGAGTTGTAGGTGCCGTCGTCAAAGATCAGCTCAGTTTCGCCGATCTGAATACGCCCGCCCGCAGTCAAGCCGACCGGGCCCTGGACCGTAACGCCGTTGTAGAGCGTGCCGTTGGCGGAACCGAGATCTTGCAGGAAATAATCTTCGCCTTCGCGGCGCACTTCCACGTGCACGCGCGACGCGAAAGGATCCGGAATACAAAGATCGTTGCGGGCCGATCGGCCGATCGTGATGCGCAGACGCCCCAGCGGAAAATGGTCAGGCGCGCGGTCGGGATATCTAACGATGAGTTCAGCCATGTGCAATGTCCGACAAACTTCAGTTTGTCGATTACGTCCAGTTGATTTCTTTGTTCAAGCGACGGCGACAAACTTTAAAGTTTGTCGGACACAATTTCCTCGCGCACGACCACAGTGTTGGCGATCAGATCGTGCAGTGTGCGACCACGTGCGTTGATCGCCGCGACAAGAAACCCGAGCCCCAGGGTTATGAAGGATAACGGATAACCAACAAAATGTCGCAGGGCGGCGCGACCAAAGCCGATACGGCGCCCATTGGGGCGTTCGATGCGGAGTCCGGCGGCCCACTTGCCCACGGTCTGCCCGCGTAGCCCCGGCAGGACTCCAAAATCCAGGACGGCGGCGACAACGGCGATAACAACGCCCACGGTTTCGGTTGAACTGCCCGCGCTGCGAGCGCCACCGCCGAGCGAGCGCGCGATCAACGTGCTGAAAGCGAGGATCGACACCAGCACGATGTAATCAATCAATATCGCCCCGCAGCGCAGCGAAAACGGCGCGCGAAATCTTTCGACGCGAACGCGCGTCGCGGGCCGCGTTCTGATCTTTGCTCGTTGCAGAGCCGCTTCCTGGCCCATTGCCGCTTGTTGATTACCGATTGCCGGTTGATCCATTAATTAGTGTCGGTCGAATAGTGTGATCGCTAATTGTTTAAGATCGGGAACAAACAATGGCAATCGAAATGGGGCAATGCCTTCATCCTACCAAAAAATGAAGCGTCGTTTCACCGAGTCGAATTTTGTCACCGCTGTCCAGGACGCGCGGCTGACGCGGCGCCAGACGCACGGAATCATTAATCACGGTGCCATTGACCGACCCGAGATCTTCAACCAGAAACGTTTCTCCTTCGCACCAGATGCGCGCATGGCGCCGCGAGACTTTCGTTTCGCGATCAAACCGCGACAGATCGATCTCCGGAAAAATATTTGAATGCGGATCGGTGCGCCCAAGCAGATTACTGTCCTTCTGCAAGACGAACGACGAATCCAGTTCCGTCGTTCCCGCCACGACCAGCTTCGCCGTCGGGCGCGGCGGTCGCAACGACGCGCTCGCGGCCACGGCGGCCAGCGGCTGGCGTGCGCCGCAGTGAGCGCAGAAAACATCATCGACGGCGATGCGGCCTCCGCAAAAACCGCAGTAAACCGTTTGGCCCTGGATCGTCTCGCTGCCAAGTTGTGAGATCGCCAAACCATAACTCACCTTGCCGGACATAAGTTTTTCGAGATGCTCCGCCAGCGCATCGCGCATCTCACCGGCCGAGCGAAAGCGGTCTTCCGGCTTGTACTCGACGGCGCGCATCAGCATGCGTTCCATTTCGGTCGAAATCGCCGGTGCGATCTGGCGCGGACGCGGATTCTTGCTGAAATCAAAAATCAGCAACGGATTGTCCTGCGGATCCGCGCCGGTCAGCAGATGAAACATCGTCGCGCCCAAACTATAAACGTCCGAACGTGACTCCGCGCGGCCACTAAACAATTCCGGCGGCGCATAGCCCATTGTGCCAACGGCCGTCACGCCCTTTTCTTGCTGCTTATTGACCCAGCGAGCGATCCCGAAATCGATCAGCATCACCCGCCCGGTGTTGCCGTCGATCATCAGATTAGCGGGTTTTAGATCCCGATAAATGATCGGCTTGGGACGCGAATGCAGATACTCGAGCACATCGGCCACCTGCATGCCCCAATCGGTGACCGTCTTTTCGTCGACCTTCCCACCCGTCGAGCCGCGCAGCCGCGACGCCAAATCGCCTCCCGAAATATATTTCATCACGAGGTAAAAGCGATTCAGCGTGCTGTCATAAAAGTAATCGTAGATCGTTGGGATGCACGGGTGCTCCAATGAAGTAAGCAAAAGCGATTCTCGTTTGAAATCTCCGATCGCCTTTTCGTGTTGCGCTTCGTCTAGGTGCGATTCGACCATCTCTTTGACTGCGCGCGGAGCATCTCCAAGATTTCGATCCTTCGCCAGGTAAACTGCGCCCATGCCGCCGCCGCCGATGCGACGCACAATCTCATAACGATTATTCAGCGCCGTGCCAGCATCGAGTTGTTTTACGGTCGGTTGGTGGCCACCAGTCGTGCGCTTGTCGCCGCTGGAATCCAAGCCGGCGTTCCCTTCGGTGACTTCGCTCGTGTGCGATCCTCCAAGCGAGGTCTGCAACAATTCAGACTCTTCGGGAACGACAACGCTCGATTCCTCTGGCGCACTAGTCGCGTCTGACGGAGGCGATGACGGTGGCGGCGACGAAGCCGGCGACGAAGACACGGCGATTTCGACGTCGCTGTTTTCCACAGCGACGCTCTGAACGTTCTCCGAAGTCTGCGGCAACTGACCGCCGCAGTTTCCGCAAAAATATTCTTCGGGCGTTACTTTCTCGCCGCATTCAGGACAGTTGGACATGACCAATAACAACTCGCGCGGTCCGGGAGGAAACCGCGATTATCTTTACGTTTTTGAAAACCGCACTCTACTCGGCGATATGAAAACGTAGAAACGTTTTGCCTACAATGATCTCGTCGCCCTCGTGCAAAAGCAGCGGCTGTCCGGGCGCCATACGTTTTGCCCGGTTCACAAATGTGCCATTTGTAGAACCGAGGTCCTCAACAAAGTATTGGCCGTTCCGGAGCGTGATGCGCGCGTGACGACGCGAAACTTTTGCTTCCGGGTCGTCGGGATCGAGATCTACATCAGGAAAGACGCCGCCCTCGGCGTCCCAGCGACCGATCTGCGATTCAACTTCGCTCAGCATAAATTGTTTCCCCGCCGAACGGCCGCGCTCAATGGTCAGCCACGCATGTGGCTTGGACTCCGAGCCGAACGAAGATGAAACTTTGAAGGTCGGGGTAGGCTGACGCGTAGCGAATTCCGGTTTTGGAAGGCTGCCCGATGGCGCCTTCTGACCGTTCGGCTCCACGCTGGGTCCCCCGGCAACGGAAGAATTTGCCCGCACGTTCGGTTTTAATGGCGCGCCGCATTCATCGCAATACTGCGACCCGTCCAGGTTTTCGGTCTTACATCTTTCGCAGGTTATCATTCCGTGTACGGTTCGCTTATCGCTATCGGACCCAACGCTACAATCCGACAATGGGGCCCCCGCTCCCTTCGCCGGCGACCGCTAATTCTAGCGCGAAAACGGCGAGTGCGCCAATTGTCCGCCCTAACAGCGACCGCTGAGCGAATCGGCGTCAATCCGCGCGGGGAAGTCCTTCCGGCCAGGTTCATTATTGAAACTGTTTCCTTATTTTGGACGTAAAAGGTTCTCTGGCGCGCCCGGCCTTTTTTGATCGAGGGGCGGGTGTGCCAAACTTGGTGTTCCCGACAAGTACCTTTCGAAGGAATCAAAAATGGCTTTAACGAAAAAAAAGAAGATCATCATCGGCGTCTCGGCGGTTGTCCTTCTGGCTGTGGTAATCATTATCAGTGTCTTTGCCAGCCGCAAAGACGAGCCCGAGGTTACGACGATAAAAGTTGAGAATCGACCCGAGCTGCGGCAGACCGTTACGGCGTCAGGCGAAGTGCGGCCCATTCGTTACATTAAACTAACGAGCGAAGTGCAGGGTCGTATTGAAGAAATCTACGTCAATGCCGGCGACCAGGTTAAGAAGGGCACGCCGCTCGTGCGCATCGATCCGACCCAGCTTCAGTCAAATCAGGAAGCGCAATGGGCGTTAACCCAAGCCTCCCTCAACGACGTGCAGAACGCCCGGACCAACGTGACGGCGGCCGAGCAGTCACTGGCGGTCGCAGAATCCGGCGTGGCGGCGGCGCGCCAGCAAGTTATTGCGCAGCAGACGGCCGTCGATCGCGCGCAAGTCGATCTTAGTACGGCCCAGCGCGAACTCAAGCGCGCAGCCGACCTAATCGAATCCGGCGTCGCCTCTCGGTCGGAATATGACGCGGCCCACGACCGTTACGACCAGGCGAAGATCGCATTGGACACTGCCAAAGCAAATCTCGAAGCGCAAAAGATCGCGGTCAAGGAGGCGATCGAGCGCGCAAATCAGCAGCGCACCGCCGTGCAGCAGGCGAAGACCAGCATCAAGTCGAGCGAGATGCGCGCCAGCCAGCAGCAGGCATTTCTCCGCGGTCAGTCGAGTCAACGTTCAAAGGCCATGCAGTTGTCGCCGCTCAATGGCGTCGTCGCGGATATTCCAACGCGCGTGGGCGAGTTTGCGGTAGCCGGTCTGTCGACCACGCCGCTGATGACGATCGCCGACATGTCGACTATCAACGTCGAAGTCAACGTCGACGAGACGGAAATTTCCAACGTCGCCGTCGGTCAGGAAGCAAAGGTCAAGGTCGATGCGCTCGGTGATAAAGAGATCAAAGCAGTCGTAATTCAAAGAAACCCGCTCGCGATTGCCAAATCCGACACGACCGGCGGTCTCTCGAACCGCGTCAACGTGCAGGAAGCAAAGGAATTCAAAGTCACCATCGAATTGCGCGATTATTCTGATGAGATCCGCAACGCGCTGCGTCCCGGCATGAGCGCCACCGCAACGGTCACCACCAAGACGAAGAACAAAGTACTGGCCGTGCCGCTGGAGGCGATCGTCGAGAAACAACCTTCGCCTACTCCGACACCCGCAATCGCCGGCAACGCGCCCTCGGCGCAGACAGAGAAGCCAAAGGGCATCAAAGGCGTCTACGTGCTCGATGGCAATAAGGTTAAATTCTACGAAGTCACTACCGGCATCACGGGCGAAGCCGATATCGAAATTATCACCGGTCTCCAACCCGGAATGGAAATCGTGCGCGGGCCCAGCCGGGTGTTGAAAACACTCAAAGACGGAATGACCGTCAAACGCCAAACGAACAAACCTGGCGGCAACTCAAATGTAAACGGGAGCAGCTAATGAGCGACGCCACTCTCGCCTCTCCAACCGAGGACATCTTGCAACAAGCGCCGGGCGGCAACGGCCAACCCGCGGCGACGGCGCTCATCTCGATGCGCGACATTTGGAAAACCTACGAGATGGGCTCGGAGAAGGTCCACGCGCTGCACGGTGTCTCGTTTGACGTTAATCGCGGCGAATACATCGCGATCACGGGGCCTTCAGGATCGGGCAAGTCAACGCTGATGAATTTGATTGGCTGCCTGGACACGCCGAGCCAGGGACAATACTGGCTCAACGCAAAAAACGTTTCCGAGATGGACGACGACGAGCTGGCGCGCATACGCAACCAGGAAGTCGGATTTGTTTTTCAGACTTTTAATCTATTGGCGCGCGCGACGGCCTTGCATAACGTCGAGCTCCCATTGATCTACGGCGGCATCGGCTCAGCGAAACGGCATGAAATGGCCAAGCAGGCGCTCTCCGCCGTCGATCTCATGGACCGCATCATGCACCGGCCCAACGAACTCTCTGGCGGACAACGCCAGCGCGTAGCAATTGCGCGAGCACTCGTTAATCATCCTTCCATTCTGCTGGCTGACGAGCCCACCGGCGCGCTTGACACTCATACCAGTATGGAGATCATGGATCTCTTTGAGCGCCTGCACGAAGAAGGCAACACGATCATCGTCGTCACCCATGAACGCGACATCGCGGCACGCGCTCATCGCGTGATTTCAATCCGCGACGGAATGATCGAAAAAGATGAAAGCCTTCGGTAGGAAGACCGATGAACCAACTCGGCGATGAAGAGACGCCCGCCGGCCATGCGTTCGGGCGGCGAATCGTACTCCCGCGCAGAATAGTTTCGTTTCCGCTGTTTCGCATCGCGGCGCTCTGGGAGGCTTTTCTCGTCGCGACTGGAAGTCTGCGCGCGAACAAGCTGCGCACGGCCCTGACGCTGGTGGGCGTTGTGGTGGGCGTGGCGGCGGTGATCGCAGTCGTGACCATCATCAAAGGTCTGGACAAAACCGTCGCTCAAACTTTCTCTTCACAAGGGTCCACTGTATTTACCGTCTCAAAGCGGCCGCGGGTGATAACGTCGCGCGAGGACTTTGTTAAATTCAACAAACGAAAGGATGTGACGCAGGATGATGCCGAAGCGATCTTTCGTTTGTGTACCACTTGTTTTCGCACCGGCATCGCGGCCAACGCGCCCGAAATTGTTAAGTACAAGGATCAGAAGTCGGACAACGTCATAGTCCGCGGCGTGACGCCAACAGCCATGTTCGACATTGACGCCGTCAACATCGACGCCGGTCGCTTCTGGACGGAGAGCGAAGGCGCGGCGGCCCGCGAAATTTGCGTTGTCGGCACCGATATTCTTCAGAATCTTTTTGGCGGAGCGGAAGCGGATAAAGCAGTGGGTCAGGAGTTGCACATCGGCGGGCGTCCGTTTTTGATCATTGGCGTGTTACAGCCGATGGGTAAGATTCTCGGCTTTTCGCGCGACAACATCATCTACGTTCCCTACTCGACTTATCAAAAGAATTTCGGCGCGCGCGATTCGCTGGTGGTCTTTGTCAAAACAGCTTCGGCAGAGCAGTTGGAAGAGACTGAGGATCAGGTGCGCACGATCATGCTTAATCGGCGCGGCAGAACTTTCAATGACGAAGGCGACGAGGGCTTTTCGCTGCAAACCGAGGATGTGTTTCTCGATCTTTACGGCAAGGCCACGTCGAACATCTATCTGGTGACGGTGCTGGTAGCGAGTCTTTCGCTCTTCGTAGGAGGAATCGTCGTGATGAATATCATGCTCGTTTCCGTAACGGAGCGGACGAAAGAGATCGGCATCCGCAAAGCGATTGGCGCGCGACGAAAAGATATTCTGACTCAGTTTCTGATCGAAGCGGTGACGGTGACCGCCGTCGGCGGCGCCATTGGGGTGCTGACTGGATTTGTGTTGGCGTATATAATCTCGGCGTTAATTGGTTTTCCGCTTCTGATCAATGTGTGGTCGGTAATTCTGGGCGTCGGCCTTTCGTCAGCAGTTGGAATCATCAGCGGCCTCTGGCCCGCCTGGCGCGCCGCGAAATTGGACCCGATTGAAGCGTTGAGATCGGAATGAAAGAGGTATCACGCGACGGGCTTCAGCCAATACATTTGAATGACGCCCGATACCCGTTGGGCGCTCTTGAGCGCAGTAGCAAAGGGGAAGTTCGCCATGACCGAAAAAACCCCATATGATCGACAAGCCGCCGATCGGATGCATTATGGTGTCTTCTGGACGCTGAAGATTCTGTCCTGGCCGTTTCGGTTGATCGGCGCGGTAGGCATCGGAAGCAGCGCGCCTGCCGTATTTTTCGGATCAGTCAATGATGCAGCGATGACGCGGGGCATCCTCGGTATGCTGTTCGGTGGTGCGTTGTTTGGTTTTGGTTATGGCATTAGCCAAGTCGCCAACTGGCTCGCGCGGAAACGTTTCTCGCCGACTAACCTGTATCTCCTCGGTTGCAGATACGTCTCGCGTAAGCCAAAGGTGGCAATTCAGTTCTTGTCTTCGGCGCTGTCGGCCGATGAACGACTCATTGGAGTCTATTACAATCGCGCACTCTGCCATGTCGGACTCGCCGATAGGGAAGTACTCGAAAGTTTCAAGAAACCCCATTTGGATCAGGCGGAAGAGGAACTTCACGATTACCTCGCCGCGCAACCGGATCGAGCTGAAGCGCATTACGCGCTGGGAATGATTCAAAAACATCGCGGGAATTCGACCGAGGCGAAAGAGCTCCTCGCGAAGGCGGCGCTATGTCACAAACACGATCCGACGCCGAAGGACAAAGGCATTCAAACCCCTTCTCTCGATGTCATCGAGAGGAGTCTAGCGGCGGTCCAATGATAGGGGGAGGTTTGCTGTTGGGCGCTTATTGGCCCAAGACTAGTGCAGAACGTTGACTTCGGTTCGCTTGGCATGCTTTCGGACCGCCCGTTAATTCTGATGATAATCGTCGCCTACTTATGAAACTTGAAGACGTCAAAGAATCAGCCGTGATGGCGGTCGACACGGTGCGCGCGAACAAGCTGCGCTCGTCGCTGACGATCCTGGGCGTGAGTGTCGGCGTCGTCACGGTGATCCTGATGGTCTCGATCATCCAGGGTTTGAATCAGGCCTTTGCGCATGCGATCGAGGGCTTGGGATCAAATTCTATCTGGGCCACTAAATTCGATCCGAGCTTCGGACACCAGCCGACGCCTGAAGAGTTGCACCGCAAAGATTTGACCCTCGAAGACGCCGAGGCCATCCGTCGCGAAGCGCCGTCCGTGCTCAGCGTCTCGCCAATCCATCGCAAGATCGCTGAGACCGTGCGCTACGGCGACAAGCAATCAGACACGCCCATCCTGATCGGGGCCACTCCTTATTACGAGTTCACGCAATCAAGTTACGTTGGGCGCGGACGCTTCATCACCGAGACGGACATCAACGAGCGGACAAACATCTGCGTGCTGGGACAGGACCTGGTCAAAGCTTTGTTTCCTTACGAAGATCCAATCGACAAAGATGTGAAGATAAAGGGCCGACCGTTTCACGTGGTTGGGGTGATGGAGCCGCTCGGTAATTTTCTGGGCCAGTCGCGCGACAATTCTATCTTCGTTCCCATCACGACGTTTGATAAGTATTATCCGGACGAGCCCTTTCCGATAGTCGTCTTCGCGATCATCATTCGGCCCCAGTCGCGCGCGCATGTGAAGTCGGCGATGGACGAGATAACCGACATTCTGCGCCGCCGTCGTCACGTGGCGCCGAACGAGCCGAACAACTTCGGCATGTCGTCACAGGATGCGCTGCTCGACATCTACAACCAATTGACCGGCGCGACGGCCTTGGTGCTCACGGCGATTTCGTTTGTGGCGCTGATGATTGGCGGCATCGGCGTGATGAATATCATGCTGGTGTCGGTGACTGAACGAACGAAAGAGATCGGCGTGCGCAAAGCCGTCGGCGCCACGCGGATAAATATTCTCTCGCAGTTTTTGATCGAAGCCGTCGTGCTCACGGCGATTGGCGGGCTGGCCGGGCTGGCCGTGGGCGAAGTGATTTCCGTTTTGATCAATAAGTATTCGCCCTTGCCGGCTTTCGTGCCGCTGTGGGCCATTGGTGTGGGAATCGGGATTTCGGCTGCGGTGGGAATTGTGTTCGGATTGTGGCCGGCCTGGAAAGCGGCGCGGCTCGATCCGATCGAGGCCCTGCGCTGGGAATAAAGATTTCCCGCAAAGGCGCAAAGACGCAAAGGAAGTTCGAGATCGACTATCGACGGTCTGCGTAGGCTTTTCCGTCGCAGCTCTTGCTTTTGCGTCTTTGCGCCTTTGCGGGAAACTGATTTTTTTCGAACGGCATGAAATTGAGTGATCAAACAGCCATCGTTACGGGCGGCGGCCACGGAATCGGAAAAGCGATCGCGCTGGCCCTGGCGCGAGAAGGCGCGAGCGTTCTCGTTTGCGGCCGGCACGAAGATACCTTGAAGCAAACAGCCGCCGAGATCGAAAGTTTGGGCCGCCGCGCGCTCGCCATAGTCACCGACGTCTCGCGGGAAGATGAAGTCGAAGCAATGCACCAGTCGGCGCTGCGCGAATTCGGCGTCGTAAATATTCTCGTCAACAACGCCGGCATTGTCGGACCAACCGCGCCGATCACAAACGTGACAAAAAGAGACTGGGACGAAACGATCGCCGTGAATCTCACCAGCGCTTTTCTCTGTTCGCGGGCGGTCTTGCCCGCAATGATCGAACGCCGCTCCGGCAAGATCGTAAACATCTCTTCCGTGGCGGGACGGATGGCTTACGCCCTGCGCGCCCCGTACGCGGTTTCCAAGTGGGGCATGATCGGCCTCTCGCGAACGCTGGCGCAGGAAGTTGGTCAATACAACATTCAGGTCAACGCGATTCTTCCCGGACCAACCGCCGGCGAACGAATGCAAGCCGTGATCGACAAACGCGCGCGCGAGTTGGGACAATCGTCTGCAGAAGTAGAGAAACTTTATGTCGAAGGCACGGCCTTAAAGCGCATGGTTGATCCCGAGCACGTCGCGGCTATGGTCGTGTTTCTCGCATCAAGTGATAGCGATAGCATCACCGGCCAGGCGATCGATGTGACCGCCGGCTATGGGCTCTAGTGTCTCAGAAATTCGCTTAATCTCAAGGACCCACCATCCACGGTAGAGCTTGTTCGTGTAGGTTCCGGTCTTTTTCGTGTAACTTCGTGGATCGTCCGTTGGTTAACCGCAGAAAAGCGATCCACGAAATCACACGAACGAATACGAAGAAACACGAACCGTCAGGTTCCACTTGGGAGCTAGTCGCATGACTGGCGGACGTAAAGAATTAGGTGCTACAGCACACTAGTGCCCCGCAAACCTGCAACAATATCGTGGCTCCAGCCGTAATAACCGCGTCGTGAAATTGATTGAAACCCTGAAGCTGGCCTTATCGGCGATCTGGGCGCATAAGCTGCGTTCGGCGCTCACCTTGCTCGGCATGATCATCGGCGTCACGGCGTTTGTCGTGGTCGTCTCGCTGATTCAGGGATTCAACAAATACATCGACGAGAAGATTGCGGGCATTGGTTCAAAGTCGTTCAGCATCCAGCGCTTTAATTTTGAAGACTTCAAGAATCTTGACACCATCGCGGCCGCGCAGCGTCGGAATAAAGAATTAACTCTCGAAGATTTTGAATACCTGCGCTCGCACGCCGCGTTGGTTGGCAAGATTGGAGCGAAGGCTCGGGCGCAACGTTCCGAAGTGAAGCGCGAAGCGAAGATTGTTCAGGACGTGCCGGTTGACGGCGCAATGCCCATCATCGCCGACATCGACAATACGGACGTATCGGACGGGCGTTATTTCACCGACAGCGAAAATGATGGCGCAATGCGCGTTGCTTTCGTCGGCACGGACGTGGCCAACGCTTTGTTCCCTGCCGGATCGTCCACGGCCGTCGGTCAGGAAATTTATGTTGCCGGTCTGCCTTATCGCGTCATCGGCGTCGCCGCGGCGAAGGGGACGGTGTTCGGTATACCGCAAGACAATTTTGTGACGCTCCCGCTGAAGACTTACGGGAACAACTTTGGCGGCTTCACGCGCAACCGGCTGCTCTATTTTGAAGTTACTTCAAAGACGGACGACGTATTCAACGACGCGGTTGACGAAGTGCGTTTTCTTTTGCGCTCGCGCCGCCACTTGAAACAGGACGAGAAGGACAACTTCGGCTTGGTCACACCCGATGCGATTACAGGATTTCGCGACCGGCTGCTCGGGCCAACGTTTATCGTCGCCATCGCGGTGCCGGCAATCGCGCTCGTCGTCGGCGGCATCGTGATCATGAACATCATGCTCGTCTCTGTGACGGAGCGCACGAAAGAGATCGGGATTCGCAAGTCGCTGGGCGCGCGCCAGAAAGACATCCTCAAGCAATTCCTGGTCGAAGCAGTCACGCTCTCCGCCATCGGCGGCACTATTGGCGTAATCATCGCCTGGATCATCGGTCGCATCATGACGGCGATTTTCTTCCAAACTTATCTCTCCATCGTCGCGATTGTGATTACGATTTTCGTATCAGGCGGCATTGGGATCGCCGCCGGCGTGTTTCCGGCGTGGAAGGCCGCGCGGCTTGATCCCATCGAGGCATTGAGAGCAGATTAAGTCAGAACCGCCTGCGGTAGCGGGCGGTTGATCGCGTCCCTATTCTTCAACCGCCCGCTACCGCAGGCGGTTCTGACAAGACGGTCATGAGATTAATTCGCAGCGACATTTACGAAAATCTGAAGATGGCGCTTTCGACTTTGCGCGCCAACAAGCTGCGCTCCTTCCTCACCGTCATCGGCGTGATGATCGGTGTGATCACGGTGATGCTCATCTCTTCGATCATCAGCGGCGTCGATACGGCCGTCAAAACGGAGCTGGAATCCTACGGCACGAATTCGATCTACATCAGCAAGTACAACCCGGGCATTCACATCGGACGGCTCTCGCGCGAAGAACGCATGCGAAAAAATCTCACCTATGACGACGCGATCGCGCTCACGCAACTGCCGGCGGTCGAACTATCCGTTCCGTTTCTCGATATCAGCAACAATTTCTTTGGTCAAAAGATCACCGTAACTGGAGTTGGCAAAACTTCCAGCGCCGTCGCACTTAACGGCACATTGCCGGATTTTGAGCGCGCGGGAACGCAGGTCATCAAAGAAGGCCGATTCTTTTCTCAATTCGAAAACGACAGCAATGAACAGGTGTGCGTGATCGGTTCATCGATAGGCGAAGACTTCTTTCCTTACGGCTCGCCGGTCGGGCAAAACATCGGTATCGGCGGCAACCAGTTTCGCGTCGTGGGTGTGCTTGAGAAAAGAGAACAGTTTCTTCTCGGGGGCGGCAACGACGATCAAAACAATGTGATCTACATGCCGTTCAACGTGGCGCACAAGCTGAAACCTAATTCCACCGAGGTTGAAATACTGGCAGTGGCGCGCAAAGGGATGATGGACGAAGCCAAGGATCAGATAACGGATCTCTTGCGGGTGCGCCGCCAGGTGCCGTTCGGCGCGCCCGACAGCTTCGGTCTGCAAACTGCGGAACTATTCCTCAGTAACTTTCGCTCGATTCTCAGCGGCGTAGCGATTGCGATGGTCGCCGTTTCATCGGTGGGCCTGATGGTCGGCGGCATCGGCGTGATGAACATCATGCTGGTGTCGGTGACCGAGCGCACGCGCGAGATCGGCGTGCGCAAGGCTATTGGCGCGCGCCGCAGCGACATCATGTGGCAGTTTTTGATCGAGGCCGCGACGTTGACGGGATTTGGCGGAATCGTGGGACTCTCAATCGGTTGGCTCTTAACTTTTCTGTTGCGCTTGCTGCTGCCGTCTTACGTCCCGATTTGGGCTCCCATCGGCGGATTTGTTGCCAGCGTCGGCATCGGGATCATCTTTGGGCTCTGGCCCGCGTGGAAAGCCGCGCGACTGGATCCGATCGAATCGCTTAGATACGAATGAGCAAGGGGCAAAGCCCTAAGAGCCAAGCGCGCCTCCTTTGATCGTTTTCCTATGGTCTTCGCCGCTCTTTGCCCTTTGCTCTTTGCTCTTCGCTTTATGACATGAAACTCGAAAAGATCGACGCGAAGATGACTCCGAGCAAGAGGCCCAATATCCAGAATGTTATCGCCACGCCCCACGCGCTGGAATTACTGACCTTTGTTCCTGCGTTGGCTAACGCTTTGGCTTTTAACCACAGCCCGTAAAACGAGAGTACGCCAATCGAAGAGGCCAGCACAAAAAGCGCCGGATGCTCCGCCGGTTTGAACAGGATTCCCAAATTGTCTTGCACGAGAGTCTCCTGCCCCAGAATGGGATGAACGTCGGTTGGGTCCTTGACGAACAAAATGATCAAGCTCACGACTTTTGTAATGACTGCGATCGGAACATACGCGTAAAGAATTCCGGCAAAGGCCTGCCAGAAATTGATGCGACCGCCAAACGCCAATACTCCCAACAGGTAGAGAGCCGCAAGAATAGAAATAAATACGAAGATGCCGACAAAACTCTTCGCCGTCGTCTGGGCTCTCTGGATCGGCTGCTTCAATTGTTGGTAATTATCCTCCTTCGCCTGTGCCATTCTCTCCGGCGGAGGTTTTATGGGGCTTTGCTCGATCTTCTCGTTGAAGTTTTCAGCGATACGTTCTGGAGTCAACCGGTGAACGAAGGCATTGGTGTAAATAGCATTGAACACGACGATGACCAGAAAAGCAGTGAGCCAATGTGGGTGCGTCCTGAGGTTTCTAAAAACGCGGCTGGGCTCAAAAAAGATCCCAGTCACTTTTTGCAGTCCTGACATCGGGGGCTCTTCGTCCCCTTTCGATTGCGGCAGCGGAATGAAGCTGAACGCAAGGAGCACTAACCCCCAGAAGGCAAAGGCGATGCCCGTGCCAATTCCGCCAGGCAGGAACGTAGATTTCCACCCCAGGAATATGACGATCAAACCAACAACAAATATACCAATGCCAATCGGAAGCAATTTATCGGGCCGAGGCGCCTTTTCTGGTGGAGCAGGTGGGGGTGGCGGTTGAAAGCCCTGATTCGGATCGCTCATTTTTGTTATCCTCCTGATGATAGAGGACGGGGAGAAAGCTTTCCGTCCGATTAGGATCTAATCACAGCGCTGGTTTCACGCGCTGATACGCACGCCGGGCGCGCGATGTTTCAGTCAGCACCGCCTGCGGTAGCGGGCGGTTGATCTTGCGATCAAACCAAGCGTGGTGATCAATTCGTTCAACCGCCCGCTACCGCAGGCGGTGCTGACCAGCCGGGCGCGCGAATGCAGGCTACCGTATGCGAAGGCGCGACTTCGCGCAACTCTGGATCGATTCGCGCACATTCGTCAATAGCAATCGGACAACGCGTGCGGAAACGACAACCGGACGGCGGATTGATCGGTGTCGGCACGTCGCCTGCCAACACGATGCGCTCGCGTTTGCGTTTCGGATCAGGAACCGGAATCGCCGACAGCAATGCCTGCGTGTACGGATGAAGCGGATGCTCATAAAGCTCCGCCGCGCTGGCCACTTCGACGATGCGGCCCAGATACATCACCGCCACGCGCGTCGAGATGTGTTCGACGACCGCCAGACCGTGCGAAATGAAAAGATAGGTGAGCCCAAACTCCTGCTGCAAATCCTGAAGCAGATTGACGACCTGCGCTTGCACCGAAACATCGAGGGCTGACACGGGCTCGTCTGCGACAATAAGTTTAGGATTCAGCGCCAGGGTGCGCGCCACGCCGATGCGTTGTCGCTGGCCACCGGAGAATTCGTGCGGGTAACGATTCATGTATTCGGGATCGAGACCAACTCTCGTCAGCAATCCGGCTACGCGTTCGCGCCGTTCGTTTTTGGTGCCAATCTTGTGAATCACCAGCGGCTCGCCGACGATGTCGCCGACTTTCATGCGCGGATTGAGTGAAGCATAGGGATCCTGAAACACGATCTGCATCGCGCGCCGTAGCTCGCGCAGTTCGCGCTTGTCCAATGACAAAACGTCGCGGCCATCGAAAGTGATCTCGCCGGCGGTTGGTTCGATCAAGCGCAACAAGCAACGACCCGCCGTAGATTTCCCGCAACCTGATTCGCCCACCAGGCCCAGCGTTTCGCCGCGCAGGATCTCAAACGACACGCCATCAACCGCACGCAGGACATCGTCACTTCCCTCCACGGGAAAGTGTTTGACGAGCCCGCGCACGCGGACTAATTCTTCTTTGTGATCATTCTTCGAAGTCACTAATCAAATCGCTTCGCAACAGGCGTTTAGAGTTCAAGCTTTAGCTTGCGTGTCTCCACCGACAACCTAAAGGTTGAACTCTAAACGCCTGTCGTTGTGGGGTGAATCTTTCGCAGGGATGGCCGGATCGAAAAGCACACATCTCACCTGCACGTCGCCTGCCAGATCATAAAGCGGAATCTCGCTCTCCGTGCAGCGCGGCATGACATAGGGACAGCGCGGCGCGAAATGACAACCCGGCGGCAGATCGGTTGGCCGCGGCACAACACCTTCGATCGTTTCCAATCGCTCCTTCTTTATGACGTCCTTCGCCGTTAACTTCGGCACGCTTCGCAACAGACCTTCGGTGTACGGGTGTTTCGGTCGCGCGAAAAGTTCATCGACCGGCGACTCTTCAACAATTCGCCCCGTGTACATCACGGCGACGCGCTCCGCAACCTCAGCCACCACTCCGAGATCATGAGTGATCAAGAGCACGCCCAACTCGCGCGTCCTTCTCAATTCATTCAGCAGCTCAAGAATCTGCGCTTGAATCGTTACGTCAAGCGCGGTTGTCGGTTCGTCGGCTATGAGTAATTTAGGATCGCAGGCGAGCGCCATCGCGATCATCACGCGCTGGCGCATCCCGCCGGAAAGCTGGTGCGGATAGTCGCTCACGCGACGCTCCGGATCCGGAATCGCCACTTCCTTCATTGCCTCGATTGCCGCCTGGCGTGCTTCCCGTCGCGAGAGCTGGCGATGCAAACGAAGCGCTTCGGCAATCTGTTCGCCGACGGTGAAGACCGGATTGAGCGAGGTCATCGGATCCTGAAAGATCATCGCGATGTCGTTGCCGCGAATCGCGCGCATTTCATGATTGGATAACTTGAGAAGATTCCGGCCCTCGAAATTGATCTCGCCGGCGACAATCTTTCCCGGCGGCGCAATCAGCCGCATGATCGACAGCGCGGTGATCGATTTGCCGCAGCCCGATTCGCCGACCAGCCCGAGCAACTCGCCGCGATCAAGATAGAAACTCACACCATCAACCGCACGCACTAACCCTGCGCGTGTTGGAAAGTGAGTCTGCAAGTTTCTGACCTCGAGCAGGTGTGACATTGGAGTAACACAGACTTTGAAGTCTGTGATTCATCTTTATCGGTCTTTCGGAGAGTCGGATCGCAGATTGAAGTCTGTGTGATAAAAGCAGAACCCTTACTGCGTCGCGCCGATTGATTTTAGCAACTTGATTACCTCGGTTTGATTCTTGAGAGTCGCGTATTTTAGCGGCGTGTTGTCTTTCTTATCGCGCGCGTTCACATTCGCGCCCTTCTTGATCAGCATCCGCACGACCGCGAGGCGACCCTGGAAGGCCGCAATCATCAGCGCAGTGCGTCCCTGATTTTCCTGCGCGTCGACGGCCGCGCCACGACTGAGCAAAGTCTCCGCGGCGGCGCTGCTCTCCGGCGCCATAGCGTACATGAGCGCCGTCCAGCCATCGCTGTCTTTCGCGTTGATGTCTGCTCCCTTCGCGAGAAGTGCGGGGATGCGATCGGCTTGTCCGTTCTCCGCGGCAACCATCAACGGGGTGGCCCCCTTTTCGTTGCGCGACCGCACATCGACATTATCGGAAGACGATGGAGTAGAGCTATCGCGCGAGGCGGTTCTGCCGCGCGGCAGTGTCGGCCGCCTCAAGCCAACATAATCCGGCGCGATCTGGGCCGCGTGTGTGTCGGCAGCGCGCGCACCCTGTTCGTCACCCAACGCGCGCAACACATCGCCCAACATCAACCAGCCGTCTTCGTCGTCCGCACTATTTTTGGTGTACTCCTGAAGCTGCGTGCGCGCGTCAGTCAGGTTGCCGTCGAGAATCAGCAGCCCAATTCGATCAGGCGCATAAGTAGATCCAAGACTAATCGCCGCGTTCCACTGTTCGCGCGCTTTCGTCCACTGGCTCAACATGTAATAGATCAAGCCCACGTTCGAGCGCGCTTCGGACGCTTTGGGATTGAGTTGGATCGCTACGGTGTATTGCTCCGCCGACTTGTCCAATAGGCCGAGCTTCTGCTGCATCACACCGGCAAGAAAATGCGCGGTGTAGTTCTTCGGGTCAAGCTCGATTGCTTTCGTCAGAGGGACCATCGCATCTCGATAACGCCGCTCGCTGGTCAATACGCGCGCCAACTCGACGTAAAGAGCGGCATAGGACGGCGAGAGCTCGATCGAACGACGATACGCCGCTTCCGCCGACGGATAATCTTCTTTCAGATAAGTGGTCCAACCGAGCGCCACGAAGCAGTAGTAGTTGCTGGGTTGAGCCGCGGTTGAGCGACGCGCAAACCCGATGGCTTGATCGAGCAGGGTCGGAGCCTTCTCGTTCTGATACCGCGCGCTGTACATGAAAGCGAGACGAGCATAAGCAGTGCCGTCCGCCGGATTGAGCAGCGCGCCCCTACGATATTCGGCTTCCGCTTCGGTGTATTTCTTTTGATCGTAATAAATGTTCCCCAGTCCGACATGAGGCCGCGCGTCTCGCGGACCAAGCTTGGCAGCCAGCAGATAGGCCTTTTCAGCTTCCGCATTGCGCGGTGGGTTCGCCGCGCGCTCCTGATCGCCAAGCTCGAGCGCGGCTTCAACCTGTTCGCTGTTGTCAGCCACCGGCTTCGGTCGTCCCGGTCGAGGCGTCGGACGGGGCGTCGCCGGCTTGCGCTTAGCCGATCCACTCGGTAGATTTACGAGGGTGCCGACGCTGCCTCCAGACTGGGCGCGCGTGACGAGGACGCCGCCGCAAAGTAAAAGAAGAAGCGTAGCGAAGAGGAGACTGCAAAAGCGCGAGACATAGAATTTCATGGGAATTAACTCCTTAATTAGTTGAGCACCGACATTATGCACAAATTCAGCGTCACTCGGAAAGTGTGTGAGAAGTTTTTTGCGTGGCACTCAAGACTTTCTTGGGTTTGCGCGATGCCGGCGAAAGAGTATTGGAATTTAAACAGAGATATTGTTGCTTACAATCCCAGCTTATCCATCTTCGGCGTTTCGTAATCGCCGTCTTCGCCCGGATAACGCAAGAGCTTTTCGAACTTGCCGGTCTCTTTTGCCAATGCCCAAATCAAACTCTCGCCCGCCGGAACGATCTTCGGTTGCGCTGTGAAGACTGAATCCCTGAAGGCCTCTTCAGCATCGATCACTTGCCAGCCTTTCCGCTTGAACATCGCAATCAGATCGCCGAGAAAGAGCGCGTTCAAAAGATTGAAGTGCGTCAGGATGGTGTGCTTGACACCGCGGCCCAGTACCTTGCGCGCGAGATCGTCGTAGTAGAGCGCGCGCTCCCACATGTGCGTTAGATAGAAGTCGCGATAAGGAGTCAGATCCGCCGCCGGATTTTTTTCCAGCCGCTGACGCAACCGCGCATCAACCGCCCAATCCGAAGCATCTATGGTGACGTGTCCCGTGCGGTAACCATGCTGCGCAAGAAATGATCTGATCTCGTCGCGTTTTGCCGCCGTGTCCCCTTCCTTCAGATAAGGAAAGCGAAAATACTTCTCGAAGCGCGAAAAATCTTTCAGCAAATTTTCAGCACGCAGAATGTCTTCTGCAAACGTCTTGGCCGTGATCTTCTGGTCGTTAAAGTATTGGTGCGAATAAGTATGATTGCCGATCAGATGGCCGGCCGCGTTCCAGGTCTTGAGCAACTCCTTGCCTTTGTCATTGTCGATGTTGGAAGCGCGCACAAACAGTGCGGCCTTCAATGAATGCGCGCGCAGCGTCTTGAGGATCGCCTCATTCCTTTCGTCGCCACTCAGTCGCACAGCATTAGCCGACCACGTGAAATCGTCCATCGTGATCGCCACCCGCGGCGGTTCAGGGGCAGCGAGGCTCGTCATTCGTCCAAAGCTCAGCGCTACTGCGCCAATTCCCAAGGCTCTTGTGAACTCTCTTCGATTCATTGTCGTGTGATTCTCACGCGGTCGATATCTCGCGATACTCGCCCCACACGCTACGCAAACGATTACTAATCTCGCCAACGGTTACGTACGTTTCAACGCAATCGAGAATTCGCGGCAGAAGGTTTTCGGTGCCGCGCGCGGCCTCTTCCAACCTGACAAGTACAGCCTCGGCGGCAATCGCGTCACGACGCTGGCGCACTGCCCGCACGCGTTCGATCTGTGCCTGTTCGATGGCCGGATCGATCCGCAGCGTGGAAATCGGCGCCTCTTCTTCAATGCGAAACCGATTCATCCCGACGACAACCGCATCCTGTGTTTCCGTCGCGCGTTGATATCGATAAGCCGCTTCCTGAATTTCGCGCTGAACGTAACCCGACTCAATCGCGCGCAGCATTCCACCCAGCGCGTCGATCTTTTCAAGGTAATCAGCGGCGCGCCTCTCAACTTCGTCTGTAAGTTGTTCGATCGCGTAAGCACCGGCCAGCGGATCGACCGTGTCGGCGACACCCGATTCGTGAGCAATCACTTGTTGTGTGCGCAACGCGATGCGGGCCGCCTGTTCGGTTGGAAGTGCAAGCGCTTCATCCATCGCGTTGGTGTGCAACGATTGCGTGCCTCCCAAAACGGCCGCCAGCGCCTGGATCGTCGTGCGGACGATGTTGACTTCCGGTTGTTGCGCGGTCAGCGACGAGCCCGCCGTTTGCGTATGAAAGCGCAACATCAGCGAGCGCGGATCGCGCGCGTGAAAGCGCTCGCGCATCGTTCGCGCCCACAGTCGCCGCGCGGCTCGGTACTTCGCGATCTCTTCCAAAAGGTTGTTGTGGGCATTGAAGAAAAATGAAATACGCGGCGCAAATTCATCTACAGTCAAGCCGGCTGCGAGCGCGGCTTCAACATAACAAATCGCATCGGCGAGAGTGAACGCAATCTCCTGGACGGCTGTCGAGCCGGCTTCGCGGATGTGGTAGCCGCTAATGGAAATCGTGTTCCAGTTGGGCACTTCGCGCGCGCAGAACGCGAAGGTGTCGGTGACCAAACGCAAAGACGGACCGGGCGGATAGATGTAGGTTCCGCGCGCGATGTATTCCTTCAGAATGTCGTTTTGGACGGTGCCTTCGACCTTGTCGAACGAAACATTTTGCTTTTTAGCTACGGCGAGATACAGACAGAGCAACGTCGCAGCGGTCGCATTGATTGTCATCGAAGTCGAGACGCTATCGAGCGGAATACCGTCGAAGAGTCGCAGCATGTCTTCGAGCGAATCGATAGCGACGCCGACTTTGCCGACTTCGCCCGCGGCTAATTGATCATCCGAATCGAGTCCGATTTGTGTCGGCAGATCGAAAGCTACCGACAACCCGGTCGTGCCCTGGGCGAGGAGATATTTGTAGCGCGCATTTGATTCTTCCGCCGTCGCGTAGCCCGCGTATTGCCGCATGGTCCACAACCGGCCGCGATACATGTTTTTGTAGATGCCGCGCGTGTAAGGAAACTCGCCCGGGTCACCCAAATCGCGATCGTAATCCGGCGCGTCAGTGTTTGCGGGATTGAAATCCACCGGCAGCTCGATTCCCGACGGCGTTTCAAAACGTTCGCGACGCTCGGTGTGTGTTTTGGTCGCCATGGTTTGACAGCAGACGAACTTGCGAAGTGTCCGAAGCCTAGCATAGTGCTTGCAAAGCCCGCAATTAACTCCGATTCTCACGAGTGCAATGGCCAAACTCTGCGGCTCTGCCGCCAGACGCTAGCAGTGGTGAATACTGGCCGCTTGTGCAAAAGTATCTCTCAATGAACAGCGTAACAGTCACCAAACGAGGCGCCGATCGGGTTCGTGGCGGTCACCTCTGGATCTACAGGAGCGATGTTACTGACGCCGAAAAACTTACGGGTGGGTCGGTGGTTCGCGTCAGTGACCGAGCGGGAAATTTTGTCGGCCAGGCATTGTTCAGTGATCGATCCGAGATCGCTTTGCGGCTGTTAACGCATTCTGATGCAACGATTGATCGCGAATGGTGGCGCAACCGAATACGTGAAGCGGCCGGCAGACGAAAACAGATCGTCTCTGAGACTAACGCCTACCGGCTGATCTATTCCGAAGGCGACCTGCTTTCGTCGCTCATCGTCGATGTTTACGACGATGTCTTCGTGCTTCAGACTCTTTCGCAGGGCACGGAAGCAATTAAGCCGATGATCGTCGAACTGCTGGTGGAAGAATTTGCGCCGCGCGCGATTGTGGAACGCAACGACCTGCGCGTGCGACAACTCGAAGGTTTGGAAATGATCGCCGGCTCGCTTTACGGTGATTGTCCTGCGGAGTTGGAAATAGTTCAGCATGGAGTGCGCTTTATCGTAGCACCGCTGACGGGACAGAAAACGGGATCGTTTCTCGATCAGCGAGAGAATCGGCTCGCAGCGCGGGCCGTCGCCCATGGCCGCGCGCTCGACTGCTTCACTTTCACCGGCGCATTCGCTCTCAATGTTACGGCAGTCTGTGAAAGCGTTCTCGGCATTGACATCTCCGACGAAGCGATAGTGGCAGCTAAACGCAACGCGGAATTGAATGGCGCAAGCAACATTGAGTTTCGTGAAGCGAATGTCTTCGATGCTTTGCGCGAGATGGAAACCGCGGGCGAGCGTTTCGACACGATCGTGCTTGACCCGCCGGCGTTTGCCAAGAATCGCGCGAGCGTGAAAGCGGCGGCGCGTGGTTACAAAGAGATCAATCTGCGCGCGCTCAAGCTGTTGAATCCCGGCGGCGTACTCATCACTTGCACCTGCTCGTATCACATGTCTGAAGAGATGTTCCTCAGTATCATCGCGGACGCGGCCAATGACGCGCGCCGCCGACTACAGCTTGTCGAGAAGCGAACACAGGCGAGCGATCATCCGATCTTGTTCGGCATGCCGGAAACTTATTATCTGAAGTGTGTAATCGCGCGAGTGGTCGAATGAGGCGAAGCTTTAGCGCTGTGAGATTGTTTCGGCGGCCGACAGTCGCGAAAGCCAATTCGCGTACCGATCTTTTGCGACGACCAGCCAACTTCGAAAATCAACCGGTTCCGGGGCCTTCATATTCTCAAATTCCTGAAGCGCATCGAGGAGATCCTTTCTTACGCCGTGAACGGCGATCTCGGCCCAGCTTCTGATCGATCGCTTGTTAAGAGTCGGGAAGGCTTGAACCAGCGCGGCAAGATCTGACTCAGCCACGTCAATGCTAAGTGACTCAATGGCTAAGCGAAGCTTAGCAGGCGCGTCGACGGCGTTTGGATCAGTCGTCAAAGCTTTTTCAAGCACAGGCACCACACGCTTGAGCTCGATCTTGCGACCAATCACGAACCCGCGATACATCGCCGCCGCCCCAGCTTCTCCTTCGTAAGTGCCATCTTCAAAAACCACCGTCGCAATGGCGAACTGTTGAGCGGGCGGCGATGATGGTATGTAGCCACCTGGCGCAGGCTGCGCTTTGGTCACCAATGGTTCAAATAGTTCACCGAATCCTCCCGCGCCGATCAGCGGTTTTCCATCTGCGCCTTGCGGCATGCCACCGGCAACTGTCCTTCCCCCTTCGAGAAAATTGACCTTCAGCGCGCTGATGTTCTTGTCGGCGAGATTATGAAGCGCCAGCTTGTACATCGGAAGGTCGGATATGATTGGTTCAATACTAATCACCTCTACGGATTTAGTTTGGTTCAGGATTGATGGGAGGGCAGCGCCTGCCGGATCGACGCGCACTACCTTGATCTCGAAAGGCTGAACGCCGAAACTCTTCAACTCTTCGAAGGTAAGTTTTTCGTTTTCCCGCGCCGCGTAGTTGTTGACCAAATCTTCGGTTTCGTGAAACTTAATTCCGCGGATCACTGAGACTCTGATTCTTACCACGTCGTCTGCAAAGAAAGGCACCAGCCTCACGGCGGCAACCGGTAATTGACCGGGCGCGGGCTGCCAACCGGCGATTCGACCAAAACGCGCATACCAGGTTCCGCCACCGCTCTGGGAAAACCAGGGAATCTTTTGATAAACAGGCGCTGCGCCCTTGAGGTAAACGACCTCGAGGGCCAAACCGGTCGTGGCTTGGTTCTGGATCTGTTGCGCACCAACATCAAGCAAGCAAGTGCCCAAAAGGACTGAGACAATAAGCGCTTTCGAAATCAACCTACTCCTCGTTTGCCAACCGCGAATGAAAGTTTGTCGGACGACTAACCCAGCCAGATTCCATTCCGCACATTCTCAGCCAGGCGTTTGGCATCGGGCAAGGCTTCGACTGCGCGTATCACCTGCGGATCGTTGTCGAGCAGGATGCGCGCGCCGGCATCGGGGCCATAGGACGCGGAGATGATTTGCTCGCGCAGTCGCAGCTTGAGGAAATCGAGTTCGGCATCAATTTGCGCCGGCGTCAAAAGTGAGTTCGCGTCCGTCTTTGCAAAGTTGCGAAATGCTTCGATCACTTTGTCCGTAACGGGCAAATCATTCGGCTTTGGATTGCGTCCGTATTGAACCTTATCGACTTTGTATTCCTGCAGTCCGGGAAAAACTCCCGCCACTAACTGTCGTGTGAAATAGAATGTCGCTTCCACAATGCGGCTGCGGACCGGATTGCCGGCCGGTAATTTGACTTCGATGTCCGGACTGATGCCGCCGCCGCCATAGAAGACGCGACCCGCCGCCGTTTGCACCGCAGGCCCAGTCGGCGGATGCGGCGTCGGCGAAGGTTGTGCTACGGGCGACGGCCCGCGCTTCGGGTTGGAAGGTTTCGGCTCAGGCGCTTCCTCATCGTGCCGGACGTAGTAGTCGTAGAATGATCCGCTCGAATAGTCTCGTTGGAGCGATCGGCCATAAGGCGTGTAGTAGCGCGCCGTAGTCAACGTCAATCCCGTATTGAAGGGCAACTGAAAAATTCGCTGCACGAGTCCTTTGCCGAAACTGGTTTCACCGACGATCAAACCGCGGCCCTGATCCTGAATCGCTCCGGCCACAATTTCCGAAGCTGACGCGGTGTTGCGATTGATCAGCACAACGAGCGGCATGTCTTCCGGATCGGCGCCCTTCGATTTGTAAACATATGGCTCGCTGTATTCGGTGCGCCCTTTGACGGAAACGATCGTCTGGCCGCGAGGCAGAAATTCGCTCGCGACATTGATCGCCTGATCGAGCAAGCCGCCGGGATTGCCGCGCAGATCAAGTATCAACTGGCGCATGCCTTCAGCTTTGAGTTTGTCGATGCTATCGCGCAGCTCTTTGTCAGTCGAGCGCTGGAACCCCCCCGTCAATCCGACGTAGCCGATGCCCGGACGGATCATGTAGGCGTTGCGAATCGTCGGCAGCGGCACCAGGTCGCGCACGATCGCAAAATACAGCGGCGCCTCCGATCCGGCGCGCTCGACTTTAATATTCACCGGCTCGCCAAGTCCGCCGCGCACGTTCCTCGACACCTGTTCGCTCGACCACTCGCGCGCGTCTTTTCCGTCAACTTCCACGATGCGATCGCCGTAGCGCAACCCTACGTTGGCCGCGGGCGTGCCCTCAACCGTGGACTGAACATAAACCCCGTCGCGGTGTTGCACGATGCTGACGCCGATCCCGTAGAAGCGGGAATCCTGATCTTCCTTCAGCTTTTTGAATTCGCTGTAGGGGAAATACATCGAGTGGGGATCGAGCGTCGAGAGCATCCCCTGAATCGCGGCTTGCGTGGCTTTCTCGTAGTTGATCTCTCCCGCGTAGTGCGAGGAAACAGCGGAGAGGGCTTCCTGATAATCGTCTTCAATATCTTCGCTCGCGTGGTAACGCGTTCCACTCGCGGTGAACTTTACGCGGCGCAAACGTTTCGACGCGCCGCCGACGAGACTCGCCGCCAGCACAATTGCGATCGCTGCGATGATAAATCTCTTGTTCATTGTGCCTGGGCGCCGACCGAGTGCCGCATCGACGGAACCTGATGTCTGAAATATACCACAGCAGGGCGCGCGAGCCCGAAAGCAGTCGCGACAAACAGCCTGAAAGCCCTGTGATATAGTGTGACGAAATGACGCCTGCGCTTTCCATCGTCGTGCCCGCCTTCAACGAAGCTGGACGACTGGAGAGTGGCCTGCATGCGATTATTGGCTACCTGAACAAATCCAATCCGACTGCTGAATTGATTGTTGTCGACGACGGCTCTGAAGACGACACGGTAGCGGTCGCCAGGAAAGCGCTGGAAAAAGCCGGGACCATCAACGCGCGTCTGATCACTTATCAAGCCAACCGCGGCAAAGGTTATGCAGTGCGTTGCGGCTTGCTGGCCTGCCAGGGCCGAATCGCTCTTTTCTCAGATGCGGATCTCTCCACGCCCATAACCGAGACGCCAAAGCTTGTCGATCCTATAGAGCAGGGCGAATGCGATGTGGCGTTTGGTTCGCGCGCGCTGGATCGGAGCTTGATCGGCGTGCATCAGTCGTGGCGGCGCGAACAGGGAGGCCGGGTTTTCAATTTGATCGTGCGCCTCGCCACGGGCCTTCCCTTCTGGGACACGCAATGCGGGTTCAAAGCGTTTCGCACCAGCGCCTGCCGGCCGATTATTGAAGCCGCGACCATCGATCGGTTCGGCTTCGATGTTGAACTGCTCTACGTCGCGCACCTGGCGGGACTGCGCTTGAAAGAAATTCCCGTGCGTTGGGATCATAAAGCGGGACTGCTCGATGCCTCTGGAAATTACGCGCGCGACAGCCTGCGCATGGTTAATGAAGTCAGAAAGATTCGCCAGCAAGTGGACGAGGGAATCTACAGCGAAGCAATCAGCGCCGCCCGGACGATGGGACTGGTTGAACAAAAGCTGCACACTAGCGGCGCGCCGGAGTTTCGCAAATGATTAGTCGCTCTTCTTTGCGGCTCAAGTAGTCACTTTGCGACTTTGCGTGAAACGGTTTTCGCGGAGTTGACTGAGAATTAACTAAGCCCTAGCATCAGCTCCATGACCGCACGTCTTAACGTCAACATCGATCACGTCGCCACCGTGCGTCAGGCGCGGCGGGCGCCGGAACCGAGCGTCGTCGCGGCGGCGATGATCTGTGAGCTGGCCGGCGCCGACGGCATCACCATTCATCTGCGCGCCGACCGCCGTCATATTCAAGACAACGATGTCGTGCTGTTGCGGCAAAGCGTGACGACCTATCTGAACATGGAGATGGCGGCTACGGAAGAGATGTTGAAAGTCGCGCTCGATGTGAAACCGGATGCGGTGACGTTGGTAGCCGAGAATCCGAACGAGATCACTACCGAGGGCGGTCTTGACGTCAAAGCAAATCTGGCGATCGTGCGCGCGGCAGTAAATCGCTTGCGTCAGGGAGGAATCCTCACAAGCCTATTTATCGATCCCGATCCGCAGCAGATCGAAACCGCGCACGACGTCAACGCGCAACAGGTCGAGTTGTGCACGGCCGCTTACGCGGATTCTACTCTCGGCGCTCGTGGAATTCGCGGCGAGGGCGCGTTACGCACGGGTCAGGAACTCAGACGATTGCGCGAAGCGGCGGCGCTCGCTTCGCAATATGGTTTGCACGTCGCTGCTGGTCATGGCTTGACGTATCGAAATGTCGGTGCTGTCGCTGCCATCAGCGAGATTACCGAATTCAATATCGGTCACAACATCGTCGCTCGATCGATCTTTGTTGGGTTGGAACAGGCAGTGCGCGAGATGCGTGAGGCGATTGATGGGGGTTCGTTCACCGAGCGCCTTTAGCGCTGGCTGCCGTCACCATTGCCGCGCGTCTCATCCAAGCCATCGATACGCCTATTGGTTTGAACCAATGACTGTGCCACATCAGAGAGAGCTTGACCTACTTGCCCCTGAAATGCCGCAAGGTTGTCCTTCAGCGCGTTAATATGCTCGGTCGTTTGTGCCCGAAACGTCACAAGGTTTTCCTCAGTTCGGATCTGAGCGTCAGTAAGGGCGTTGAATTTCTCACGCGTCTCAGATCGTTCCCGACGCGCAAGCCTTACCGCGGAGAGCAGCACACGTCGAATCTGCGCCAGCTCCTGCTGCCCGACCTCAATACTTGATTCGAAGCGCGCGTGCTGTTCGAGGATGAAATCCATCTGCCGCTGGCGTTCTTGATCGGTCATTTGTTCCTCTCTGTCAACTCAGAGTGCGCTTAGATTCTAGCGCAAGGGAAGTCCGCAAAGGACGTAACAACAACAGATTGATTTCGGTATGGATCTCAGCGAGCGCCGGCAGCGAGTTGCACGCGCACCATCGAGCGCTCAAGCTTGACGCGAGCTTTTTCAAAGTCTTCCTCGGTGCCGGTCCAACTGCTCAACTGTTTTTCCACGTGTTCGCGAGCGAGCCGAGCGCGCGCGGCGTCAATCTCTTCGGGTCGTTCGGCTATCTCGGCGAGTACGGTAACGCGACCCTCATTCACTTCCACGAAACCGCCAGAGACGTGCAACTGAAAGTTGGCGCCACCTTGCGAATACGAAAGAACGCCGGTTTGCAATCGAGAGATCAGAGGCGTGTGCCCCGGCAAGATGCCCATTTCGCCGCCGAACCCGGGCACAGTCACCATATCGACCGGCTCCGCGAGCACGCGCCGCTCGGGCGTGACGACATCTAGTTGAAGTTGTTCGGCCATCTGAAACCAAGGATGAAAGCTGAGGGATGAAGGCTGAAAGCAACTCGATGGAGGGCAATGGATCGTGCTTCATCCTTCCGCCTTCATCCTTCATCCTTTTCATTCCGCCGCCAGTTCCTTGCCTTTCGCAATCGCGTCTTCGATCGTGCCCTGCATGTAGAAGGCTTGTTCGGGCAGATCGTCGTGCTTGCCTTCACAAATTTCCTTGAAGCCTTTGATCGTGTCCTCGAGCTTTACATATTTGCCTTCGCGCCCCGTGAACTGCGAGGCAACGTGAAATGGCTGCGAGAAGAACCGCTGAATCTTACGGGCGCGCGAAACGATCAACTTGTCTTCATCTGAAAGCTCATCGATACCCAGGATCGCAATGATGTCCTGCAAATCTTTGTAGCGCTGCAGAATCCGTTTCACTTCCTGCGCCGTGTTGTAATGGTCCTCACCAATGATGCGCGGATCGAGAATGCGCGAAGAAGACTGCAGCGGATCCACCGCCGGGTAGATTCCCAGCTCGACGATCTGGCGCGAAAGCGCCGTCACGGCGTCAAGGTGCGCGAACGTAGTCGCCGGCGCAGGATCCGTGTAGTCGTCTGCCGGAACGTACACGGCTTGAATCGACGTGATCGATCCAGTCTTGGTCGAAGTTATGCGCTCCTGCATCTCGCCCATTTCGGAAGCGAGGTTCGGCTGGTAACCCACCGCTGAAGGCATGCGGCCAAGCAGCGCCGAGACTTCCGAGCCTGCCTGAGTGAAACGGAAAATGTTATCGATGAAAAGCAGCACGTCCATGCCTTCATCGCGGAAATATTCGGCGACGGTTAAGCCAGACAAAGCAACTCGCAAACGCGCACCCGGCGGTTCGGTCATCTGTCCGTAGATCAACGCGACCTTCGATTGCCCGATGGTTTTCATGTCGACCTTGGTCATATCGAACTCGCCGGTTTCGCGCAGGTGCTTATTGAACACTTCGCCAAACTGAATAACTTCCGACTCGACCATCTCGCGCAGCAAATCGTTGCCCTCGCGAGTTCTTTCACCAACGCCCGCAAAAACTGAAAACCCCGAGCGCGCCTTAGCGATGTTATTAATCAACTCCATCACGATGACCGTCTTGCCGACTCCCGCGCCGCCGAACAAACCAATCTTGCCGCCGCGCACGAATGGCTGAATGAGATCGATGACCTTGATGCCGGTCTCGAACATTTCCAACTCAGTCGACTGTTCTTCAAACGTTGGCGCGTGACGATGGATGGGATAGCGCTTTTCGTGTTTGACGTCGCCGAGATTATCTACCGGCTGGCCAATCACGTTAAGTATGCGACCGAGTGTTCCCTCTCCGACCGGCATCGTGATTGGTCCACCTGTGTCGATGGCTTTCATACCGCGCACCATGCCGTCAGTCGGCAACATCGAAACCGCGCGCACGCGGCCTTCGCCGAGATGTTGCTGCACTTCGGCAATGACGTTGATGGGTGTGGGCACATCGAAACCGTCGGAGACTATGTTTAGCGCCTCGTAAATCGGCGGCAGATATCCCTTGAACTCTATGTCAACGACGGGACCAATAATTTGCACGACGCGACCCACCACTTGTCCGTCGGCGCTGGTTCCAGTAGGCGTGGCCATACTTAGTGTTTTAACTCCTCCGTCGAGCCTGTACAGGCGAAAAAAATGGCTGGATTCAAAAGCCAGACAAGATAACATACCAGCTGGAATCCACAAAACGCGACTTGATAGATAGTGAGCTGTTACTGCGCTGCTCGTCTTGAGCGAAACCACAGAATGGAGTAAGTCAACAAAGCGTAAACAAGAAAGTCCGTGCCGCCTATGATGAACAGAGCCGCGTTGCCCACGAAATTGTCCGCCGGAAGGATGCCGGAGAAATCACCGAGCCAAACCGGAAAGATGATCGGCAACGAAGCTAAGCGTGAATTTCTATCAAAATGGGCAAGGTCAAAATAGCTGAACAGCATAAAAGTCGGGAACAGTATGATCGAGTAACAAATCGGTATCAGCACACCGCCTAACACCGCAAATACCAAGCGCTTTGTAACAGGTCTCATCACTACCATTCACGATTCGTTATACTCGCTTCCATTGGCCGAAGTACAGCGAAACTTCCTGAAACTTTCTTTGTACTATTTTCGTAGTACAATCTTGAAATGAGCCAAATGTTCTCCGTCAACACTGCGCATCCGATGCCGCTCTACGCGCAACTGGAGCGGACGATCCGGTTCGCCATTGCGACGGGAAAGCTGCGCCCCGGCGAGCAGTTGCCCACCGTGCGGCAGTTGGCCGTCGATTTGCGCATCAACGCCAACACGGTCGCGAAGGTTTATGCCGAACTGGAGCAACAGGGAATTCTCGAGACACAAAGAGGAGTCGGAACATTTGTCAGCGCCAGCCATTTCAAAGCCGGCGGTTCCCGGGACCACGAAAAACACTTGCGTGAACTGGCAGATCGTTTCCTGGCCGAGGCGGCCGCCAGCGGGTTCTCTGTAGACGACGTAATCGAACACTTACAAAACAGGCGTAAAAAAAGGAGTTGAGAAAACCATGTTTCCCTCTAACAGTCTTGTTCAAACCAGAAGCAGCTTGCCCGCAACTAACGCGCCGCGCGTGAACATCGTTGCGGTGCTGACTTTTCTAACGCCGGCGGTGCTCGGCGCTCTGGCGTTTTTGTTTACCGGCAATCCTATTCCGATCGCCGTTGGGGCGCTGCTGGGAGTCCTGCTGGCCCAATCGCCCAAGATCGCGCGGCAGTGGGAGCGCGCCGTTATGTTGCGGCTTGGTAAGTACACTGGCCTTCGAGGTCCGGGACTTTTTTGGATTGTCCCCTTTGTTGACACGGTCACTTCGTGGGTTGACCAACGAGTGATCACTACCAGCTTTGCCGCGGAAGAAACGCTGACGTCTGATACCGTGCCGGTGAACGTCGACGCGGTGCTCTTCTGGATGGTTTACGATCCTGAGAAAGCGGCGTTGGAGGTTCAGAACTACCCGCAGGCAGTCAGTTGGGCGGCTCAAACTGCGCTGCGCGACATCATCGGCAGAACTTCTTTGACCGATCTCCTGCGCGGGCGCGAACGAATCGAAGAAGAATTGCAAAAGTTGATCGACGAGCGCTCGAACCCCTGGGGCGTGACGGTGCAATCGGTCGAGATGCGCGACGTGATCATCCCCGCGGCGCTGCAGGACGCGATGTCGCGCGAGGCGCAGGCGGCGCGCGAGAAACAGGCGCGCATTATTCTGGGTCAGGCTGAACTGGAAATCGCGCACCTCTTCGCCGAAGCGTCGGTGTCGTATCAGGACAATCCGACAGCGCTCCACCTGCGCGCGATGAACATGCTTTACGAAGGACTGAAGGAGAAGGGCGCGTTGATGCTCGTGCCGAGCACGGCGGTGGAATCGATGGGCATGGGCGGCCTTTTGGGCGCGGCGGCGTTGCGTCAGCAGCAACTGACAGACAAAGATGAGGAGACGACAAAGTAGAAGGGGAGATGAAGACGGGTGAGTTCAATACTCATTTTCCATTTTCCATTTGTCATTTTTCATTTTTTGCTGAAGTCGTCGCTGATTTAGTAAAGGTGTCGCTGAATCACAGAGCAAAGCAACGCCCTTGGAACAGGAATGAACAAATGAGAAATGAAAAATGACAAATAGAAAATGAGTATTGGAACTGAGAATTGGATCTCAACGCATCAGTCCGGATCGATCCGGATTTTCATGCGCTGCAACACCTGCAAATCGTCATCGGTCAAGCTCAGCGTGCCGTCTTCTGTCTCGTCCGATTCATCCGCATTCGCATGCGGCCGCAAACCGATTTCCAATCTCAGGGTCAACTCCATCTCGTAGCCGGCATCACGCAGACGCTCGATCGCTTCGGCAACCTGAGGAGAGTTCTCAACCGACTCGTTGATTGCGGTGCCGATCTCCTGCACGATCTCTTTTGCCTTGTCGTCAATATCCAATTCGCATCCGCCTTTGCTGGTTAGAAGGTTCAACGGCACTGGGCTGCTGCGCTATGCTACGCGAGCCGCACGTGCCGGTCAACAGGGTTTTAGCAAACGATTTTTGTTTTTTCTGTTTATGATTTAGAGTCTAGGACAGCCATGTATCAAACCATCGGGATCTTAACCGGCGGCGGCGACGCTCCGGGCCTGAATGCCGTTATTCGCGCCGTGGTGAAAACCGCCATTTGTGAATATGGCATGCGCGTCATTGGCATCGAAGACGGCTTCGAAGGGCTGCTGGGAACAACGCGCACACGTGAGCTGACGCAGGCTGACGTACGCGGCCTGTTACCTCGCGGCGGCACGATTCTCGGCACGCGCAATCGCGGCAAATTTGGCGAACACAGCGCCGAGGGTGTGCTCGTCAAACCTGAAGCGGCTTACAAAGAGGCGGCAGCAAATCTCTCTGCGTTGGGCATCGAAGGATTGATCGTGCTCGGCGGCGAGGGCACGTTGGCCATCGCCGCTGAATTTGGTCGGCTCGGCATCCCGGTCGTCGGCGTGCCGAAAACTATCGACAACGATCTCGCCTGCACCGAACTCACCTTTGGCTTTGTTACGGCGCTTGATATTGCAACGGAGGCCCTCGATCGATTACACACCACGGCCGAATCGCATGATCGAGTCATGATCCTGGAAGTCATGGGCCGCGACACGGGATGGATCGCTTTGCACTCAGGCATCGCCGGCGGCGCGGACGTGATCCTGATTCCCGAAATACCTTTTACAATGGAATCGGTGGCTGAGAAGATACGCTCGCGAGACGAGGCCGGCTCAAACTTCAGTATCATCGTCGTTGCGGAAGGAGCGACTGAAGCCGGCCACGAACGAATCTATCAGGACAAGGGTGACATTTATCACGCAGCGCGACTCGGCGGCATCGGGGTCTATTGCCGGACGGAACTGGAGCAACTCACTGGCAAGGAGACTCGCTGCGTGGTGCTTGGGCATTTGCAAAGAGGTGGCCGGCCGAATGCATTCGATCGTATGCTGGCGACGAATTACGGCGCTTGCGCGGTTCGCGCGTTGACGGAGGGCAAGCGCGGCGTGATGGTTGCGCTGCAAGCCGCCGACGTCGTTACCGTGCCAATCTCAGAAGCGATCGCGAACATCAAAACGGTGCCGCCCACCGGACAACTTGTGAGAACCGCGCGGGACACGGGAATTTCGTTTGGCGCGCCTGAAGAAGCGAGTTACCACAAGAAGATCGATCTGTGAGGTAACCCAGCAGGTGTGGAATGTTGAGCGCTCGATTGCGCTAACGAATAGAGGAAGCGAGGACTGCTTGTCAGAAGACATCAAACGAAGGCTGCAAGGGGAACTCGATGAACTGGAGTCGGAGTTGCGCGTTCATTTGCCGAAGGAGATCAAGCGCGCGCTTGAATTCGGCGACCTGCGCGAGAACTCCGAATTCCGCGCGGCGCTGGACCGGCAGAATGTCGTCAAGGCGCGCATCGTTGAACTGCGGCAGCGGATCAGTGAGATTGCCTCAATCGATCTCAAGCGCATCCCCATAGGCAAGGCTTCCTACGGATCTACTCTCGTGCTCTATGACGGCGAGCGTGACGAGGAAGTTACATATCGTTTGGTAACTCCGGAAGAGAGCGATCCTCAAAAAGGATTGATCTCAACCACTTCTCCCGTTGGCAAGAGCTTGATGGGCAAAGAAGAAGGCGACGAAGTAGTGGTACGCACACCCGCAGGCGCGCGGAATTTCAAGATCAGACAACTGACAACACTGCACGATCAGAAGGACTCAGGCTAACTAATGAATTGGAATTCCTGGATGTCTCAACTCAATTCTCAGTCTCGATATTCCTTGACAATGAACCTCCTCCTCGCTGATATTCGCTGCTCGCATTTTTGGACTATTCAGTTCAAGAACTTTTAGGCATAATGGCCGCAGAGGAATCCCTGAATGTTTGGAGCTAGTATCGGACGCGGTGGTCAGCGAATCATCGACGCAATGGTGCGTTGGCTCGCCCACGGGCATATCAACCCAAACATCCTGACTGTTATCGGCGTCGCTTTGAACGTCGGCTGTGGTGTCTTGTTCGGGATGGGCCGCTTTTTCTGGGCCGGAATCGCGCTGATTGTTGCCAATCTCTTTGACATGCTCGACGGCCAGGTCGCTCGCCTGTCGGGGCGCGTGACGCGGTTTGGCGGGTTTCTCGACTCGTCGCTTGACCGCCTCTCGGATATGGTCGTGTTTGTGGGCCTGATGGTCTTCTACGCCCGAGACACAGAATTTCATTCAACCCTGAATGTTTTTCTTGCTGGAGCAGGACTAATGGGCTCAGTTATGGTAAGCTATGCGAGCGCCCGAGCTGAAAGTTTAATTCCCAAATGCGACGTCGGCTTCCTACGACGTCCGGAGCGTGTTGTTCTTTTCATTATTGGAGCGCTGTCGACGCATCCCGGTTCAACGAATTTTTTTGCTAATCGGATGCCGGCGGTGCTCTGGGTCCTGGCAATCGGTTCCTATTGGACGTTTGCTCATCGCATGTACCACACGTGGAAAGAATTGAATAAGGTCGAGGCCGCACCTCAGCAAGTTTCACAAGCAGCCTATTCAAAGCCCAGCGCGGGAACTGAACTTCGTCCCGAGCAAAGGCTGTTGCACAAGACCAGCTAAGTGTCGCATCACTGTTGGGTCTTAAGAGTCTTACAATCTGCTCTTCGTTATTGTCGAGGTAAATGAACGTGACCACCTGCCCCTGTTGTGGCTTCAAGTTCGAAGGTGATCTTCGGCAAGGATGCAAAGCCTGTGGTGCGCGCGCCGTAGGCGATCCTCTTCCCAAACCTGAACACGTCCTGCCGGGTTACGGCCGCACCCTGGTGCTGGTCGCTACGGGGACGTTGATGGTGATGTCGTTTCTCGCCGAGATAATTTTCACGCTCGTCAAAGAGTGGCCAGTCTCACTCACGTGGTCGTCACTGGGGCTGGCAACCGAGGCCGCCGCGTGGCACCTGAAATGGGTCTTTGTGCCAGTTGCGTTCATCGTCTTATGGAGTAGCGGACGGATCTACAAATCCATGGCGAAAACACCTGCGCGTTTCGTTGGGATGCGCGCTGCGCGCCGGGGTCTGATGGCTTCGGTGCTTGTTTGCTTGACGATTGGGACGCTGATCGGAGTAAGCATTCCGAAGCGCCTGCGTTTTCGTCGGCTGGGAATCGAGGCGGGAATCAGAGCACACGGTTACACTATTGATCGCGCCTTGCTTGAGTATCGCGCTCTCAACGGCACGCTGCCAGCCGAACAAAAGGACCTGCTGGACACGAAGCGCTTGCCCGACCCGGATGGCTCTATTGCCGAGGCGCTCGCGAACGTTGGACCAACAGACTACAAACCAACCGCAACTCTGGCCGAATCGCAGCCGAAAGACAAACCGCGCACACTTTCCGGCGCGGTCATTGCTTCTGCTAGTTCCGCGCGTGAAGATGTGCCTAACGCGGCGTTGTCATTCACAAACTATGAACTCCGTTTGGCTGGTGAAGATAAGATCCTCAACACGGACGACGACTTGATCGTTCGCGACGGCGTAATTATGAAAGCTTCTGAAGTTAAAGATTCAACTACTCTGACCACACCTGTCAGGCCAAACAAACCTTAGGGCCGCTGCGCATGGGCTTCCTGGATCTTTTCCGACGCAAGAAGGAAGACGAAGCCTCGCGACGGGCGCGTCTGATGCGCATCGGACGGATCGTTGAAGGCAATGTACTCGACATCGTGTCTGACGCTGCCGGCAAGAGCACGCAAATCTACTATAGCTACAGAGTCGGCGGAACCGTTTATGAATCGTCGCAGACGCTCGACGCCGAACCGCAGTTCGCGAAAATCAATCATCGGCCCGGCACGCAAGTTACCATTCGCTTCGATCCTCGCAGTCCTGCAAATTCCGTCGTGGTGTGAAGTCAGTTATCAGTTGTCAGTTCTTAACTGATCGTGGTCAACTGTTATCAACGTGACTGACTACTGACTACTGAGTTCTGTTCTATGTTTCGCAAAATCCTGATCGCCAATCGTGGAGAGATTGCCGTACGCATCATCCGTGCTTGCCGAGATCTAAATGTCTCGCCGGTGGCGGTCTATTCCGAAGCCGACGCTGACGTGCTGCATGTTCGCATGTCGGACGAAGCCGTCTGCATCGGTCCGGCGCCTTCGCTGGAAAGTTATTTGAATATCTCCGCAATAATTGAGGCTGCCAAACAAACTAGTACCGAAGCGATTCATCCGGGCTATGGCTTCCTGGCCGAGAATGCGGACTTCGCGCGCGCAGTTACGGCCGCCGGCTTGACGTTCATTGGCCCGAGCGCCGAAGCCATGGAAGTAATGGGCTCAAAGACCAGCGCCCGTCGCGCCGCCGTTGCCGCCGGCGTGCCCGTCGTGCCGGGAACGGTCGAAGCATTGGTCTCGTTTGCCGAAGCCCGAGAAACTGCCGAGCGTTTCGGCTACCCGGTAATGTTAAAAGCGTCGGCAGGCGGTGGCGGCAAAGGCATGCGGTTGGTTATGTCCGCGGAGGAATTGAGGTCCGCCTTCGACAATGCTCAGTCCGAAGCCGCTGCGGCTTTCGGTGATGCATCGCTTTATCTTGAAAAAGCGATCGACCGGCCACGTCACATCGAGATTCAGATCTTTGCCGACACGCAAGGCAATACTGTCCATCTCGGCGAGCGCGAGTGTTCGATTCAACGCCGTCACCAAAAAGTGATCGAAGAGTGTCCTTCGCCAATCAACGATCCGTCGCTGCGCGCGGCTATGGGCGACGCGGCGCTCAAGATCGCGCGAGCGGTCAATTACATTGGCGCCGGCACTGTCGAGTTTCTCGTCGCGGACGCCAAGCGTGAGTTTTATTTCCTCGAGATGAACACACGATTGCAGGTCGAGCATCCCGTAACGGAACTAGTGACGGGAATCGATCTCGTGCGCGAACAAATCACCGTCGCAGCCGGCGCCCCGCTTTCTTTCAACCAGGATGACGTTCGCTGGCAGGGTCACGCAATCGAATGTCGCATCTATGCCGAAGACCCGGATAACAATTTTTTCCCTTCGCCTGGCCGGATCAACTTTCTGCATGCGCCCGCCGGGCCCGGCATCCGCGACGACAGCGGTGTGCGCTCGGGTTCGGAAGTTTCGATTCACTACGATCCGATGATCTCGAAGCTCGCAGCCTGGGGACGCGATCGTAACGAAGCCATCGACCGGCTGCGGCGCGCGCTGGATGAATACCGCGTTGACGGTATCAGGACCACGCTTCCCTTCTTCCGCGCGATCGTTCGCGACGAAGATTTTATCGCGGGACGATTGGACACTGGTTTCATCTCGCGCTTTTTCTCCCGGGAGCGCGGGCATCCCTGCCCGCCGGTGGACGATGAAGCCCGCCATCGCGACATCGCACTAATCGCCGCGGCGCTTCACTATCAAAAGCTTCAGCGAGAAACTTCGCTAAATCATTCGGCAAATGAGAGCGAAAACCGCTGGCGCACGGCGGGCCGTCTGGCGAGGTTGGAGACCAGAGGCCTGATAGACAATCGCGCTCATCAACCACTCTCGGAAACAAATGAAACTTAACGCGGAACTGGCAGGCTCGCATCATGAGTTGAGCATTCGACGCGAAGACTGTCGCGTCTTTGCCGAAATCGACGGCCGTCGTTATGAACTCGAACTGCGCGAGCTGGACTCAGGCGCGTCACTCCTGCTCGATAACAATCGTGTCTTTGAAAGTCGCGTGGCGCGGAGCGAATCAAGCGGACTCTTCGAAGTTAACGTCGGCACGCACAATTATGCGATCAGAATTATCGACCGAAAACGGTTGCGCAGCGCGCCCAGCGCGAGTGCGCATGATCACGGCGTCGCGGAGATCGTAGCGCCGATGCCCGGCAAAGTCGTGCGTGTGCTGGTGGGAGTTGGAGCACAGGTGTCGGCCGGCGACGGCATCGTCGTGGTCGAGGCAATGAAAATGCAGAATGAGATGAAGTCGCCAAAAGCGGGCACGGTGATCGCGCTTCACGCGGAAATCGGAACGACGGTAAACGCAGGCGAAGTGTTGGCGGTGATTGAATGAGCAAAAGAGACGGACTCGCTTGCTTTGTGAGCAGCCAACGCAGCATAATTCCTTCATGACCGAGAAGGAAATGGTGCTTGAAGCCGTTCGCGAGTTGCCGGACGACTGTTCGATCGATGAGATCGCGGACCACATTGAGTTTCTAGCCGCGGTGCAGAAGGGCCTCGATCAGTTAGACCGCGGCGAAGGCATTCCACACGAAGAGATCAAGAAACAGTTGGCCTCATGGCTTACAAGCTGATTTGGTCTCCGGCCTCCCGCGATGACCTGCGCCAGATTGTATCTTTCATTTTCACGTGACAAGCCCCGAGCGCGCCGGAGCTTTCGGCTTTCGGCTGATTTCAGAGACCGATAAGCTGGAGACCTTCCCGGAGATTGGCCGAGTTGTTCCTGAATATCAAATCGCAACCATCCGTGAGCTCATTGTGCGATCGTACCGGATTGTTTATCGCGTCGATCACGACCGGAAGCTTGTAGAAATCGCGCGAGTGTGGCATGCAGCGAGAGGAACTCCAGAGCTTTGAGGTCTAAAGTCCTGCCCTCTTTCGCTGCTGTCGGTCAGACGCGGTGAAAGCCTTTAAGAATGTCTCGTGTTGCGAGTCTTAGAATCACTGGCCGTCCGTGCGGGCAGGTTGTTGGCGATGACGTTACGAGCAGACGATCGATCAGCCAGCGCATCTTCTCCGGCGCGAGCGGCATGTTCACTTTGATCGCCGCGTGACAGGCGAGCGAGGCGGCAATCTCGTCGCGCAGAGTAGCGCGCGCTGTTCCCTTCTTTTCCGCATCAACCGTATCGAGAACTTCAGCCAACATGTTGCGCGCTTCACTCGCGGGCAGATCGGCAGGCGTCGCTTTGATTGCCAACGTGCGTCCGGAAAGGCGCATCAACTCAAAGCCGTAGTTCTCCAATTCAGCAGCAACCGAATCAAAGACGGCAGCCTGCGCCGGCGTGAGGTCGAAAGTTTCGGGAATCAAGAGCTGCTGCGACTGACCCGGACGCGTTGATTCCAGCGCGCGATACTTATCAAAAAGAATTCGCTCGTGCGCGACGTGCTGATCGATGAGCAAGAGGCCATCGTCGTCAGTCGCAATAATGAAACTCTCGTCGAGCTGGCCCAGCGGACGAATGTTGGCTGAAAGCGATTCGACGGGAACTTCGCGCACAAACTTGTCGGCTGAAGCAAGCGGCGGTAAAGCGATTGTCTGAACAGAGTCGCTGTCAGATTCTTGAACTTCTGACCCACCCACGAATACTTCGTATTCAAACGGCGTTGCCGCGTGCTCATCGCCGCTTCTCTCTTCAGCCCCGATCTCGTTGTCGTCTATCGGCATGATCGCGAAATCAATCCTGGGCTGAGCGGACGACTCTCTGGTCCCGGGTGTAAATCCACTTGTCACCGCAGGCGCCGACGGAACAATGCGCTGACGAGTTCCAGCCTCGCCGGCAGAGGCGGACGCCGAAAGTGATTCTTCGATCCCCGCTGAACTCGAGCTGGCGCTGACTGCCACTCGTTCGGCTTCGTCTGGTGCACTCGAAAATCCAGCGCTGGCGAGCGCGGCACGCACCGCTTCGCGCACGGCGTCGGCCACCGCCGCGGCGCGACGAAAGCGAATCTCGGTCTTTGCCGGGTGAACGTTCACGTCCACCTCTTCGAGCGGCGTCTCCAAAAACAACAGCGCCGCCGGATACACGCCATGGGGCAGAATTGAGCGGTAGCCTTCCGAAAGCGCGCGCGCTATCAATCGATCCCGCACAAAGCGTCCATTAACAAACAGGTACTGCGCATCACGTGAGGTGCGTCGATCGCGCGGCGCTGAAACGTATCCGCGCCCGCGCGCAATTTGATCTACGCCGCCATCTACTGCCAGAAGATTTTCGATGAACGATTCGCCAAAAATCTGAAACGCACGCTCGCGCAAATCACTGGCAGACGCAGCGCGCAGGACTTCACGGCCGTTATTCGTAAGCGCGAATGCGATTTCGGGATGCGCCAACGCGTAATGCGTAACCAGATTCGTGAGATGAAAACTCTCCGTTGCTTCCGACCGCAGGAACTTGCGCCGCGCCGGCACATTGAAAAACAGATTGCGCATGACGACGGTGGTGCCGCGCGGGTGTGCGGCGTCTTTGACGTCGCGCATGCGCCCGCCTTCAATGACGACGCGCGTTCCGGCCGTTGCGTCTTCGGTCTTCGTCAACAACTCGACGCGGGCGACCGAAGCGATCGAGGCGAGCGCTTCGCCGCGGAAACCCAGCGTCGCAATGCCATTGAGATCTTCAGCGCTGTTGATTTTTGAAGTCGCATGGCGCTCGAACGCAAGCACCGCATCGTCGCGCGTCATGCCCTCGCCGTCATCGGATACTTTCAGCAAGCGTCGTCCGCCCGCTTCGAAGTCGATCGATATTCGCGTCGCCCCGGCATCAATGGCATTCTCGACTAATTCCTTGGCAACGGATGCGGGACGTTCTACCACTTCGCCGGCGGCGATCTGATTGACGATTTGATCTGGGAGGACGCGGATCTTAGACATTGTTGATTTCGGACTTTGATTTCGATCTTGTTTAGAATTCTTCGCGGGCCTGGGCAACCGACTCGTGGAGTTCTTTGAATTTTGCGCGCACCGAAGGATCCAATCGTTCCGCAAACTCGGCATCGAGCTTCTTCAACTTAATTAGCTCCTGTACGTCAGCCAGGTCTTTGAGCCGGTGAGGCGCACTCAAGCCAGACGCCAATTTCAACTCGATCAACTTGTCCAGCGAAATGGTCTTGATGCCTTCAACATCCATAGTCGAACCTTTAGGGTCGGGGAACCGCACCGGCTTTGGCAGGCCGTCGCCCCGGTACTCACCTTCCGTGATAATCTCGACCGGAATATTGTCTGAGGTCCTGAATCGCTTGCGAGCTCCCTCGAAAGCCGGCCGGTAACCAGACCCGACCAGTTCCTTCTGAAAGCGCTCCAATCCCTGTTTTGTTAGAAGCAGATCGATGTCTTCGGTGAAGCGCCTGTAACCATGTTGGTTGAGTGCTACTGCCCCGATCACCGCGTAATCGATTCCCCGGTCATCCAGGTCTTTGACAATCCTCTTGAGAGCCTCGTTAATCATTCCCTTGCCGGCAAAAAAATTCAAACCTTCATCGTACGCCGCTGTCGGCGACGACATCACTATTTGAAAATCTCGCTGCGCCATGACGGAACTTGTCACTAAAGATAGACAATTTGATGTTCAACCGATTCAAGATTGATCGCGTTAAAGATCCAATCGATAACGTACCGTCCGTGGCGCGAGAGCAGCGACGTGATATTGATATGCCGCTCCTGCAAGTCCTTGTTTGGATAGAGCTGATCGAAGGCCCGTTGCAATTGCCGGTGCGCCGTCTCGTCGCGGCCCATCT
>JBGPWL010000139.1:0-8915 GCA_041492185.1 Pyrinomonadaceae bacterium | reverse complement strand
GGCCGCTCTCCCTGAAAAGATTTGGCGGTGCCTTCCCAGCGCCCTTGCAATCGATCCTGTTGGGCCAGACCAGCAACGGCGAGCAAGTGAAGCAGTAGGCTTGCCCCGAGCACAATGAATGATCGTCGCATTGATTCTCCTCCCGGCTGAAGCTGAAATTTGACTATTGCTTGTGGGCCCGGCCTTCGACCAACTCGATGCGGATGTAGTCAGGCCCTTCGATGAACGCATGCTTGAGCTTGCCGCCGTTAGTCGTGCTAATCGGATCGGTGATCTTCACCGCTTCCTGCTTCAGTCTCTCGATCGTCTCAGCGAGATTATCAACACTGAAAGCGATGTGGTCCACCACGCGTCCTTTAGTCGGCGAGATCGCAGCCTGCCCATTCTTCCAGTGATTCGCGTAGGCTTTCCTTGAGTACTGGATGGGATAGATGATGATGTTCACGTTATCCATTGTCAGCGACGCGCTGGGCCCGATCTGAAAGTCGTGATAGAAGCGCGGCTCGCGTGACGGCGGACTAGTGCCTCGGCGTGGGATGCCGAAGTGCTTGCTGTACCATTCGCCCGCGGCCACCGGGTCCTCACTGAACAAATGCAGATGGCCGAACTGATGATTGCTGGATGTGTTGAGTTCGATCAAACCGTGGTCCGGCGTTTCCACATAGGCATAGAAGAATCTGCCGCTGCCAGTGCCGCCGAGGATGTTGCTGATGTCGGTGAGCGGGGTGAAAAACTTTGTGCCCATCTCAAGCTGCTTCTGATAGGTAGCTTTCATATCCTCCGCGCCCCAGCCGAAGTGCCAGATCGCTGATGTCAGTTCCCAGGGCGGAGCGCTTTTGACTTTATTGAAGAGCAGCCATGACTGCTGCGCCCACACCGCGTCATGGTCGAGAAACCGCGCTTCCTCACAATCGAATTTACTGGTGTAGAACTTGATGGCGCCCGCGGGGTCAAGGGTGTTCAGATGCAGGTGGTGGAAATGGGCAAGTTGCGTGGCGGGTTGTTGCTCTGGTTGGACTAACCCGCGCGCTGCGGAGTTGAAAACACACAGGCCTACGATGAAAGCCAGAAGTAGTCTCACGTTTGTATACGAGGGCATACTCTTTGCGCCCAGCGTCCGAAATGAAAACAGTGTGAATATCGTGTGCGGCTGCGCCGCCCGATGTGCGGAAAGGCTCTGCCTTTCCGATCAGAGTTTCTTAAGTGGAGAGGCTATGCCTCCGATCGGACCCGAGGCATAGCCTCATATCATTTAACAGGAGCGCCGGAAAGGCAGAGCCTTTCCGCACATCAGACGGCATAGCCGCGCACGAACATACATACGATCCACGAAATCACACGAAGCAGTACGAAGGTACACAAAAAAAGATCGTGCTAATTCGTGTGACTTCGCGTCGCTTCGTGTCTCTTCGTGGATCGTGTGCATGTTCTTGATAGGCCATCGCCTTTCAATAACCCGCTAGTCGTCGGCGCGCACCCAGCCATACACTGCGTTGCTGCGCATGCCGCCGCGATCCAGATACGACGTCTTGATTCTTTCGAGCGCATCTGCCGGCAAGGCTTTGCGTTTGGCCTTCACATCCACCTTGTAAAGCTTCGCGGCGTTCAGCCCGAAGATCTTCGCCTTATCCTGTTTAGTAAGCTTCTTGTAACCAAACTTCTCGCACATCTCGTCGGGCATCTGGAAGCGCTTGAAGGCGTCAATCCCCCATTGCGGCGAGCCCCACCACAAGCAATCCGTCCCCCAGACCACGTGATCAGCGCCATAGTACTTGATGTTCTTGCCCAGGCCGTGCGCCGCCATCACCGGATCGATCACGGAGAGCGTGTTGAAGAAGCTGCCGAGTTCGCAGTACACGTTGTTCATCTGCGGGTTGCGCTTTTTGATGTCCATCAGCACGCTGTGCCAGAGAAAATCGCCGGTCGCCGGATCGTACTGATTGCTCTCTTTCCAATTGGGCTCGCTCGAGCCGTGCTTGATGGCCGAATGGTAAACGACGAAGTTGAAATCAGGATTGCGCAGCGCCGCCTTCTCGATGTCCTTGGGGTTGGCCAGGTGGCCGAGAGTGCGCGACTGATAAGAATATCCTTTGTGGACGCTGATGAGCTTCATACCGCGCTTGCGCGACTCCTCGATAAACAACTGCGCGTTGTCGTCGTCGCACTGGAAGCCGTTGCCGGTCTGGCCCGGGTCGGTGTGGCAGTACCACTTCCACGAACTGATGCCGTAAACATTTAGTTCGCGCTCCATCTGCTCGATCAACCTGGCTTTATCAATCGTGTTTGTCGTCTTGTTCCAGTAATGATTCGGCGCGAGATTGCCGTGGTTCACCGCGCGCTGGGAGCCGGCCAGGTCATTAATCTCCTTGCGGGCTTTCGACATGAGCCAGCTCGGTAGGACTTTGCCCGACGTGCCGGGCGTACGTTCCATATCTACGAGCACCTTGCCTTCCTTGTCGCGCAGGATTTCCCTGCCCGGCACGCCAGAGATGACGACCATCATCGTTTCGCTGTCAAAGAACATTTCCTTGACGAAGTTCTTGAAGCCGTAGGCCTCGGGGTCGTTCTTGAGTTGAAAGCCCATGTTCTTTACGAACTCCGCATTGCGGAAGCCGGGAATGGCCAGGCCGTTAGTGAAGTGTGACTGCACGTCGATGATGAAGTACTCGCCCTTCGGGAATTTCTCGGCCGTTGGCGCCGACTCCCAGCTTTCGATTTCATCCACGTCCCAGACCTTGCTGGCAAAGATCTTGTTTTGGGCCAGGAAGCATGTCGCCAGGCCCATTGTGCTGGCCATAAAGACGCGACGATCGATGCCCAGCTTCTTCGCTCGAGCTTCCGACATTTCGCCGATCAAGTGCTCGACCTGTTTCTGCGGCTCTGACTGGCGCCGTGGGATGAATTCCTCATTTGAGACGGCCTGGGTCGGCATGGGAGAATCGACTCCCTTT
Source organism: Pyrinomonadaceae bacterium (assembly GCA_041492185.1). GTDB lineage: Bacteria > Acidobacteriota > Blastocatellia > Pyrinomonadales > Pyrinomonadaceae > JAOAPY01. The sequence goes on along the minus strand of JBGPWL010000139.1, from coordinate 5,964 downwards.
TTTAGATCTCTTAGGGCTTTGGGAATCCACATAACGTTGCTCCTATTCTGATTTGCCTATTGAAATAACGCAGGCTTGGCTCGGAGATAAGACACCGGCCCGTTGTAAACCCGCACCACCGGCAGCAGCGCGCGCGACGGATGAACCCGGTCGTGATGAATCGAATTGGTCGCGACCTGCGTCTGTTGGTCGGCCCGCAGCGGCTTGCCGGTGTTCGGGTTTGGATCAAAGCGAGGATCATTCGAACTGCTGATGTGAATCGCGATCCGATGGCCCTTGTTGAAGATCAAGCTCGTCGACCAGAGATCGATCTTGAACTTATAGACCGCGCCCTTCTTCATGAAGACCTCGTGGTCAAATCCCTCGCGGAAGCGCGCTCGAATTGCTGAATCAAGCACCAGCCTTTCAGTCCCATCGGGATAGACGTCAACGAGCTTGGCCATAAAGTCAGTGTCGGGCGCGTCACTCTCAGCCCATAACTCTACCGTTACGCGACCCGTCACCTCGACCGGGAACGGCAGCACCGGCGTGGCAAATTTCAACACGTCCTTTCGCTCGCCTATCGCCCGCTGGTCCATCGGTCCCTTTTTCTGAAAGAGATTAGCGCCGCCGATGGTCGGCACCGGATTGTTTGGATCATACTTGTAGGTGTCCGCGCTCTCTTGCTTTTGAGGCAGCTTCTCGCTGAGTACGCCGCCGGGAATCAGAAAATAAGATGTGGTCTTAGCGGGCACGGGCCAGGCGAGAGCCGTGCGCCACTCGTTGCCCGGAGCCTTTGGATCGGTCACGTCACCCATGACGTAGTAGCGCACGGGCGGCTCATTCATGATGCCGTTCTGAACGCCCTTCAGCCAGTAGTCAAACCAACGCATCGCCAGTTCGCTGGACATATTCCCGCCGAACGCGCCGACGCCCGAGTTGGCCGGATACTTAACCTCTTCAAGTTGGCCATGGCCCCACGGACCCATGATCAGCTTTTGTTTGCCCGCGCCCGGAGCGCCGGCCTTCACTTGCAAGCCAACGAAGTTGTCGATGTTGCCCTGATTGAAAATGTCGTACCAGCCGCCGTAGTTGTAAATGGGCACGTGGATCTGTTCCCAGTGCTTGGGCATCTCGACTCGATCGTAATAGGCGTCGTAGTCCGGATGTTTGAAAGTTTCATCAAGCACCCACTCTGCCTTTTGTAATTTGAGCCAACTCTCGTTCATCTCCTTGCGGAATACTCCGCCCATAAAACTGGATTGTTCATACGCACTCGAGCGAGCAACCATCACAAACGCCGCGACCAGATGCGGCGGATTCGCCATCGCCGCCAGATTTGCGGCGATGCCCATTGCCGAAGCGCCGAACATTCCGACGCGACCGTTCGACCACGGCTGCTTGGCGATCCACTCGACCGTGTCGTAACCATCCAACTGATCGTCCAGGAACGGGCGGTACTTGCCTTCGCTCTGGAAAGTCCCGCGACAATCCTGGGCCACAAAAGCAAATCCATGCTTCGTCCACGCGGCGTTCAAACGCGTCTGAGTAGCTTTATTGTAAGGCGTGCGCACCAGCACCACGGGCCACGGCCCTTTGCCTTCCGGCAAATAGATGATCGTCGAAAGCTTAACGCCGTCGCGCATCGGCGCCATCTGCTCGATTGGCTTCGGCGCCTGACTCGTCGCGGTTTGACTGGTAGTAACAACTTGCTGCGAGGATGCCGTGATGAAAAATCCGAGAGAGAATACGATCGTGAGAGACGGGGCGAGAATGAGCTTTCTTAAGCGCGAGCGCATCATGATAGCTACCGAACGGTCGGTAAAGTAGCACCGCGACAAACATGCGTCAAGCTTTCTTCCGCTGCACAATTCCAAGCGATGACCTTCACTGCTTCGAGATCGCCGGTCTGCCGCGCAGTACATATTTCTGGACTTTGCCGGTGGTAGTTTTCGGGAGTTCCGCGAGAAACGTGATGCCGTGGGGTGCTTTAAAATGCGCCAAGTGAGCGCGAGCGAATTGTCGCAACTCTTCTTCCGGCACCGTTGTCCCGGCCCTTAGCACTACAAAGGCGTGGGGCGCCTCGCCCCAGCGCTCATGTGGCAGACCGACAATCGCGACTTCCTGCACCGCCGGATGTCTCAGTAAAACTCCCTCGACCTCTACCGAGGAAATGTTCTCACCGCCGCTGATGATGACATCCTTTAACCGGTCGCGAATCTCAACGTAACCGTCGGGGTGGACCACCGCCGAATCGCCGCTGTGGAACCAGCCGCCTCGGAACGCATCTGCGGTAGCTTCGGGGTCCAGGTAATAACCCTCCATCACAGCATTGCCACGGACAACAATTTCGCCGATCGTCTCCCCGTCACGAGGAACGCGGCGTCCTTCATCGTCGACTACCCGCACTTCACCCGACGTGAGCAACTCGACTCCTTGCCTCGCCTTGATCACCGCCCGTTCCTTGCGCGAAAGCCTTTCATGTTCCGGCCGCGGCTCGCAGATCGTGATAAACGGAGAGGTCTCTGTCAGCCCATACACGTGAGTAACTTCCCATCCCAGTTCGCCCTCGATGCGTTCAATGGTCGCCGCCGCCGGGGCGGCGCCGGCCGTCAGGATGCGTATCCCACGGCGGGCCCCACGACGCAGATCAGCGGGAGCATTGGCGATGCTGATCAGCACTGTGGGCGCCGCGCAGAACATGCTTACCGACTCCTGTTTGATCTTTTCGAACACGGCCACCGGCTCAACTTTTCGTAGACAGATGTGAGTGGCGCCCACCGCCGTGACGACCCAAACAAAGGTCCAGCCGTTGGCGTGAAACATCGGCAGCGTCCAGAGAAACCGATCCGCGGCGGTCATGGGATGATGAATCAGCGTGCCCACGACATTCATATAGGCGTTGCGATGGGTGATCATCACACCCTTGGGCCTCGAGGTGGTGCCACTGGTGTAATTGATCGTCAACAGGTCAGTCTCGGATATTGCGGGTCGGACGAAATCTCTCGACGCTTCGGCCACGGTCGCTTCGTAATCGAGCCAACCGGGCCGCGACTCTTCGAGCGCGACAAATGAGTCAACCTGAGGCAACTGCGAGCGAACACTGTCAACTGCGTCGAGATAGTCAGAGTGCGCGCAAACAACTCGGGCGCCGCTGTGGTTGATCAGATAAGCGAAATCGTCGGCGGTCAACCGATAGTTAAGCGGCACCAGCACGGCTCCAATCTGCGGCACTGCATAGAAAGATTCCAACTGGGCATGAGTATTGGGCGCGATGTAGGCGACGCGATCACCCTGCCGTATTCCGAGTTTCTGCAAGGCCGCGGACCAGCGGTCACAGCGCTCGAAGAATTCGCTGCAAGTCAGCCGCAGATCGCCATCCACCAGGGCCTCGCGTTCGGGATATAGTTCGCGCGCGCGGCGGGCAAATTCCAGCGGAGTCAAAGGAACTTCCATCACAGCTCTCCTATCGTGGGGTCCAGGTGAAAAGTTCGCCTGGTCTTCCCCTTTATACATGATTCTGGAAAGCAGTGTGACTTTTTGCGCTGCGCCAATCGAAAGAGGGTGGTTTCGGTTTTTCGCGGCTAAGACCAACCGCAACGCGGGCTGATGAGAACTAAGCTTGGCCACGGAGACACGGAGACCGGAGAGAAAGATGAGAACAAAGACGGGAAGAGTCTATTGGCTCTGATTGATTCTGATCGTCCTTCTTCTCTGTGACTCTGTGCCTCTGTGGCGATTCTGCTTTCTTCAGCAGCCTGCCGGATTAATCTGATGGGACAAGGTGTCCTTCGCTGCTGCCGGCAAACTGTATCTCTCGGACTTCATCTATCGCCAGGCTGGGAAGGAGCGAAACGTTTCGCATCGTGAAGCTCTCGGCCTTTTCCCGGGCTACCGGAGTGCAATGAAAAGAAAGTACCAGTTTGTCTTGCCGGTCTCCCTTTAGACTGTACACAAATGTGCAGGCTTCTCCTCGGGCCATCATTTCGTCGTCGTGTACGACCAGGTATCGGCCTTTGAGGAACACACCCAGGAGTCTCACCTGCTGGTTGAACTCAACCACAGCGCTCTCTTTATGTGGAGCCGGCGCCTTGGCGGTCGATGGAAGTAGATTGCCGCTCAAAGCCACCGCACAAACTATTAGGACTAGTAAGAATAAACGTCTCATGACAATACCTCCTGCGCCCTGCGGCGTCGTCTAGTCTCCTACAAGAAAACCTCTCTCTTGAGGGAGGATGAACATTCAGCCATCCTCTACGAGAATCGTAGAAGGAATTGATGGGACCGCAAACACCATGCCAACTCGGATTGAATCCAGTACGAAGAGATTTCGCGCCTCAAGCACTTATCAATGCGCGCTATTGCCCAACTTGCTGAGGAAGTTTTCGCATCTTCCGATGTGGGTCGTGTAGAATCGGCGAATGTTGAGCAAAGGCCCAACCTGAGCGGGCAGCGCGAACAACTCTGCCGCTAAATTCAACTCCGTAAGTGAGCGCGCTACGCACGCTGGCGGAGAGGTGTCCGCGCTCCACTAATCAACCCAGTCGAAGGAACGCGTGACGGCCTTCTTCCAAAGCCGGTACAACTCTTCTCGTTTCGCATCCTCCGTGGCGGGCCTCCACGTTTGATCCACAGCCCATCTCGCCCGCAGTTCCTCGATGTCTTTGAAGAAACCAACGGCCAACCCGGCGGCATAGGCTGCGCCGAGCGCGGTCGTCTCCATGACTCGCGGTCGTACCACCGGGCGGTTCAGCAGGTCAGCCTGGAACTGCATGAGCAATTCGTTTCCCACCATGCCGCCATCGACCCGCAGCACATCGAGCGCGATCCTCGAATCTTTCTCCATGGCTTCCACGACTTCGCGAGTTTGGAATGCCGTTGCTTCCAGAACGGCGCGCGCCAGGTGGCCCTTATTTGCAAAGCGCGTGAGTCCGACGATTACACCGCGAGCATTGTCTTTCCAGTAAGGCGCGTAGAGACCGGAGAAGGCGGGAACGAAATACACGCCGCCATTATCCTTTTCCGTGCGGGCCAATGATTCAATGTCTGCGCTTGTTTGAATCAGTCCGAGATTGTCCCGCAGCCACTGCACCAGCGCGCCAGTGATCGCGACGCTGCCCTCGAGCGCGTAGGTCGCGGGTTGTGACCCAAACTTGTAAGCCACAGTGGTGAGCAAACCATAATTCGACTCGACAGGGGCTGCGCCGGTATTCATGAGCAGGAAGCAGCCAGTGCCGTAAGTGTTCTTGGCTTCGCCCGGTTGAAAGCAAGTCTGTCCCACCAGGGCGGCCTGCTGGTCGCCCAGGATCCCGGCAATCGGCACACCCTTCACCAGGTCGAGCAGGGCAGCTCCGTAGATCTCGCTGCTGGAGCAGATGCGCGGCAACATAGCTTCGGGGATGCCAAAGACCTCAAGCAGTTCCGAGTCCCAGGCGAGTGATTGCAAATTCATGAGTAGGGTGCGGCTGGCGTTGGTGACGTCGGTGACGTGAATGCCACCCTCTGGACCACCGGTCAGGCGCCACACGAGAAAACTGTCGATGTTGCCGAAGAGCACATCACCCGCCGCTGCCTGCTCGCGGATTCCGGAAACGTGATCCAGCAGCCAGCGCATTTTCAGGCCGCTGAAGTAGGTGGCCAGCGGCAAACCTGTTTTCCGTCGGAAGCGTTGTTGTCCACCGTCGCGAGACAACTCGGCCACGTAATCAGCGACCCGCGTGTCTTGCCAGACAAGGGCATTCGCAACCGGCTTCCCGGTTTTGCGGTTCCAGACAACGGTCGTTTCGCGTTGATTGGTAATGCCGATGGCGGCGAGATCTTCCGGCCGGAGACGAGCCTGCTGCATCGCCGTGGTGATGACTTCCCGTGTGCGCTGCCAGATTTCCTCCGCGTCATGCTCGACCCATCCCGGTTGTGGATAGATCTGCTGGTGCTCCTTTTGGGCGGTCGTGACTATTCCTCCGGATTGATCGAACACGATAAAGC
>JBGPWL010000065.1:0-27214 GCA_041492185.1 Pyrinomonadaceae bacterium | reverse complement strand
TGCTTCAATAGTGCCACGGCGCGTTTGAAGCAGAGTGCGAAAGTGGCGGAATTGGCAGACGCGCCAGACTTAGGATCTGGTACCGCAAGGTGTGGGGGTTCGAGTCCCCCCTTTCGCACCAAGAAAGCAAGTAAAGACAAATGGAAAATGGAAAATGGAAAATGGAAAATGAGAAATGACGGAGTCTGACAATAGATTTTCCATTTATCATTTATCATTTTTCATTTGCCATTGGATGTTTGAGCGCGAACTGTCTTTGGCAACTTTGGAATTGCTTTCATGATCGTTTCAGCAGAGAAAGGCGCCCGTTCGATGCAACGCGTCGCAACGGGCTTTATGTTTGATGAAGACTGAGTTAGTTGACGTCTCCCCAACCCGCAAGGAGATCAAGATCGAAATCGCGCCGGAAGTGGTGCGCGCTGCCTACGATCGCATCAGCGATCGTTACGCACAGATGGCGAACGTGCCCGGCTTTCGGCGCGGACATGCGCCGCGCTCGGTTGTTCGCACGCGCTTCAAGAGTGAAATTCGCACTGAAGTTTTGCGCGAGCTGGTGCCTGACGCGATCACGAAAGCAATCGACGAACACGAGTTAGCAGCTATTGGCGAGCCCGATGTTCAGCTAGATAACACCGCTGTCCAGGAGCGATTTGGCGAAGCGCCAATCTCGTTTCAAGTCAACGTCGAAGTGCTGCCAAAAATAGATCTCGGCGAATACAAAGGTCTCGAAGTAGCTCGTCGCGTCCAGCCGGTAACGGATGCGGACATCGATCGGGTCATCGAGGGCTTGCGCGAAACTTCCGCTTCGCTTCTGCCGGTCGAAGATCGCGGCGCACAACTCGGCGACATCGTAACGGTGAACTTCAACGGAAAGTTTATCGATGCGCCTGAAGAAGAAGATATCAACGTCGAAGAAGTTGAAGTGACGCTGGGCGGCGAGGGCGTGCAGCAGGAGTTTACGGACAATCTTCTCGGCGTGAAGGCGGACGAGGAAAAATCGTTTACTGTAAATTATGCCGAAGATTTTTCTTCCAAGGGCCTGGCTGGTAAACGCGTCGAGTACACGGCAAAGATTATCGCGGTTCGTATCAAAGAGCTGCCCGAAGTTGATGACGAATGGGCCACGAGCCTGAACGATGAGTTTGATTCTGTCGCGACTTTGCGAGCGAGAATTCGTGAAGATCTCGAGCGGCGCGCAAAGAGCGAAGCAGATCATCGTCTGCGCGCTGACCTGATGCGGAAGCTGGCCGAGACGCACAAGTTCGAGGTGCCGCAGACTCTAGTGGAACATCAGACGAACCATCGGTTTGAAACAGTCGTACGCGACATGATTGGGCGCGGCATCGATCCGCGCGCTCAAGAACTCAATTGGGAGGGCGCGCGCGCAGAGTTGAAGGTCCAGGCCGAAGACGACGTGCGCGGTTCGATGTTGCTCGAACGCATCGCCGAAGAAGAGAAGATCGATGTCACCGAAGCAGAGATCGAAGCCGAGATCGAAGCGATCGCGCAAGCCTCGCGACAACCAAAAGAGCAAGTGCGTGCTGCCTTGACAAAGGATGGGGGCGAACGTAGCATCGCGAGCAGACTGCGCAACCGCAAAGCGCTTGATCTATTAGTTGAAAATGCGCGAGTAACAGAAGAAGAATGGAAGGAAGAACAACCGGAGCCAGTTGGCGATGAGGAATCAAAGAACAAGGGCCAGGAGCCGGAATAGATTTTCCATTTATCATTTTCCATTTGTCATTTGTCATTTAAGAGGTGACTGGGTCAACCAATGTCAGATGAGAAATGAGAAATGGAAAATGATAAATGCTCTGATTCCCAGTTTGAGTTTTGAGAGGCACCATATATGGCATTAGTTCCGATGGTCGTCGAGCAAACGTCGCGCGGTGAGCGCGCGTTTGACATTTACTCGCGACTGCTGAAAGACAACATTATTTTTTTGGGCACGCCCATCGACGATCAAATCGCCAACCTCATAGTTGCCCAACTGCTTTTCCTCGAAGCCGAAGATCCCGAAAAGGACATCAACCTCTACATCAATTCACCTGGTGGCATCGTCACCTCCGGCCTGGCTATTTATGACACCATGCAATTCATTCGTCCGGACGTAACGACGATCTGTGTCGGCATGTGCGCTTCAATGGGCGCGCTACTGCTGACTGCCGGCGCCAAAGGAAAACGTTTTGCCTTGCCGAACTCGCGCATTCTCATTCATCAACCGTCAGGCGGCATGCAGGGGCAGGCGACCGACGTGCGCATCCACGCTGAAGAACTTATTCGCATTCGCGAGCTGACGTCCGAGATTCTTGCCAGGCATACGGGCCAAAGTCTCGAACAAATCGAGCTGGATGTAGAACGCGATAGATATTTGTCTGCCGCTCAGGCTAAGGAATATGGTTTAATAGACGAAGTGATCGCGCACCGAGAGTGACGCGAATGTAGCGTAAGCTTCCGCTTGCGCCGGATTGGATTCGCAACTTAACAAGTTGCGCTACAAAAATGATTGCAAAGATGAAAGCGCGTGGGTTCCGCTGTTCGTTCTGCGGTAAATCGAAAGGCGAAGTCGCGGCGATTGTGGCAGGTGCGCCGCAAGGAGCGCCGGGAGTGCCGCAAGGAATGATTGGGAAGAGCGCCTTCATTTGCAGCGAGTGCGTGCAACACTATTATCAAGTAATGAGCACATCGGAGATTTCAACCAGCCCGGCGGTTGTTCCCAAGTAGAGCGAGCACAAAGTTTCTTAAGGAGTCCCGGACACCTATGGTACGACGAGCTGACGACACGTTGCGTTGTTCATTCTGTGGCAAGTCGCAGAACGAGGTGAAGAAGCTCATTGCCGGTCCCACCGTTTATATCTGCAATGAGTGCATTGACATCTGCAACGAGATCATTACGGACGACCAGCAAGCCGAGTCTGTAGCCAATCGCGCGCCGCTGCCGAAGCCCGGCGAGATCAAAGGCTTTCTAGACGAGTATGTGATCGGACAAGAGGAAACGAAGAAACGTCTGGCCGTTGCGGTTTATCAGCACTACAAGAGAATCGAGATCGCGCGCCGGCGCTCGGATGTTGAAATTCAAAAGGCGAACATTCTGCTCATCGGCCCAACCGGAACCGGCAAGACGCTGCTGGCCCAGACTCTCGCGCGTTTGCTCAGTGTGCCCTTCACCATTGTTGACGCCACGACGTTGACCGAAGCCGGTTATGTCGGCGAAGACGTTGAGAACATCATCCTGAAACTTTTGCAGGCAGCCAACGGCGACGTCGAGCGCGCGCAGCAGGGGATCATCTACATCGACGAAGTCGATAAGATCTGCCGCAAGGACGAGAACCCTTCAATCACGCGCGACGTTTCCGGCGAGGGCGTGCAACAGGCATTGTTGAAGATCCTCGAAGGCACAGTCGCAAACGTTCCGCCCCAGGGTGGTCGCAAGCATCCGCATCAGGAATTCTTCCCGGTCGACACGCAAAATATTTTATTTATTTGCGGCGGCGCATTCGTCGGTCTTGAAAAAGTGATCGAACGAAGATTGCGCAACAAGTCGTTGGGATTCCATGCCGAGATCAAAACGGGACCAGCACGTCACGCTGAGATTTTGCGTCAGGTGCAGCCCGAAGATCTCATTCGCTACGGACTGATTCCGGAGTTTGTCGGACGATTGCCCGTCGGCTGCGTGCTGCACGAGCTCGACGAAGGCGCCTTGATCAAAATTCTGACCGAGCCAAAGAACGCGCTCGTCAAGCAGTATCAGAAAAAGTTTGATTTCGACAACGTGAAGTTGAAGTTCACCGACGACGCGCTCAAATTAGTGGCCCGCCAGGCGGTCGCGCGCAAAGTTGGAGCCCGCGGTCTAATGATGATTCTTGAGGAATTGTTGTTGGACGCGATGTACACTCTGCCTTCGCAGAAGCGCGTGAAGGAATTCGTGATTACGAGTGAGATGGTCGAGCGCAGGCGCGCAGTTCCGGGCGAAGGCCTGGCCGGCATCGACGGCGCGGCCGCGTGAAGTCCGACAAACTTCAGTTTGTCGTGCTTGGGGAAAAGATGATTCCGACGCGAAGCACAGCGACAAGCTTGAAGTTTGTCGGACATTTTCGCAAGTAGCGCGCGCGGCGGAAATGTTCTAGAATTAGGCGTCTTATAGAAGGTAAGGCGAGACGGCAGTTGGCGGCTCGCCTTTGTTGCAAGAGTAATCATTAGCAGTTAATTTCAGATCATGGAAGAATATTCAGACCGCGCTCCCTCCGATGTTGCCTGGTACCCGATGGTACCGATCCGGGACGTCGTGATTTTTCCCTTTACAAAAGTCGCCTTCAAAATCGGTCGTCCTGGTTCGGTGCAGGCGCTGGAACAGGCGCTCGGTTCCGACCGGACGATCTTTCTGGCGACGCAGCACGATGCCACCGTCGACGAGCCGACTCCGGAGCAAATTTATGGAGTAGGCACGCTGGGTCGGATCCTGCAATCGCAAAAGCAGGACAACGGCCAGATCAAAGTTGTAGTCGAAGGTCGCGAGCGGGCCACAACTGTTCGCGTCGAGAATGCCGACGGTGCTTTCATGGCGCTGGTGCGGCGCGCGCCGGTGGTTAATGAAGAAGGCGCGCGACTCGATGCTCTGGTGCAAAAGGTCGCTCAGCTCGTCGAGCAGCATCTGCGGCTGGCGCCCGACGTGCAAACCGACGCTTTGCAAACAGCGATGCGCAACCAGGATCCGTCGCATTTGTCGGACGCGCTCGCCTCGCAACTCCGACTCTCCGTCGAGGATAAACAGGGACTGCTCGAACTCTTTTCAACTCAAGGCCGTCTGCAACGGCTGATCGAATTGCTCGAGCTTGAATTGGAAAAGCGGCAACTGGATCGCACTATTCAGACGCGCGTCAAGCGCCAGATGGAGCGCGCGCAAAAAGAGTATTACCTCAACGAACAGATCAAAGCCATTCACAAAGAGTTGGGTCGAAAGGATGAGAAGGCCGAGCTTGAAGAGCTGAAGAAAAAGATTGAAGAAGCAGGCATGACCGACGAGGCCAAAGAGAAAGCGATGCAGGAGTTGCACCGCCTCGAAGCCATGCCGCCCATGTCCGCCGAAGGCACGGTGTCGCGCACTTACATCGAATGGCTGGTCGGCGTGCCATGGAAACAAAAAACGAAAGAGATTAAGGATCTGAGCAAGGCCGAAGAGGTGCTCGACGAAGATCACTACGGCCTCGAAAAAATCAAAGAGCGAATTCTTGAGTATCTCGCGGTGCGCCAACTGGTGAAGAATCCGAAAGGTTCGATTCTCTGCTTTGTCGGACCGCCGGGCGTTGGCAAAACCAGTTTGGGTAAATCGATCGCGCGCGCGACCGGCAGAAAGTTTGTGCGCCTGTCGCTTGGCGGCGTGCGTGATGAAGCAGAAATTCGCGGACACCGCCGCACGTATATCGGCGCGCTGCCGGGCCAGATTATCCAGATGATGAAAAAAGCGGGAACGGTGAACCCCGTTCTGTTGCTCGACGAGGTTGACAAACTCGGCGCCGATTTTCGCGGCGATCCGAGCGCAGCGCTGTTGGAAGTGCTCGATCCCGAACAGAACCACACGTTCCAGGATCACTATCTCGACGTCGAATACGACCTCTCGAAAGTCTTTTTCATCGCTACCTCGAACGTGCTGCACACAATTCCGCCAGCGCTTCAGGATCGGCTTGAAATACTAAGACTGTCCGGCTACACCGAGCGCGAGAAGCTCGAGATTGCCAGGCGGCATCTCGTGCCGAAGCAAGCTGAGGCCAACGGTCTGAAGGCCGAACAAATCGAATTCACCGATGAAGGCTTGCTGGAAATCATTCGCCACTACACGCGCGAAGCCGGCGTGCGTAATCTCGAGCGCGAGATCGGTTCATGCTGCCGCAAAGTTGCGCGCAAGTGTGTCGCGGAAAGCGCGCGCGAGGATTTCAAGTACACTGCCGAACCGGAGCGCGTGCAAGAAATGCTTGGGCCAATCAAGTTCCGCGAACTCGGCATGGGAGCGATGAGCGAGATCGGTCTGGCGACCGGACTTGCGTGGACTGAAACCGGCGGCGAGGTGCTGCAAATAGAAGCGACGTTGACCAAGGGTCGCGGCACGGTTACGCTGACCGGGAAACTCGGCGACGTGATGCAGGAGTCGGCGCAGGCGGCATTAACCTGTATCAAAGCCCGCGCTGAACGGCTCGGTATTAATCTGGATTTCATTCGCAAACGCGACCTGCACATTCACGTTCCGGAAGGCGCGATTCCCAAAGACGGACCTTCTGCCGGTATCACGATGGCGGCCGCTATGGCTTCGGCTCTGGCGCGCGTCGCAGTGCGGCGCAACGTAGCGATGACCGGCGAAATTACTTTGCGCGGACGCGTGTTGCCAATTGGCGGCGTTAAAGAAAAACTTTTGGCGGCGCATCGCTTCGGTATCGACACCATCATCCTGCCGAAGGACAACGAAAAAGATTTGCCAGAAGTCCCGGAGGAAGTTCGCAACGCGATGTGCATCAATCTCGTCGAGACGATTGACGAGGTGCTGGCGCTCGCGCTTGAAGAGCCGGGCCCAAGCGAGACGGACGCGGCCGAAGAATCAAAGACGCCGCCGCTGTGGACGACCGAGCAACCAGCGCAGAGCATTCCGACCAGCTAAGAGCTTTTGGCGGCCGGTTAACTTTAACGCAAAGGACGCGAAGGGAATTCGCCAAGGGACGCAAGGAAGGGCTTTTCCTCTGCGACCTTTGCGGAAAACTCTGCGACCTTTGCGGTCAAGTGGAGTGTTTCGTTACTACTCAAGTTAGTTTGACAAGGGCTCTTTAGGGCAGGTTGACCGGCGGGGCCGGCTGAACTTCAGGGCCAATACTCCACCATTCTTAACAACTGAAACAACTGAAAGGGAGATTCAAGAAATGGGCAAACAAGAATCCGCTGATCTGATTCTGAAACTCTACGACCTTCGTCGCGAAACGGTCATGCGCGAGGCGCGCAATTGGTTCTTTACCTTCAACCCCACCAGCATTCAGGACTTTATGGACGTGCTGATGGGCGAGCATAGCGGCCACTATCGGATGGTCGTTTCCTACTGGGACATGGCGGCCTCAATGGTCAATCAGGGTGCGATTGATGAAGAGTTGTTCAACGCCTCGGGCGGCGAAATGGTTTTCATCTACGCGAAGATAGCGAAGTTCATTCCTGAGTTGCGCCAGGTTTTCGGCAGCCCGGAAGTACTGCTGAACATGGAAACACTGGTAAGGCGCATGCCAAATATCGACGAACGAATTGCGCAAATGAACGAGCGCATGAAGCAATTCGCCGCCCTGCGCGAGCAGCTAGCGGCCAAGGCGCAAGCAGCATCGTAAGCAGATAGGCGTTTTCCAATCGGAGGACAAGAGGGCACGACACGGGCAACCGAATCGTGCCCCTTTTCTTAATGGATTCATCTTAACGCGGCGTTCACGGACGTTTTATCTACGAACGTGCATAGGGACGGAAAAGGAATTTCTGCTACCCTATTTGAATCCACGGGCCACGCAAGGTTCGTAGCTGCGCATATGAAAGTCACCAGCGCCGAATTCATCAAGAGTGCGTTTCAGGAAAGCGATTGGCCGCGCGACCTTAAGCCGGAAGTTGCTTTTCTGGGTCGCTCGAACGTCGGCAAATCAAGTCTGATTAATTCTCTGCTCGGTGTGCGCGGTCTTGCGCGCACGTCGTCAACGCCGGGCCGGACCCAGTCCATAAACTTCTTTTTGATAAACAACCGCTTCCGCTTTGTCGATCTGCCCGGTTACGGCTACGCGCGCGTCCCTCAGGGGATCAGATCCGGTTGGGGTGAAATGGTCACGAGCTATCTTGCCAAGCGGACATCGCTTGTGCTATCAATACACATCGTAGATTCGCGCCACGAACCCACAAAATTGGATTTGCAGCTTCACGAGTGGTTTGAGCATCAGGCGAAGCCACGGTTAATAGTAGCCACTAAATCCGATAAGCTGTCTAAGAATGAATTGCGCCAGAGCATCAAACTTGCCCGCCGCGCATTCAAAGAAGATCGACTGGTGACTTACTCGGCTAAGACGGGGAATGGACGCGATGAGATTTGGCGGACAATCGAAGCTGCGTTAACTGATTCTTGATCTCAGATTTTCGATTCCCTTTTGACACAAAGTTCGGTAATCTTTAGTCGACAAGCAATCACAGTTTCACCATAGCCCCCGTGCCAGACTAGAATTATTATTAATTTGATAGACACTGCCGCATCACTCGTTCCACTTTTAGCCAAATTGACAACGCTGCCTTCGGAAAGCAGCGGAACGAACTAACATTTCCCAGAGAGAACTTTATGCCACAGAGACCAACGCGTTCACGTGCGTCAAGCGCAAACAACAATGACGCCAACGGAGAGAACGACGGTGCGACAATCGTTGCCACCGCCGAGGACCCGGAAAAAACCGAAAAGGAAACCAGGGAGATTTGGGAAGAAGGGTTTCTGAACCTCGCCGACCTGAAGGATATGTCCATCTCCAAGCTCACGTCGATTGCGAAAGGTATGGATGTACCGGGCGCCACCGGCATGCGCAAGCAGGAGCTGATCTTCAAAGTGCTGGCGGCGCAGACCGAAAAGAGCGGCCTCATTTTTTCCGAGGGCGTACTCGAAACGTTGCCCGACGGCTTCGGTTTTCTGCGGGCGCCGGAATACAACTATCTGCCCGGGCCCGACGACATTTATGTTTCGCCCTCGCAGATTCGCAAGTTCGATCTGCGCACAGGCGACACGGTCAGCGGCCAGATTCGTCCGCCCAAAGAAGGCGAGCGGTACTTCGCGCTGATCAAGGTCGAGGCGATCAACTTCGAATCGCCGGATCAAGCGCGCGAAAAGGTTTTCTTCGACAATCTGACGCCGCTCTATCCCGACGAGATGCTGAAGTGTGAGACGACGCCTGAGAATTTATCGGCGCGAGTCATCGATCTCGTCACGCCGCTGGGCAAAGGTCAGCGCGGCTTGATCGTTTCGCCGCCGCGTACCGGCAAGACCATGTTGTTGCAGGCGATTGCTAATTCGATCACGCAGAATCATCCGGAGACGACTTTGATAGTGCTGCTTATAGACGAGCGGCCGGAAGAAGTGACAGACATGCAGCGCTCGGTTCAGGGTGAAGTGATCTCTTCGACATTCGACGAACCGCCCACTCGTCACGTGCAGGTTGCGGACATGGTGATTGAAAAAGCGAAGCGCCTGGTCGAGCACAAGCGCGACGTGGTTATCCTGCTGGACTCAATTACGCGTCTGGCGCGCGCGCACAACGCGGTCGTGCCACCGAGCGGAAAGATTCTCTCAGGCGGTATCGATTCAAACGCGCTGCAAAGACCGAAGCGGTTCTTCGGCGCCGCGCGCAACATTGAGGAAGGCGGCTCGTTGACCATCATCGCGACCGCGCTAATCGACACTGGCTCGCGCATGGACGACGTGATCTTTGAAGAGTTCAAGGGCACGGGCAACAGCGAAATCCATCTCGACCGCCGGCTCAGCGATAAGCGGCTGTTCCCCGCCATCGATTTGCAACGCTCCGGAACGCGCAAGGAAGAATTGCTGATCAGCAAGGAAGATCTGGCGCGCATCTGGGTGATGCGCCGCGTCCTGAATCCCCTGTCGCCTGTCGAGCAGATGGAAGTCGTGCTCGAGCGCCTGGAGAAGACAAAGAGCAACGCTGAGTTCCTTGCGTCCATGCAGAGCTAATAACCCCTAGATTTCAGCCGATGAGAATAACGCTTGACAAGACTCTTCCTTCTTATCAGGAGTATCTCAACCGACTGCAAAGAATGTTTCCGCCTCCCGTTCATCCGCGGGGAGTTTTTTGCTTCAAAACGTTTGCGGAATTCAACGAATGGAAAGTGAAGTACAAAGTGGCCACCGGCAGCGGCAGGGACAAAAACATTCCAGAGCAAGCAGATGATGGTACTCGCCTGTAGTCTACCAATCGACAAGGTGATCGTCTTTGCGCGTTGCGATCCTTTCATCTGAAGTTGTGCCGTTTGCCAAGACGGGTGGTTTGGCTGATGTAGCCGGCGCGCTGCCAAAGGCTCTGCGCAAACAGTCAGTTGATGCCATCGTAGTTCTGCCGCTCCACCAACAAATTGATCGAAGCCTCCTCAGCAAGGAAATCCTTGAAGATATTCGAGTCGATTGGCGTGGCAAGACGCGCGCTATCAGAGTCTTTCAAAGCGAAGCGTCCGGCGCGCCGGCTTACTTAGTCGAGGCGCCGGGTTATTTCTCGCGCGCTTCCATCTACGGCTTCAGCGACGATCACGAGCGCTTTGCGTTTTTCTGCCGCGCCGCACTCGCGCTCTTCGAGCATCTCGATTGGCGACCTGACGTTATCCAGGGAAACGATTGGCCCTGCGGCTTTGCGATGATCGAGCTGCGCGGCCGGCGCCGCTACGATAAGTTCTTCGCAAACACCAGGACCATTTTTTCAATTCACAACATGGCCTATCAGGGTGCGTTCGATCCGGATGATTTGTGGTGGCTCGGGTTTGGTGAACAACCCGATCGCAACGACTTCATGCTGGGCAACGCTGCCTCGGCGCTCAAAGCCGGGTTAATCGCCGGCGACGCATTATCGACTGTGAGCCGGCGCTACTCGCTCGAGATCCAAACACCGGCACTGGGTCATGGTTTGGAGTGGCTGGTGCGAGCACGCCGCTCGCGTCTGGTAGGAATAACCAATGGAGTCGACTATGACGTTTGGAATCCGTCGACGGATCCGCACATCGCCAAAAACTTTGACAGCGATGATCTGAGCGCCAAGCGCGAATGCAAACTTGATTTGCTTCGTCGCTTCGGATTACCCGCAGAACCAGACCGGCCAATCATCGCCACCATCTCGCGTCTCGTCGGGCAGAAGGGTTACGATCTGATTCGTCAGGCCGCGGGCGCGATTGTTTCCACTGGCGCTTTCTTTATCGCGCTGGGCGCGGGCGCCAGAGAGTATGAAGACTTTTTGCAACGCTGGCACGATAGTGCGCCGCGCCAGGTCGGTATCTATAAAGGTTACGCGGGCGAACCACTGGCCCACCAGATCGAAGCGGGCGCGGATATGTTCCTGATGCCGTCGCTGTACGAGCCCTGCGGATTGAATCAAATGTACAGCATGCGCTACGGGACCGTGCCCATTGTGCGAGCGACCGGAGGCCTCGACGATACAGTCGAAAACTTCAATGAAACACGCGGCACCGGCAACGGCTTCAAATTCGAGGCCTATTCGGCGAGCGCGCTGCTTGAAAAAATTCGCGAAGCCCTTTACTTTTATGGTAAGCCTGAGGCGTGGCGTGCGATTCAAGCGAACGGTATGAGCATCGATAACTCATGGGAAGCGGCCGCGCGGCGATACATTGAACTATACGAACAGATGGGGCGGTCGTAAGTTTCGAGTTTAAGACGCGCAGAATTAGATCGGCCAGTGATTGAAATCAAACAACTGCCACTACTTTTTTGTAATTTGGTAAAAGGAGATTCAGTTAAATGAGTGAATACGTAACCGAAGTCAGCGACGGCACTTTTGAACATGATGTGCTGGGGTCGGATCGGCCGGTGCTGGTCGACTTCTGGGCTGAGTGGTGCGCCCCGTGTCGCATGCTTGCGCCCACGGTCGAGGCAGTGGCAGAGAAATACGCGTCAACCGCCCGCGTAGTTAAATTGAATGTTGACGACAATCCTTCGGTGTCCCAGCGGTACGGCATCAAAGGCATTCCAACCCTGATTCTTTTCAAGGGCGGCAAAGAAGAGGAACGCGTCGTGGGAGCCACGTCGAAGGAATCGATCTCGCGTTTGATAGACAAGCACCTCAGCGGCGCTGCAATAGCGTGATCAACTGAAGATTAGGGCGCGGAGATGATGTGGGTCCGCGCCCCTTTTGTGTTCATTGCAAAACACGCGACGCCTGGTCGCTATCGAACTGACGAATCCGGCCACAAGAACCAGAGAGATCTCCCATGAAATCTTTGCGTGCGGCGACGATTGCGAGACAGCTTGCGCTTGAAGAGCGTCTGGGCGAGAGGCTTCGCTCGCGCAAGATCGAGGACGCTCGGTTGCGCGCCCGCCAGGTGCACGGCAAGTTGCGCCGCTTTGTCATTACAAATTTTCGCCGGCAAGAGACAATCGCTGCACTGGCTTTGCGAAGAGGTGACTGCAACCGTTGCGGCGCTTGTTGTGAATTGCTGTTCAAGTGTCCGTTCCTGAAGAAGCACAATGACGGCGCAACCACGTGCGGCATTTACGAGAACCGGCCAAACTCGTGTCGGTTGTTTCCCATCGAAAGACGCGACATCGATGAACTCCGCGGCACTTGCAGTTATTACTTCATTGAGAAACCGATCCGGCTCGAGAAGGCGAGCTGAAGAGGGTCTTGATCTTTGATCTTTGTTTCGTGCTCGACTCTTGAGTATCGTTTCGCCTGGTTTTTCGAAGATCAAAGTTCAAGACCAAAGATCAGTCTTAATCATGTCGAAAGTAATTGTCGTAATCGGCGCCCAGTGGGGCGATGAAGGCAAAGGCAAGATCGTCGATTTGCTGGCCGAACGTTTCGACATCGTCGTTCGCTATCAGGGCGGACACAATGCCGGCCATTCGGTCCAGGTTGGCGATCGATCGTTCGTGCTGCACCTGTTGCCGTCCGGCATAGTTCACCGCGGCAAAACCTGCGTGCTGGGCAACGGCATGGTGATCGATCCGAAAGCCTTCTTCGAAGAAGCCGATCGATTGACGACTCAGGGGATTGAAGTTTCGCCCGAACGCGTGAAGATCAGTTCGCGCGCGCATTTGATTCTTCCCTACCATCGCGCGCTCGATCACACGAGCGAAGAACGTCTCGGAAACGAACGCGTCGGCACCACGCTGCGGGGCATCGGCCCGGCATATGAAGACAAGGTCGGCCGGCGCGGAATTCGGACGGCAGATGCCCTCGCGCCTGATGTCTTGCGTTCGCGCATTGAAAGAAATCTCGAAGACGCTAACCGAATCATCATGGCTTACGGCGGACAAGAGTTGAGCGCCGACGAAATCTTTGACGAGATGTCTCGCTTAACGGAACGGCTCGCTCCTTTCATCGCGGACACAACTCACTACCTGAATGCGGCCGCGACCCAGGGACGATCGATCCTGCTCGAAGGCGCGCAGGCCACGCTGCTCGACGTCGATCATGGCACCTATCCTTTTGTCACATCGTCAAGCACGATTGCCGGCGGAGCGATCATCGGCACCGGTCTCGCTCCCAACCGTTTGACCGGCGTGCTGGGAATTGTACGCACTTACACGACGCGAGTTGGCGAAGGACCCTTTCCCACAGAGATGCTCGAAGGCGAGGCTGAGATGGGCCAGCTCATTCGCGAACGCGGGCGCGAGTATGGCGCGTCAACCGGCCGTCCCCGTCGCTGCGGTTGGTTCGATGCTTTCGCAACACGCTACGCTGCGGAGATCAACGGCTTTTCGTCAGTAGCTCTCACGAAACTCGACGTCCTCGATGCGCTCGACGAAATCAAAGTCTGCGTTGGCTACAAACTGGATGGGCGCGCGCTTGATTCGCTGCCTTCGGTCTCGCAGGACCTGCGAAGAATCGAACCCGTCTACGCCAGGCTGCCGGGATGGAAGAGTTCGACGGTGGGTGTTAACCAACTCGACGCGCTGCCTGCAGCAGCTCGCCGCTACATCGATTTTCTTTCCGAACAAATCGGAGTGGGAATAGGTTTAGTTTCAACTGGCCCCGAACGCTCGCAAACAATTATTGTAGAAGACTCGGCTTTAGGTAGCTGGCTCTGAGCGGTTCCCCAGCGCGCGCGGGACTTACGAATTCTTTCAAAGTTCCCCACTTTTTACGTTGACCCTGCGCCGGTAAATCTAATACACTCTGGCCGCAATACGATCCACGATAGTTGTTCCGACCTAAACCCGATAAGCGCCGAGGTGTCTGCAATCTTTTCGCCCAAAACATCTTGACTCCAGGTTAGGGTTTCATCGCCTGATATGAATCAGGTCGGTGAGAAGGTCGGGAATCGCTCTTCTAAACAGAGTTAAGGTCAAGTCGACAAAGTTGGAGGCTAAGCTTATGAGTCGTTATAGAGGATTATTCCTGTTTGTGCTGTTCGCACTACTCTTGTCAACTTTAATCTTGCGATCTGGCGAGGCCCAAAAAGGCAAGAACAAGCCAAAACCAATAACCGTTGAGCCCATAAATCCTGCCGAGTCTGCCGGGCAAACTCGGAATTCCGGCCCCGCGCCCATCTCCGCCCAAGCCGTCAATTTCGCTGAATCAGCTCCGTTAAGCCAGATAGCGTCGCAGGCGAGCGGCTCCGAATCTGATCGGAAGGAAGGGGAAGAAGAGGAAGCGGCAGAAAACCGCGCGGTCCATCATCCTACCGCCGAGGCGTTGGCCAAAGCTCAACACATGACGGCCGCTGAGGCCCTCAATCGGGACGGCGCGCTTCAGAGAAATGCTCCCGCTCCCAATATTCCAGTTCCGAGCCTTACCTTCGAAGGGCTGAGTTTCCAGGATAACTTGAACGCTGGTTTTGGACTCCTGTCACCGCCCGACACGAATGGGGCGGTTGGCCGCAACCATTACGTTCAGCAAACCAACCTGCTGGTTCGAGTTTGGGATAAGTCCGGCAATCCTTTAACAGCTCCGTTCAAGCTGAGCGGATTGTTTGCTCCTCTTGGCGGGCAGTGTGCCGCGCCGGATCGAGGCGATCCGGTAGTTCTCTATGACGCCATTTCCGATCGTTGGATACTGAGCCAGTTTGCGTTCATAGCATTGAATACTCCGCCATACCATCAGTGCATCGCTGTTTCAAAGAATGGCGATCCGACGGGTTCCTATTTTCTTTACGACTTCGTCACGGCAGGAGTCGAGTTTCCGGACTATCCCAAGGTCGGCGTGTGGCCGGATGGCTACTACATGATGGTCCACCAGTTTACCAACGGCGGACCGTTCAACGGCACGGGCTTCTATGCGTTCAATCGCGCCAAAATGATCTTGGGAGATCCGACAGCTAACTACATCTACTTCAATTTCAACCTGGCCAGCCATCCAGAAGGCGTTGGCGGTTCGCTACCGTCCACCGTCGATGGGCTGAACCTGCCGCCTCCGGGACGGCCAAACACATTTGCTTACTTCACCACGACGGACTTCGGCGATCCGGCAAATGGTATTCGCCTCTTTGATTTTCATGCAGACTTTGCGATCCCGGCCAACTCGACCTTTACCGAGCGGTCGGAGTCAACATATGCCGCACCGCTGGCGGTGGCACCCTTCAGTGTGATTACGCCAGCGAGCAGGCGTGCCGTTCCGCAGCCCGCCCCGGCCTCGGGTGTAACGATGGCGCTCGATGCCATCACCGACCGGTTCATGCACCGAATGCAATATCGAAACCGCGGCGGCTTTGAGACGCTGGTCATGACCCACAATGTCGGTGCGCCCGCATCGGCGACCTTTGGAACGTTTCGTGCCGCGCCACGCTATTACGAGTTGCGTCGTGCGCTTCCCGCCGGCAGTTTCACTGTCAACGAGCAGGCGACATTTGCGCCGGCAGACGGCGTCAGCCGCTGGATGGCCAGTGCCTCGGAAGATGGCCAGGGGAATCTTGCGGTGGGCTACAGCGTGTCAAGCGCCACAGTCTTTCCGGGAATCAGTTACGCCGGCAGACTGGCTACCGATCCGCCAGGTGGATTGGCTCAGGGAGAGACTTCATTGATCGCGGGCACCGGCGCGCAACGAAGCACCGGCAACCGCTGGGGTGACTATAGTGCTCTGACCGTCGATCCGAGCGACGATTGCACTTTCTGGTACACCGACGAGTACTACACCCTGGCTGGACAGACGGCGAGCACAGTCGGTTGGCAAACGCGTATCGGCAAGTTCAAATTCACTCAATGCAATGCGCCGGCGATGGGCACGCTCTCGGGCACAGTTACTTTTTGCGAAAACGGTGTTCCAATTTCTGGTGCAATAGTCCAGGTGTCTGACGGGCACTCAGGCACCACACTCGCTAACGGCACGTACTCAATCCCACTCGCGCCTGGTAGCTACACCGTTACTGTTTCGGCAGGCAGCCAAAGTTGTACTACTTCCAGTTCGTTTCCAGTGACAATCACCGATGGTGTGACGACGACGCTAAATACCTGCCTAAATGGCGCTCCGAAGCCTGCCGTTACCGGCACTGCTATTTCAGGTGGCAATGGCGATGGGGTTATCAACGTTAACGAGTGCAACAACCTTAATGTAACGCTCTCCAATTCCGGCTGTAACTCGCTTACAGGCGTATCAACAACCCTCTCGACTTCAACTCCGAATGTCACCATCACGCAACCTAGTTCGCCCTACTCGGATCTTGCGATTGGCGGCAGTGGCGTGAATACGGTGCCTTACAACATCAGCACTTCGAGTAGTTTCGTTTGCGGCACTACCATCAACTTCACGCTGACCGTGAATAGTACTCAGGGGCCGTTTGTTCTCAACTTCAGTCTGCCCACGTGTCAGGCGCCGAATCAGAATATCTCTGGAAGCATCGCCGCCGGCGATCCCACGCAGACGGGACGGCTCTTTAGAGACGGCGTCGCGACTGTTTGTGGAACTCCGAAGGCTACTCCTACGGTGGTCGATGCCGTGTTGCGCCGATACGATACGTACACGTTCACGAATACCAGCAATGGAACAGCTTGCGTGACGGCAAGTATCACCTCCGGTTGCGGAACGAACATCTTCTATGCGACGTACCTGGGCAGCTTCAATCCCGCGAACATCCAACAGAACTATCTCGCGGATCCCGGCGCCAGCTTTGCCGGCGCGGCTACCTGGTCGTTCAACGTGCCGGCCGGCCAAACGTTCGTGATCGTAGTTCACGAGGTTGCCGTTACGGGCTGCGCCAGCTACACGGGAACAATCTCCGGCTTGCTCTCGAGCGCAAATGGCGGCGCCACATGTGAGTCACTCTCAGCCGCAGCCAAACGATCTTCATGGACTTCTGCGGGTTCGACAGGCGCCCTTGATGAAGACAGCGCGGGCAAGTTGACCTACCAGGATTTCACTACACGTTTCGCTGCTGCCCAAACGGGGACCGCGACTGTACGCTATAACATCACGGCTGTGAATGGCATCTCGGCGTTCTGCCCTGCAAGCCAATCGACCATCAGCGTGCGTTACCGCAACGGGGATCCAACGGGGGTGACTTCGCGGGTGAAATTTGAAATACACCGCACCAACATCACAACCGGTGGCAATTCTATCATCTATACCTTCAGCAGTGATGGCCTGCCTGGAGGCTCCGCATTCCACACGTTCAGCACCGCTCAGCCGGGGCTGGACTTTGACTTCGCTAACAACATCTACTGGATCGAAGCCACTATTTTCCGGAGTGATCCGAGCCAGTTCGCGGATCTCGGCTCGATCGAGATCTTCGAAAGCGCGGGCACAACCTGCCCGTAACCTGACATTCTCTGGCGGGCGACGAACGCAGCAATCGAGGCTGCCGTCGCCCGCTCTCTCCTTCCTCAATCAAGCTGGCGTGCGGCTGCTCGCGTGCAACCACCGTAGCTATGCGAAGATATTTGGACCTTTTGCGGGACTCTGTAATATTGTCTGGCTTGAAAATCATCGCAAACGCACTTCGAGGGTGCTCTGTGCCGGTAGTCAGGATGCTTTAAGATCCTATTCGCATTCTGGTGGCTTTCTTGTCGTATCCTTATTCTTCATAGATCGGAATGATTGGCTGCGCGATCACCGTTGTTTGGAGTGCTTGCCTTAGTCTATAGATCTTCGGCGCTGTAACAACCGTAGGAGGATTTTGATAATGCGAACGCTGCAAAGGCTCCCCAGAAAGACTTTCTGGTGTTTGGTGACTTCACGGCTCGTCTCAAGGATGGTCTAACCGGAACGGGAACTGTTCGGTATAACATCACTGCGACCACAGGCATATCAAGTTACTGTCCGGCCACGCAGTCGATAGTTAACGTTCGCTTCCGCAATAGCGACAATAGCGGCACGCACGCGCAGGTGAAGTTCGAGATTCATCGCACCAACATTGCCACTGGCGGAAATGACATCATCTTTACGTTCAACAGCAATGGTCTGGGAGTTGGGAGTTCATTCACCACTGTCAGCATAGCTCCAAACATTGACTTTGACTTCGCCAACTGCATTTACTGGATCGAGGGCACGGTGTTTCGAGACAACGCCGGCCAGTTCGCGGATCTCGGCGCGATTCAGATCTTCGACAGCACCGGCACTCCGTGCCCGTAGTTGATTAACTTGCACTCCAAGGCGACAGGCTTTCTTCCGGAAGTCTGTCGCCTTCTTTTTCTTGCACCTAAACTATCCGAGTCCCAAAACTTACTCGGAACAATGGAGTTTTCCCGTTGACCGTGCGCCTGTAATCTAATAGACTCCGCGGGCTGTCCAATTCAAAATGCGTGGTTCAGACGGGCTTTGCGATCTGAGTGTGCTGTAAGGGGCGCCGAGAACTCCGCAATTCTGCTTTCAGCTTTCTTGCCATTTTTGTTAGCGGTGTGAGCTGGGACCCGATCATCCAGTAGTCGCCGTTTTGGGTTGCAATCCCGATTGAACGTGAACGCCAACTGAAGACCGGCAACTTTTACCCCTCTGAAGGAGAGAATCCCGCAATGAGAAAGCTATTGTTGTTCTGTTTGACCTTTGTGTTGGTAATCACAGCCTTAATGGTGGCGCCCCAAAGTGGAGCGAAAAGGAACGCAGCGTCCAGTCGCCGCTTGATGCAAAACAAGAGCTCAGGCTTGGTGAAGACTACCCCCGGTCCGCTCGTCAGTCGCGCGGTCTACTTTGGCGTGTCCGCTCCAATTAGAGAACTGGCTCAAGCGCAGCAAACGGTAAAAGATCCCCGAGTTGAAATTAAGGACCGTGAAGAAATGCTCGAGCGCAAACGCGAGCAGGCCGCCCGCAACCAAAAACGGCTCGGGCTCGGATACTTCGAGGATGATCTGTTTGTCAAAAATGAAAGGAACCGCGAGATCATCCGGAAGATCGATCCGAATGCCAAGACCGCACCAGACGGAGCAATCGCAAAGGTTCCCGGCAAGGGTAAGACCGACCTGGCGCCTCAAGTAATGCCCACGCCGACAGTCAATTTCGAAACGATTTCACTCACTGACACCACCGCTTTGCCCGGGCAGGGCTTTTTGCCGCCGGACACTGTCGGTGAAATCGGTCCGAATCACTACGTGCAGATGGTCAACAGCGCGTTCCGCATCTATTCGCGCACCGGCACGCCCCTGATTGCCCTGACCAGTATCGGCGCAATTTTCGCCACCATTCCCGGCGCCTGCGCCAGCAGCGAGGATGGCGACCCCATCGTGCTCTACGATCAACTGGCGGATCGCTGGCTGCTCTCAGAGTTCTGCACTATCGCCAACCCGAACAGCCACCAGTTGATCGCGATCTCGAAAACAGGAGATCCGACCGGCGCATACTATGTCTATGATTTTGTGATGCCGAACAACAAGTTCAATGATTATCCAAAATTCGGCGTTTGGTCTGATGGCTACTACATGACCGACAACCAGTTTAACCAGGCCGGAACTCAATTCCTCGGCGCTGGTCTTTTCGCGTTCGACCGCGCCAAGATGATCGCCGGCGATCCGACCGCCAGCTTTATCTATTTCGACAAAGCTGAAGGCTGCCCCGCGGCTTGCCAGTTTGGCGGCATGTTACCGGGAGACATCGACGGCTTTACGCCACCGCCAACCGGAGCGCCGGCCCCGTTTATCCAGTTTGACGCGGATGAATTCGGCGGAGGGGCCACCGACTCGCTGCGTATCTTTGACTTCCATGCTGACTTTGCGATTCCGGCGAACTCGACGCTGGCTGAACGAACGGGTAGCCCGCTTGCGGTTGCCGCGTTCGACCCGCGCGAAGTGCCTTCGGGTTCCCGCAACGTCGTCCCGCAGCCTCCGGCAGGTGTCGCAGTGGACGTGATCTCTGACCGCCTGATGAACCGCCTCGCCTATCGCAACTTCGGCACGCGCGAATCACTGGTCTTGAACCACTCGGTCAACGTGGCCGTGAATCCGCTGTTCCGCGCCGGCGTACGCTACTACGAGATAGACAAGACCACGCCAGCCGGCGCCTGGGCGGTGCAAGAGCAAGGGACCATGAGTGGTGCGGGCGGCGACACTACCCATCGCTGGATGGGCAGCACGGCGCTGAACGCTGCCGGCAGCCAGGCAGTTGGCTACTCGGCATCAAGCGCCACTGTCTTCCCATCAATTCGCTATGCGGGCCGTCTCGCCGGCGATCCGGCAGGGAGCCTGGCGCAGGGAGAAGCACTACTTGTCGCTGGTACAAGCTCGCAGACACACTCCTCCGGACGTTGGGGCGACTACAGTTCGCTGACCGTTGACCCCGTGGACGATTGCACTTTCTGGTACACACAGGAATATGTTACCGGCGCCTCAGCCCCAGACAATACTCGCTGGCACACACGCGTAGGCGCTTTCACGTTCGGTCCCTGCCCAGCGGTACAAAAGGGTATTCTGACCGGCACGATCACCAGCACGGCAGGTGGCGCACCGATCGCCAATGCGAGTGTCACGGCTGGACCTTTTGTTCGCACGTCGAATGGGAGCGGCGTCTATAACATCGACCCGATGGGTACCGGCACTTACACAGAAACGGTCTCCGCTCCACTCTACCTTCCGGCCAGCGTTCCCGGCGTAACGATCACACAGGGCATCACGACCACACAGAACGTACAGCTCACGCCGCAGAACCAACTGGATCCCGGCACACTCGCTATCACCGCAGAAAGTTGCGCACCAGCAAATAACGCCATCGATCCCGGTGAGACAGTCACGGTCAATCTTCCCATCGTCAACAACGGTGGTTTGGGCGCCACCACCACGAATCTGGTAGCGACCTTGCAAGCCGTGGGCGGCGTATCGTCACCCTCAGGTCCGCAGAATTACGGTGTAGTCGCCCAGGGTGGAGGTCCGGTGGCGCGACCGTTCACCTTTACGGTGAGCGCTACGTGCGGCAATATCGTTAACATAACGCTGCAACTGCAGGACGGCGCCACCAACTACGGCACGATCGTCTACAGTCTGCGCACCGGCACCTTGGGAGTGGCGAGCACCGCGTCGTACTCAACGGGGAATATCGCGATCCCCATTCCGGATGTGAGTACGGTAGATATCCCCATCGTCATCGCTGCGACCGGAGCGGTCGCGGACGTCAATGTGAAAGTACGGCTGAACCACACGTTCGACGGTGACTTAACAATTTCACTGGTCGCGCCTGACAACACCATAGTTACGCTTTCACAGAACCGCGATTCAATTGCTGGCGGCGGCGACAATTATGGTACCGGCAACAACGATTGCTCCGGCACACCGACTATCTTCGATGACTCGGCGGGTACTCCAATCGGATCCGGCACGCCTCCGTTCGCCGGCACTTTCCAGCCTGAGACGCCGCTCGCGGCCTTGAACGGCAAATCATTAGCAGGCACCTGGAAACTACGTGTTAACGACAACGCCGCGCTCGACACAGGTACAGTCGGCTGCGTCACCCTGGAAATCGCACGCCAGCCATTCTTCTGTTGCGGAGTCGTAGGTACACCGGTGATCGCCTCGGGCGGCGCCGCCATCATCACGGGGGAAAGTATTGCGCCGGCTAACAACGCGCCCGACCCGGGTGAAACCGTGACGGCTAATTTCCCGCTGATTAATACCGGTGACGGCAACACCACCAACCTCGTGGCTACTTTGCAAAACAGCGGCGGTGTCACACCCGTGACCACCTCCGCCAATTACGGCGTCGTCGTAGCTTCCGGGCCCGCCGTTTCGCGGCCGTTCACTTTCGTGGCCAGCGGCGTGTGCGGCGCTACTATCACCGCAACGTTGCAACTGCAGGATGGTGCAATCAACCTGGGCACGGTGACCTACACGTTCCAGTTGGGCACCACCAGCACCGCTTCGCAGACTTTCTCGAACGCAACCGCCATCGTGATTCCGGCCACAGGCACCGGCGCTACAACCGGCGCGCCAGCCACTCCCTACCCGTCAAACGTTTCGGTTGCCGGAATTGTTAATCCGGTGACAAAGGTGACGGTCACGCTCAAGCAGATCAGTCACACGTTCCCTTCGGACATCGACGTGCTGTTGGTCGGACCCACGGGTGTGAAGTTCGTTGTCATGTCCGATGTGATCGGCGGCACCGACCTTACGGGTCAGACTTACACGTTTGACGACGGCGCAGCGGCAATCTTACCGGGTTCGGGTACACCACCTGCCTCCGGGTCGTTCAAGCCAACCAACTACACAACCGGCGACGCCTTCCCAGCGCCGGCTCCGGCTGCGCCGTATCTCGACCCGGCAACGGCCGGCGTGGCCACTTTGGCTTCCGCCTTCAACGGGCTGAACCCCAACGGCACCTGGAGCCTTTACGTCGTGGATGACGCAGGCACCGACATCGGCACCTTCGCTGGTGGCTGGGACCTGACGATCACGACTTCGCAGGCCGTCTGTAACACGCAAACCTGCACGCTCACCTGTCCGGCCAATATTACGGTGCCGGCTGACGGCGGCGGGGTGAGTGCAGTCGTCAATTACCCGG
Organism: Pyrinomonadaceae bacterium; assembly: GCA_041492185.1. Taxonomy (GTDB): domain Bacteria; phylum Acidobacteriota; class Blastocatellia; order Pyrinomonadales; family Pyrinomonadaceae; genus JAOAPY01. The sequence continues at coordinate 4,592 of JBGPWL010000065.1, read as the reverse complement.
CTGCTACGCCCACCGGTGCTTGCGGTGTGCCGGGCTACAGCGTGCCGTCAGGCTCGACCTTCCCGGTCGGCACCACTACCGTAAACGTTACCGGTGCGAACGCTGCTAACTGCTCGTTTACCGTTACCGTAACGGGTGCCAGCTGTTCGATCACCTGCCCGCAAAACATCGCGGTGCAAAACACTCCCGGCCAAAACGGCGCCGTGGTTAACTATCCCGCTCCGACGACCAGCGGCAGTTGCGGAACTGTTACTTGCAGTCCGGCATCGGGTTCGTTTTTCTCAGTCGGCGTGACCACGGTGAACTGCAGCACGACCGCTGGTCCTGGTTGCTCATTCACGGTTACCGTGCATCCGCCGCGATATTGGACCTCGGCCGGTTCAACCGGCGCCATCGACGAAGACAGCACGGCGAAGCTGAAGGTCCAGGACTTCACCGCTCGTCTCAACGATGGTCAAACCGGAACGGGAACCATTCGTTACAACATCACTGCGACCGCAGGCATATCAAGTTTCTGTCCGGCCACGCAGTCGATAGTTAACGTTCGCTTCCGCAATAGCGACAATAGCGGCACGCACGCGCAGGTGAAGTTCGAGATTCATCGCACCAACATTGCCACTGGCGGAAACGACACCATCTTTACGTTCAACAGCAATGGATTGGGGGCCGGCAGCACGTTTACCAGCGCCAGCATTGCTCCAAACATTGACTTTGACTTTGCTAATTACATTTACTGGATCGAGGGCACGGTCTTTCGAGACAACGCCAGCCAGTTCGCGGATCTCGGCCCGATCCAGATCTTCGAAAGCACGGGCACGCCCTGTCCGTAGCTGATACTTCCCGGCGGGCGACGAACGCTGCAATCGCAACGGTCGTCGCCCGCTCGGACTTACATTGAGTTTCTTTCCGAGCAGATCGGAGTTGAGATCGCACCGGTTTCAACAGGGCCCGACTCGCAAACGATCCATGTTGACGATTCCCCCTCGCAGGATCGTTTCGTGGTTGAGTCTCAATCGAAAGGAATTTGGCCAAGTCCTCGAAAGCCTTGACAGCGATTCGGCTAAGCAAAACCAACGCGTTGAACGAGATCTTTAAACCGAGAGAACTTCCTGAGTGAATCGTATACAGGATCTGTCGTCAGAAAAATCATGTAGGCACCTCTTTCTGCAAGCGTCTGTTCCAGTAACGATAGCGCCCTTTCCTTGTCGCCAAGTCCGAGGTAGACGACTGAAAGCATATGAGGTGAGACATACTGATCACGTCTTAGTGATTCTAATCGCTCAATGATTCCCATTGCTTCCTGGGTTTCGCCCATTACCGCGTGAATGTGTCCGAGTTCTGCCAGTAGAGTTGGATGTGCATCCGACAGGTCTCTAGCCAGCATGAAAGTCGTTTTGGCTTCTTCGAATCTGCCCGTTGCTCTCAATGTATGGCCCAAGAATAGAGGACCCAAGTAAAGAAATCTCTCGAGCGCAATGGCCTTTTCACATTCGCTTATTGCCCTCTGGAAGTTTCGGTCGAGGTAGTAGATGCGACCGCTTAAAGCCCTAAGAACCGGCAAGGCGGGATTGCGGCTGATTGCGATCTCTATTTCACGTCGCGCCTGTTCAGGTTCTCCTGCACCTGCTGAACAGAGTGCGTACCACGCCCTCACCATCGGATTGGGAGAATCGTCTGCTGCTTTCTGAAACTCCTCTTTGGCTCGATTCCAATCCCACCAATAAAGAGCGTGAACCGCAGCTAACGCGGCTCTCGCTTCCGGTAACTGTTCATCGATCTCGAGAGCTTTTCTGGCAGCGGTCTCCGCTTTTGGCATGGCTAGAAGCGCTGATTCGCTCTGGTGTCCAAACCTACCGGCCAGTACCCATGAATCAGCTAAGGCGGAATAGGCTAAGGCATGATGCGCATCTAACTCAGTGGCCCGATTAAAGAACTCTATAGCCCGCTTCACCGACTGCGCGGTAGCTTTTTGCCAGTGGTATCGTCCTTCAAGGTAGCTTCTGTCAGCGTCAGTGATCTCGGTTTCGCCGATTGGCTCGGCCTTGATGCCGAGCCTATATCCGAGTTTGTATTTTGTTTGGATCTCGATCTTTTCGGCAGGACTGCCGACCAATATCCTCTTTCGAAGAATGTGAATCTGATAGCATAATGCCTGTTGCTCTACGTGCACACCTTTCCACGCCTCCTCCCGGAATTGCTCCGCGCTAACGAACTCGTCGCTGTGGCGAACCAGGACTAGAAGCACTTCGAAGGCCTGAGCATCGATATCTAAAACGGGAATGCTGGAACGCAGAAGGATACGATGAAAAGGATCTAAGAGATAGGGTCCAAATCTGTAGGCAAGTTTTGAACTCATGGGTGAGGTCTCGTCAAACTCAATCTAATAAACTTCTAACGAAATCACGAAACCATTAGAGCTGGCAGAGCGTCTTAATTATAGACCAAAAGTGGCGGTTGGTTAATCACAAGCAACGCTGGTTGAGACCGGCGCAATTTTACAAATAGATTTACCAATCAGTTGCTGCTGGAGGAGTCTAACCGCCTGGGAAGGGATGTAGAAAAAATGAAATCGCAGCTATTAAATCCTCGGGTTCTATTTCTTCTTACAATAGGGGTTTTGATCTGTGCCTTCCCTTTTACTCAAAGGGCGCAAGACTCAAATCAATTCAGAAGTAATGGCGTCGAAGTGGTTTTGTCCAATGCGCATTGGGAGAATCTTTCGAATATAGAACCGACGGACGGCGGCCTTTCGTTAAAGAGCGGGAAAGATGCAGGCGAACTGATCTTGAATGCCATTTCGATCCCTTTGGATTCACCGGAACCATCTTTAAGTATCGCCGCAGACTGGTCAGCGGAAATGCCCGAAGGTTCAGGCGTCGAACTAGCTATTAGAGGTTCAGAGAATAAGAGTTCTTGGGGTCCGTGGCGAAACTTTGTTGTAGATGAAGATGCTAGGACTGCACAAAATTCTCGGGCCAGCGGCTTTTTGTTTTTTGGGAAGGACACAAAGTTTGTTGAACTTCGCGTGAGTCTCGTGCGATCCTCGACCGACAAACTCTCGCCTGTCCTGAAACAACTCCGATTAACGTTCTTCTGTTCTGGCATTTCCTCAAAGACTGTTGCGGGAACTCAGGTGAGCGACCGCCTCGAGAGCCAAATGTATGAATTAGCCGAAGCAATACCCCCGAAGCCCCCGATTGTTTCGAGGATAAATTGGGGCTGTCCGGACGGTGAATCAGCGCCAAGAGTGGAGGCGCAGTATATAAGCTATCCGCCTGTTAGGCACATCATAATTCATCATACTGTGAGTGATAACTCCTCAACTGATTGGCCTGAGGTCGTTCGTGGCATTTGGTTTCAGCATACCTTTCCGCAGTCCTTAATCAACCCAAATGGCAAGAACTATGGAGACATAGGATATAACTACCTCATCGACCCAAACGGTGTCATTTATGAAGGACGAGCCGGCGGAGACGATATAGAGGGCTTCCATTTCTGCCATGCGAATACTGGCACGATGGGCGTGGGTATGTTGGGGACTTTCACATCTGAGTTACCAACCGCGCAAGCGTTAATAAGCTTGAAGAAGCTTCTCGCTTGGAAAGCCGCTCAAAGCCAAATCAACCCCTTAGGAATAGCCGTTCATGACTCGATACTGCTGCCCGTCATCGCAGGTCATCGAGACGGCTGCGAAGATCAGTGTCCCGGAGACAGTCTCTACGGAGTTCTGTCGTCGATTAGGAATGGCGTGAGTAACCTAATTGGATATCGACCCGGTAACTTCGTTGGCAATTTGGACGTCACCGCTTGCGATGCAATCTCTGGTTGGGTCGCTGATGTGAACAATCTTATCACCTCGCTGGACGTTGAAATTTTGGATGGGAACACGGTGGTGGCGACGGTACACGCCAATCAAGTCCGTCCTGATGTCGGCGGTTATCTTGGAGATAATGGGCACCATGGCTTCAATACCCCTACGCCGGCGAGCTTAAAAGACGGCCGACCGCACTCGATAAGCGTCAGGGTGTTAGACACGTCATATTTTTTGAATGCCTCCGGGCGTTCGATCACCTGCGGCGCGTCAACAACGACGAACTACGCAGGCTCTTTTGACGTGGCCGACTGCAGCCAGATCTATGGCTGGGCGGCGGACCGCAATCGCCCCAGCACGCCCATTAATGTCAGCATCTACGATGGCTCAACTCTGCTACAGACGGTACTGGCTAATGGCTCACGCCCCGATGTGGGCAACTATCTGGGAGACAACGGCCTGCACGGCTTCACGATTACCACCCCAGCCAGCTTGAAGAATGGTCAGTCACACTCTCTCAGCGTGAAGTTTGAAAGCAGCAGCACCAACTTGGACGGCTCATCGAAAACCCTCGCCTGCGGCACATCAACCACGCCGAACTACACGGGCTATCTGGACTTTGCCGACTGCAATCAGATCTACGGCTGGGCGGCGGACAAGAACCGGCTCAACACACCTATCAACGTCAGCATCTATGACGGCAACACTCTGGTAACCACAGTCACCGCCAATGGCCTGCGTGCGGACGTCGGCAGCTTCCTCGGTGACAACGGTCTGCACG
>JBGPWL010000129.1:0-10554 GCA_041492185.1 Pyrinomonadaceae bacterium | reverse complement strand
GGCACAGGAGCAGTAAACATGTCGCTCCTACGGAGCTGGCGGAAACGGCGTAACCTTCTATCTATAAATATTCCGTCCCTAACGGGACTGGTTGTGCGGCGGCGAATCTTGTTCAAAAAACAGGAAGTTACGATCTTGTTTTCACGGAGATCGGTTGCACGGAGAAAGCACAAACTAAGCTCAATGGCCAACGAAATAACCGCAAGGCATCTCGATCTCCATCGAAATATCCTTCGTGAGTTGGGACATTCGCTCCGCCCCGGCGCTCAGGTGCTCGATTTCGGCTGTGGCGCCGGCAAGATGGTCGAGGAGTACGGCAAGGCTGGTTACGAGGCCTTCGGATGTGATCTTCGCATCGAGCACGAGTCAGAGCGCCTGCGTCGCATCGATTCGGAAACGCGCGCGCTGCCGTTCGCCGACAGCAGTTTTGATTTCGTTTTTTCCGATCAGGTGCTGGAGCATGTGCAGAACCACGCGCGCGCGTTCGCCGAGATGCGCCGCGTGATGAAGCCCGGCGCAGTCAGCCTCCATATCTTTCCCGCCAAACTGAAACCGACGGAGGGTCACGTTTTTGTGCCGCTCGGCGGATTGATTCAGAATCGTTGGTGGCTAACTCTCTGGGCCTTGCTGGGATTAAGAAATTCGTTTCAGCAGGGCAAGGGTTTCCGGGAGGTAGTCGAGCTGAATTCCGATTATCTGCAACACCGCACGAATTACTTATCAAGGTCCCGGATTGTCGCAGCCGCATCGGCTTACTTTGAAAACCTGGCGTTTGTGGAGAAAGCTTTCATCAAGCATACGTATGGCGGCGCGCGTCGCCTCTATCCCTTGACGGAATGGTTTCCTTTTGTTGCATCGCTCTACAGCACGTTTTATTGTCGAGTGATTTTCTTTCAGAAGTCCGATTCGGCGGAGGCTGGGTCAACATCGGGATGAGTGATTTGGAGAGCCGATGACGTTAACGCAAAGGACGCGGAGTGCGACGCAAAGGAGCGCAAAGAGATTCCTTTGCGTCACTCTGCGAGTGCCTTTGCGACCTTTGCGTTTCAATTCATTTCTTCCGCGTTGACGAGTCACGTAGCTTGACTACTCCAATCAAACTCGCGTTTCTCGTGCGTTCGCTCGACTACGGCGGCGCGCAGAGACAGTTGATCACGCTGGCGAAAGCGCTGGACAAAAATCGCTTTGACGTCTGCGTGATCAGTTTCTATTCCGGCCAACCTCTGGAAAAAGAATTAGCGAACAGCGGCGTACGATTCGTTTCGCTTGCGAAACGCGGGCGTTGGGACGTGATTGGTTTTTTGCTCCGGTTGATTCACCACGTGCGGGCCATACGCCCTGATGTGCTCCACGGCTACCTCGACATTCCGAATTTGCTCGCGCTCCTTCTAAGACTATTCGTTCACGCGCGCGTGGTCTGGGGCATTCGCGCTGCGGAGATTGAATTGCGCCAATACGATTGGCTGTTGCGACTGGCATCGCAACTGGAGCGCCTCTTCGCGCGCTGGGCGGATCTGATCATCGTCAATTCCATCGCGAGTTACGAGCATCATGTCGCCCGTGGTTTTCCGGCGACGAAGATGGTAATCGTCCCTAACGGCATCGACACCAATGTGTTCAAGCCTGATCGCGAAGCCGGCGCCAGAGTGCGCACCGAGTGGGGCATCGACGCGAACACGAAACTCATCGGCACGGTTGGGCGGCTGGATCCGGTGAAAGATCTTCCCGTCTTTTTGCAAGCAGCCGCGATTGTCGCCGGCAAAAGAAATGATGTGCGCTTTGTGTGTGTTGGATCCGGACCGGCGAGCTTTGTTCTGAAGCTGCAAAACCTGGCGAACGATCTGGGAATAGCAGATCTGCTTTTCTGGCCGGGTGCGCGCGCGGACATCAACGCTGTTTACAACGCGCTCGATGTTTTTTGTTCGTCGTCGCAGGGCGAGAGTTTTTCCAACGCGATCGCCGAGGCGATGGCCTGCGGCGTCCCTTGCGTCGTTACCGATGTGGGTGACTCCGCTTCGATCGTTGGTCAATGCGCCGTCGTCGTCCCGCCACGAAACCCGGAGGCTCTCGCTGAGGGGTTGATTTCCATGCTCGAAACAGATCGCCGCGAGATCGAACAACCCGCGCGCATGAGAATTGTGGAAAACTTTAGTGTTGAGAAGATGGTGAAGCTTACCGAAGAATCGATCGCGTCTCTCAGACAGCGCTCAAGTGCACAGGCAAACTAATCGTCGCTTTCACTTACTGTGACGACTCGGCATCGATCCATACAGTTTGACAAATCGCCGGTATCAGCTATCTTTGCTCCGACACATTCGCATCGTTTGATTCGAAGCATCTCTCAATGACTCCTATCGCAACCCCCGACTCTGTGGCGATCCATTCAGATGTGCTTTCGGAACCCCAGGAGTTCGTCCTTGCGCGACGCCGAAGCAAGGTAAAAATTCTTCACGTCATCAACGATCTCTCGATCGGCGGCGCGGAGATGATGCTCTACCGGTTGCTCTCGCAAGAGAGTCGCGATCGCTTTGATCCGGTCGTGTTGTCGTTGATGGATCGCGGCAGCTTGCGTCAGCGAATTGAGCAGTTGGGCATCCCTGTTTACACCGCGCGCATGAAACCGGGCATGGCAAATCCCGCTTCCGTCTGGCGCCTGATTCGGAGGTTGCGCCAACTCAAGCCCGATCTGATTCAGGGATGGATGTATCACGGCAGTCTGGCGGCGCAGGTCGCTGCGCTGTTTGCATCGAGCAGGACGCCGGTCATCTGGAGCATTCATTGTTCGATCTATTCTCTGTCTTTTGAAAAGAAATTGACGACGGCGGTGGTCCGGCTGTGCGCTCCTTTCTCAAAGTTGGCGTCAAATATCGTTTTCGTTTCGCGCACCAGCCAGGCACAACATAAAGACCTGGGCTATGCGACCGAGCATAGTTGCGTGATTCCCAACGGAATCGATACGGCGTCTTTCGTCCTTTCGGCGGACGCGAGATTGTCGGTGCGCGCAGAACTTAATCTTCCTCAAGAGACGTTGCTGATCGGAGCGATCGGTCGTTATCACCCGATGAAGGACCACGCAAACTTTCTGCGCGCAGCGAGTCGCGTCTCGGAAGCTTACCCGGACGCGCATTTTCTGCTCGCCGGACGCGGACTCGACGCAGAAAATCGCGCCCTGGTTGAACTGATCCAGGAACTAAAGCTGGGTGATCGCGCGCATTTGCTCGGTGAGCGCAGCGACATAGCGCGGCTGCTGGCGGCGCTTGATATTTTTTCTCTCTCTTCCGCTCATAGCGAAAGTTTTCCGATAATCGTGGGCGAGGCGATGTCGTGCGGCGTCTCCTGCGTTGTCACGGACGTTGGCGATTCGGCCTGGATGGTGGGCGATACCGGACGCGTAGCGCCGCCGCGAGACGCGGAAGGCCTGGCGGCGGGGTGGAAAGAATTGATCAGCATCGGACTGGAAGCCCGGGAGTCAATGGGAAAGGCAGCGCGCTCCAGAGTTACGGATCGGTTTTCACTCTCTTCCGTCGTCGCGAAGTATGAAGCCTTGTACGAGAGTACGACCGCGGCAAAGGCGGCGGAAAAGAAGAGTACGGAGCCGGCTTATCAATCAGAAGTCAGAAGTCAAAAGTCAGAAGTCAGGAGAAAAGCCGCTACTCCCTGAATCTTGTTTCATAGGCCTTTTCTGATCCCTGACTAAGTTGAGCCGGATGATCGTCTCAGCGTTGAGGCCACCTGCCTGGTTGCAAGTTCCTGTCGCGCCTGCGCCTCCAAACGCTTTCTCTCTTCGCGCTTCTCCTGCATCAACACATATCCCACCGCAACAAAGATGAAGTAGAAAACCAGCAGTTGAGCGCGCTGGCGATAGGCAGTGCCGACGTTCCCCTGGAAAACGGAATACGCCAGCGACAGCATGATTGAGAAAATCAGGATCGGCGAGATCTGCCGCAGACGATATTTGATCGAGAACCAAAAGCCGAGCACCAGCATTGGGAAAGAAGCCCACCAGACCATCATCTCGGGCAGCGTGATGCTCTGTCGCAAGGATGCGAGCTGCCAGGGAAACGGCGCGAACAGCAGGTAGAGCAAGCCCATCGGAATCGTGGTCAGCGCGCCTTCCGTCGTCGATACGTCGACATCTTTTTGGAAACCCGAGTCGGCCCGACGCGAAGCATCCAACCGGCTGCGTTGAATGGTTTCCAGGTTGCCAAAGCTTTCGAACTGAGCGTTCGCGTATCGGGTGATACCCAGGTAGGTCAAAGACAATCCTAAGACGACAATGACTACAAACTGGCGCACAAAACTTGTAGCTGTGATAGTTCGCATGCCGATGAGGAACGCGCCGCCGATGGCCACCAGGATCATGTAAAAAACATAGAACCGCAGACTCAGCAGAAAGAAGAGTGACGCGACCAGCACCACAACATATTTAAGACTGAACTTCTTACCCAATTTCAAAGTCGCCAGAATCGAAAGTGCCAGAAGGAAAACGATTGGCGCGTCTTTCAATCCCTGCGATGACCACAGCACCAGTGAAGGATAAAACGCGACGGCAAAAGCAGAGAGACGAGCGACCCTGGCATTTGCAAAGACCTCCAGGGAACACAGGAAGATAATCACCGCGGTCGCGGCGCCCAGGACTGCGTTAACAAACTGGATTGCCAGCATGTTGCGGCCAATGATGCCGTAAAGGCCGGCAACCAAATACACCATGCCCCAGCCTGATCCGAGTCCCTTGCCGATAAACATCTCCACTTGTGAGAGCGCGAACCTGTCACCGCCCCAGGCAGCCAACTGATAACGACCAATGAAGTCGTAGGTTGTTGCATCGCCGCCGAAGAAACCCTGTCCGTTGAAGATAAATATTGCCGTGCCAATCAGCACTCGCAAGAGCAAAGCGGAGAGGAAGAGTTTCAGCAGAAACGATCTGTGATCTTCGATTCGATAGACAAACCAGCCGCCCACAGCAGCTAGAATGCTACAAACCAGGATCGCCTTCGCAGTGTCAGTGATCGTTACTGGTCCGTAAATCGCCACATGGGGCGCGACCAAGCCTGGCACCATCAGTATTATGAGGGCAGCCAAAAGCAAAGCGAAAAATGTAAGTAGACTGTTCACGTTAGTTTCAGCTAAATGTTGTCCGGCAGATCTCGCCGCGTCTTTCGCTCAATCAAAAACTTATCTTCGTCGCTCAACTCCTTAATCCCTTTTGCCGGCACACCCGCGATCAGTTGCTCTTCGCCAGTGAGTTCGCCGGTAATCACGGAGCCGATGCCAACGATGCAGCGCGAAGGTATCGAGCCTCCGGGAGCGATGCGAATTTCTGATCCGACGTATGTAAACGAGCCGATTTCGATCGGGTGCGTTCGCTGCCGGTTGTGCGTCCAGAGGGACGAATTGCGCCCGCCGATGATCGTCCGCCGCCCGATCTCAACCCGATCGGTAAAATCTATTTTGTGACCCGTCGTGATTACACTTCCCTCGCCCAAGAGGAACCGCGGGTCGACCTTGTTGACTACCTCGGGATCCGGAATCGAGTTGATTTCATTCAGACGAATGATCTCTGAGAAACGTCCCAGGCGCACCTCATCGCCGCCTCGTATGATATTCAAGTGCCCGATCCTGGTATGATCCCCGACCTTCAAGACGTTAACGCCAATGATGACATTCAAGTGTCCGATCTGAACATCATCGTCGATCCGGCATTCGCGCGCATCGATGATACTGAGCCCAACGCGAACCCGCTTGCCGATTCGGTAACCGAAAAACAATCGGTAGCACGGCCGTTTAAGAAAAGACGGCAGCAGCGCAACGCCGGCAAGCATGGCAAGCTTGAATTTGCTTGTATTATGCATTCGCCTTTTAGTCCGGTCATGCCCTTTCTGCCGCTTCGCGCAATGCCGCGGCAAGCTTGTCGGCTTGCGCCGGCAGTCCATATTGCTCGACCACATGACGCCGGCCGGCGGCGCCCATGCGGCCGCGTTCTTCCGGACTCGAAATCAATTTCTCCAGAGCCGCGCGCCACTCGGTTTTGTCAGACGCAAACAGGTGCGTCGTACCTGCCGCTCCGATATCCGCCGAGCCCCCAATCGGCGTGGCGACGTAAGGAACGCCCACAGCCATGTACTGTATCGCCTTGAATCCCGATTTTCCCGCAGCCCATTTTCCCGAATAGAGCGCCGCATCGATTGGATAGAGCCCGATGTCGAGCGATTGAAACTCGGCAACTTCGCACTCGAGTTTCCACTGTCTGTTTTCTACTTCAACACCCGGAATGTTGATCTCATCACAGCCCGCTCCGACCACTTTGAGCCGGAACCGATAAGTCTTTGCCAACTCTTCCAACACCGGGAAAATCGATTGCAGGTACGGAAACGTCGAGTGTGTCCCGATCCATCCAAGTACTATTGGACCAGCAAGCGTGTCGCGCTTTGCCGGCTGAAAGAGCTCCGTGTCGACCACGGTCGGGATAATCCGAGCCGTCGCGCCCAGGCCCGAAACATATTCGGCGATGGCGCGATTGCCGCAAGTTACGATCGTCGCCCAGCGAATCAAATCATCCGTCTTGCTGAACCACTTCAATGCCTTGCCGGCGCCGCCATACGTCGGGCTAGTATATGAGACGTAGGTTGCGTCGTCCAAATCCAGCACCATTGGACGCTTGAATACGCGAGTCGCCAACCACTCGATGAGCGGAGGTCCAAACATCATCGCCTCGCGCTGAATCAGTAACACGTCCGCGCTGTTTGCGGCCAGGAGATCTTTCAAACGCAGCAGCGTTGACTTGATTAGGCCGATTGCGGTTCCCGGCAATGCCTTGCGTCGATAAAACTGCTGGAAAAGTTTCGAGTCGAGAAAAGGATGGATGGTCAGCAGGATGCCGCGCTCGGCCAGGGGAGCGACAAACTGTTCCAAACGATACCGGGTGGCGGCGGCTTCAATTGGATACGAGGCTAAGGCGAGAACTTTCATAACCGATTAGTGGGCGCCGGCTGAGACGAAAGGCTTGCGCCCCGTTGCGACCCAGCCGAAGGCCGCGCTTATCTTAGTCTCTTCCAGTCCCGCGCGCTCCAACCAGCCGGTAACTTCTTCCCACGTGTAACGATTTTCAATCGGAGCGGAAAAACGATCGAGTTGGTCGTTGACGCACACGCGAAACGGAAAACTCGCGTACTGCTTCATGGGAAATTTGTTGGCAAGACCAGCGAGACCGGGGACGTGTTTGAAAATCTGATACGGCCACACAAAGAAACCGAACGCCGCTATCGCCGCGGGATAGGCAAGCGCATGCACGGCGCCGTGCGGCAGCCGGGTCGTAACTTGTCGGGCCAGGTTCACGCCCGCGAGCAGCGTACGCTTAATCGGTTGTCTCTCTGGCTTCCAGTAAAGATAGATCTGAATGTCGCCTCCAGGTTTTAAGAATTTCAGCAGGTTCCGAAACGCTGCTTCGGGATCGGGCAGGTGATGCAACACACCAATAGAGTAGATGAAATCGAAACTTTCGAGCGCGAACGGCGGACGATGCAGATCCGCCTGAATCACCTGCACGTCTCCGAGGGCGTCCGTGTTGCGCCGCGCGACTTCGACAGCCGGACCAAGATCGATGGCCCACACCTCAGCGCCATATCTGGCTGCGTAGTAAGCAAACCGCCCATTGCCACAACCGGCGTCCAAGATTTTCTTGCCGCGAAAAAACTCTGGGCCATGCGGCTGCATGTAATTCAGAAAACTTTGGTTCCACTCTTCGTACATCTCCGGAAAGCGTTGCCACTCGAAACCAAAGCTCAGCGCCGTCTCCACCTGCCGCTTATCTGTTCCGCTGGCCGCTCCGTCTCCCAGCAACGCTTCTCGCAAAGGCGAAAGCAACAGGCGTGGAATGCGGTCAATGACAGGAAACGTCTCATTACAATTCGCGCACTGCAATTGAGCGGCAACCTCAGCGGAATTTGCTGACGACAATCGCCCCTGACAACCGGGGCAACGAAGCGTGCTCAGAACTTTTTCAATTGAAAAGCTCATCGATCAGTTTGTCGTGATCAAAACTCTTTCATACAATCGCGCATAGCGCTCGGCGCCCACCTTGCGCACGTCAAACAGCCGCTCGGCCACATCACGCATTCTCCGCCGAGTTTCTTCCGCGTCCAGCGCCATGCTCTCGATCGTCAACATGGCTTTCGCGTATTCTGCTTCATTGAAGTCGCCGACGAGCGCACCCGCTTTCTCGCGCGTGATGAGCACATCAGAGTCGCCAACGTCGGCGTTAATAATCAATGGCAGACCGCAAGCGAGATACTCAGCATACTTTGTCGGCGACGAAGCAAGCTTCGAAAAGCACGGCTTGATGAAAGCCAGGCCCGCATCACTGGCCGATAGATACGATGGCACCTCGCGCGGCGCCGCTGCCATCACGGTGTAGCTGCCTGCGTCGATTCCGCGCTGTTGCATCAGGCTTCTGAGGCGATCGTGTTTTGTTTGCGTCAGCCACAGAAAATGCGAATCAGGTCGTCGCTTCAATGTCTCAACGAAATAATCAGCCATCCGCTCCGTTAAATACCAACCATCAATCGAGCCGCTGTAGACAAGTACAAAACGATCTGCAAGATTCAACTCGGCGCGTCGTCGCAAACGATCTTCCGCGCCGAACTTGAACAAATCAAGATCCGCGCAGCACGGCACGACTTCGTGAATCACTTCGCGATTGCGCAGCCCGTCCCACTCCTTGATGATCGGCCAGATCTTTTCCGTCAACGTAACAATGCCCTCGCAGGCTGCCAGTGCGCGACGTTCCATCATTTTCGTCAAACGGTACGGCAGGCTTCCCACACGCCAGTGATCGGCATCGACGTACTCGTCCGCCATCAAGCCGCGCACATCAAAGATCATTTTCACACCGAAGCGTCTTTTCAAGGCGAGCGTAATCGTCGCCGGAATATGACTGCGCGCGTGAACTAATTCGATCTTGTTTTGTCGCACCAATTGTTTCGCTCGTCGGATTCCATTCTGAACGTCAAAGATCGTGGCCGGCAGCGACGGCGTTTTGTGATAGCGCAGCCAGTGCCACTCGATGCCATCCTTCGCGAGTCGCTCGCGTAGTTCAGTGCAGCTTGCTATTCCCTCTGGCGCAAAGGCGCCGGCGCGCTCGAAACTCAGCAAGGTAAAGCGCACGCCGCGCTTGGCAAGCTCTCGCAGATACGGAATTACCTGGCTCTGCCCTAAAGGGTCGAGCATGCCGTTGTACGAAATGAAGAGCGCGCGCCTGCCTTCAAGGGCTCCTGGGAGCGCGGGCATCCTGCCCGCTTCTTCAAGTGCCATGTCCCACCGTCACCGCCTGGCCTCCAAGACGAAGCTTGTCTGTTATTACCCAACGGATACTGCCGACAATCGCGCCCAAATCGAGCACCGCGATGAGCGGCATCACTACCACAAGACGCAAAAGGTTGCGACCGAGACCCGCGGGAAAGCATTTTCGGTTGCGTCGAATCGCGACCACGCCGCGAGCCAACAACATCAACAGCCACAGACCCAGTGGCGCCACGAGCCACCACCAACCAAAGACAATTGCCGGCAGGGTTAGCAACACGAGCACCAGATAACGACTGAGAATCGGCCTTTGCCACTCGCGCCACAATCCTGCGCGAATGTTGTTGCGCGCATAGATGGTGAATCGTTTGAGAGTGCGCCACAAGGTTGGCTGCAAGTCCCATTCGACCATCGCGCGCGGCGCCAGCGCGATCCGAAACTTTGCCGCCTCGACTTTGTTAATGAACAAGAGATCTTCTGCCGAGCGCAGATGCTCGGGAAAACCACCGACCGCTTCCCAGACGCCGCGACGCATCAGCGCCGAAGCGATAAAGCGTTCGCGCATCATCGTCCCTTCTATCTCTGTCGGCGGCGAAACATAAGTGATGGCGGCGCATTCTTTGAAAAACGTATCGGTCCTCGGTTGATACGATCCATAAACAACATCTACCGAAGCGTCGCGCGCTGCCTGTTCTGCGAGAAACTCCAACCACCTTTTGTCCGGATGGACTCCCGCGTCTGTGAACGCAAGCCATTCAGAAGAAGAATGCGCAACCGCGAGATTGCGGCCTCGACCCGGCAACGCTTTCGTTGTGCGAATCAACTTAACGGGCGCACCGCTGTCGATATACTTTTGAATGATCGCCGTGGTCGAGTCAGTAGAGCCGCCGTCTGTGATCACGATCTCGGTTGGCGGGAGCGATTGATTGAGGAGTGCATCGAGTAACGGACCTATCGAATCTGCTTCGTTTCGGACGGGAATGATAACGCTGATGTTCATCTGGTTAGTGTGAGTTCGCCGGCTTTCGTGTCATTTAGTGAACTCCGTCCACGAAGTGACACGAAAGAAAGACGAAACTACACGAACAAGAAGTCCGGAAGCTAGCAACTGGAGGAGCAGAATAACGGGACCTCACACCTCGGCGCCGACCGTTGCAGTCTTCTTCGCCAACTCGCCCGCAATCCAATGATAGGTAAGTTCAAGGCCATCTTCGAGAGAGATGGTAGGTTCCCACTGCAACACTTCGCGCAAGCGCG
>JBGPWL010000134.1:0-9756 GCA_041492185.1 Pyrinomonadaceae bacterium | reverse complement strand
TCGCTTAGCTGATTACAAGTCCTCTCCTCCGGCCATCTTCACAGCGGGAGAAGGGAGATACTTTGAAATCTTCTCTAACACCTTCTCAGTATCATTCAGAATCTGGTCATTTGTGAATCGCAACACACGCAAGCCTTGCGCGATCAGGTACGCGTCACGGTTTTGGTCGTGATGCCACTGTTCAATTCGATCGTGAACTGAGCCGTCGCACTCAATCACTAAGCGCCCTTCGTGACAATAAAAGTCAGCGATGTAATCTCCAAACTGATGTTGTCGCCTGAATTTGAAGCCGAGCAACTTCCGATTTCGAAGTATTTGCCAAAACAGTGCTTCGGCCGTCGTCTGGTTCTCCCGCAGTTCGCGCGCAAGATTTTCCAAACCCGCAAATTGATATCCGCCACGATACTGTCTTGCCTTATTCATCTTGTCCCGTCCTCGCGTTAGGACAGGGGGGCGAAGCTACGCGCGCTTCTAACAACCCTTCACGTCAGTCCCTCTCCCCAACCCTCTCCCAAAGGGAGAGGGAGTTCAAAACTCTCGCCTACTTCCCTTCAAAAACAATCTCGCCGCCAATCACCGTCATCACGCAACGCGTCTTGAGAATCTCCATCTCCGGAATTTTCATGATGTCGGCAGAGAGAATGGTGAAGTCCGCGAGCTTGCCCACTTCGATTGAGCCGCGCAGCTTCTCTTCAAATGCCGCGTAAGCCGGCCAGATCGTAAACATCTTCAACGCCTGTTCACGAGTGACTGCTTCTTCTGGATGCCAGCCTTCGCCGGAGAATCCGCGAATGTCTTTGCGCGCAACGGCGGCGTAGAATTCGATCATCGGTTCGCCGCGTTCGACCGGCGCGTCCGATCCGCCGGGAACAATCACACCCGATTTGATAAACGACGCCCACGCATATGCGCCTGCGAGGCGTTTCATTCCCAGACGACTCGGCGCGAAGTGCAGATCGCCGATCGCATGCGAAGGTTGCATCGACGGGATGATTCCCAGCTTCGCAAAGCGCGGAATGTCCGTGGGGTTGACGATCTGCGTGTGCTCGTCGCGCCAACGTGGCTCCGCGATCTTGCGCTGCTCCTTCGGCACTGCTTTCAGCGCTTTCTCGTATTCATCAAGAATGAAACGGTTGGCCCAGTCGCCGATCGCGTGGGTCTCGACCTGAATGCCTTTGCGCAAAGCATCTTCCAGCATCGGCAGCAAGTCTTCTTCCTTGACGCGCAGAAAACCTTTGCTGTCAGGCATGTCGCTGTAGGGTTCAAGTAACGCCGCGCCGCGCGAGCCGAGCGCTCCATCGGACACGACTTTGATCGCGCGCACAGTGAGGCGATTATCAAACGCGCCGACAATCGGCCCTTCGCTTAACAGTCGCTGCGCTTCGGGCCCGGGTCCGTAGACGGCTTTGTAAATCCGTACTTTCAGTTTTCCTTCGCCGTAAAGTTTTTTGTATAGATCGACATCGGCGTAACTGCCACCCGGATCCTGAATCTGCGTCCACCCGAGCATGACGCTGCGGTTGTTCGCCAAAATCACTGCCTGCTCTGTGTCACCTTCGTTGGTCGCGGGGATATGGCGTCTCACAAAGCCCTGCGCGTTATCGAGCAGCATGCCCGTCGGTTCGCCGGTCTGTTTGTCTCGCAGAATCTGTCCCCCAAAAGGATCCTTTGTATCTTTCGTGACGCCGCCGATCTTCAAGGCCGCGCTGTTCGCCACCGCGCCGTGTCCATCGGCGCGACCGAGAAAGACCGGATTGTTCGGCGAGACTTTGTCCAGATCCCAACGCGTTGGAAACACCGGCGGCTTCCAAAACGTTTCGATCCAACCGCGCCCCGTCACCCATTCGCCCGGCTTCGCCTGATCGACGCGCGCTTTGACTTTGGCGAGAAAATCTTCGAGATTGGTTATGCCTTCGAGATTCAAATTCATCTCGCGCTGACCGACACCGATGAAGTGATAATGCGCATCAGTCATTCCCGGAAAAACGGTTGCGCCATGCAGATCGACCACGCGCGTGTTCGCTCCCTCGTACTTCTTCGCGTCCGCGTTCGATCCCACAAAGACGATGCGCCCGCCTTTGACCGCGACGGCTTCGGCATGCGCCTGACGATCATTAACGGTGTAGATGTTGCCGTTTTTGAGAACCAGATCTGCGGGCTCGACTTTTGCGCCTGCGGTTAAGACACCCAAAGTGGCGGCGACTAAGATGAGCAGCGCAGTTGCAAAGAGTTTCATCTTTCTTCCTTTTTAACGGCCAGGGGCAAGATGTAATTTTCAGAGCGCCAATCTTATATCACCGATGTGGGTGTTTGATACAGAGTTGAACGGAACATATAATCTCGAACCAACTACCTCGGCGACTTTTTGATTGGGGGAAATTATGAAAACCGAAATACTTAATGTGAACACATCACGTGGCGCCACTACCGCGTTTGTAGCGCGTCCGGAGATGGACGCAAGTGCGGCAGTGCTCCTGATCCAGGAATGGTGGGGCATAAACGATCATATTCGCGATATCGCAGGTCGTTATGCGCAGGAAGGCTATCTCTGCGTCGCGCCGGATCTTTATCGCGGCAGTCTTGCTAAGGATTCGGACGAAGCTTCGAAGCTGATGCACGCGCTCGAGATCGAAGACGGCATGGAGACGATTCGCAAAGCCATCGAGGCGACCGAGGAGACGTACAAGATTCAACGGTTCGGCATCACCGGCTATTGCATGGGCGGAACATTCGCGCTGCGCGCTGCATGCGAGATTCCTGAGCTGGCGGCGTCGGCTCCTTTCTACGGCGACATTCCTGACGACGATGTGTTGGCAAAGTTAAAGGCCTCGACGCTGTTCATTGCCGGCAATCGCGACGGCTGGATCACGCCGGAGAAAGTCGACGGCTTGAAGGAAGCCGCGCGCAAATTTGAACTGCCGGTCGAAGTTGTTAGCTACGACGCGGATCATGCTTTCTTCAACGACACGCGAACGGAAGTCTACAACGCAGCGGCGGCAGCCGACGCGTGGCAACGCGTACTGTCTTTGTTCAGGAAGCACCTGTTGCAGTCGACGGCGCGGACTGCGTGAAGGGAATATCGTGGGCTGGTCTGATCTAATCGGGATCGTTGGATCGTTTGTCTGGGACTCCGCGATTACATTGCTAGCCCTTAGTCCGCAATGTCCCAAATGTTCCGGTGAAGCAATGCGTCTGAAAACTGGGGATCGACACGAAAAGCGTTGGCACTGCCGCCAATGCTGTTACGAGTGGGTCGCCTCAACACGCAGAAATAATCACAGGCAGGAGAAGAGCAGGCAATAGGGCTTTCGTTGTTCTCCCGCTGCTACATGAACTCTTCGAGATCAGCTCGAGTCGGCAACGCCGTGCGCGCGCCCAGGTCGCGGCACTTTAGCGCGGCGACGGCATTTGCCAATTTCAAACTCGTTTCAATATCTTCTCCGCGCAACAGTCCGTAAAGAAACCCACCGCGAAAAGCATCGCCCGCGCCGGTTGTATCGCGACAGCCGCCGGGAACTTCAAACGCCGGTGATTCGATGAATTGACCTTCGCAATAAATGATCGCGCCGCGTTTGCCGAGCGTCATGCCCACCAACGCGCAACCGCAACGAGCTTTCAATTCAATCAGCGACGCATGCTCATCGCTGATGCCGGTCATGCGGTGCGGAAATTCTTTTGAAACGATCAGAATGTCTATTAACGGCAACAGCTCAGGCAGGCCGTCGTAAATGTTATCGATGTCTGCTGAGACGATCGTGCCCGCATCACGCGCAGCTCTTGCCATGCGAGCGCACGCGGGCGGATCGTGCGCATCGAGGTGCAACACGCGTCCGCGCGATGCGAGCGCGACCGGCGCCTCTTCAGGTTTGTAGGCGAGACGTTCGTCACGATCCCAGATGATCGTGCGCTCGCCCGTGCGCGTGTCAATAATGATGAAAGCGAGTTGCGTGCGTGCGCCTTCTACGACTTCAACGAACTCGACATCGACACCATCGTTTTTCAACGTTGCGCGTCCGAATTGACCCTCGGTATCGGAGCCAAAACGTCCGGCGTACGCTGTCTTCAGGCCCAACCGCTGCAACGCGACCATTGCAGTTGCGCATTGCCCGCCCGCGGTTTGTTTGTGTTCAAGAAACCGAAGCTTCGTATCGAACGCGGGATACTCAGGCACGACCACCAGATGATCCACCGCGTTCAGCCCAAAAGCGACGGCGTCGAACGGTTTGTTTTCAGGTAATCGAAAAGGAAATCGCAAACAGGTTCCTCACCGTCTTAGCTCTCTTCGCGCCTTTGCGGCTTTGCGGGAAAGAGTTTCGCGCAAAGGCGCCAAGACGCAAAGGAAGAACGCAAAGTTGATCTTAACGTCAGCAGCATTTTCGTCTGTATCAGCATTCCTAAGTTAAACTGTAATCGGTAAGTTTAAGGCGTTTCCAAAACCCGTGACGTTAGACGAAAAACTCAAAGAAATCCCAACCTCACCCGGCGTGTATCTCCACAAAGACGCGGCGGGCAAGACCATCTATATCGGCAAGGCGAAAAACCTGCGCAGTCGGGTGCGTTCGTATTTTCAATCAGACCGCATTCATGATTTCAAAACGCGCGAACTGGTGCGCCGCATCGCCGACGTCGAGTTCATCGTCACGGACAGCGAAGTCGAAGCGCTCATCCTCGAGTCAACGCTGGTTCGGCAACATCAGCCTCGCTTCAACTACAAACTCAAAGACGACAAGTCGTATCCGCATCTCAAGTTGACCAGCAACGAGCCGTTTCCCAAGGTCGTCATCACGCGAAGAATTCAACGCGATGGCGCGCTCTACTTCGGGCCATTTCTGCCGGCAAGTCTGGCGCGCAAGACCATCGATCTGATCAACCGCACGTTTCAACTGCGCACCTGCGACATCGAGATCGACGGCAAAGCGCCGCGGCCGTGCCTGGAGTATCACATCAAACGCTGTCTGGGCCCATGCGTCAAGGGTCTGTGCACGCCCGCGCAATATCAGGAGGCGGTGCTCGATGTGCGGCTGTTGCTTGAAGGACGAAACAACGAGCTGGCGGGCACGCTCGAAAAACGCATGACTGAAGCTTCGGAAGAAACGCGCTACGAGATGGCCGCGAAGTATCGCGATCTGCGCAAGACGGTAATCAAACTTTCAGAGCAGCAGAAGATGGCAACTTCTCCCGAACGCGACGTGGATATTTTCGGTTACTACCGCGAAGGGCCGCGTTTGGCTTTGCAACTGTTCACGCTGCGCGAGGGTCAGGTCGTCGGACGCCGGGAATTTTTCTGGGAGGATCTGCCGCTGGATGATTTCGATCCCGCATCGTTCTTGAGCGAGGTGCTGGCGCAATATTATTCAAGCGATTACGTGCCGAAAGAGATCTATGTGCCGGTTGATTTCGACGATCGGGCATTGCT
Organism: Pyrinomonadaceae bacterium; assembly: GCA_041492185.1. Lineage (GTDB taxonomy): Bacteria > Acidobacteriota > Blastocatellia > Pyrinomonadales > Pyrinomonadaceae > JAOAPY01. Next base: position 4,340 of record JBGPWL010000134.1, on the reverse strand, counting down.
GGAAACGGCTTTGACTGGAAGAAAGGGGAGGCGCGTGCGCATCACGTCTCCACAGCGAGGCGAGAAACGCGATCTGATCGATCTGGTTGAAAAAAATGCAAAGCTCGCTTTTGAGCAGCGCTTTCGCGTGCTCAAGCCGGACATGAAACTCGTACTCGAAGAGTTGCAGGAGACGCTTGAGTTGCCGCGTTTTCCGGCGCGCATCGAATCGTTCGACATCTCAAATATTCAGGGCGCCGAAAACGTCGCGGGCATGGTCGTGTGCGAAAACGGAAAGATGAACCGGTCGCAGTATCGCAAGTTCAAGATCACAACAGTTGAAGGCTCCAACGATGTCGCATCGATGCGTGAAGCTGTGTTTCGTCGTTATCGTCGCGTGCTTGATGAAGAGAAGCCTCTACCGGATCTGATCATGATCGACGGCGGCAAAGGCCAGCTCGCCGCGGCCGCTGACGCGATGCGCGAACTGGATCTGGAAGCAGTGCCGATGGTAGGCGTGGTCAAGCCACCGCAGCGTCACAATGAAGTCTCGTATCTTTTGGTCAAAGGGCGCGAAAACGAACCGATCTATTTAGATTCCCACTCGCCGATTCTGCGTCTGATGCAAATGATACGCGACGAGACGCATCGCTACGCGGTTACATATCATCGCAAGCGCCGCGAGTTGCGCGACTTCACCTCCGAGCTGACAGCGATTCCGGGCGTCGGCAACAAACGAAAGAATCGCCTGCTGCGGAACCTCGGCTCGATTCAGCGCATCGCGCAAGCAAGTGTCTCTGAGTTAGCGCCGTTTGTGGGACCAAAGACCGCGCGGGAGATTGTCGAGCACTTTACGCGCCAGCGCGCACTCGCCGAGGGCGCTGGTGAAGATGAGACGACAACGGCAAAAGCTTGACCTCTGGTCGATTCACTTACACAATTGCGCGCGAGCTTAGTTGTATTTAGGAAGGAACGGTCCTCGCGTCATTCACCGCTTCCTTATTTGAATTGATTTGCCAGCCTGAAGGAGGGGTGTATGACTAGTAAGGCCAGCATCGGCGGACACCCGATACATCCGATGCTCGTTTCATTTCCGATCGGTCTTTGGATCACTTCGTTTGCCGCGGATGTGATTTTTTATTTCCATCGCAACACGAGCTTGTTGCTGATCTCGAAATTCATGATCGCCGCCGGCATCGTTGGCGGGATCGCGGCGGCTGTTCCGGGCATCGTCGACTGGTTGACCCTTACAGACAAAGACGTGACGAAAGTCGCCAACTGGCATGCGCGCTTGAACATCATCGCGCTCATCATCTTTGCCATTAGTCTCTACTTTCGCATGAGGGCCGGCGCGCATTGGGTGCACTACAGCATGCGGATTCCGTTTTTGCTTTCGTTTCTCGGCGTTGTGCTGATCTCGATTTCGGGTTGGCTCGGCGGGGAGTTGACCTTCAAGCACGGTGTCGGCATGGCTTCGTCGTCGAGCAAAGCCTAAGAGCTAAGGGCAAAGAGCAAAGAGTCTTCCCCGTTTACGCTTTGCCCTTAGCGCTTTGCCCCTTGCCCTTTAGTTCTTTCTGATGTAATTGCGATGCACCCACGCGTCCTTGTTGGCGCGGTCGCGAGTTTCAAAGAAAACGTTCTTCTCCGTTTCACGCGTGACCAGCTTGATGCGCGCGGTCACTTCCTTCTCCGAGACGTTCCCAGTCTCAGATTCAGAAAGAAACATTCGCACATTCTCCGCGGTTACCGGCTCAAACTTCTGATCTTTTTGCAGCTCGGCGATCGCTTCGATCGCGCTCGCTTTCAAAAGCTTCGGCCAGAGTTTCCGGAACAGCGCGCTCGAAGCATAAATGTCCGCGCTGTTGAGCTTGCCGTTAATCGCAAACACATATCCGATCGCATCGTCCTGGCCATCGATAATTCGCGACAGCGCCTTGGTATAGTTTTCCGCGCTTTGTTGAACTTTTTGATTCTCCACCGCGAGTTGCAAACTCGACTCGGATACGGTGGAGTTAACTCGCGTGCCCACGTTCGCGCTCAGTTTGTCCTGCGTCGAGGCTACGTTCTTCCAAACGTCGCCTTGAGAATTTGAAACCTTGGCAGCGAGTTTGATCTCTTTCGCGGCGGCCACATCCGCGGAGCTGGTAAAGACCGCGGCTTGCTCGGCGCCGCGCCCGCTCCAACGACCGGATTCAACACAGAAAGCCGCAATCGGAATTCGTCCTGACTTTGGCGGCACGATCAGATCGACCGCCAACATGCGATCCTGTTGTCCGCCTTTGACGATGTCGCCTGACTGGACGTAAACGTCTTCGCCGGATCGGTTTTCGATCGCCAACTGGTTTACATCCCTCGTTTCATAGACGACAACTTTTTTCTGATCGAGAGCCTCCTGCAACGTCAGAAAGTTCTTGCCAGTAATCCGGTCGGCGCCGTGAATCAGAAAGATTGAGAGATTGGCATGAGCATAGGGACCAGAGACACGGTAACCCGCGGCTTGCATCTTTTCTCCTTCGCCGGAAGAGGCGGGGTTCTTATTCGGCGAGCCGTTGTGGACCTGAGCGTTGATCAAGATTCCCAGTCCCAAGCCAAGCGTCAGCAGCGCCGCGAGTGCCAATACGAACGATTCTGTCATCAAGAAATGTTTCGCCTTCATTGTCCTAACTCCTTTGTGGCGGCAAAAGCCGAACGAGCCTAGCTTCATGCCGCCTTAGATGACTCAGGCTGTGACTGAGAAAAAAGTCAACGCAGCCTGAAGTCAAAATTGAAAACTTTCCGGGGGAAACGGCGCGGAATGTTTGCCGGTAGAACGATGGCGGGGAGCCTTCTTGCGGGTTTGAGGTGAATACCCCGGGGAGCGTTGCCAGTTAAGTCGAGTTTTATTGGACGAAACGTTTAGCATCCCTCGATTTCGGGCTTGAAATAGATTGGCTCAGGAGAGACAATGACGGCGCTCAACTTCGTTCGGTTCCGGCTGTCTACTTTCCCAAGGTTTCATTTTGGCGTTTCTTATTTAGTCCTCGTTCCCACGGACTTGAGCGATGATTGGTCAGACTATTTCCCACTACCGAATTCTCAGCGAGCTCGGCCACGGCGCAATGGGTCTTGTGTATCTCGCAGAGGACTTGAACCTCGAGCGGCGCGTTGCCATTAAGACCTTGAATTTAGTGAAGGGGTCAGACAGCCAGCACCTGCGACGCCGATTTCAGCGCGAAGCGGAAGCCGTAGCGAAGCTGAAGCACCCCCACATTGCCACGATTTACGAGTTCGGGAGAACACCTGAAGGCGAACCCTTCATCGTGATGGAATATGTTGACGGGGATAACCTTGCCGACTTGATGCTGAAGGAGACTCTCACCATTCCCCGCTCACTTCAGATCATCAAAGAGGTTGCGGAAGCGCTTGGCGAAGCGCACCACCACGGAATTGTTCACCGCGATATCAAACCTTCCAACATAGCAATTAACCGCGACGGCCAGGTGAGAGTGCTGGACTTCGGCCTCGCAAAACAGATTGAACTGGAAACAGCCAACCCTTTCGATCCGGAAAGACAAACGCTTCTTAATACCCAAACCCGGGAGGGCATGATCGTAGGCACGCCGTTGTATTTGTCGCCGGAGCAGGCGCTTGGTATCGAAGTAGACGCGCGGAGCGATCTGTTTTCGCTCGGCTCGTTGCTTTACGAATGCATCTCCGGCCGCCCGGCCTTCTCTGGAATGAGCGCCATCGAAATCTGCGCGAAGGTAATCCGCGACGATCCGCCGCCACCGTCAGAGTTCAATCCACTCGTATCTGCGGAGCTTGATCGCCAGGCACTTAAAGCTTTAGCGAAAAAGCCCAGCGAGCGTTACCAATCGGCGGAAGAAATGATCGCCGATCTCAGCGGTGTGCAAGCCTCGCTACGCGACGGCAGTGGCGCCAACAAGGTTACGCAGAGATTAGCCCCCATCGCACCGCGACCACGCGGACTTTCCACCATCTCCGACATTTTCACTCGCCCGCGATTCTCTGCGGGCTACGTGATCGTCGGCCTGCTAGTACTCGGAGTAATCGCCTTTGCCTCGTGGCGAGTGACACGCGCAAAACCGCATAAGCCAACGGACGAAGCCCAACATCTATTTGATCAGGGTGTGAATGCGCTACAGGAAGGCGCCTACTACAAGGCGACTAATATTCTCAAACGCGCCGTTGCAGCCGACGATAAGTTTGCGCTCGCGCTGCCTCAGCGAGCCGGGCAGTACAGCAAGCAGTGTAAACGCAGGGTGACAGGCATCGAGCCGGAAGCACGAGCGTTGTTGAGGGGTTATGACTGGCCAGGTAACGTGCGGGAACTCGAGAATGCTATTGAACGCGCGGTCGTG
>JBGPWL010000051.1:0-33054 GCA_041492185.1 Pyrinomonadaceae bacterium | reverse complement strand
TGGTGCCGAAGGGGGGACTCGAACCCCCACGAGTTACCTCACACGCCCCTCAAACGTGCGCGTCTGCCAGTTCCGCCACTTCGGCTTTGAGTTGTCAGATAACGATTTACTTCTGCGGCGACTTCTTTGGTTCGGGAGTCGTTGCCGGCGTTGGACTCTTCGCTCCAGGCTTCCCGTCGGGACTAACTACAGGTGAAGCTGCCGGAACAGGCAAAGCTACGGTAGCCGGCGTCGCTGACGGCGAAGACGATGGTTGCGGCGATGGCGACGGCACCGACTGCGATTCAAGCACTGAATGCGAGCCATTAATAACCGGCAGCGAAAGGATCAACGCGATGAGCATGAATGCCGCAGCCGCGCCAATCGTGATCCTGGCCAGAATGCTTTGCGTGCCGCGTGGACCAAATGCCGTACTCGAGACGCTGCTGGTAAACAAAGCTCCCGCGTCAGCCTTCCCCGGTTGCAAAAGCACGACGACCACCAGCACAACGCAGGCGAGAATAAATAGTCCGTATAAAATATAACTTAGCAAACCAAATCTCCGGTAAATCGTGAAGCGCGATCTGTTCTACGCTTCACTTTCTTTCGTAATTAACAATCTGCGAAAAGCTCTCTGCTACAAGACTCGCGCCACCGACGAGCGCGCCATCAATGTCCGGCTGAGCCATCAACCCTGAAATGTTATCGGGCTTCACCGACCCGCCGTAAAGAACTCTCAGTGTCTGCGCTGCCGCCGCTGAGTGCCCTTCCGCGAAAACGCGCCGGATAAACGCGTGCATTTCCTGCGCTTGCTCCGGCGTCGCTGTACGTCCCGTGCCGATTGCCCAAACAGGCTCGTAAGCAACGATAATACGGTCGAGATCTGATGGTGTCAACCCACTGAGCCCGCCGCTCAGCTGCCCACTAACGACGCGCTCAGCGATTCCCTGATCTCGTTGCTCCATACTTTCACCAACACACATGATCGCGGTTAGTCCGGAAGTGATCGCTGCCTGGACCTTTCGCCGCACCATTGTATCGGTCTCGAAATAATGCTGCCGCCGCTCCGAATGGCCGATGATGACATAGCGGGCGCCGACGTCGCGCAACATGAACGCAGCGACTTCGCCGGTGTGTGCGCCCTCCTCGATCTCGATCGAGCAATCCTGTCCGGCGATGCGCAGTTTCGATCCCTCAAGCCGATCGGCAACAGTCTTCAGCGCGGTAAAGACGGGCGCGATTATGACCTCGCAATGATTGGCGTTGGTCACGAGCGGTTTGAGCGCGAGCGCGGTGTCAACCGATTCGCCCACGGTCTTGTACATTTTCCAGTTTCCGGCAATGACAGGTTTTCTCATAGGAATCAACCAAGGATAACCACAAAGCCACAAAGAGCACGAAGATTTCCACTTAACCACTTTGTGACTTCGTGTCTTTGTGGGTTAAGTCCGATCGTTCAGTGCCGCAACACCTGGCAATTCCTTGCCAGCCAAAAACTCCAGCGTCGCACTGCCGCCGGTGGAAATGTGCGTAATGCGATCGGCCACGCCCGCTTGCGTGATCGCAGAAACTGAATCGCCGCCACCAACAACCACGATCGCGCCACGATCGGCGGCCTCTGCGACTGCGCGCGCGATGCCGAGAGTTCCCTCGTTGAAAGGCGGTTCTTCAAAAACTCCCATCGGCCCATTCCAGATGATCGTGCGCGCGTCACGCAAAGCGTTGGCGAAATGAGCAACTGTCTCTGCGCCGATGTCCATGCCGGCGTGTCCGGCGTTCGTAAACTCAATCGGGATCGTCTTCGCCAGAATCTTTTGGCCTTTCACCGGTTCATAACTATCCACCACCTGATGATCGGTCGGCAACAACAACTGGACGCCAAGCGCTTCGGCGCGTTGCTTGATCTCCCGCGCCGTCTGCAACATTTCGTTTTCGACCAGAGACTTGCCCACAGTGAAACCTTCGGCCTTGAAAAACGTGTAGGCCATCGCGCCGCCGATCAGAATCCGGTCCACCTTCCGATCGATCAAAGCATTGATTACCGGAATTTTGTCCGAAACTTTAGCGCCGCCCAGAATCGCGACAAACGGATGTTCGGGATTGTTAATAACGCGGCCAAGGTATTCGAGTTCCTTCTGCATCAACAATCCGGCGGCCGACTGCGCTACATATTTTGTGATCCCGGCAGTCGAAGCGTGCGCGCGATGCGCCGCGCCAAATGCGTCGTTGACGTAAACATCGCAAAGGGCGGCAAGCTGCTGCGCGAATGCGTCGTCGTTTTTCTCTTCCTCCGGATGAAAGCGAAGATTCTCGAGTAACAAGACGCCGCCTGCCTGCAACGCCTTCACCTTCGCCTGTGCTACGTCGCCGATGCAATCCTCGGCGAAGGCCACCGGTTTGCCGAGCAAGATTGAAAGATGTTCGGCGACTGGCCGGAGCGTGTACTTATCGACGCGTTGTCCCTTGGGCCGGCCGAGATGCGAGGCAAGGATCACTCGCGCGCCCTGTTCAATTGCGTATTGTATCGTCGGCAGTGAGGCGCGAATACGCGTATCGTCTGTGACCTTGCCGTCTTTGATCGGAACGTTGAAATCGACGCGAATGAAAACGCGGCTGCCTTTAAGATCCAAATCTTTGACTGAGAGCTTCGGCATTCTTCAATGTCGCCACGACAACAGGCGTGCTCAGAGGCCCTTTGCGGCGATGTACTTGATCAGGTCGCGCACGCGGCAGGAGTAACCCCACTCGTTGTCGTACCACGAAAGCACCTTGATCATGTGTCCGCCGATCACCTTCGTGTACTCCGCGTCGACGATCGAAGAATTCGAATTGCCTTTGAAGTCGGATGAAACCAGCGGCTCTTCCGAGAACGCCAGGATGCCGCGTAGCTCTTCGTTCGCCGCGTTCTTCAAGGCGCGATTCACTTCTTCGCTGCTGGTTTCTTTTTCCACGTCCATCACGACGTCAACCAGCGACACATTCGGCGTTGGCACGCGCACCGAGATGCCGTCGAATTTTCCTTTCAGTTCCGGTAACACCAGTGCGACGGCTTTTGCCGCTCCGGTTGAAGTCGGAATCATCGACAGCGCGGCGGCGCGCGCGCGACGCAGATCCTTGTGCGGCAAATCGAGTAACTGCTGATCGTTGGTGTACGAATGGATAGTAGTCATCTGCGCCGAACGGATGCCAAACTTTTCATGAATCACTTTTGCCACCGGCGCTAGACAGTTAGTAGTGCACGACGCATTCGAAATGATGTGATGCTCCGCGGGATTGTATTTATCTTCGTTGACGCCGAGCACGATCGTGATGTCTTCATTCTTTGCCGGCGCGGAGATGATCACTCTTTTGACTGAACCGCGCAGGTGTTTGCGCGCGTCTTCGGCTTTGGTGAAGAGCCCGGTCGATTCAATAACGATCTCCGCGCCGACTGATTCCCAATCGATCGCCGCCGGGTCTCGTTGCGAGAAGACGCGAAACTCCTGGCCCTCAACTTTGATTCCGGTCTCGGTCGAAGTGATCTCGTGGTCCAGATTTCCCAGCACCGAATCGTACTTGAGCAGGTGCGCGAGCGTTTTCGTGTCCGTCAGATCGTTGACTGCTACAAACTCAATGTCTTTGTCGCCAAGCGACGTGCGAAAAATGTTGCGGCCGATGCGGCCAAATCCATTGATGCCAACCTTCACTGCCATTTGCTCAATTCCCTCCTCGAGTTCTTAGTAACGGGTTTCGTCTACTTTCAGCGCACACCGAAAGCCGCGGCGAAAGCATACACGATTGGACAGAAAAATGTGCTGATGCAAAGAAAAAAGAGATTATTCGGCGCGGCCACGGAGTGTCAAGTTAAGAGTCTTGTGTTCAGTTTTTGAAACTGCGATCATGCAAATAGCGTAGTACCGACTTGATCAGGTGAAGTCTGTTCGGCAACATAGGTGTCCGGCAGTTCGCTAATTCAAGACTTGAACCGTAAGGAGCTCTGATCCGATGACTACCGTCAATGCTCGCAAACTGATTCGACTGCTCGCGCTTGGCGCAACTCTTTGCGCGTCGTGTGTATTCGTCGCGGCGCAAACGCCATCGCCGACGCCTCCGTCAAACCCCGCTCAGCGCGATGCCACGCGCCCACCGGGGTCTGAACAGAACAGTCCGACCGCGCCGCCAGGCACACCCGGAGGACAAAACCCGCAGCAGAACCCTAACCCTCCTGCCACGAATCAGGAGCCGCCGGCGCCGAACTTTCCCAAGATCGAGCCGAGGCCTTTGCCGCCGCTGCCGAACATGCAGCGACTCGGCATCACGGGCGCAAACGGGATCTCACTCAGCCTCAACGATGCAATTAAGCGCGCGCTTCAGAATAACAACGACATCGAGGTCGCGCGCGACGACGTGCGCTATTCTGAAACCGTGCTTCGCTCGCTGCAGGGAGTTTACCAGCCGCTCTTTTCCATAACGCCGCAGATCGATAAGCGCGTTACGCCGCAGACCAGCATATTTAGCGGCGCAGTTGGGGGCACTACTTCAAGTACGGTTTATACGCTGAGTCCCTCGATCAATAAATTGTTCGCGACGGGCGGCGGAAACTATACGTTGAGTTTCGCCAACTCCAAGACTACCACCAGCGCTACCAGCAGCACTCTCAATCCGTTTTACTCGTCCAACCTCTCTTTACAATTTAATCAGCCGTTGTTGCGTAATCGCTCGATCGACGCAAACCGGCATTCGATCCGCGTGCAGAAGAAGCGGCTCGAACAATCCGACGCTGATTTTCGCCGTAAAACGATCGACATCATTTCTCAGGTCCAGAGCGCCTACTGGGATTTGGTTTTTGCTTTGCGAGACCAGCAGATTCAGCTCGAAAACCTCAACTTGTCACGGGAGAACCTGAAGCGCGTTGAAGCGCAGATCGCCGCCGGCGCTGCGGCTCCGCTGGCCCGTGCTGAAGTGCAAACAGAACTGGCGAATCGCGAATCGACGCTGTTGGTCGCCGTGCAATCCGTATCCACAGCCGAGAACGTTCTCAAGCAGTTGATACTGAAAGATCCGAGCGCTCCTGAGTGGACTGCGGCCGTTACGCCAACTGACACGCCCAGCTTTGACCTGACTCCGGTTAACCTGGACGAGGCGCTCGCAGAGGCGCGAAAGAATAGGCCCGAACTACAAAGCTTGCGCATGCAGCGGGAGATAAATGGCCTCGATCTTCAGTACTTCAAAAATCAGACCAGGCCACAGGTTGACCTGCAAGCAACAGTAGCATCGACTGGTTTGGCCGGAACGTCCTGTGACCCGGTGACAAATCCTCGGTGCACGGCGCCACCACCCAATCTGGTCGGTGGGTACGGAAAAGATCTCAGCAACCTCGGAGGCTTTAGCACACGCAACATCACAGTCGGCGTCGCGATTCAGTTTCCGCTGAAGAACCAGACCGCGCAGGCTAATCTGGCCGGCGCGCGAATTCAGAAGGAGCAACTCGACGCTTCGGTGCGGTCAACTGAGCAAGTGGTTGAAGTTGACGTGCGCAATGCCGCGCAGTCCGTTGAGACTTCTCGACGCCGAGTTCTGACCGCGCGTGAGGCGCGCGCGAATGCGGAACTGCAACTCGAAGGGGAGCAGCGCTTGTATTCCGTAGGACGCTCGACCACCTTCATACTGTTTCAGCGGGAGAATGCTCTGGCTAACGCGAGAGATGCAGAGCTACGCGCCGAGACCGATTACAACAAGGCGCTGGCCTCGCTGCAACGCGCCACTTCGGTGACGCTGCGGGCCAACAACGTGACAGTTGAAACCGGCGTTGTTCCCTAAGAACACTTGCGATCTCCGATTTGCGATTGCTAAGGTAAACCAACCACCAGGTCTAAGGCAGTCGCAAGTCGCGAGAGTCGAATCGTGAAAATCTCTGCAACCATCATAGTTCACAACGAAGAACTTAATATCGCGTCAGTCTGTGAGACTGTTTCCTGGGCGGACGAGATTGTAATCGTCGACTCAAACTCAGTAGATCGCACGGTTGAAATCGCCCGACAATATACTGACCGCGTATTCAATCGTGAGTTCAAGGGCTACAGAGACAAACACGAGTTTGCCGATGCCCAGACTACCGGCGATTGGATCTTCTGGATCGACGCGGACGAACGCCTGACGCCGGAGTTGCGTGAGGAGATCGCCAATCTGCGCCGGCGCGATCCCGAAAATCTGCCCGCGGGCTTTCGCCTTGCCCGCCGCACCCAATATCTTGGCCGCTGGATCAAACACTCTGGTTGGTATCCCGACTATCAAATGCGGCTATACCAAAAGACCGCAAGTTATTGGGACGGCGTCGCGCCGCATGAAACTGCCCGTGTTCGCGGAACAGTTGAGACTCTGCAAGGCGAGTTACTGCACTATACGAAACGTGATTTGAGTGAGCATCACAGAGTCCTCGATGAATACACAACTCTGGCTGCTGCTTATCATCACCAGAAGGGCAAGCGCGTTCACGGCCGTGACCTTCTTATTTTACCCGTGGCAGCTTTTATCAGAACGTTTATCCTGAAGCAGGGTTTCCGCGACGGCGTGCAGGGTGTGATCATTGCGATGTTCACTGCGTACAGTGTTTTTCTGAAGCATGCTAAGGTCTGGGAGAAGGCTAACTCGCAATCTCAATGATGAAAACAGTGATTCTTTGTGGCGGCCGCGGCACCAGGTTAGGTGAACACGGCGTCTCGGTCCCCAAGGCGCTCATCGACATCGGCGGCCAACCCGTGCTCTGGCACATCATCAACCTTTACGCGCACTTTGGACTCGCCAAATTCATCCTCGGTTTGGGACACCTGGGTGAAGAAATCAAGCGCTACTTTGCCGAGCATCGCGCGACCTACCAGGATTTCAAGCTGGAATTTGCGCCCGCAGATCATCACTCGTCAGAAAGTGCGGACGACCGGAGCATCGCATTTGTTGAGACAGGGCTTGAGACCAACACGGGCGGGCGTATCAAACGCGTCGAGTCGTATCTGGGCGATGATGAGAATTTTTGCGTAACTTACGGCGACGGACTCGCTGACATCGATCTGCGCGCCTTGATCAACTTCCATCTCCAGCATGGTCGTATCGCGACACTCACCGCGGTGCATCCCCAGTCAAACTTCGGACTGCTCAAAGTGGATTCCGGGGGGGCCGTTACGGAGTTTCAGGAGAAGCCGCCGATGAAGGAGTGGAGTAATGGCGGCTTCTTTGTATTTCATCGTCGCGTTTTCGATTATCTCAACGAGAACAGCATCCTGGAGCGTGAAACATTCGAGCGCCTTGCAGATGAGCGTCAATTGATGGCCTACTTCCACACTGGCTTTTGGAAGTGCATGGACACCTTTAAGGATAATGTTGAATTTAATCAACTATGGGAGACGGGCCGGGCAGCCTGGAGAGTTTGGTAGCTGCCGCAACTACGACGGTTGCCCGCGAAGGTAGAGACTGTAATGCCGTTCTGGACCAATCGTACAGCATTCGTTACCGGCGCGACTGGTTTTGTTGGGTCGCATGTCGCCCGCCAATTGGTGGCCCAGGGAGCACGCGTTGTCTGTTTGCAGCGCGACGCGGTAAACGTCAATCCGCTCGACCTCTTCGATCTGCGGACAAAGGTCACGGTCATCAATGGAGCGGTCGAAGACCTGCCGCTGATGGAGCGCATCCTCAACGAATATGGGATTGACGCCGTGTTTCACCTCGCTGCGCAAGCGTTCGTTGGCGTTGCCAATCAGTCTCCACTTTCGACATTTGAGTCGAACATACGTGGCACCTACTGCCTGCTCGAAGCCTGTCGCCGCAGTGGATCAGTGCAACGGATCGTAGTTGCGTCGAGCGACAAGGCCTACGGCACACATCAGCAGTTGCCCTATCGCGAGGATTTCGATCTGCGCGGACTATTTCCCTACGACGCTTCCAAGGTCTGCACCGACGTGTTGGCCCGCTCCTTCGCCAATACTTACCGCGTGCCTGTCGCCGTCACGAGGTTCGCAAACATTTACGGTCCCGGCGATCTGAATTGGTCGCGGCTGGTGCCCGCGACGATCGTGTCAGTGCTGCGCGATGAGGCGCCCATCATTCGCAGTGACGGCACGCCCGTGCGCGACTTTGTTTACACCGACGATGTGGCGCGTGGGTATCTGCTATTGGCCGAGAAGATCGGAGAGACCGCCGGAGAGGCTTTCAACTTCGGCTCCGGCAAGCCGGTGCAGGTTTTGGATCTGGTTAAGCGAATCATTGGTCTGGCCGGCAAGGCAGAACAGCTAACGCCGCAGGTGCTATTGGAAACCAAGATCGAACGAGAGATCGATGCTCAGTATTTGTCGGCCGATAAAGCGGAAACGCGCCTTGGCTGGCAACCCGAGGTCAATCTGGACGAAGGCCTGAAGCGCACCATCGAATGGTACCGCGCAAATTTACTTCACTTAGACTCATAGAGCGCCCCATCCACATCAGTGGCTACGTCCTTTAGGGGTCGGCCAGATCAGCGTCGCAAGCCCTTCGAAATAATATACAATGCCTGAGGCATGCATCCTTCCCTGACCGCAGTCTTCCCTGACCTGAATCTGATTCCGCCATCTTTTATCTACGGCGTCGCCGGACTTGTCGGCGCGATCATCGGCAGCTTTCTTAATGTCATCATTCATCGATTGCCACGCGAGCAGTCAATCGTCTTTCCGAATTCGCGCTGTCCCTCGTGCGGCGCCGCCATTGCTTTCTACGACAACGTTCCGGTTTTGAGTTATTTGCTGCTGCGCGGGCGCTGCCGCTCGTGTCACGCGGCAGTCTCATTTCGTTATCCCGCGGTGGAGTTGTTAACTGCGTTGCTGTTTGTCGCGGTGACGTGGCGCGATGGGCTGACGCCCGCGCTGCCTTTCGATCTTGTTTTCGCGAGCGCGCTGGTAGCTTTGATTTTCATCGATGCTGAACACATGCTGCTGCCAAATGCGATCACGTATCCCGGCATCGTGTTCGCGCTGGTCGCTCGGCTCGCGATTCCCTACTTAACAGGCTCGCCACACTTCGACGATCTCGCGTCGCTAATGGGTGGGATTCTTCACGGTTTGCCGGTGTGGGCGGCATCGCTCCTGGGTGCGGTAATTGGCGGGCTCATTGGCGGCGGATCGCTGTGGCTGATGGGATGGACGTGGGAAAAGCTGCGCGGCATTGAAGCCATGGGTCTCGGCGATGTGAAGATGATGTTTATGGTCGGAGCTTATTTTGGTTGGCGACTGACAATTCTTACCATCTTCATGGGTGTGCTCTCAGGCTCGATCATTGGCATCGGGCTGATGATGCGTCAGCGCAGACGAAACATGCAGATGCTTCTGCCTTTCGGAGTCTTTCTTGGTATCGGCGCAATCGCCGCGCTGCTGTTTGGTTCGCATATCGTTGAATGGTACGCCGGACAGTTCAGATAGGATTGCCACAGAGGCACGGAGACACAGAGAAAGATTTATGAATTTCAACCGCTCAAGTTATAACGCAACGCTAATGGCTTCTATCTGCTTTCTTTTTCTCTCTGTGCCTCTGTGCCTCTGTGGCTAAATGAAATGGCTCGCAATCGTCTCCAACTAACTGTCGCGCTGCTGACCGGCTTCTTTCTGCTGGCGACGCTTTTCGCCGGCTTGCTCTATGCGCTGGCACCGCTGAACGCCGCGGCGCGCGGACCAATTCTGCTGACGGCGTTCATCGCCATCCTGATTGTCAGTCTCTTCTGTATCCTGTTTCTGCTGCGCTGGCTGGTGCGTCCCTACCGTCAGCTCGTCGGTGAGGCCGAACGCGCTCCGGTCGCCGCCCACACGCTCAAATCAACCGATGAAGCGCAATTCGTGCTCGAAACATTTCAGTCCGTGGTCGCGAAGCTCCAGGCGCAACAAAAGGAACTTGAAAGATTGAGCGCGCAGGCCAGCGAGCGCGCTGATTCCGCCGAGCGATTCAGTGAGCGCATCGTCGCGAGCGTGCCTTCGGCTCTCATCGCGTTTGACGGCAACGGCCGCTCGATGGCTATCAACGCTCCGGGGCGCGCGCTGCTGGAAATTGACGGCAACGAGCTGGGCCAGCCGGTCCGAACGTTGCTGGACAAAGTGCCGCGCCTGGCTGAAACCGTTGAGCAGTGTTTGGAAACTGGAAGACTCTATCGCCGCGAAGAGATTGAAACCGTAACCAGCAGCGGCGCGGTGCGACGCCTGGGCGCGACTATTGCGCCGATCGATCTGTCACCGGATCGCGGCGCGCGCGGCGCTTTGTGTTTGCTGACCGACATCACCGAGGTGACGCAATTGCGCGAACAGGTCGCACTCAAGCGCAACCTCGAGAGCCTCGGCGAGATGTCTGCCGGCCTCGCGCACGAGTTCAAGAATGCCATCGCCACGCTCCATGGTTACGCGCAACTGCTGCAAAATCTAAAACTCGACGAGCACGGCCGAGTAGCCACTGAGTCTCTGCTCAACGAGGTGCGCAATCTCTCAGAGATGATCACGTCCTTTCTTAACTTCGCGCGCCCGCAGCCACTGCAACTCGAGGACGTTTCGCTCGATGAGTTGATTGACGAGTGCAAGCGCGAGCTGGGGCCGCTGTTCGAAGAACTCAACGTCAACCTGATCGTCGAACACGCTCGCGAGCGGGGCGGAAGCCCGACCGTAAGGGAGGGCTCAGGTTCATCAGATAGAGAAGGACCGGAGCGACCGCAGAGACTTCAAATCCGCGCCGACGAACGCATGCTGCGTCAAGCCGTACTAAATCTAATTCGCAACGCAGCCGAAGCTATTGCGGAAGACAAAAAACCGCGCGAGGTTCACGTGCGTGCGTCCAATGAAAAAGATACCAGCGGCAAAGAGTGGGCGGTCGTCGAGATCAAAGACACCGGCGAAGGAATTCCCAACACGGATCTTCAACGCATCTTCATTCCCTTCTTCACCACGAAAGCAAAAGGCCACGGCGTCGGACTCGCTCTCGCCCATCGAGTGATCACCGAACACGGCGGCACGCTGACCGCCGCGAATAATCCCGCGGGCGGCGCGGTGTTCACGATTCGGCTTCCGCAGTGAACGCGATTAACAACTGTAGTTGCCGACTTGATTGTCGGATGCGAGGTTGTTGCTAATCGCCGCGACCGGCCAACTCGGGCGATGTACTGCGCTACCCGAAGAGCTGATCTGTTAAGAGGAGGTGATGAGTTATGGCTAATAGTGCATTAGCGAAAAGGGGAAAGCTCGCTGCTGAATGTGTAAAGCAACCACGTCGACCATCATTCTGGCTTGAAGCGGAAGGGCGTTACATATGCCCCAAGGGATTGGAAGCTCGTGCCGAAGCAGCTGATCGGATCGCCCATACTGCCGTTTCAGAATCTACACGAATAGACCCAAGGTTCAAGCTTGTGTTCTTGACGGTGGCTATCGGAACACTCCTGTTTACGCTGATCTGCGTTCACTGGTCCTCGCTACAACTGGAGAACTTCCGCCAGCACGACAAGAGCTACTTCAAAGCATCCTCACCATGGCGAAGGTGGGGGTTTGGAGCGCTGGGTGGTCTTCTCGGGGGAAAGGTAGTTTGAGAAGTATGAACGGGACAGTAGCGCGGACTACCGGTCCGCCCAAGCTGGCTGCTTGCGCCAGCTAGTCCGCGCGAGCGGACGACTGACAATAGCCCAGCGATTCATCGCTGGGAAAAGACGCTGGTTTCGCGGCGAAGTCCGCGAGACGGACGGCTGAACGGCCGATGTCGCAGATGCTCTTTCATTCGTCCGCTTCACGGACTGCGTTTCAATTTGCTGCTAGTCCCAGCAGTGAACTGCTGGGCTATTATCATTCGTCCGCTGCGCGGACTGCGTAAGAAAGCCGTTTGGGGTTGCTGCCAAGTGCACACGATGCGACTATAATGTTGGTTTAATTGCTCGGAGGGTTCATATGTCCACGCACCGGATCGAAACGACGCTGCAAAAAGATGGCACATTGACGCTCGATGGTCTTCCGTTTCACGCGGGCGAGACCGTCGAGGTTATTGTCCTCGCGAAGGCTACGCCGCGGGACAACGGCGCATATCCACTGCGTGGGACGCCGGTGACCTACACAGGGCCGTTTGAGCCAGTCGCCACCGAAGACTGGGAAGCGTCCAAGTGATCGTCCTCGACACGCACGTGTGGGTTTGGTGGGCATGGTGCTGTTTACGCTCCAGCGAATCCGGCATATACGCTCGCCGCAATCACTACTAAGGTACTGAACTCGGACGTTAGGCATAACATAAAAGGAGCAAACGAACATGCATGGCGTATGTGACTACTCGGCGATTCATGTCGGCAAGCTGCAAGGTGGCCCCGGGGGCACCATCGACCAACCCCTCTCGTTCACTCTGGGATCGAACGCCGTTCTCAACGTGCACTCCATCTTGACGTTCACTGTCAAGGCGGACGGCGGACCAGCTGACATTCAGATCACGATCAACGAGCTCGAGGTCGCGAACTACAAGCTGTCAGACTATTTTGGGACGATAAATAAAGTCATCGGCGGCAACGTTCTCAGACACGGCACCAATCGGATGCGCTTCAATGTGATCGGTGAGGACTTCGTGTTCATCTACATTGAAGACGTGGCACTTTGGTGGTTCAAGAATAGCTTGGAATGACGGATCCTGAGCGAATGGCGAGCTCGGCGATTGGATGTCACGCAAGGAGAGTGATCCGGCGGCGTGCGCGCCGGCGTTCTTGCGCGACTCCTCTTGCGCTGTGGGCTACAGATATATCGTCGGCTTCGCGCAGCAAGTACGATTATCGCGGCGCGATTCGACAATTCGAGCGAAACGCGGCACCAAAGCGCTCTTTGGGAGAATCCTTGAACTACCAATGTAAGACGGTGAATGGGCGTGCTATATTTGTGGCCGCCATAGCACCAGGAGGATGCACATGAACTCACGAATGACAACGGGTGTGAGGTGGCCGAATGGGAAGGCCTATTTCTTTCTCCCAGGCGGGCTTTATGGACGCTACCTGCGCTGGGACATAGCTACCACGCGAATGGACGATGGATATCCCAAATCAATCAAGGGCAACTGGGCGGGACTTTGGCCGGCGTCACCCGATGCCGCGTTCCTCGAGGACCATACCACCGCTTACTTCTTCAAAGGCTCCGAGTGCATCAAGGTCGACGTCGAGAGTAAGAAGGCGGTCAGCGGCTATCCCAAGCCGATCAAAGCGGACTGGCATGGCATCTGGAATTCCGATATCGACGCGGCGTGGGCGCCGGGAAACACCGGCACAGTCTATTTTTTCAAGGGCGAGCAATACGCCGAAGTCTCGTTGGCTAATCACACGATTACTTCCGACGGCATGAAACCTCTGAAACGGTGGGATGGCAATTGGAACTCAGACATTGACGCTGTGGTCGATTGGCTTCCCGGTCAAACACTCTTCTTTAAGGGCGAGGAGGTGATCATCGTTGTAAATCAGGCCGGTGCAGGCAGCAAAGTCTTTCCGCCAAAGTCTATTGCACATGAGTGGCCGGGCCTTCTCCCAAGGTGGTCATCGCGGACCTCTTTCGAGCCTCAGATCCATAGCTTCAAATTTCCAAACTCTTTCAAGATAAAGGGCCCCTTTTTCGGCCAAAAGACTTGGACAATGGGTCTGTGCGGCGGAATGTGTTTTGGCGCCCTCGATCGCGTCCGGAACGGTCGCTCCCTGCCGCCAAATACGGAACCTCCCAAAGAGGATTGTCCGGAATTGGAGTTGTTCTGGGAGCTAATTAAAAGGCAGGCTGTGACTTTGTTTCCGACAGCCTGGGCACGGGTGCTGTTATTCCAGGCGATGCCGGATGAGGCGCCCTTTGATATTCTGGATGCCCATCGAATCGAGCCAGGGCTGGGACCGCAAACCAGAAAGAACGAATGGCCGAATCTCAAGCAGTCGCTAGACAATAATCATTCGCGGATCGTCTGTCTCATTCAGGCCGCCGGATTCGACGATCCTACGCAGAACCATCAGGTAGTGGCGATGGGTTATGAGTGGTTCTACCCCGACGATTTGCGAATTCTCATTTACGACCCCAACGCTCCTCTCGAGGTAAGTATCATAAAGTTCGACCCGTCGGGCGGCGGTGGTCTCCACGGTAAGTTGATAAGCACCGACTCCCACGGCCTCGCAATGGATCCGAATCCGGTCCGAGGATTCTTCGCGATTGACGATCCGGACAGTATGTTCAAATAGAAGTATTGTCGGGAGTGCGCATACTTGCGTGCTAAACATGCCTTTTGAAAATGTTGGTGTGAACGAACGAAAACACCCATCTAACAACTGAGCCTTTCCTTGCTTTCCCGTTCTTGCTTATGGCCGACTTTGCGCGGCCCCGCTGATGCGAGTTTCTGTTTGGATCGATAAAAGCAACTCACATGACCCCACAAACAATCGATGAAGTCCTGACTGAACTCGATCAGATAATTTTTCGCGCGCGCAACGAACGGGATCGTCTTGGCTTCTTTGCCGCTCTCTATCGCAACGTTACCTTGAAAGTGAAAGAAGGCATCGCGGCTGGTGCGTTCGAGGACGGCCCGCGAATGGAAAGGCTCGACGTAACATTTGCCAACCGGTACCTCGCCGCGCTCGGAAGCTTTCGCCGCGGCGAACAGTTGAGCAAATGTTGGCTCGTCTCGTTTCAAATCGCCGCCAAATGGCCACCGATCATTCTTCAGCATTTGTTGACCGGCATGAACGCACACATCAATTTCGATCTGGGCATCGCCGCACAATCGGTTGCGCCCGGAGCCGAGCTGCCTTTGCTCGAACATGATTTCAATCAGATAAACAATATTCTGGGAGGCATGCTTGTGAAAGTGCGATCAGACGTTGAAGAGGTCTCGCCGTGGATCAAGCTCCTCGACCGTTACGCTTCACAGAGTGAGGACAGGCTGATCAACTTTAGCCTGGGGAAAGCTCGCGCCAGCGCATGGCTGGTCGCCAACATGATCAACTCGACGCCGACAGATCGCCTGGCCCGCGAACTGAGCATCCTCGATGACGGTGTCGCAGCACTCGGCTCTTTGATCGGGAGTCCAAAGGAATGGCTCATCCGTCTCGGCCTTCACGTAATACGCGTGCGCGAGAGCAACGACGTGCCGCACATCATCGACGTGCTGAGTCAGGTGTGAAATTGCAGGACTTCAGCGTTCCATTAGGAACGCAATGTTCATAGGATGTCTAACAATGTATTGACAACTCTTCCGCGAAAGGAATACTTTGCTTGTCGTTCTAGACACGCTTCAAAGCATTTCAAGTCCTCAGCAAAAAAAGGAGAATCAAGATGGCAGTCCAAGTAATAATTATGCAGGCAGGACCGTTACCCATAACCCAGACCTTTAACGCCCTCGGCGATGAGCCGATGTATATAGAGGTCAACGGGTCGGTATGGTCTCAGACCGTAAATACCTTAATCGAAATCGACATTGCTCTCGACGGTCGGGTGGTCGGGGCCGCGCAAGTATTTTCCAATGGGAATGCCACCCACCGAGCCGTACTGCCTGCATACATCCCTATTCAGCTTAGCCAGGGTCAGCACACGCTCACCCTGAGCTGCTCTGGAGTGACACTATCGGATTACAATGACCGTTACACTGCGGTCATTCACTACTAAAGGCCGATTAGTTAATCGTCAGAACCACAATCTCCGGCGGCACGCGAAAGCGAACCGGCAGAATGCTCGTGCCGATTCCGGTGGTGACGAACATGTGGTGATCGTTTTCGAACACGTGGCCGGCCGTATACTTCGCCCCGAAGTTAGAGGGCACAATCGGAGTGCCAATCAGCGGAATGTTCACCTGTCCGCCGTGCGTATGAGCCGCCAACAGCAGTGGCACGCGCTGTGGAACGTCCGGAAAAATATCGGGATTGTGTGTCAACGCGATTACAGTTGATCCGGGCGGCGCTTTCGCAATCGTTTCAGTGACGTGTTGTGGCCGGGTCCATAGATCAGCCAGACCAGCCAGCCAGAAAGACTTGTCGCGCCACTTAATCTCCGCGACCTCATCATCCAAAACCCGAATGCCGTTTTGTTCGAGAGCACGGCGCACCTTCTCGCCGTTGTACCACCAGTCGTGATTGCCAAGCACCGCGTAAACGCCAAGCGGCGCGCGCAGGTCTTTTAATACAGCCGCGGTTACTTCCGGTTCGACGCGGTGACTATGCCAACTGTTGGGCGACATGTAATCGCCAAGCAGAACGATTAGATCGGGCTTGAGTTCGTTAGTGCGCACGACGATCTGGCGCAGTTTCTTCTCGTCGATGAATGGCCCGCCGGTGTGAACGTCTGCGATCAGGGCGATGCGCAAACCGCTGAGTTCTTTCGGCCAGTTGTTAATCTGAATTGTCTGTTGGTGAACGACGAGACGGTTGGGTTCGATGAAGAGCGACCACGTCGCCAGAAATAAACAAAAGAGAATTGCCGCAGCGCTACCGACCAGGATTCGTCTTTTGAGCTTCTTCTGCAATGAATTGACGAGGCCGCCGCTCTCCTCCCGACAAATTGATCTTTAGTTCCGTTAGGAACGTGATGTTATAGCGACGGCACGCTCTCTTCTTGACCTTCTTCACGAGCGGCATTAATGCCGCTCGTGAAGTCAGAACTGTTTCAAATCGAGTTCCTATAAACATTTCGCTCCTAACGGAGCGCTAACGCCTGTCCTACAAGCCGCTGGGAAAATATTCCCGCCAACGCCGATCGACCAACCGCGCGATGTCTTCGCGGACAATCAGCTCATCCGGCAAGCTCGGCTTCTTGCGCGCGTCGATTACTATCGGACCGCGATAGACGAGATGATGGCGCACGACGTTCGTCTCAGCGGCGTAAATGTCACCAGCGGGCTCGAACCGCGTCCAGGTTGACCAAAGGAAATCGGTAACTGAATTCGCGACGCGCGCATCGTCGTGCAAAACGATCAGCGGCCAGTCAGCGAACACCTGTTCCCGCGCCAAGCGCGCCGCCTGTTCAGGATCCTGCGTATAGGGCAAACCTTGAGCGACGAGACAGCCGCCGCAAAACATTTCGGCTCTCGTAACATCGCGGGGCAACGCTCCATGAAATTCGCGCGGCAGGTCACGCACCGCATCGCCTAAGCCAAGCATGATCGCTTTGCTGCCTTCGTTAACTTTCCCGCTGGTGTAGTCGAGCGTGTCCATCGCGACGTTTGAGAAGATGAACAGGTCCTTCTCTGGAACGAAGCGCGCGAGAACGTGCTCGAGCAGTTTCGGAAAGTTGTGCAGGTCCTGTGGCGTGTCAGTCAGGATCAAAAACTTTGTCAACGATAACTGACCTTCGCCAAGTATGCGAAAGCCGGAGACAAGTGCCTCGCGCGCGTATCGCTCGCGCACGACGGCGGCGCAAAGCGAATGGAATCCTGTTTCGCCATAAGTCCACAGATCGCGCACGCTCGGCATCACCAACGGAAACAGGGGCGACAGCAATTGCTGTAAATAGTCACCAAGGAAGAAATCTTCCTGCTTCGGTTTGCCAACGACCGTCGCGGGATAGATTGCATCGCGGCGATGAAAGACAGCATCGACGTGAAAGACTGGATAGTCGTGTTGAAGCGAGTAGTAACCATAATGATCGCCGAACGGACCTTCGGGCCGGCGCTCGCGCGGTGCCGCCTGACCGACCAACGCAAACTCGGCTTCCGCCGCAAGGCGATGAACTCCACCGAGCGGGTCCTTAGCCATTCGGATCTTTTCTCCGGCCACTAGCGACGCCAGCATCAGCTCGGGAACATCTTCAGGCAGCGGCGCGATTGCGGCGAGAATCAGCGCCGGTGGGCCGCCAAGAAAAACTGTTATCGGCAGAGGTTGCAAGAGCGCTTCCGCTTCTTTGTAATGAAAACCGCCGCCCTTTTGAATTTGCCAATGCAGGCCGGTCGATTGCGCGTCGTAGACTTGCAGGCGATAGATGCCGAGGTTGTGTTTTTTCGTAAGCGGATTCTCGGTGTAGACCAGCGGCAGCGTGATGAATGGCCCACCGTCTTCGTGCCAGGTGGTTAGCACCGGCAACTCATCAAGTCGCGCGGGACGATCGACGACTTCGGTGACGGGCGCGCGTCTCGTGTTGCGTGTGCCGAGTTTCAAAAAGTCCAGCGCCAACGCTCGATGCTGCCACAACTCCGCGGGACGCGGCGGCAGCAGAGCTTCCGCAATTCGAGCCAGCTCGCGCACCAGCTCTTCGGGCTTGGGACCAAAGGCCAACTCGATTCGTCGCTGAGTGCCAAAAAGATTCGTAACGACCGGATATCGGCTTCCCTTCACTCGCTTGAAGAGCAGCGCGGGGCCGCCACACTCGATCGCGCGACGATGGATCTCGGCAACTTCGAGATATGGATCGACTTCAGCGTCGATGACGATCAAGTCTTTTTCGCGGGTCAGTAGATCGAGGAATGTGCGGAGGCTTCGGTGCATGTTTGGCGAGCCGCAGTATAACTTGCGAAAGGAAAATAATCACCACGGACGACACAGAGAACTTCAAGGCGAGGGCGGCGCAGCGTTGCCCACAACGCGGGGACGAGTCTTCACCGCAGGCTGAGGCTCATCCAGTCGATGTTGGATTTGGTTTGTGGCAAACTGTGCGGCCTGGGAAATCTTCGGGTCAAATGATTCAATGAATGGTTTGATCTGCTTGAGTGTTTCCGCGTCGCCGATCTGCCCCAAAACTTCCAGCAATCTGACCTTTACCTTTGATGGCATGTTGTCTTGCGGCAGAAATATGTACAGCGGCTGCGGGCTCTCAAGATGAGTCAGGTAATCAGCCGCCTGATCGTGACGTGGCGAGTCGAGATCGCGGACGATTTGAAATAACGTTTCCGATTTGCCCATGCGATAGAGGGCCCAGTTCAGCGCCAGCCGCACTCGCTTGTCCTTCTCTTCGAGTAGGTAACCCTCGACAAGTTTCTTCTGATCAAGAGCAACTATGCGGGCCAGCCCTTCGGCTCCGGCCTGACGTACCAATGGATCGATGCTCGAAAGTTGACGCGCATATGTGCGAGAGTCCGCGTGGGATTCGTCCTGAAGAAGATTCGTCCGCGCAGCTACGGTGAGTTGCACGGAGAGCAGAAAGCAGATTGCAATGTAAGTCCGCAAATTCTTCATCGGCAAATTCAATCGCTCACGTCACGTTAATTCTTCTTACGCAGGCTGGCGCTGTTCAGATCAAGCTCGGCAATCGGAATCACTTCCACGTTTTTGAATTGCTTTTGCAGCTCCGGCAAAAATTCCTTCGCGTTGCCGACGATGATGATGCTCGACTCTTTCGCGTTCAGAAAAACGCCGGCGAAACGCTGCACGTCACTCGCGGTAATCACCTGGACGTTGTTGATGTAGTGGTTGATGTCGTCAAGTGGCAATCCCTGGACTGCGAGCGATGCCACCTGGCCCACCAGCCCGTTGACCTGCTCCAGATTACGCGCGAAGCCGCCCACCAGAACCGCCTTGCGGGGAGTCAATTCGGCGTCGAGCAGCGGAGCGGTAGCCAGGCGACCAATCTCGCCAATCAAAAGGTCGGCAACCTGCGCTCCGGAAACATTCTTTGTCTGCGCTGAAGCCACAAATGGACCGATGTCGCGACGCGCATCGAGCGCACTACCCGCGCCGTAGCTGAGTCCGCGCTTGATGCGAATTTCGAAATTCAATCGGCCCGAGTATCCGTTTAGCACCGAATTAGCAACGATACCGCGAAAGTAATCCGGACTTTTGCGATTGATCCCCTTGCGTACGACCATCACGGCGGCTTGGCCTGCGTCGGGCTTGTCGATGACCAGCACTCGCGGCTTTACCTCAGCGATGTCGAGCAGACTTTCCTCTATTGCTACGGATTTTCGAAATGGTCGTTGCCAGTCACCAAAATATTTTTCCGCCAGCGCAAAAGCGTCCGCTGCTTTGATGTCACCGCCAATCACCAGGACGGCATTGTCGGGCTGATAAAATACTTGATGAAAGTTGGCGATGTCATCACGCTTGATGCGCGCGATCGATTCGGGCGTGCCGCCGAGCGGATGGCCGTACGGAGAATCGCCAAACACCACGCGGGCCGCAACGAAACGCGCGATCGTCCCCGGCTCGCCCAATTCAACCGTCAGATTGTCCAGGTTCTGCTGGCGCAGTCGCTCGACCTCTTCGTCTTTGAAGGTCGGATGTCGCACCACGTCAGCGAGGATAGCCACGGCTGGATCGACCTTCGAAGACATCACGCCGACCGTCGCTGTCGAAGCGTCCCAACGCGCGCCCGAATCCAGCGATCCTCCCAGCGCTTCGATCGCTTCGGCAATTTGCGTCGCGCTACGGCTTTGCGTTCCTTTGGTCAGCAGGCCGGCAGTCATGTCGGTGAGACCGGCAAGTTGCGGCGGATCAACCTCGCCACCGTTTTTGATCAGAAGCGTTGCTGAGACCAGCGGCGTGCTCGAACGTTCAATGACGATCACGCGCAAACCGTTGGGCAAAGTCTTTTCCACTGGTTTGGGAAACTGCACGGAATGCGGAGCAGAAGGAGGCGGTGGCGTGCCTTGCGGCGTCTGGGCCGTAACGATGGCAGACATGCCGAGGAGAGTTAGCGCAAGGAAAAACAGTTGGAGCGTTTTGTTCACTTTCATCTTCCCTGCCCTCCTCTCGTTGTCTGACCACTTCTTCCGTTGGAACCAGTCGCAGTCGCCTCCGGCAAGTAATACAACACCAGCCGATTCGCATCGGTAAAATATTTTTTCATCACGCGCTGCACGTCCGCGGCTGTTACTGCCTGCAACTTGCTGAGATCCGTGTTCACGCGATTCGGATCGCCCAAAAGCACTGCGGCTTCACCGAGCGCAAACGCTTTGCCGCTATTAGTCTCGCGCTCACGCAGTTGATTGGTCACGATTTGGCTGATCGCCTTGTCGAGTTCGGCTTTTGAAACGGGACTGTCCTGCATCTTTTTGATCTCTGCCAGCAACGCGCGCTCGGCGTCCTCTGACTTCTTGCCACTCGCGACGTTCGCTGTGAAGACGAACAGGCTAGCGTCTTCGCGCAACTCGGCAGTGGCGCCTGCGCTCTGGGCCACCTGTTGTTCGTAGACCAGCGAATGATAGAGGCGCGAAGATTCACCACCTGAAAGAATAACTTCGGCAACGCGCAACGGTTCCGCGTCCGCATCTGCTTTTGGCGGCGTCAAATATGTCAGTCCCACAGCCGGCAGCGGCACGTTCTGTCCGTGTTCGGTAAATCTCATCTCCGCTTTGCGTGGCGGCTCTTTGATTTGCACGCGCGGCAGTGGCGCGTTCGGTTTCGCAATCGGACCAAAGTATTTATCAACCCAGGCGTCGAGCTGCTTCTGGTCAAAATCACCGACGACGACCAGCGTCGCATTGTCTGGCCGGTAAAAAGTCGCGTGAAACGCCTGCACGTCCGCGAGCGAGGCGGCGTCGAGATCCTCAATGCTGCCGATGGTCGGACGTTGGTACGGATGCGCGGTGAATGACTTTTGCTGTAACAGATATTCAAATCGGCCGTAAGGCGGCGCCAGCACACTCTGGCGATACTCTTCTTTAACTACGTCACGCTCTGATTTGAAATTCGCGTCGTCGACGTTAAGGCCGGAAAGCCGATCGGCTTCGGCCCACAAAAGCGTCTCAAGATAGTTTGACGGTACCACTTCGAAATAGACGGTCTCGTCGTCGGCAGTGAACGCGTTGTTGAATCCGCCGACGTCTTCGGTCAAACGATCCATCATTTCCGATTTCATGTTCTTCGTGCTTTTGAACATGATGTGTTCGAAAAGGTGAGCGAAGCCGCTGCGCTTATTCGGATCGTCTTTCGAACCGACGTGATACCAGACCTGAATCGCAACGGTCGGACTGGCCGGATCGATGGCGCTTAACACGCGCAGACCATTCGTGAGCTTGCGCTCGCGATAATTCAACTGCGGCATCTTGACTTGCGCGCGCGTGCTCTGCATCGCGCTGGAGCAAGCCAACAGGATTATTGACGAAACCAGAAAGGTAACCTTACGACGCATCTTGATTGCTCCACTGATGGATTGATTGGTACGGAAAACTGCGCGCTTTGATGATCGGTCGCTGACTAATGTTGCATGCTCGGACCTTCGAACTAGTCGAGATCCAGCGGGTTGCGATAAGGTTTGCCCTTCTCCTTGTCGGCGCGTTTCATCGCTTCCTGAAACTTTTCTTCGAGAATGCGGTCCCGGTCCTTGTGCGAACTCAGCTCTTGGGCGAAAATCTGCTCGCGCTGCTGCTTCTGCTTGTCCAGGCCTTTGACCATTTCATCGAACGAGGCCAACGGTTTGCTCTTCTCCTCGTGAGTAATGATCTTGCCGGTCTGGGCATCGACGGTCAGCGTAGTCTCGCAGCAGGGGCACAGAATTGTGAATCGGGATGTATCAGCCATACAAACTCCGCGTATCGCATTCATGCGAGCGCCTAAGTATAGCTTGTCTGGCGTGAAAGTTCACAAATCAGATCGTTGAATTTGGGCAGCCTGAACTAAACAGTGCTCCGCTGTATGGGGTTCAGCCGAGCCGGCTAACGATTTCATCCATCACTGACTCGTACACTTGTTGCTGAGGAACAGGTGAGCTTTTAGGAACTTTGAAAGAGTGATCGCCGCCTTCGACGACGTAGAGCTTCGCCGCAAAACGGAATTTCTTGAAGACGGCGCGCAGCTCTTCAGGTGTGCCGAAGGCATCGCGCGCGCCTTGCACGAAAAGCATCGGCGCCTGGATATTTTTCAAATGCTCGGCGCGCAATTGATCGGGCTTGCCGGGTGGATGCAATGGATAACCGAGGAAAACTAAGCCTGCGAGGTCGCCCACTCCCGCGGCGGCAACCTGCGAAGCGATGCGTCCGCCCATCGACTTGCCGCCGATCACGAGACGATTGGTTTTGAGTTTCTTGTGTTCACGCGCCGCGTCGATCACCGCGCGGTAACAGGATTCAAGTCGCGCTTTTGGATCAGGAACATGACGGCCACGTTCGCTGTAAAGAAAATTGAAAGTCATCGCGTCAAGGCCACGCGCCGCCAATCCGCCGGCGACCATCCGCATAAAGCCGCTCAATTGGTTCGCTCCCGCGCCGTGACCAAGCACGACGGTTACTCCTGCGCGATTGTGCTTTCCGGCGGAATAGAGCAACGCCGTCACGCTTTCGTTCTCATTCACGCTTACGGCAAGCTCTTCTGGTCCTATTGACATTGGGAACGACTTAGCTTCAGCAGGAAAACTTCGCGTCGACGGCGCTTGCTGAACGATCAAAATCCTGGCCGATCGATTCTCTTCGCACACCCTGCACAGTACAGCTCTCGAAAATCAGAAGCGACGCGGTGGCAGATATATCGTGAACTCAGTTTGATGTTGCAACAGAATACTGTGCGGATGCAATTGTTCTGCAAAACTCACGAGACCAAGGCGATCAAACAAACCAATCTCAGCCCGCACCAGCCCGCCCGTAGAGAGTCGCAAACGATCATGCCAAATGCGGTAGGCGCCAAGCGCGCCGTCGCGCCGGTAGAACACGCCAAGCAAAGGATGCGTCAGAATTACCAAACCTGCTTCCAGATCAGCGCATCCCTGCAACTCGGTTACCGGCAAACCAGAATCCTCAAGCTCCAATTGTGCCGGCGCCCACTTCGACCGCGTCGTCATTCGGTATTTAGTGTAGCGCGCGCGGATTGAATCATAACTGCAATCAAACTGAATCTGGCCGCGATGCCAGGGCAATTTCCAAACGTAACGTGGCAGGGCGACCGTCGGCGAGGCCAGTGTCGTACCGAAAAACCAGACCAGGCGCTGTCCCGTCACGCGATCGAGAACGTACGTGCGATAGTTGGTTTGACCAAAGCGAAACTTCAACCACGGCGCGCCGGCAAAACGAAAGTCCTGATCTTCGAAGGGGACCACTGAAACCCATGCCTTTGCCGATCCAACTTCGTC
Organism: Pyrinomonadaceae bacterium; assembly: GCA_041492185.1. Taxonomy (GTDB): domain Bacteria; phylum Acidobacteriota; class Blastocatellia; order Pyrinomonadales; family Pyrinomonadaceae; genus JAOAPY01. Next base: position 9,148 of record JBGPWL010000051.1, on the reverse strand, counting down.
AGTAAAGGTCTCGAGAGCAAACCTGTCATGAACGTGAGGTCGGACGCGCGCGGGATCAACCGCGTAGGTCACGATCGCGAAATGCTTGAGCATCGTTGTCACATCCCAACGCGATAATGGCGGCCGGGTCAGCATTGACTCGGTGAAACGAACCTCGCTTCTCTCGATCTTTTGCAACCTGCCTCCGGCAAAAAGTTAGGGCTTTACTCCGCGGTTTCGAGCAAAAGCGAGGGGACGGCCGGGCGACAGTTCAGCGACCTTTGCCATGAGCGCAGCGAAATCCTATTGACTTTCCTTACAATATGGAATAGAAGCAGTCATCTAAAGAACACTTGGCCGATATCTACGTCGCTACAATCCGAGGATTCCAAACGGCGGGTGTTCGGCTCTTATTGGTTCTTATCAATCAACGAATTGAAATCGAAACAACTCTACAGTTCATCTCTGAACTCTCCAAGGAGCATAGCCATGCGTAGACTCTATATCCCCGCGATTGTCATATTTTTTCTGGGCGCCCTGTTGATCGTGCCCGCCGGACGAAGTTTCCATGTCAGCGCCGATGCCACTGTCTCCGAGGGTGAAAAGCTCGCGATGTACAGCAAGCCCGCAGTCGTCCGAATATACACTGGACCCGAAGCCACGTTCGTCTACCGGCATCTTAACGGTGAGGTCAGAAGCTATCCTGGATTTCAGCATGTAATTTCCGGCTCCGGCTTCTTCATTAGTTCCGATGGCTACATCGTTACCAACGCGCATGTAACCAAGATGGTTCACGACGGAGAAGATAAGACCAAAGCGTTTCTTGTCGATCGATTTATCTACGCGGCGGGCAAATCATTCTACAACATCGAGCCGGGCAACATGACCCGCGAGCAGTACTACGGGATTCAAGAACGTATAGTTGGTATAAATAACTTCAATCTCTACCATGTAGTCGTGATTCCGGATGGCAGTCAGTTGACGTACGAGGACAAGCCTTCCGGTTATGGCGCTCCGACCGGTGAAACCGAGAATGCCAAAGACGTCGCCGTCATCAAGGTCGAAGTGAAAAATGCGCCGGTTTTGCTTTTGGGCGATTCAGATGCGGTGAAGGTTTCCGACACTGATACCGTTATCGGTTATCCGGGCGTTGCCGACTTCGACGAATTCAAGGGATTTATGTCGCAAAAGTCTGCGCTCGAAGCAACCTTCACCTATGGCCATATCTCGGCAAGGAAAAATCTTGCCAGTGGTGCGCCGGTCCTGCAAACCGACGCCACTATCGATCATGGCAACTCCGGAGGACCGGTGCTAAATGCTGCTGGCGAGGTCATTGGTTTGGCGACGTTTGGTAAGGACGCGCAACACAGCTTCGTCGTTCCTTCAAACTCAGCGAAGGAATTTGTGAAAGCTGTTGGCGCGACCAACGAATTGGGACTGACCGACAAACTTTATCGAGAAGGGCTCGATCTCTACTGGCAGCAACGCTACAAAGATGCAATGCCAAAGTTCGAAGAGGTCAAGCGTCTCTTTCCGCAACACTCCGAAATCAACGGCCTGATCCAGAAGAGCCAGCAAGCAATTACCGAAGGAAAAGACAAGTCTGGATTCGGTATGGGTTGGATAATCGTTATCGTGCTGGCCGTCTTGTTCGTCATCGTGGCGATTGTCGTCATCGCCGTCGTAGTGTTCATGATCATGCGGAAGAGGGGAGGCAAATCGCAACCTGCGGCAGCGGCTGCTATGTCAACGCCTGCGCCCGCCCCATCATCGGGAATGAGCAGTCCGAGGCCTGCGCCTTATTCACCAGCACCAACTCCCTCTGCCGGCCCGGCGCCCGCGCGTGCGCCGTATTCGCCACCAGCGGGTGATGCAGGCAAGACCGTCGATTTGAGTGCGACCATCGCGATAGGGCGTGACCATGACACGGCGCCGATGAGCTATGGTTCTATTCAATTCGTTTCAGGCGTGCTCAACGGGCAGAAGTTTGAGATCAAACCGGAAGGCTGCGCGATAGGTCGCGACGGATCGATGGCCCAGATTGTGATTGCCGATCCGCGCATCTCGAAGCGACATCTCTGGATCGGCGTGCGCGAGGGGCGCGTGGCCATCACCGACGAAGGCTCGCGCAACGGAACGTTCCTAAACGATCCCAAATCGCCTCGCGTCACTGAAGCGTTTTTGAGTCCCGGCGACACCGTGATTCTCGGCGAGTCGGACGTCGCGCGGTTCGAATATCAGATGTAAGCGAGTAAACGGTATCAGGAATGTAACAACGGGCCGACGATTCAATCGCTGGTTGAATCGCTGGCCCGCTTTCTTGTTGCGTACCGTGCATCTGAAAAATTGGAGCGGGCGACGAGGCTCGAACTCGCAACTTTCAGTTTTGGAATTAAAATCACCGCCCCTTTATTTTTCAAAACTTACAAAACCGCTCAAGAAAAATCAATGCGCATGCTACGCATACCGTGCATGCATTGCCTGATTCGCGCATAGCTGCGGGACGTTTGTGGGACGGTTTGTTACTCCGTACTCGGCTATGACATTGTGGCGCGCCTGTGCTTCCGCGCTAGTCATCATATTCTTCGAACAACCCTACTCCGTCGTTTGAATTCGCACCCCGGTTTGCCAAAAGATCAATGTGCGGGTCGCTTCAGGATTTCCGCCAGGGCCCGCAATCGGGTTGAGTCTGCTGCACTCTTCGTCATGGCAGCGCTCTTTTCCAACGACGGTGCGAAGCCTTTGAGTGTTGCGAGCTCGCTTTGATTCATCCTTGAACGCTCTGCCCTTTGAATCGCCATCCGCAGGGCTGCTATTTGATCCGCCGGCAGTGCTTGCGTTCGCTCCAACTGATCCAGGTACGCCTTCGCCACGATCAACTGCGCTGGCCACACGATTTTTTCCTGGTTCTGCACATTGAACTCAGCCACGTGAACCGCTTTCGCGGCGTCGATCTCGTTCTGGGTCAGGAACTTCGTCGACGTCAGCTCAAAGACGTCCAGGCCGCGAGCGATCTCCGAAGCGTAAATGTGGCCGTTGTACCAGTAGGCGGACCAGTCGCCCCCGAGCACGAGCGACTTCGGATCAATAGGTCCCCGATCGAAATAGGCAATTTCAACTGGATGCTCCGCGTCGGTGAAGTCCATGATGGAGATGCCGCCCTGGTACCAGGCTTGCACTTCGATGTCTCGGCCGGGAACCGGAATGAGCGACCCGTTGTGCGCAACACAGTTTTCGCTGTCGGCCTGAGCGGCCGGCATCTTGTAGTAGCTCGCAAAGCTCAGCTTGTTATCCTGCAAACGGAAAACCGCATCGGCGCCCCATTTGTTCGGATCGTTTGCCCGGCATCGCGCGCCTAGTCCGCCACCCCACTCATCGGTGAACACGATTTTTGTCCCATCGTTCGAAAACGAGGCCGAGTGCCAATACGAGTAGTTCGGATCGTTTACCGCGTCCAGACGCTTTGGATGCACGGGATCTTTGATGTCCAGCACGATTCCATTTCCGGAGCAGGCGCCAGCCGCCAACCCAATCGCTGAGTAGACCGTAATGTCGTGGCACTGGTTGGTGTCCGCCGGCTTTTCCAGGCCATGAGTGCCGCCGCTAGTCAGGCCGTTGAGTGCGCCCGTCCGTGGATCGATAAACACCCGCGGACTGGACACCACCTGCGCATCCTGCGGCTTCGCCAGCGGTACCTTAATCACGTCAATGCGAAACAGCGCCGTATTCGGGTCCTTGTCCGGTGCTTCACCCGAGCACCCGGGCAACTCTTCGCTTTGACGGACAAAGGAGGTACCAGATACGTAGATGTAGACGTTGTTCTTATCATTCGGATCGACGACCAGCGTATGCGTGTGCGAGCCACGACAAGTTTGCACCGCGGCCACCTGCTTCGGATTCTTGACGTCAGCAATATCGAAAATCCTCACGCCCCGGAAACGATCTTTTTGCGCTGCCGGCAAGGACGGCTTGTTCTCTTCTCCCGCGGCCGGCGGTGGGTTCGGCGGAAACCCCTGTACTCCGCAATCCAGGCGGCCGTTTGGCATCTCCACAGACATGAACATCAAGTTCTTGTAAACGGACACGTCGCCTTGTCCACCGGGACAAATCATCGACGTCAATAAACTAGTCTTCGCCGGATTTGAAATGTCATAGATATTGACGCCGTAAAAATTTCCCATAAACAAGCGATTGCCCTGAAACGCCAGGTCTGAGTTCGCAAAGCCAAGCCCTGCAAGCACCAACTTCATCGACGCCGGCATTTTTGAAGGGTCGGCTACGCCGAGCACCGTAGTCAGTGTCTTGTTCACTTTCGGATCATTAGGATCGCTAGACCCAAGTTCAAACGCGTCAGGTTTCTTGAGCAACAGGAGGTGCTTGATGCCCATCGATGCTTCACCTGCGTCGTACATTCCGGGGCTCAGATTGGCACGCGGGTCGTTTCTATCTGAGCCGGTCATTCCCGCAGGGAGCGGTGGCGCCGGTTGAGGAGCAAACGGATTCCCTCCCCCGTCCTGGTTGGCTGGTTTGGCGTCCGGCGGCTTCGGTGTCGGCGAAGGCGTTTGGGCCTGGGTCCTGGCTGCAAAACATGACCACGAAATAACCGAAACTACTAGTAAGCGGAAAGCGATTGTGCGTACTCGATTCATTTCTTCTCCTCTATGACATGTCCGGCAACTTCAGTTTGTCGATGATTCTGATTTGTCCCTGGGCCTGCGACAAACTAAGGTTTGTCGGACACGATCTCTCCTCTAAGGTTTGTTCCCAGCATCGTTTGCATAATCCTGATCTCAGCGCGTTGGCCGCTATCGACATCGGTCGTGAAAACGAACAGCTCAGCATCCTGACCTGCGCCGGCAGTGTCAAACAGATCCTTCACCATAATCAAGGCGCCACCATGGTGCTGAATCATCCCCGTCAAAAACAAACGGTCGAACTCCTCGCCCTTTGCATTTCGGAGAGCCTCCATCTGCTTTGTCGTAAGCATGCCGGGCATGAGCATCCGATGGCTAGACATATCCATGCCAGTCATTTCAGGCATCGCCGGCGAAATAAGCTCTCCCCTGGTCGTGAGCCACCGTTTCATAAACCCTATTTCGTCCGATTGCGATTTGCTGATGCGCGCGCCGAGCAAGCGAAGATCCTTGTTCGCGGTATGCGATTCGATTAGCGCCGTCATCTCGACTGCCTGCGCGTGGTGCATGATCATCCCTTGCATGAACTCAACATCCTTCGGCGAACGTGGCGGCAGTGTGGCCCTCGTCGACGGCGGCAGTGTCCGGGTCGGCTTGCCGGGCGCACCCGGCTGCACCACGACTGGCGTCGCAGGATCAGCCTGCTGTGCGCAGACTGGCAGCGAGAACAAACTTGCGAGCGTACCGGCGGTGATGAACCCGCCCCGCAACGCTGCAATTCCTATTAGTGATCGGAGCTTATGCTTGCCCCTAAAATGAAAACACTTCATCGCAATTCCAATGGGGCGGTGATGGAGCGGGCGACGAGGCTCGAACTCGCAACTTTCAGCTTGGGAAGCTGACACTCTACCATTGAGTTACGCCCGCTCGATGAGAAGGATGAATCAAAGATCAACTTTCACCTGACGCTTCGAAAGATAAATAAACTAACGCTCAAGTGTCAATCTGGCGCTAAAAGCGGGCAGGATGCCCGCGCTCCCAGGAACTACTTTCCCAGATACGGGCGCATCAATTCGTGCCAGCGTCCCTGCGCCTTCAGAATCAACTCAACGACTTCACGTACTGCGCCGTGACCGCCGGGAAGCTGCGTCACATAGTGCGCGACCGAGCGCGTTTCATCAACCGCATCTGCCACGGCGACAGCGAATTCGGATCGCTGCATCAGCGGAATGTCCGTTACGTCGTCGCCAATAAACGCGACCTCGTTTTCCTCGATGCCGGTTTTGGCCAACATCTCTTCGAAGTCCTTAATCTTATCGACGCAACCCTGCCGCACATACTCCATTCCCATCCCCAACTCCCAAACGCGTCGCTGCACAAAACTCGAAATGCGGCCTGAGATGATTCCGGAATGCAAACCAGCACGATGCAACAGGACGATGCCGAGACCATCCCGCACGTTGAATGTCTTCTGCTCGTCGCCGTTTTCCAGCAGCATCACTTTGCCGTCAGTCAGCACGCCGTCGCAGTCCATCAGCAGCAGCTTGATGCGCGCGGCGCGACGTTCGATTGACGCAAAGTCTTCCATAAGGAATGAAACGAATAAAAAGAAATAGCGGACAGGATGTCCGCGCTCCCAGGCGCGCTCCCAGGCTATCGCACTTCGAAGAGCTCAACGCCGGCCAGTTTCCACGCACCATTTACACGAGCGAGAATCAATAGCGCAGTGCCGCCTTTCTCCTGGCCCAACACCCTTGCTTTGACGCTCACATCCGCAGCCAACAAGTTACCCTCCAGTTGTTCAGTCCTGAGCACGCGCGTCTGCCAACTCTCCGGTTGCGTGCCGACCAACCCGTTCATAAATTTCACCAACTCGCCTGAAATGATCTTCGGCGTGAGTTCGGCTTGTTTACCGCCGGCAATCGCCTGATCCAGTTGAGCGATGAACGCGCGCGCTGATTCATCCACGGGTGGCCCGCTGCCGCCGGCGGCGATCTCAGCATTGATCCGGCCGGCGCGCGCCGCAAGCTGAGAAGCATATTCTCCGTCCGCGCGCACACCGTCGTTGAAACGACGCGCCGCTTCCGCTGGCTGTCCCTTCTTCAACGCGATCTCACCGAGGCCGATATTGGCCCAGGCCAGCGTATCTTTCGTCGGCAGACTTTCGTCCAGCGCGGAACGAAACAACTTCTCCGCCTCGTCGATCTTGTTCTGGCCCAGCAGCGCGCGCGCCAGTTTCATCCGCGCTTCCTGCATCAGCGGCGCAGCGGAGATTATCTCTCTGGCGATCGACTCGGCACGAACATAATCCTGCGCGCCGAAGAACCGAGTCGCTTCAGCGATCGCGTCGCCGACCTCGCGCACGCGCGGGGCAGCGTCGTTTGAATAGTCGAGTTGCGGATAGAGCTTGTCCGGATCAATTTCGACACGGACAGGTTTCGAGTTCGTTTTGAAAACAGCTTCGCCAAAGTTTTGCTTCGGCACGGTGGTTTCAATTTTCAGTTGCTCGCCGCGATCCGTTGCGGCCACGACGGTGACGCTTGCGTCAATCGATCCCAGATTGCGCAGCGCCGCCACCCACTCGCCGCCGCGCTGTTGCGGCAGACCGACCATCAAGTCCATGTCCGTCGGTTGGTCCAGTTCGTAATCGAGCAAAGCCTTCAACGTCTCGCCGCCACGTTCGACCAGACTCGCGCGGAATGCGACGAGACTCAAACCATTTTGGTCTCCCTTCCCTGCCTGCAAAAGCGATCGCAACACAGCGATGAAAGCATCGCGACCAAGTCGACGTTCGACGAGTCGCCAAACCATCGTGCCTTTATTTGGCACGGAACCATAGTAGGTTTCGTCGAGTTGCGTCGCGAGAGCCAACGGCACATCCCTTTTTGCAACCCCGGCGTAACCGATGCGTTCGCGCAGGAGTTCAGCCTCAGTCGCGTCGTGGCCAAACTGTTTTTCGATAAGCAGCGTCGCTAAATATCGCGTCAGAGAATCACGCAGCATGGCGGCGCCTTCGGCGCGAATCGAGGTCTGCGCGCCAATCCATAGGCGCGCCACGGACTCAGCAATCAGCATCGCTGTCGCCGCGTCGAGTTTGCCGCGACGAAACGCGCCCCATTCGATCAGGATCGTGCCTGCGTCGCTGAATCCCGCGCCGCGTCTTACAGCAACTAAGCGCAGCGGCACATCTGGCGCGGGCCCGAGCAGTCCCGCAAAGAACGCGCGCGCACTCGCCGCCGCGCCCATGATCACCTCCGCCTGTTTTCTTTCATCGGCAGACGCGCCCTTCGGCAGGAACGTCGTGATTCCTTTTGCTTCTGCGGTCCCCTCGCTCTTGTCCCACTCCCCCTGAAGAAAAAACGGCAGCGCGAAAAGTGGCTGCTCGTAAACGACTGCGCTGCCGCTTTGGCCTTTCTCAATTCCCGAACTGATCACGTTGGCGCCTTCGACTCTTAAATGAAAAGGCGCCATGTCAGTCGAGCGCACCGTGAAAGGTGTGTTTAGCATTGGATACCAGAACGACAGCGGCAGAAATTGTGAAGCGAGGGGCGAGATTGCTTCGAGACCAGAGTTGCTCTCAACCGGCAGGCGATAATCCAGACTGAGATTCACAGTTGCATTCGGTGCGACCGGCGCGGGCAGGTTAATCGTCACCCGCTGGATGTTTCCGCGCGATTCGGCAAGTGCACGAAACGAGGCCGCGGCGCCATTGGCGCTCACGCTTTTGATGTTGGCTTTGGAATTTATCCGCAGCGTAAACGTCGAACCGCCGGCGCGGCCCGCGTTCTTAATCGTCACAAGCGCGACAACGTTCAACGCGCGTTCGGGCTGCAACACATTGGCGGCAATATCAAAACCGGTCAATTGCCAGACGGGGCGCGCCTCGTCCTGCGCGGTTGCAGATAAGACACCGGACTGGAGCAGGATCGCCAGAAGAATAGTTGCTAACGGTCGTTTCATCTTGGGAGCAGAGTCACCTTCTTTGTCGTTGATCTTAACGCAAAGGGCGCAAAGTAATTCGCAAAGGGAACGAAAGCTTTCTAATTCGATCGGTCAGTGCCGGCGCTGCTTACAACCTGATGGACATCGCGCAGCACATTCAACAGCGCCTCCATCCGTTCGAGTGGCAGCGCGTTTGGCCCATCTGAGGGCGCACGCTCGGGACATTCATGGACCTCCATGAACACTGCATCAACACCACAAGCCACGGCTGCGCGAGCGAGCGGTTCGATGTACTCCGGTTGGCCGCCCGTTGCATGACCCAAACCGCCGGGCAATTGCAGCGAATGCGTCACATCAAAAACGACCGGCACGCCAAACCCTCGCATGATCGGAAACGAACGCATATCGACTACCAGATTGTTGTAGCCAAAGCTGACGCCGCGCTCGGTCAACAGCAACTTTTTGCAACCGGCGGCGCGCGCTTTGTCCACGATGTTGCGCGCGTCCTGCGGCGCGAGAAATTGTCCCTTCTTCACGTTTACCGCGCGACCCGATCGCGCGGCTGCGAGCACGAGATCCGTCTGTCGCGACAG
>JBGPWL010000154.1:0-6327 GCA_041492185.1 Pyrinomonadaceae bacterium | reverse complement strand
TCCGCAGCTATTACCAAATCGCAGGCCAGCGCCAGATTGCACCCCGCGCCCGAAGCGACTCCATTGACTGCGGCAACAAAAGGCACGGTCGTTCTTCGAATCATCAAAATGCAATCATGAAGCAGGCGCAGCGGCTCGTCAAAAAACGCTTCGATCCTCCCGTCTTCTGCGGCGATCCTCTGCATGTCGCGCAGGTCCCCACCCGCACAAAACGCCCGACCGGCGCCCGTCAGAATTATCGCGCGCACGCCTTTTTCAAGAGCCTCGCTGACCGCAGCCTGAAATTCCCGGCCCATCTCAACCGTCAACGAGTTCAGCGATTCCGGACGGTTCAGAGTCAGAACCGCAACGGCTCCGCGCAGCTCTAATTGAACCGTTTGATAGCTCATGATTCGAGGGCCTTCGGAAACCGAAGCGCTTTCCCTAAATCTGCGTCTACTCGGGACGTGGCCGTTCAACCAGCCTGCGAAGCTGCAGCTCGACTCGGTTAGTTGGGGAACTGAGATTCAAGCCACGATTCTCAAGGCTTCGCCCTGATTGTGCAGGACAAGCAATTGGTCCGCGCGCAATGCGAACATAGCATAGGTTTGTCCATCGTCGTCGCAAAACTCAACTTCGTAAACATCAGGAGCCAGTAGCTCAACCACTGTGCCAACCTCGCCCTGTTTAAGATTGCGTTGCGGCAAATCCTCCACTAGAGCTACTGTATCAAGCAGATTAATTCTCTTCGACATCGCGCTTCCTCTTCATAACATAGCAGGTAGTCAGACGCGGGACTGTTTCGCCGTGCAGAATAATCCAACTGCTCTGCACGGGCGCTGTACCCGCTTCAGTTGTCATCTCAAAATCCACTGTGAAACGTTGCCCAAACGTATCAAGCTCGCCTGGCACGGCATCCCGTGTCCGCGCCACCTCCTGTAATTTTGCCGGCAATACTCCAGCTTCAGCGGCCGTGAGCCCAAGTGCAGCCGTGAACACTCGCGCTTTATTGCTGCCGCGCGGATTGTCCGGGTTCAAGCAATAATCGCGTAACTTTCTTATGTCAACAACAGCGTTCTCGCCACTAGGCAGCAACATGAAGCTAAATTGTTGTTCGCTGCTACTGATCGCGTTGTGCGGCGCGGCCGGCGCTGAAACATTCGCCGCACAGGACCGGTCTTCCCGTCGAAGGTTTGAACGGCACCGTGTCGGTCTTGCCACACTGATCGCAAGTGATCTCAAAGCGCTGACGCTCTCCGCCCGCTCCCCTTGGGCCGCCAAAATTATTGCGACGCGCGTCGCGGCACGGCTTGCATCGCTTAGGGTGGGTCAGGTTCTTTTCCCGGTAATACTCTTGCTCGCGTTCGGTAAATGGAAATGTTTCGCCACACTCCACACACGTGATTTCAATATCTGGCATGACTGTTTTCTCCATGAGAGCGCCGAGTGGCTAATGCCCTCATTGTTTCTCGGAGCGCCGGCGTTAGCGTTTCTTCCGCTCCACCTCTGAATGCTTCAAGAGTAGAGCGACAAGAGTTTTGATTCCCAAACACAACGCCCTTCGAACTTCACGTCCCGAAACCTTTTAAGTGACCCTGAGTTTACTCCACGGGCAGGTTGGATTCAAACGGAATGTGGGTTAGGAGCGTCCTCCTCCTAGCTCACTCACATGCGCGCGCACGGTCTCTCCAAGCGTCTTCAGATTATAGCCTCCCTCGAGACACGAAACGATGCGACCTTTGCAGGTTTCTCCTGCCCACTGCTTCACGACCTGCGTCAATGAGATAAAATCTTCATCTTCGAGCAGCAGTTGGCCCAGCGGGTCGCCGTTGTGCGAATCGAAACCAGCCGAGATTATTACTAGATCAGGTTTGAACTTTGCGTCTATATCCTCGACCGCGGCTTCGAACATGTCCTTCTGTTCCCTCGCGGGGGTGTGCGCGCGCAAGGGAAGATTCAAAGTGAAGTCCCTCCCGCGCCCAATGCCGGTTTCGCCACGCGCGCCCGTGCCCGGATACCACGGATACTGATGCATCGAAAAGAAGAACACCGTCGGGTCGTCGTAGAAGATTCCCTGCGTCCCATTGCCGTGATGCACGTCCCAATCGACTACAGCCACTCGCTCGATCTCCGGATAGTGCGTCTGCGCGTAGCGCGCGGCGACTGCCACATTGTTGAAGAGGCAAAAGCCCATCGACCGCTCGGCGGTGGCGTGATGTCCCGGGGGACGCACGGGCACAAAAGCATTCGCTGCCTCGCCGCGCATCACCGCGTCGATCGCCTGGCAGGCCGCACCGGCGCCGTGCAACGCAGCGTCAAGCGATCGCATTGACACGGTCGTGTCGGCGTCGAGGTAACCCAGGCCTTCACTCACGACGCGCTCGACATTCTTGTAAAGTTGCGGCGTGTGACACGCCTGCACGTCGCCGCGTTTTGCTTCCTTCGCTTCAATCTCCAGCAGCTTCGGCCACAGTTCGCCATCACCACGCAGCGCTTCCATCACCACTGCGTATCGCGAAGGACACTCCGGATGATGCGGACCCGTGTCGTGTTCTTTGAAAACCGGATGATGAACGATTGCGGTTGTCATAGTTCGAATTATGCGAGTTGGAAACAAGAGCGGTCAACGAGGACGCGGCCAGATGCGATACAATAACGGGCGAATAGAGAGCAGACCGAATGGCCCTTCCAAAACAAAGACGTGCTCGCCGGCGGCGACAGACAGGCCCGACCTGGTTGACAGGGGCACTCGTCGACGCTGGGACAATAATCGGCACAACATTGATTACTACGCTCTTCCTGCTTTTCATCAGCAGCCAGATTCACGATACGACCAGCGAAAATCTAAACTGGTCGCCCGTCCGCCCGACAACTGCCATCACACTGCCCACACCGCGCGCAAACCCGACCGCTCAATCGACGAGGCCGGCAGCAACACCCACACCGGCACCTGCGGGCGGAGCAGCTGAGGAAGCTCCTGACGATGCCGCGATTCAAGCCGAAATTTCAAAGAGAATTACGACCAATCCCAACTTCGCCACGCAAGCGATAACCGCCACGGTCTCAAAAGGCAAAGTAATTCTCGTGGGCAAAGTGCCGACGAACGAGTTGAAAGATTCCATTGAGAAGCTCGTTCTTGGCGTCAAGGGCGTCAAGGAAGTTAGCAATCAAATAGTTGTCGCGAGTGCCACACCGAATCCGTAAGAACGGGTCTCTGATACCACCACTTCAAATTACTCTCGCGCCTTTATCGATCTGGTAAATCCTGTCCTATAATATTTCTTGCGCAGACTGTCTCGCGTCCGGCTTGATTCAGGTTCGCCGCGGCCATAATTACAGCCCCGTAAAGCCTCTGAAGCGACCGCCAGTCAGTAGTTTAGTTGTTAAGGTGGAGTCTCAATCAACACACTCTATAGCATTGAAAAAAAAGATGACCACAACATATTGACATCGACGTTACAAAGATGTATATTGCGCTCCGCTTGAGACGAAGCGGGTTGCTGGAGCAGCGGCAGGTAGTCTGAGCCGCTCTCTGGATGGGGTTTTGTCGCTTCGTTTGAGCCACCTGCAGTATCCGCTACACAGAGAATTTCGGCGCGGGCACTATGCGTCGAATCGTTTGAAACTCCCGGTTGCTCGTGCTGTCCCTGGGCGCGAGAAAGGCAGAGAAGATGAGCGCAGCTATCGGCCGCAAGATTGCAAACGTGGAACTATCTCCCAACACAGCCGCTCAGCGAAAGACTCGAGCCCTGGGGCTCAATGCCAAGCGTGTAATCAGCAAGCGATACTCGCTCAAGGATGCGAAGGGACGACCGATAGAAGAGTGGCCGGACATAGTCCGCCGTGTAGTCGGGCACGTTTCCGCTGCCGAAAAGGACAGCCAGAAGCGCGACGAGTTCTTCGCCGCGATGTCGGAAGTAATGCTCGCGCGCGAGTTCATTCCCAACACGCCGTGCCTCGTTAACGCCGGCAAAGCGAACGGCCAGCTTGCCGCTTGCTTTGTGCTCGAAGTGCCTGACTCAATCACCGGAATCATGGATCACGCAAAGGCCGCAGCAACCATACATCAGACCGGCGGGGGCACCGGCATGACGTATGAGTTTCTGCGGCCTTCGGGGGCGATGGTCAGCACCACGCGCGGCGTCGCGTCTGGTCCGGTGTCTTTTATGAACATCGTCAATCAGGTGACCGACGTTGTGAAGCAGGGCGGCGTGCGGCGCGGCGCGAACATGGGCATGATGCGCGTGACGCACCCGGACGTGCTGCGTTTTATTCATGCGAAGAACGATCAGCACTCGCTGACCAACTTCAACATCTCGGTGAACGTTACCGACCGGTTTTTGAAAGCCGTAGACAATAACGAGTGGTTCCAGCTTGATTTCAATGGCGAGCCGTGGACCGATCCGATCTACGATCCAATCCGTGATGGTGAGTACGCACTCTATCGAGCGCCCGACGGTTCGACGGTCACGTTTCCCGACCGTCAATCGTTTCTAAGCACAGATCTCTCGAACTGCACAGTTGAAGAGCCGCCGATTCCGGGCATGGTTTTCGCACCCGACATCTGGAACCGCATCATTGCCAGCGCGCACAAGTATGCCGAGCCTGGCATCGCTTTCATCGACGAAGTGAACCGTCACAATCATTTGATGGATTCGCTCGGGCCGATCTATTCGTGCAATCCGTGCGGCGAACAGTTTCTGCACTTCTCCAATTCCTGCAATCTCGGCTCGATCGACTTGAACAAGTTTTACGATTCAGAAAACGAGCGCATCGACTGGGATCGGCTGAGCGAAGTAACGCGCCTGAGCACGCAGTTCCTCGATAACGTGATCGACACGTGCGCCTGGCCGCTGCCTGAGATTAACGACGTAGTCCATCGCACGCGGCCTGTGGGTCTCGGCATCATGGGCTTTGCCGATCTGTGTGTGAATCTGAAGGTGACCTACGGCTCGCCGGCTTCTATCGATCTGATGGACGAAGTGATGAGCTTCGTGCGTCGCGAGGCCTGGATGGAAAGTATTCGGCTTGGCGCCGAAAAGGGAGTATTTCCCGATCTCGATCCCAACCGAGAGTCCTATTCTGATTTTCTTTACAACCAAATCGGCATTCCGCGCGACGTCGCGCTGACACCCCGAAACTATGAAGTGACCACCATTGCACCCACGGGAACGATCTCGCTTGTTGCCGAAACTTCTTCGGGCATCGAGCCAAACTTTTCGTGGGCGTACGTGCGCAAAGACACGTTGGGCACACGCACCTACGTACACACGCTCGCGGCTAATGTGTTGGGGATTGAAGTCGATCAGACCGAGCAGGATTCAATCGATCAAGCCGCGACTTACGTCTGCGAGCACGAGAGTGAGCTGCCTGATTATTTTATCTCCGCGATGAACATCGGCGCCGAACAACACGTGCACGTGCTCGCCGCCGCCCAACGCAACGTCGACAACAGTGTGTCGAAGACCTGCAACGGCAGCCTCAACGACACCGTCGAATCCGTCGATGCGCTTTATCGTCTGGCGCGACAGCTCGGTTGCAAAGCGGTCAGTTATTATCGCGACGGCTCGCGCGACAACCAGGTGCTCACTTCGATGAAGACTTCGACAAATATTGAAGCGAACAGCGAATTGGCCTGCAATCCGGAAGCGATGGTTGAAGCGCTTGACGAGCCTCCCGCCAGTCATGCCGATGCCGCGCTTATTGCGACAAACGGAGCAGACGCGGAAGTGTTGGCGAGACAGCAGGCGCAGGCGGACACGGCTGCGGCGATTCGCATCGAGCGGCCGCGCGAATTGAGCGGCGCGACGTGGCGGATTCCATTCGACGGCCAGAACCTCTACGTCACCGTCAATCACGACGGCCAGATGATTCAGGAAGTGTTTGCCACCGGTCCAATCAGCGGCGGTGTGGGTCTGCTCGCTTCAAAGATGCTGCGCGGTGGTTTCGACGCCGCCGAAGTCGCTTACAGTTTGAACAAAGTCACCGGCACACACGCTGTCTGGTTCAATGAGCGACTCTTAACTTCGCCCGAACAAGCCGTCGCCGAATGCATCATGATCACCAACCGCCGCCTGACCGGCAACCCCGATTCCGCCCGCGCGATGGGCAAGTATCAAACCGAACCGCAGTCGCAATTCACCGGCGCCATCATGTCCTCAATGATCGGCATCTGCCCCGAGTGCAAAGGCCAACTCGAACACGCGAGTGGGTGTGATTTCTGCCGGGATTGTGGATATAGCAAGTGTAAGTGACTCTGACGAGTTTCTCCCATGCGATCTATTCCGTACAAAGACTGGGCCCAACCTCCAGGCGAAACAGAGCAGCGGAGATGTGCTAATGCTGAAT
>JBGPWL010000145.1:0-7759 GCA_041492185.1 Pyrinomonadaceae bacterium | reverse complement strand
TGATAACCGCGTGCCGGGAAACTATCGGGCGATGGTGTGCGCGTTCATGACGTCAGCGGAGTATCAACATCGGTTCAGCCCCGTCGTGACGCACAGCAACGCCGAGTGTCGATAGCGATTGTAAACCGGCAGATAGAAAACAGGTGTATAGAGTTCAAGCTTTAGCTTGGCTTTTCTCTCCTTAACTACCAAGTTAAAGCTTGAACTCTGTACGCCTGTTCAGCAGCGCATCTCTTCATCCCTTTATCCCTGACGGACGGTTACCGGTTCGGGCTCAGACGTGCGTGGCGCGCGATCACGGGCGACATCTGACGGTGCGCGCGGCGGTGGCGGATTAGCCACCAGCACCTCGAGCGCCGCATCGATCACTTCGTTGATGCGCGAGACGAAGACGAGCTCCAAGTCCTTGCGAACGTCTTCGGGAATGTCTTCAACGTCGCCTTCGTTGCGGGAAGGAATAATGATGCGCCGGATTCCAGCGCGATAGGCGGCCAGCACTTTTTCTTTGATGCCGCCGACGGGAAATACCAAGCCGGAAAGCGTGATCTCGCCGCTCAGCGACGTGTCGGGGCGCACGCGCCGGCCGGTGTAGAGCGAAGCCAGCGCCGCCGTGATCGTGACGCCCGCGCTTGGTCCATCCTTCGGAATGGCGCCCGCGGGAACGTGCAGGTGCACGCCGTAGTCCTTGAACATTTCCGGGTTGATCCCAAACTCCGCGGCGTGGGACCACAGATAAGATTGCGCGGCCCTTGCTGATTCCTGCATAACTTCGCCGAGCTGTCCCGTAATCGTCAATCCTCTGCCGCCGGGCAGCAGCGTCGCTTCGATGAAAAGAACTTCGCCACCGTTCTCGGTCCAGGCCATGCCGGTTGCGACTCCCGCCGGCAACTCTTTGCGCGCCTGCTCGGGATAAAATTTCGGCGCGCCCAAATAATTGTGAATGTCGTCCCCGTCTACGATCACTTTTTCGGTGAGTCCCTGAGCAATTTTCAGCGCCACCTTGCGCGCGACGCTGCCGACAGTTCTTTCGAGCTGGCGCACACCCGCCTCGCGCGTGTAGCGCGTCGCCAAAAGTTCGAGCGCCGCGTCAGTGAACGTCAATTGATCGACGTTGACTCCGTTTTCACTGATTTGACGCGGGACTAGATAACGCTTCGCGATCTGAAGTTTCTCACGGTCGCTGTAGCCGGCGAGCCTGATCACTTCCATGCGATCGCGCAACGGCGGCGGGACCGGTCCAAGCTGATTGGCCGTCGCGATGAAAAATACTTTCGACAGATCGAAAGGCAGGTCGATGTAGTGATCTCGAAAACTGTTGTTCTGCTGCGGATCGAGAATCTCCAGCAGCGCCGCCGACGGATCGCCACGATAATCGTTGCCCAGCTTGTCCACTTCGTCGAGCATCATCACCGGATTATTCACACCCGAGCGGCGGATGGCCTGAATAATGCGGCCCGGCATCGAACCGATGTAGGTGCGCCGATGGCCGCGCAATTCCGCTTCGTCGCGCACGCCGCCCAGCGACATGCGTTCAAACTGCCGGCCCAGCGCGCGGCCAATCGAGCGCCCTAAGCTGGTCTTGCCGACGCCCGGAGGTCCGACGAAACAAAGAATCGGACTCTTCGAGTCAGGCCGCAACTTGATCACGGCGAGAAACTCGAGGATGCGCTCTTTGACATCTTCGAGGCCGTAGTGATCCTCGTCCAGAATTTTCTGCGCTTCAGTCAGGTCGAGTTTGTCCACCGACGATTTCTTCCATGGCAGCTCGAGGATGTATTCGAGATAGGTGCGAATGACATGATAATCGGGCGCGGCCTGGGGCAGTTTTTCCAGACGTTTCAATTCACGCTCGGCTTCGGTGCGCACCTCGTCCGGCAGGTCCGCCTTGGCCAGCCGTTCGCGCAGCATCTGGGCTTCGGCCGCTTCGCCACTTTCATCTTCGCCCAACTCTTTCTGAATCGCTCTCAACTGCTGGCGCAGAATGTAATCGCGTTGCGCCTTGTCCATCTCAGTCTGCGCTTCGGAAGCAATCTTCGAACGCAACTGCATGATTTCCAGTTCGCGCGCCAGATAACCGTGGGCCAGGTGCAGCAGTTCGTCAGCCGTGTTCGCCTCGAGCATGGTCTGTTCCTGCTCGACGCCGAGATTGAGGATCGAAGCGAGGAAATAAGCCAGCCGCACCGCCTCGACCGGACCCATCATGATCGCGCTCACCTCCGGCGGCACTTCCGGCATGAGCGCGAGCGCTTCCTGGATCATCGACTGCACGTTGCGCTTGGTGGCTTCGACCGCTTCCGGATCGGTGGTGGTTACTTCAGGCAGGACACGGACGACGGCGCGCAGGTGCGGTTCTTCCTGTTTCCATTCAATCACCCTGATGCGATCGGTGCCTTGCGCGATCAGGTGCATGGAATCTGCCGCTCGTTCCATGCGTTTGATCATTACGAGCGTTCCTACGTCATAAAGATTTGCTGGTTTCGCATCTTCGCCAGTCGCTGCGTCCGGCCGCGCGGTGATGCAGGCGATTAGTTTTTCTTCGGTAGCGAGCGCTGCTTCAACCGCTGCCACCGAGCGAGGCCGGCCAACGGCGAGCGGCACGATCGTCTCCGGAAAGAGCGTCGTGTTTTGCAACGGGAGCACCGCAACCTCAAACGGCTGGCCCTCGGGCGGCTTAACTGCCGGTTGCGGCGTGGGCTCGATTTTGTTGGGTGTCTCGGACATCTGGTAATCCAAATTCAAAAAAGTTGTGGAGCGCAATCTTTAATAGCCGGCATCCTGCTCGCATTGCAGCTTAATGATCAAGAACCCGTCGCGATAGTCGCGCCCGACCGATGCTCCGGTAATCGGACAGGGAAACTGAATCGTCTTTTCAAAGCGGCTGTAAGTGATCTCCATCTGATGATATCTGAAGCCCTCCTCATAGAGAGTGTCACGTCGGCAGCCGCGAATCCGCAGATAGCTGGTATCGTACAAGTCTATTTCCAGATCGTCAGAGCGCACTCCTGCCAGATCCACTTTTACGATCCAGCCATCCTGCGTGCGGTAAACGTCAGCGGGCGGATTCCATAGCCGTCCCGAAGGACGCACCTGCCGGCCATGAGGCAGGAAAGAAAAGTCGCGGTCGCGATCAGGCATGTCCAAAGGATAACGGAGAAGATGGAAAAGGTGCAAAGGGAAGAACTGGTTAGATCCGCGTGGCGTAGCGCACAGGCGTTTAGAGTTCAAGCTTCAGCTTGTGTTTGCGTGCTTCAGCGCGGGTCAGCGGTTTCTTTGCGTAGCGCTTTCGCCTTGACCCGCTTCGCTTGAAAGGGCGCATGGACCGCACGTCGAACGGCGTGCCTTCCATATAGATCGTCATGACCTTTTTAGTTACGCCGGTGGCTTCAACCTCCGTCCCCTCTTTGAACCACTCTTCGTTCTTGAATTTTTGCGAATTAAGAATCAAGTACTTCTGTTTCTCGGTAACGATTAGCCACCCGCCGGCTTCGACGGTCTTTTGCAGCTTGCCGCGCACCGTAATCTGTTTCGTCAGCGCGGCACTGGCCGGCACGGCGAAAAGCGCCAGCGCGATCACAATGACTATCAGTTTTCTAATCATGACTTTCCTTTTCGATCTATTGAACTGTCGGGACAACCGATGTGTCCGCTCTCGTTCCGAAGAACGCGCGCGCCGACAAAATCTTGCTCGGCGGCAACATTGTCACTCAATCGCCGTCATTTCCTATTGCCTCAACCGGGCAGCACAGCACCGCCTCTTCGCATTGGGCGCGCTCTTCATCCGTTTCCGGCTGCTTGTAGACAAACGAGTAACTGTTTTCGTCCGAGCGCTTGAAATTTTCAGGCGCCGTATCGCGACAAACGTCGCAATCGATGCAGGAGGAATCGACGTAATACGCGCCGGGGAAGTTTTCCTTTACTTTATCGTTGCGATCAGGCAAATCATTGCTTCCTAAAATTGTAGGGGCAGCCCTCGTGGCTGCCCGCGGCTTTCCGGTGTTTTCGCGCTTCGCGCTCATGCGGACAACGTGACACCCCAGCGGGGCTGCCCCGCCGGGGACCCCGCGATGTCCGCGCTCCCGGCGTTATGGATGCGTCATCTCTTCCGGCTTGACGTATTTATCAAACTCTTCGCCCGTCAGGAATCCGAGACTCACGGCAGACTCGCGCAGGCTAATCCCTTTCTTGTGTGCGTTCTTTGCTACCTGCGCCGCCTTGTCGTAACCGATGTGCGGGTTCAATGCCGTCACCAGCATCAGCGAATGTTTCAGGTGCTCGTCAATTTGTTCGCGATTGAGTTCAATGCCCGCGATGCAATATTCAACGAAGCCGTGACACGCATCGTGCAGCAGCCTTACGGAATGCAGCAGATTGTGAATCATCACGGGCTTGAAAACGTTCAATTCAAAATTTCCCTGTGAGCCCGCAAAACCAATCGCGGCGTCGTTGCCCATCACTTGCACGGCGATCATCGTGATTGCTTCGCTCTGCGTGGGATTAACTTTGCCGGGCATTATGGACGAGCCGGGTTCGTTTTCGGGAATGATCAGTTCGCCTAAGCCACAGCGCGGCCCGGAAGCGAGCCAGCGAATGTCGTTCGCGATCTTCATCAAAGAAGCCGCCAGTGTTTTCAAAGCGCCGCTACAAAAAACAACTTCATCGTGCGCGGAGAGCGCGGCGAACTTGTTTGGATGCGATTTGAATGGCAGGCCGGTCAGTTCGGCAATCTTCTTTGCCGCGCGTTCACCGAATTCCGGATGAGCGTTCAAACCCGTGCCCACCGCCGTGCCGCCAATCGCCAGATCGTAGAGCCCCGGCAGCGTGGCGTTCATTCGATCGATGTCGCGCACGAGCAGACTCGCCCAACCCGACATTTCCTGGCCCACCGTCAGCGGCGTGGCGTCCTGAAGATGCGTGCGGCCGATCTTCACGACGTCCGCAAACTCTTTCGCTTTCGCATCGATCGCGTCGTGGACTGTTTGAATCGCCGGGATGAGTTTGCTCATCTGCTCGGCGGCGGCAATGTGCATTGCCGTGGGGAACGTGTCGTTCGACGATTGCGACATGTTCACGTCGTCGTTGGGGTGGATCGGGCTCTTGCTGCCCATCACGCCACCCGCGATCTCGATTGCGCGATTCGAGATCACTTCGTTGGCGTTCATGTTGGTCTGCGTGCCGCTGCCCGTCTGCCAGACGCGCAAAGGAAAATGCTCATCGAGCTTGCCGGCAATCACTTCGTCGCAGGCTTGTACGATCAACCTCGCTTTGTCTGAAGAGAGCTTGCCGAGATCTTGATTAACCAACGCGCACGCTTTCTTGAGAATGCCCAACGCGCGAATCATCTCGCGCGGCATCACGTCGTAGCCGATTTTGAAGTGCAGCAGGCTACGTTCGGTTTGCGCGCCCCAATACTTATCCGCCGCGACTTCTACAGCGCCCATTGAATCAGTTTCGGTGCGAGTCTGCTGTTTCAAATCGGCTGCATCCTGTGACATAACAGTGTTCATCCCTTTCAATCATGAGCCAACGCCGCATCGCAAAACGAGCCGGAGAGTTTCACTTTAGTATCATGGTCTTGAGAACAAATGGCCTACCTAATTGTATACTACGAGCGCGTCCGAAACGAGGCTGAGGGAATTCGCCGGCGATTTGCGCGTTAGTATGTGAGGCGCAACATCCACTCGAGTCTTATCACAGTTTCAATTGCCGTCTAACCACGAAAGCGAAGGAGACAACCCTCGTGAGCAAGCTGAATCAAGTCAATAACCGCAGAGAGTTTCTGAAAAGCAGCGCTGTAGCCGCTATTGGCCTCGGCTGTTTCGGCGCCGCGTCGAAAGCGAATGTCGTTCTGCTGAACCTTCCCGCCACGGATGCGCCGGGAACTCACAATATGTTGGTGGTCGGAGAACAGACCGCCTATCTCTCGCATCTCCCGATGTTCGATGGATTGAACCGGCAGAAAACCGACTTCAGATCTCCGCATCGTTACCAGGTGATCGTTGAAGCGACGTTCACTGACGGCAGCAGCAACCTGACGGATGTCTACACCGCGGATCGTAAGAACAACCCCGGAGTGAAGATGTACACGTTCAATCCGGCGCTTTTCGTTTTGCCCGACCTGGACCCGACCGGTACATCGCCGCTTCGCAAATTCCGCGGCAACGCAGTCTTTCGCGGCCACCTGGAAAGAGACGGCAAAGTTTTTATTGGTAGCGACAATGCTCCTGCCGGTGGTTTATTCGATGTTAACGTGGCGAACGTCGTTCATTTCCACAAGTTCGTTCCCGGCGCACCCAAGCCCGCGCAACTCCAGTACATCCTGTTTGGAAAGGGAGCGGAAACTTTTCTGGCTCACTTCATCACCGCGCCGCCGGACTTCGATCAGATCATCTCCGTCCGTGTCAGCGGCCAGCAGTTTACCGACGATGATCTGAAGCTTGGGATAAAGGTCAGCTTTCCCGGAAAAGCGAATTCCTCAACGGGAAGGCTCAGGGAAAAGCAGCAGGCCGCAGGAACGTTTGTGATCGCCGGTAACAGTCCCAAGCCTCTGAAAGTGGAAGCGGTCAGAGAGTTTTATTTTGAGGAAGGCGAACTCTTCGTCCCACCCAACTTCGACCCGACGCGAGAAGAAAGAAGATCCGGATTCGGAGCGTAGAAGCTTACCGAAGGTCTGAAGACTTGCAGTTGTGGCTCTGCCACCCGATGTGCGGAAAGGCTGTGCCTTTCCGGCAAGGCCCGCTGTGAATGTGAGAGGCTACGCCTCGACCTGTAAGGAGGCGTAGCCTCCCGTTGCCAAAAGAATCGCGAGCCGGAAAGGCACAGCCTTTCCGCACATCAGGCGGCGAAGCCGGATAGACCTTTAGCTTGCGGTAAAACGAAAACTGCAATCCAACCGAAAGACTCCGAGCCAACGAAATCGCTTCAGGATTGTTTGCCTTCAACTCTTTCCAGGTCTCGACGTGCATCTCCTGCCTTCGGTGAACGAAGCTTGTCGAAGATTGGCAATGCTTCCCGCACTAGCTGCGCCGCCCTCGTTTTGTCGCCTTGCTTCTCCGACAATAAGCCGAGCGAATGCTTGATACTTGCTATCCTAAACGGAATACCTACCCTTTCCGCTAAGCCCAGTGCTTCAGTGAATAAAGCCTCAGCCTCAGAGAATCTAGACTGCGCAACTCTTAACTTTGCGATGTTCTGAAGGCATTCCGCCCGAGGCTGCTCCTGCGCCAACCTTGTTAGAATTACCAGACTCTCTTGGAGTAGTCTTTCTGCCGCTTTGTGGTCGTGTTTGTCGAGGTTAAGCTTGCCCAATTGGTGCAAGCTAATCGCGACACCCAATTGGTTGCCGAGGTTTGTTTCGATTCTGAGGCTCCCCTCGTAAAGTTCGCGAGCCTTTTTAAGCTCACCTTGGAGTCGCGCTAGAGAACCTAAGGCGAACCAAGTCCCAGCGATACCGCTCTGATTGCCAAGAGTCTGACTTATTGCCAAGCTTTCGTTGTAAAGACGGGCGGCGGCCTCTGTATTGCCTCGATTTTCTGCCAGCCAACCCAACTGGGCTGTCGTTTTAGCGATGCCATATTGATTCTGGAGCTTCTGATCGATCTCTAAACTTCTCTCGAACAGTCGACATGACTCATCAAGCTTGCCTTGGTCATGAGCAAGACTAGCTAACTGATGCAGCGTTCCAGCCATCATGTCGTTTGAGCCAAGTTTCGTCTCGATCTCTAAGCTTCTGTTGTAAAGATCGCGGGCTTTGGCGAGGTCG
>JBGPWL010000036.1:0-41426 GCA_041492185.1 Pyrinomonadaceae bacterium | reverse complement strand
GTGAATTTAGTCCCATGGCAATCAGCGCAGATTGGTCCGACGGTTGCGCTCGGATGCTTAGCTATCGAATTCGCATGCACCTGATGGCAAGTAAGGCAGGTATCAGCCAACTGGCCTCGCACGACCACATCGCGAACGTTGCGCAAGATGTGCCGGTCGCCCGGATTCAGACTCTCGTCGTCGGCCTTGGCAAAATCCACTTCGTAGTCCTGGAACAAATTATCGCCCGCGATGAACGTATTAGGATAAGGCAAACCGGTCGAGCGTGATTTTCCGGAACGCAAATGGCACTGCGCACAAATGGAAGTAACGGCTCGCGCATCATCTCGGCGCTTCCTGGATAACCACATCAATGAAGTATTTTTGGTGTGCTCCAGAGTCACGTCGCCGTGACACGCGTAGCAGTCCAGACCGAAAGCCGTGAAGGTTTTCGCGGTGGGGTCTACTCCCGTCGCGTGACAGCCCGCACAACGATTCGCGAAGCGTTCTTTATCCCACGACAGTTTATCCACGTCGATCCATCTATCAACTTGACTGTCTGGGCCAAGCACCGCCTGAGTACTCAACAACGCGAACTTCCCATAGCCATCCTTCTTAAGAAAGCGCACGCGGTGGCGGCTGCCGAGGAAATATTCAATCTGAGTAGCCACACCCGATAGTGCCGGCTGCTTCCGCACTATCGCTTGCAACTCAGGCGCATCTTCGCCTTGCCGGACGGTGACGCCGTGCGCGTTTTTCTGCCAGGTCGCGCCAATGGTATTGCGATGGCAGAACAGGCACTCGTCGCCGTGAACATATTCGGGAATCGGCTTACCGACATGATTGCCGCCCCACGCGGCCGGGTCGTTGGGATTCTGAGTAGTCTTGGAAGGCGCCGCTGGTTGCTGACCGGTAAATCCGCTGGCGGAGCGTCGGTGAAAGGCCGTCTCTGACTTCTGATTAACGATCGCGGAAATACTAAGCAGGAGAAGAGCAGCGGCGAGAATAGCGAACACCCTGGCGGCAGTAGACGAGCGTTTGAGGCGGCGGTTGTTACGCATGGGTTCCATAGTTAAGTCCAGAAGATGGTAGCGTGATTCGTAGTAAATAAAGTCACAAAGAATAACGCGTCGATCCTCGACGACCAGCCGCGTTCACGCGGCTTTCCCGGAGGGCTACTAGGCCAGCCCTTTTAGGGCTGGTAAAACGTAAGCAGAGTCCGAAAGGGCGCTTCAGCGTCCTTCTCGTCGTCGCTCTAGCGCGTCAAAGCTGGCATCTGAAGCCCGTTAAAACGGGCTGGTAGAGAGAATGTCGCTCTACCCAGCCGTAAAACGGCTGGTCTAGTAACCCTACGGGAAAGCCGTCTGAAGACGGCTAATGTTGTCGACCCTTACTCTCGTTGTCCTCATCTTTCTCTGCATCTCCGTGTCTCTGTGTATAAGCTTTGCGGTTGGTCAAAGCCGCCTGACATTGATCGTGAACACAATTGTAATCAGCTTGCCCTGCCGCTGAAACTGGGACCAGACTCGGTAGCGGCCTGGTCGCGGGAAGAACGCATCAAAAGAAACATCCGGGCCGCCATAGATCTTAGTGCGATCCGCATCGTTTGGGATCGTCTCGGTCGGGTGAGAATGAATGTAATCGCGCGCGTCTTCGGAAAGTATCAAAGTATGACCCCACGCGCCGAGGTAAGGCTGCAAGTCCTTGACCGGCTCGCCCGTCTTTTCATCGGTTAAGTGATACTTCAGAGTCGCCGGCCTGCCGCCTACAGGCTCAGCCGGATTGAGCGTTAATTCAAACCGCACTCCCTCCAATGTCTTCGTCAGAATCTTGTCAGGCACGAGCTGGGCTTGCGAAGAGAATAGATCTCCGTCAAAGCCCGCCGTGATCAAACTGCGATCGGCCACCTGCGGCATACCGCCGACTGGGAAGACGTCGCAGTAGATGATGTAGGATCCCGCTTTCGGCACCATAGTCTCAATGGTGAAGCTGCCATCCGTCTGCTGCTGCGGGTGAATGTGTGCGAAATAGTTCAAGTCCTGGCTCACGACGAAAAGGTGAAAGGGCATGTCGTGAACAATATGGAAGTCTTTGACCGGCTCCCCAGTCTTAGGGTGCGTGATCAGGAAAGTTAAGCGGAACTGTTCCCCGGGCTTTACGACGGCGGGAGTTGTAACCAGCTTGACTTCATATTCAGCCATTTCGGGCCGTCGGGTCCGCACCAGGGTCATCCCACACGTCGGGCACTTGCCTGGTTTTTCGGACATTACGTTAGGGTGCATCGGGCAAGCGTAGAACTCGTCGTCCTGATTGCTGACAGGCGACGTGGCCGGCTCAGTCGGCGGCGGGCCAGGTTTCTGGGCCAGTGTCGAGAACGAGGACGAGACCAGAAGTGCGGTTGAAATCGTAAGTACGAGAATAAATCTAGCCATGAGTCTGTTTTGAAGATCACACAAAGTAACACCGGCTGAAGGTTTCACTCCGTAGGAGTGAGATGTTTATAGACTCGAGCACGACTTCACCGCTCGCTCCGTTCGAAGGAGCGGAACACAACTAGACTTTTTACCACTCGAGAATCATTCCGCTCCTTCGAACGGAGCCGAAATATTTTTGCGCTGAGATCTATAAACATCTCACCCCTCCGGGGTGAAAACCCATGCCCAATGATCTACTTCTTTTCCCAAACGCTGATGAGTGATAACTCGCATAAGGCCGAGGCGAAGCGAACTGGTCGCGCCGGCCTGTTTGGATTATTTAAATTATTGTCCGAGTTATCGAGATACGCTATTACTTCGACGCGCGTACCCTTCGGCAGTGTGACAGGCTTCTTAAAGTCGTAGTCAGGTTGCCAATCGTAACGGTAGTCTCGAGCCCAAATCAAAACCTCGATCGTGCCGTCAGGCCGGTAGGCAGTTGCTTCAACCGATCTAGCGAAGGGGAAGAGTAGGGGACGAATCGCGATTGCTTCGGCGGCCTCGGGCATTGTGTAAGAGACTTTGACACGGTAACGTTCCGCGCCGGCAGGTATATCCGTTGCGGGCGCGGCCAGCGCAATAGCGCGCAGCGGTTTCGTTGCCTGTCCTTTCGCGAAGTATAGTCCGAGAGAACTCTGGTCGCTCATTGCCTCGCTGGTTCTGTGATAGTGAATGCGCATCACAATGCGGGAACGGGCCGGCAGCAAACGGACCACATTTTTCGGCAAGCGAGTGACAGCCTGACCCGGTATCCATGTACCAAGACTATCGGCAGCCGCGCAATTCACTGGATCACCCCTCGTCTCGCGTACTTTTGATCTTTCGATTCCAAATGAAGCGCAATGCACGGCGGCGCCATTGCCGGGATGAAAGTCCACGGCCGTTACCCACCGATCTTCTTTCAGATTAGTTGGCAGAGTAAGGCAGCGATATTCGTCACCTTCGCCGGATGAAATGTCTACTTCGCTCTCAGGCCTTAAAACGAGATCAGGTAACCAGCCACCTAACGCCGCCGAATCGGGTGGCAAGTCCTTGTCATCACCTTTCGGCGCTCCGCCTTCGACCCACGAGACGATTAGATCAATCTCTCGCTGCGTGAGTGTGTAATCATTGTGGAAGCGGCCGAAGCCTTTCACAGCTTGATACGGCGGCATGCGCTTCTCCAGCACTTCTTCTTTGAACGCCTTCGCCCAGGGGCGAGCCTGCGCATATGTTGCCAGCGAAATATTGCTGATAGTCCCTGAGTTGTGACAAGCCAGGCAATGCCGCTGAAAGATGCGCACGATTTCTTTATTGAACATGACCTTCGTGGTTATGGGTTCGTGCGAGTTGCTGGTCCGCGGCGCGATCAAGATCGCCAGACAGAAGATGAGCAGCAGCGTGACCAGCGAAGCTTGCCTGCAAACGGCGCACCGGATTCCGACGCGAAGGAGGATGGATGATCGGCGCATCAATCTGGCTTTATCGCAAAAACAGCGGCGAGTGACAAGTGAAAACAACTCTCGTCACTCACCGCTTGTCATTCCTCACTTATGAAAAGCCCAGCTACCTCTACTGGCCTGATTTACGCTCCGTTGGTTTCGCAGGCTGTGGGTTATCATAAACGAAAGTCATCCACCCAATCATCATTTCTTCCCAGGTCTGGTCGCCCCAGCGCACGGCCTTCGCCGGGTCAGGGTTGTACTTGTTATTGGTCGAGTTGTCATAGTGCGCAACGCACTCAATCCTGGTCCCCTTCGGCACCGCGATCGGTTCCTTGGTCACGTAATAAGTTTGCCAACTGAAGTCGTAGTGGGGCACGGAAAGCAGGATCTTCGAGGTGCCGTCGGGGAAGACCGCCCGATACTCAAAATCTTTCCCGCGCAGATGCATGTGCGGCATGAAGCTGTAGAGGTGGGCCGGCTCGTTAAACGTAAAGGCGGATTTCACTTCGTAATTCGGATCGCCGGGTGGAATGACAAATCTGGCTTCGAGTACCGGCCGCGTTACGAGTGAGTATTTGACCGGGGTTTTGGCATAGATCAGGCCTACCGTGGTGATGTCCGTGGTGGGCGTGCCGTTCGGCGTGTAGTGCACTTGAAACAAGAGATTCGATCCGGCCGGTACCTTCCTGGCAAAGCCCGGCGAATACACTGCCGGTTGTTCACCCGGCGCGAAGCCTACAAGCAAGCGGGCATCGGCCCTGGTGGTGCCGGGTTCCTGGATGAACACAATTACGTGATGAACGGCGTCGCGGCCAGTGCTGCGAATCTCTGCGGCCGTGATCCAGTGATCCTCTTTGAAGTTAGTCGGCACCGTTAAATACTGATAGCCAACGACGCCGTCGGCCGGCACTGCTTGTTCGGGAATTGAGAACGTTTCATCGGGCTTGCCGATACGCCAGCCTTCAGTATATTCCGGTGCGGGTGGAAGGTCTTTCGGGTCGCCTTCCCTGGCGCCGCCGTCCACCCAGGCCACAATCGTGTTAATTGCCTCCTGGCTGATCCTACGGTCATTCAGCCATTCGCCGTGCCGGGGGTCGGCGTGCCAGGGCGGCATCTGTTTCTCGACGACTTTTTCACGAATGGCCTTGGCCCATGGTCGGGCATCTTTGTAAGTGAGCAGAGACATCGGCGCTATCTCGCCGGGGCGATGACATGCGGTGCAATTCTTATAGAAGATCGGCGCAACATCCTTCGAGAAGGTCACGCTGTTGTTCGCCACCTTACTGGTGTTGTCCGCCCTGCTTGACGGCAGCGCGAAGAAACAGGCGATTAGCAGCGCAACTGGCAAAGCAAAGACAAAGATGCTTCTCTTCATGATTCTTAACCTCTCCTTAAGTTGTTTGGCATTATACGACATTCGCTTTGCGAAGTGACTCGATCTCTTCCGTAGTATAGCCCAGTTCGAATAGGACCTCAGCGGTATGTTCGCCGAGCACCGGCGCGCTGCGGCGTAACTCCGAAGGTGTCGCGCTCAGGCGCAACGGCGTATTCGCAATCGGCACAGGTTTCCCGCTCCCGGAAAACTTCATCTCGCCGATAATCTTTCCGGCACTCACTTGCGGATCACTAAGCACCTCATCGAGGTTGTAGACGGGCCCACAGGGAACGCGGGCCTGCTCGAGCTCTGCGATGGCTTGATCACGTGTGCGCTCGGCGCACCAGTCATTCATGACCTCGGTAATCAACTTATGATTATTCGCACGCGTCAAGTCATCACGGCAACGCGGATCATTTACCAGGTCATCTCTGTTCATAACGCCTGCCCAACGACGAAACATCGGCTCGCCAACCACTGAGATCAGAATCCAGCCGTCGATGACGCGATAGATGTCGCCCGGCCCGGCGTAATAACTCGTGTTCCCCTGCTGCTCGCGCGTGATGCCCGTCAATGCTTTCTCAGCCAGCAGCGGCAGCATGAAGGTGATGCTGGTCGCGAGGAGCGATACATCGATCATCTGTCCTCGCCCGGTCTTTTCTCTTTCATAAAGCGCCATCATTGCCCCAAACGCGGCGTGCAGCGCGGTGCCGTAATCCACATAGGGGACGATGGCCCGAACCGGAGCGCCCGGAAATCCCGTCAGCCCCGCCGCGCCGCTCATCGCCTGCGCCACACTGTCGAACCCCACGCGGTTGGCATATGGACCATCGGCACCAAAGGCCGAAGCCATCACGAGAATTATGTCCGGCTTGATCTGGCGTAGCGAATCATAATCGAGCCGCAGTTTCTTCATTACGTTGATCGGCAGATTGACCACCGCAATATCGGCGCCCTTGATTAAGCGGCGTGTGATCTCCGCGCCATCGGGATGCGCGAGATCGAGCGTGATGCCTCGCTTGTTGCGATTCAGGTTAAGATAGAGTCCGCCTTCACCACTCTCTGTTATGGGTCCGACATAACGGTCTTCGCCGCCTTCACGACGTTCGACGCGAATCACATCCGCGCCAAAATCGGCAAGCAACATGGCGCAATAGGGCGCGGCAATAAAGCGCCCGAAGTCAATTACTCGAATCCCATTTAACGGCAGAGAAACGTATCTACCTCCGTCGTAATTTCAAGGTTACAGATTTCAATTTGCCGGTGAGCTGCTCCGTTGAAATTGTTCGAGAAAGTCGAGCTGCTCCTTGAGCAAATGATCCCGTGACTGAATCGTGTCGCCAAAATCCAGATAAGGCTCCGCGTCATGATCATATGGCGTCCACCTGGGCAGTCCCTTGCCGTTAGGATCGCCCGTCGTCGCAAAATTCACCCAGTAACTCGTCATCATCTCAGCCAACTTAAAATCGACATCCTGAAACGCCTTGTTGTCAGGGCTGAGGTTGCTGAAGACGTAAGCGATCTCTGAAGCATGATAGGCCCCGTTGTATTTGCTGTTCGGACTTGGCCGGACGTGACTGAAAGAGTAAAGATAAGCCTTGGAATGCCCGGCTGCGGTCATGCGCGCCCACGTACGCATCGGCAAGCTAAAGATTGTATCGCGCAAGCCGCCCAGATACGCATCCTTAATATTCTCCGCGCTCTTCACCGGGTAGACGGCGTCGAGCTGTTTGATCATTTGGCCGTACTGAGGCTCTACGCGCTTGCGATAGTCTTCGACCGTCTTGGGTAAGATGGCGGGCGTGGTAAGCGTCGTCATCTCGTTGGCGTTGGAGCCGACGATCACGGACACATCGTTGTGTTTGCGCTGAGCAAAGATGTTGTGAACCTCGTCGGGCAACACCCAGCCATCTACGTTCACTTGAGTCCTGAACTTTCTTCCCTCCGGATCATTGGTGAAGACCTCGACAATCTTCTCCGCCGGCAGGGCCCGCAACGCCTTTATGGAATCTGCGCCAGCCGCTTTGGCGAAGGCGGCGCCGATCTTTTCCGCGGAGGGGAGCTTGTTCCGATCTTCTCTTAAGTAAGCATCGTGCGGGAACGCACCGCCGCTTTCACCGATGGCCCGTTGAAACAATCCCTTGGCCAACGGTGACGCGACCAGCGTATTGACGCTCCACGAACCCGCCGATTCACCAAAGATGGTCACGCGATTGGGATCGCCGCCGAAGGCTGCGATGTTTTTTCGCACCCATTTCAATGCCGCGACCTGATCCAACACGCCGTAATTGCCCGACGAGTGCTGTGCCGATTCACTGGTCAATTCCGGGTGGGCCAAATAACCCAGCGGGCCAAGTCGGTAATTGATCGTGACCAGGACGACGCCTTTCTTCGCCAGCGCGGTCCCATTGTAAACGGCATTAGAACCGGAACCACGCGTCAGAGCGCCGCCATGAATCCACACCATGACGGGACGCTTGTCGCCCGCCTTGGCCGCGGTCCACACATTGAGATAGAGACAGTCCTCGCTCTGCTTTTGAGGCGGTGCGTAGTACATCGATCCGGACGGATAAGGCGACTGCGGGCACTCAGGGCCGAAGCTGTCTGCCTGGCGGACACCCTCCCAGGCTACGACGGGCTGCGGAGGTTTCCATCTCAACTCGCCGACCGGAGGAGCGGCAAAGGGAATACCTTTGAAGCTACGCACGCCGTCAGCGGTCGTGCCTGAGATCAGCCCTCCATCAACTCGTATGCTGTTGTCAGTAGCTTGGGTGGTGTTGTCAGTGAAAAAGGCAAGACCGGAAAATGCCAAGGCAAATGCGATGGCCAGCAAAGTCCGATTACGTAGCATGGATTGATCCTCAAATATCAGTTTTGATAACCTTCATCACGGTTGGGATCGGACGCTCGTGTCATAGTCCGCAAGGAACTGTTGCGCTTTCTCACCCGAGCTGAGCAGTGCAACTCCTCGTGTCGAGTCATAAAGGCAAAATACTCCAACCAACTCGCCGTCCTGGTTATAAACGGGACTGCCAGAGAAACCATCCTGGCCCTCGATCTTCGCGGACCAATACTCAGTACCGCCGAAAGTCGAAAGCCCGCTGAAGCTCCCTCTGCGGACTACTTTCCATTCACCCGGCTGTGCGATCATGAACAACTGCTCATCTCTGCTCGGAGTCCTTCGGAATGTTATCCGTTGAGTCGGTTTTGACGTGCATACGCTTAGCAGCGCGAGGTCGGCTTGTTCATCTACCCTGACTACCTTTGCCTCGCAACCGTTGACGTATGCTTTCACCTGGAGTTCGTCGTTGGGCTTGAATCCCAGTAACTTCTTCTTATCCGCGCTGAGCTTTCCGGAAACAACGTGATAGCTGGTCATTACCAACCCATCTTCGACGAGAAAGCCAGTGGCGTGCCCGTTAGGTTCGGCAATCAAAGAAAAGGTGCGCAGGATCAAGTTCTGATCTTTCTTGCTGAATCTCAGCGCCACCGTTGTAGTGTAGGGTTTGTGCTGTCTTACAACTCTGGCCAAGTTGTCTTGAGCCGCACACTCGAGCGTAAGGATAAGCAATAGGGAGGAAACTGTGGCGAAGCTGCGAACCTTCCCCTTCATG
Source organism: Pyrinomonadaceae bacterium (assembly GCA_041492185.1). GTDB lineage: Bacteria > Acidobacteriota > Blastocatellia > Pyrinomonadales > Pyrinomonadaceae > JAOAPY01. The sequence continues at coordinate 32,560 of JBGPWL010000036.1, read as the reverse complement.
TGATCTCTCCTTTTCTCGAACAGTCTTGTAGGCACGTTAAAACGGGAGGGCCGTTCGGCCCTCCCCTGAATTGCTCGTGATGCAAGTTGCCTGACTGCGAGCTAAATCGTCAGATCAACTTCCGTCAGGCTGCCAACCCACGCGCTTAAAAGATAAACTTCAAGCCCCACAGAATCTGCCGGGGATTGAACGCGGAGGTGAAACCCAGTGGGTCACTTAGGCGACGCTCCCTGTGCCCTGTAAGGCGATCGGTGCCGGCAGCGTAGTCGACCGCCGAGAACGCGTTCGGGAACGTAAGTACACCCGTCGAACTGACCGTAACCGGGACCACCTCGTTCACGGCCGCGAAGTTCGTGCGGTTAAAAAGATTCGCGCCGTCGGCACTAACCTCTATCCGCATCGGGCTGTCAGCCTTAAAGCGAAACGCCTTGCTGATCCGCATATTGACACTGCGGTAGTTTGGCCCGATCCCGGTGTTGCGGCCGATATTGAAGAGCCGATCGGTAGGGCTGCGAGTGTCACCATTGATGTCCGTGCCGGTCCGTATCGTGAACGGAATACCACCGCGGATGAAGATGCTCGGACTGAGCGTGATATCAGCCAAGGCGCGCGAACCGAAGCTATGTCCCGGCCCGGCCTTGAAGGGGCTCTGTATGACGCCGCTGACGACAAAGTTGTGCCGGATGTCGAAGGTCGACAACGACCGATCCGTGCGGAGCCGCGACGGGAAGGGCGGGGCAAAGGCAGAGTTGAAATCCGTGTTGTCGTCAATCGCCTTGCTCCAAGTGTAGTTGGCCTGGAAGGAGAAGTGATCGCTGAAGCGCTTCGTCAGCGAGACGGTCATTCCGTGATAGATCGAAATGCCCCGTGACTGGTAATCGGTAAACTGCGTGATGCCCGCATCGTTCACACGCCCGCAGGCAGTGTCGGCCCCGCATACACGATACAGCGGGCCGAGGCGCGGGTCGCGCAGCGAAAGCGAGGCCACCAAGGCGGCCGTGTTCGCAGCACAGCCCGGCGTGCCGGCCTCACAATAGTTGAGACCTACCGGCTGCTGAATGTGGAGCCCGTGATACATCTGATAGGCGACCTCAATGCTGAGATCTTTGGTGATCTGGCGCTGAATGCCGAGATTGGCTTGAACTGCATAGTTGTTCTTGTAATCCGGATTCAAGTCAAAGAGCACTCGGCCAGGAGACCCAGCCGCGGTCGCGGTTCCCAAACAGTTGATTTGGGTCTCGGTCAAGACACCAAAAGGATACGTACCCGCGGGGATGCTGCATCCGGCGTTTCCGTTGACACCCGCTTGATAGATCGTGGTAACGCCGTTTAGCGGACTCTTAGCAATCTGGTTGATGTAGGTCCCGCTGCCGTTGAGGATGCTGGTGTAGCCGGGAATCTGCACATAGATCGGCGAGTAGAAAAGCCCACTGCCGCCGCGCAGCACCGTCTTGCCATCGTGCGTCATTTGCCACGCAAACCCTAACCGCGGCGAGAAATAGGCGTGACGCGGCACCGGCTGCGGCTCGCCGTCCCAATCAATTCGGCCGCCAAGGTCGAGGGTCAGGCGTTGATTAACCTTCCACGTGTCCTGAGCGAAGCCTCCGAGGTAATGGCCCGTACCAAGCCACGTTGAATTGTGGAATCCTTGCCGATAGAGAAATGGCAAATTCAGATCCAAGTTTTGCAGGGGGTTCAGTTGTATGCCAGCGGCAGCAGGTGCAGCCGCGAGAAACGCAGCTTGATCCGCCGCCGGTACGGCCCGGGTGACAGCGTAGGCCGCGCTCGCCTGGAATTGGTATTCTCCGACGAACCAGAGATCATTCCGGAAATTGTACTTGACCGGGCGATACGACCCGCCAAACTTGAACGTATGGTTGCCCCGCACCCAGGTCACCGTGTCTTCGAACTGGTAGCGCTGCTGATGGACGATGTAGGGAGCACCGAAGTAGCGCCCGAACCCCGCAAAACCCGAGACGAGCAATCCCGTCACGGCTGGCTCAGGCGGGGCGGTCACCGACGAGTTGCCGGGCGAGAATTGTGCCCGCACCTGATTGATCAGATTAGTCGAGGAACTGTGCGTCCAAGTGACAACGGTCGAATAGTCGCGATAGGTCAAGCTCGTGCTGATGGAAGGAGCCACGCCGTTACCGGTGCCGATGTCGTCGGTAAAATTCCGACTCAACGTGAAACGCGCGTTGATGGAATCCCGCTTCGTGGCCTGGTAATCCACCCGCGTGCTCCAGGTATTGAGTCGCGCCACACCATTGAACACGCCCTCGCTAGCCTTCAGGAAGTTGAAGATCGCCGGATAGCTAGTCGCGCTCGTCGTCAGAGCAGCGCGGAGATTGGTTGAAATTCGCCGTATGTTCGCATCGGCCGAGGCATCAAGCGTGGCCAGCAAGCCAGCCTGGGTCGCGTTGGGTAGTGTTAATGGGTCGTTGGTGTAGCTGCGAAAACGCGCGGCGTCCACATTGTTGCGTTCGTAGTTGGTGAAAAAGAACAGCTTGTTCTTCGCGATCGGCCCGCCAAAAGTAAACCCGGGATAGTAAGTCCGGTCAGACGATTTCTTTCCGGGGTTGATAACATCGAAAGCATTGCGCGCCGAAGTCCCATCCGAACGGTAGAAGATATAGCCGCTGCCGTGAAAACCGTTCGTGCCGCTCTTGGTAACGACGTTGACCGCGGTGCCGGCCGTAAAACCAAACTCCGCCGAGAAGGAATTGCGGTTGACCTGAAATTCCTGAATCGTTTCCGTTGGGATATCGAAGCGGGGCGTGCCGGAACCGTACTCATTCTCACCGCCGTCAACCGTGATGAGATTATTCCGCCCGTTGCTGCCGCCGATCGAGAAGCCGGAGCTTTGGAAGCCCGTAATGCGACCCGCAAGCTGGGCCCGCGGGGCCGTAGAGTTTCCCACGCCCGGCAGCGTGTAAACATAATTCTGGAAGGCGCGGCCCGCGTTGGGCAAGTTCTCTACCTGCCGGGTTGAGATTGTATTGGCCTGTTGCGTTCGTTCAACTTCAATCAGCGGCACGTCGCCGGTGATCGCGACCTGCGCAGTCACGCCGCCTGTGCTCAACTGAACGTCGTAGACCAGACTCTGACCTATGGTCAACTGGACGTTCTCGTTGACCACCTTGCTAAATCCTCGCGCCTCTACCTCGACCTTGTAAGTCCCAGGCGGAAGAACCGGAATCTGATAGGTACCTCCAGGGCCGGTCGTGGCGGTCCTGCTAATACCCTTGTCGATGCTGGTCGCCGTGACGGTCGCACCCGGAACCACTGCGTCGTGTGGGTCGGTGATTGTGCCTTTTAGCGTAGCGCTAGCCACATCGACCTGTCCCGACGCCGGTACTGCCCAGAGCGCAATGACGAGCAGAACCAGGAAAACTGAGCTTTTGGCGTGCATTGTGACGTCTCCTTTTCGTGAAATTCTGAAGCGAGTTGGTTGATATTCGAACAAGCGAAAAGATGCCAAAAGATGAATCCAGCGAGCTTACGAGTGGGGCAAGACTTAGCTGCCGCGCGCCCGCCAGGAAGACGGAGATGCTTCCTGTCAATTGCAAATCGTCGATGGCGTGACCGAATTACCATTCCGCCCTCTACGAACCGGTGCTATCTCTGTCGCCGATGCTGAGCGCCTATTCGCACTTCGCGTGCGAAAGCCCCCTCTGTGCAAAGCAAGCAGCCGGAAGTCTTGCATTTTGAATCGAGGAATACGACTGCTCGCAGCTAGGCCTATCGTTAAGCTGCTTACGGCAAGGAGCGTGCCTCGAGATAGCTTCAACAACCAAACTCTCCACGCTAAACAGTTAGCTTGAAGACCTCGATGGCGAAAAAGAAGATTCGATCCAAATCCTCAATTGTTTGTCCAAATTTATGGACGAATTCCAAGCCGTTCTACCGAACGACCGGTAGCATAGGACCGAGGCAGAAAGGCCCGAGCACGCTTCCAAGGATCATCCCCAATAGAAACACAAAGCTGGCAAAACGGACCACCAAGTATTGTAGCCTACCGAACGGTCGGTAAAGTACCACTGACCCTGAAGCACGTCAAGCTGTATCTCTCCCATCTGTATCTCTCCCTGAATGAAAGCCAAAACCTCTCTGCCTGTAGGCGAGCGGTTACGCGCGCTCACGCGCACCCCGGTCTATGCTAATGAGGCAACTTTAAGTCTCGGCGAGCTCTGTACGCCTATCACCAATTTCATTTTTCATGACTTGCGTCATACGTTCGGTACTCGGTTAGCCGATGCCGGTGTTGACGTTGTGAAGATCAAAGAGTTGATGGGTCACGCTTCGATTGTGACGACCATGCGTTACATCCACGCCACCGATCAAGGAAAGCGTGGGGCGATCACTGTCTTGTCAGAGTATCGACAAAAGCGACGTCACAAGTCTGTCACAAAACGAAAAGCGGCAGGCTTTTCAACCTGCCGCAAGTCATTGAAAATAATGGTGAGCCGAGCAGGGCTCGAACCTGCGACCCGCTGATTAAGAGTCAGCTGCTCTACCAACTGAGCTATCGGCCCACTGCGAAGTGAAATTATACGTGCGCGTTAACTCGTGTCAAGCACGTGGCAGAATGCTATGCGTGAATGCTCAGGTGTGAATGAAGACGCGTCCGCTTGAAACTAAATTATCGTGGACTACCTGAATCTATCCGCCATCGCCTTCAATAACTCGCTGAGCGCTTCGATATCTTTATCTTCAGGTTCGAGTTCTTTGTAACGCTGGAGGGCAGCGGAGGCCGCGGGCAGGTCGCCGAGGCGGTGATAGACCAGAGCGACATTGAAATAAACCAGCGAGAAGCCGGGTTCGATTTGCGTTGCAGCTTCGTAATGCAAACGCGCCAGGCGATATTCGCCGGCATCGTAATAAAGATTTCCCAGATTGTAATGAGCTTCGACGTGACGCGGATCGTGCTTGAGCGAAAGCGTGAAATGATCCAGCGCTTTGGCCGTGTCGCCCTGTTCCAGATCGATGATGCCGAGATTGCAATAGGCCTCGGCGACGTTGTCACCCGAATTGATCGCTTCGAGATAGTATTCGGCCGCCTTTGCGTCGCCCTGCTCATGCAGCAGCAGCGCTTCTTCGAAGGGAGTCAGCAGACGCGCGACGCGGCCTTCCTCAACTCGAAAGAGGCTCAACTGACCTTGCAGCTCCGCCTCGATCTGTTTGATCGTTTGACCCTGCGAGCGCAGGTCGCGCACGCGCCGAAATTGCGTGAGCGCTTGAAAGCCGTAAGTCAGATCATCATTTTCCGGAGGCGACGAGGGCTGAATGATGCCCTGTTCGGTCCAGCGACGAATCGTCCGCTCGCTCAGTCCGAAGAGTTGCTTGATCTCGCGAATGGTGTAACTAGATTTGACACGTTGGTAATCTGCCTTTGAGGGGACAGGCGCGGGAAAGGACAGGACCTTCTTGCTTTTATCGTTCATCGGCAAGCTTGAAACTTACGAAGCTTTCCGTTTCTTTACTGTCTTCGACTTCACTAGCGTGATCGTCGGTTTCTTCTTTGCGGTCGTGATGGCCCTGACCATCGGCTTGCGTGACGACGCCTGCAAGCTCTTCTTGAGCGCGCTCATGATATCAAGCCGCGGCAGTTCTTCAACGGGTGCGAACTCGACGGTCTTTTTGCCTTTGACTTTCGATTCGATCAATTTCTTCAGCGCTTCATGATACTGATCGGTCATGTCGATCTCAGCGAGGGTCGTTGCCATATTCTCGACAAGCGTGGTGGCCATTTGCAATTCCTTCTTGTCGATCTTCTGCGCGCCGTTGAGTTCCGGCACATCCTTCATACTTCTAATCTCGTGCGGATAGCGAAGCTTTTGCAGCACCAGGCCATTCTCTTGCGGAAACAGGGCCACCAGATCTTCGCGATCGCGCAAGACGACTTTTCCCAAACCAATCTTCCCGGTTTGCTTCATCACTTCGCGCAAAAGCGCGTACGGCTTCTCTGCTACGGCGCCATCGGGGCCGGCAAAGTAAGGTGCATCGTAAAACGTCTGGGGAATTTCATCCGCGTCGACAAACCCCAGGATGTCGACGGCCTTAGTTGTCTTGATCTTAATCTTCGCGATGTCGTCGGGCTCGACGATCGCGTAGCGATCCGGTTCGTATTGATAACCTTTGGTGATTTGATCGTTCGTTACGATCTGGCCGCACTTCTTGCAGCGCTTGTCGTAACCGACGGGACCAAAGTCGTCGCGGTGCAACTGATTGAACTGGATTTTTTCCGACGCCTCGATGGCGTTATAGACGCGCACGGGAATGGCAACCAACAGAAACCTGATATGACCTTTCCAAATCGATCGCATGTGTTAACTCTCCTGCCTGAAGCGCCCTGGGAGCGCGGACATCCTGTCCGCCTTTGCGCTCTCTCCCACCGGGCAACGTATTATGCGGCCTGGCCCAGTCTTAAGTAAAGCGTTAATTTCGTTAGGGTTTCGGCGGTTTTCAGAGTAATTCGCCGGCGCTGGACGCCTTAGTGCCGGCACTTGACGGTTTGGGACTGGGAATTGTATTGTCCCGCCACGTCCGATCTCAAGAGCTTCAAAGAGGAGTTTTTCGATGAACAGAAAAAGGTTTCGCCTGCTTCAAGTACTCGTGCTCGCCTTCTTTGTGGTCCAAATTCTATCGGCACAGACGAGAGTCACGGACAAACCGTCCGGTCAAACGAAGACAAGTGGCGACTCGAGTACCGTTCCAAAATTATCATTTGAAAAATACATGCTGCCCAACGGCCTGCAGGTGATTCTTCATCAGGATCGCAAGCTGCCCGTCGTTCATGTCAATCTCTGGTTCCACGTCGGCTCGAAGAACGAGCGGGTTGGCCGCAGCGGTTTTGCGCATCTCTTCGAGCACATGATGTTCGAAGGATCCACGAATGCTAACGGGAAATATCTGAGCTTTGTGGAGAAGGCCGGAGCGAATTTGTTCGAAGGAGGCGTGAACGGCACGACCAGTTGGGATCGGACTAATTATTTTGAGACGGTTCCGTCGGGCAGTCTGGAATACATCCTCTGGCTCGAGTCAGACCGCCTGGCCACGCTTGCCGATGCACTGACAAAAGAGAAACTAGACAATCAGCGCGACGTTGTGAAAAACGAACGGCGGCAGGGGCTCGAGAATCAGCCATACGGCCGCTGGATAAAACTGCTCTACGAAAATCTCTATCCTTATCGTCATCCTTATTCGAATGACGTGATTGGCTCGCATGAAGATCTGACGGCGGCGAGCGCGGACGACGTGCGCGAATTCTTCAAAACCTATTACACGCCAAACAATCTCTCACTCGTTGTCGCGGGTGATTTCGATCCGGCCGAAGCGAAACGTCTGGTCGAAAAATATTTTGGCGGCATCGCGGCGGGACCGGCGCTGGATCGGCCGCCGAAAGACATGCCCAAGCTCGATAGCGAAAAGATTGTGGAAGTGAAAGACCGCGTGCCGCAGGAGCGCACTTATTTTGCCTGGCACACACCCGCATTCTTCGACGCGGGCGACGCCGATCTCGATCTGGTTTCGACGATTCTGACAGATGGATTATCGGCACGACTCAACAAAGTTCTGGTTTACGACAAGCAGCTTTGCTCGGATGTCGCTTCTTTTCAATGGTCGCTCGAGAACGTTGGCCACTTTGTGATCTGGGCGACGGCGCGACCCGGTGCATCGCTCCCGCAGGTCGAGCAGATCGTCACGGACGAAATCGCGCGTCTCGCGAAAGAAGGCCCAACGCTTGCGGAACTCAATCGCGCGAAAACCAAATGGGAATTTGGATTTGTTACGGGCCTCGAACGCATCGGCGGCTTTGGCGGGAAGGCCGACTTCTTGAATCAGTACAACACGTACCTCGGCGATCCTGACAAGTTCGCCGCCGACGTCGCCCGCCATCGCGATGCGAGCGTTGAGAGCGTGCGCGATGCGGTAGCCAAATGGCTCAACACGCGCAATCGTCTGCTGGTTCGCTTTCATCCGGAAACGTCGGTGCGCGAATCGCAAGTTGCGCTCGACCGTTCGAAGCAACCAGCGCTCGGCGCGGACCGTGCTTTCCAGGTGCCCGAAGTCCAATCAGCCAGGCTCGAAAATGGTTTGCAACTGTTCGTGGTCCAGCGCAAGGAATTACCAAAAGTCGCCGTGACGCTGGCGACCAAAACCGGCAGCGTTGACGACCCGCAAAGTAAAGAGGGACTGGCGGACCTGTTGATTGAGACCATCAAACGCGGCACGAAGACAAAGAACGCCTTGGAGATTGAAGACGCATTTGGCGATCTGGGCACTGCCGTCGGGGGATTTGCCGGTCACGAGCGTTCGTCTCTCGGGTTCGAAGTATTGAAGAGAAATCTCGCTCCCGCGCTGACGATCTTCTCGGATGTTGCGCTCAATCCTTCTTTTCCGGCAGACGAAGTCGATCGAGAAAAGAAGAAACGACTCGACGCGCTGGCGCAGGACGCGAATGAGCCCAACGCAATCTCCGCTCGGGTCAGCTCGATGCTGGCCTTTGGTCCGGACCATCCTTATGGCCGGCCTGAGCGCGGGTTGCCATCGACTGTGCAACGAATCAGTCGCGAGGATTTTATTTCTTTTCATAATACTTACTGGAAGCCGGCCTCCTCGGCCCTCGTGATCGTCGGCGACATTTCGCTCGACGAGGCGACCGCGCTGGCGCGGCAAAATTTTGGTACCTGGTCCGGCAATCGCCCCGCGGTGGCAAGCATTCCTGCGCCGCATCCGGTTGGCCCGGGAAGAATCTATCTGGTCGATAAACAAGATGCTGCGCAGACGGTGATTGCACAAATTCTGCCGGGGCCCCAACGGAAGACGGAGGACTACTACGCGCTGCGACTGGCTGATGCGGTTTGGGGTGGTGGTTTCGGTACCAGACTGAATCTCAATCTGCGCGAAGACAAGGGATACTCGTACGGCGTGTTCTCGTTTCCCGCTTTCTATTCCAAGGCCGGCATGTGGCAGGCAGGTGGTGGCGTGCAAACCGACAAGACGAAGGAATCGGTAGTCGAGTTTGTGAAGGAGCTCAAATTCCTCGCGGGCGAGAAACCGATTACAGAAAAAGAGTTGGCCGACGCGAAACACAATCGCATTCGCGGCTATGCGCAACAGTTTGAATCGCTCGGGCGCATCGCGGATCAGATCGCGGAAGTCTGGGCCGAGGATCTGCCAATGACCGACATGCAGCGCGAGACCGTTGAACTTGAAAGGGCGACACTCGCTTCCGTTAATGCCGCCGCGCAGAAATATGCAGTTCCCAGCGGTGTCACACTCCTGCTCGTCGGCGATCTATCAAAGATTGAAGCCGGCCTGCGAAGTTTGAATCTCGGCGAGTACGTGATTCTCGACGTTGAAGGCCGGCCTGTTAACAAACACTAAAGAAGTAAGCGATTCACATTGCGTGCATCAGTGCGGTGCGCATCGCGGCGGCGGACTGCCAACGCTGGCTGGAATCTTTTGCCAGCGCGCGGTCGATGATCGCGCCGACGTTTTCCGGTACTTCGGGCGCGCGTTGGCGCAGGGGCACGTTGGGTTGATCAAAGATCGCGCGGATCGTATCGGCGATGCCCGCTCGCGGACTGATGTTGAGTGCAATCTCGCCGGTCATCAAACTGTAAGCGGTCATTCCCAGCGCGTAGATGTCAGACGTTGGTTGGACGTCGCGAAAATTTCTAATCTGTTCGGGCGGCATATAGGCCACGGTGCCCGCCATCTCACCGGCCATCGTCATCCCGCTCATTCCTGACTGCGAAAAACATTTTGCCAGACCGAAGTCCGTCAGCTTGGCGATGAAACCCGGCCATGACCCGCTGACGAGAATGTTCTGATCTTTGATGTCGCGATGAATGTAACCCTGCGCGTGCGCATACGCGAGCGCGTCAAGCACTTGCGAGATGATCGGCAGTGTCTCCTGATAGGGAAGGCGACCGCCGCGGGCGTCCGCTAGTTTGGCGGCGTCCGCGCCGTCGATGAATTCAGTCACGAGATAAACGACGCCGTTGCTCGTGCCGCGATCGAGAAACTCAACAATGTTCGGATGTTTGAGTGCCGCAGCGACGTCGATCTCGCGCATGAAGCGACGCATCGCTTTTTCGCTGACCGCGACTTCAGGCAGCAATGTCTTGATGGCCACGGCGCGGCCTGTCTGTTCGTCGCGTCCGAGCATCACGCAGCCCATGCCGCCGCGCCCAAGTACTTTCACCATTTCATAACCCGGCACGGGCTGGGGCTGGCGCCGCAATTCCGCGCGACAGTCTTCGCAAAGAAAAGTCATGCGCTCGTCGGGCGCCGAGGCCTCGGCTTGTTCGCGGCGGCCACAGTTCAGACACTCCACGACGACGATCGCCGGCCGCGTCGGTTCAGTCTGGGAGCGACTCGAGCCGGAGTCGCGCGCGCCTGACAGAGATTCTGGTTCAGCAGTGACTTCGATCTCCAATACCGTCTGCCCGCCCTGAATTCGATCGCCGTTCTTGAGAAACGTCTCCTGCACTCTTTGATTGTTAACGAAAGTGCCGTTGGTGGATCCGAGGTCGCGCAGAAAACAACGTGGCGGTGAAATCTCGAGCAGACAGTGATTGCGCGAGAAGAACCGATCTTCGGGCAGGCACAGGTGCGCCTCGGGCGTGCGTCCAATCAAAAACGTGTCGTGCTGACTGAACGTAAATGTTTGTCCTGTGTATGGGCCCGCCAGTACTTTGAGATTAACTTGCATTGGTACTCATGAACCCGATGGGAAGTCCACTATTTGATTTCGTAATTAACCGAACGCGCCAGCTCTCCGTCCAGGTAAACGTCGACTTTGTAATCTCCCGGTGGCCAATCCTGCTGATTGGTCAAATGGAAATCAAACGTTTTCAATTTTTCCGTCGTGTATGCCTGCTCTCCTATTTTCTGGTTCTTCAACCGCTCTGAGTCGACGACGGTCCACGTTGAGGTGACCCGCGCGCCCGGCTGAGCGTCGTTTAATTCGACAATGCAATACACCGTTCGATCAGAAGCACTGAAACTTTCAACTTCTTCACCGGGCGTGTCGCCGCCGTGTAGTGACATGTAGACTCTTGTAATCTCCAGTTTCGGTGTCGGCGATGGTCGCTGATTAGCATTTGAATTCGCATTGACGACCCGGTTTGTATTTGTATTGAAATTGTCATTCGATCCGTTGTTGACCATGTAGAAAACCGCAGCGGCCAAGCCGCCGCCAAAGACCAACAGCAACACTAAGCCAGCGACGATCCACGGCCACGCTTTCCGCTTTGGTTTCGGCTGCGCTTCAAACGTCCATGACGGCGGACCCTGGGGAGCAGGCGGCGGACCAGGGGGCATTGGGCCAGGCGGAGGAGTAGTCGGACCAAAGGAAGCGGTCGACGAGCCGCCCTGGGGTGTGGTGACCCTGCCGGCGTCATAGGCGATTGTCGGCGGTGGCTCAGCCGGCATCATCAAGGTCGGCGCCGTTGTCTGGTCCGCGGCGACAAGCGGCGTTCCATCCTCGAGGCAGTACAGCAGTGTTTCGTCAGTGTAGTTTCGATTGCAGGATGGACAACGCTTCATTGATAGGACCTTTCTTAATCTGTTGTCACGCTAACGCGTGATTTCGAAATCGTCAAAAGCAACTTCGTGCGCGTCGCTCGTGTAGAATCCGGCCAGCCCGTGCCTGAGATTCGCGGAATCAGTAATGCCCGTCAGATACTGGCTGTTAACATAAAAACTCAAAGACGTCGAGGTGGTTCGCACTTCAAGCCGGTTCCGATCGGTTCCGGAGTGAATGGCGCTCGACTCTGTCCAGGGCACCAGCGTCGTTTGCTCGCCGCTCTTGCGCAGCACCACCCTATACTGTGGCCGGTCGCCTGTATAGATCAGAAAAACATAACTATCCAGCTTATCGGTGCTGCCCTTCGCGCACTGAACCACGAGTCCGTAACCAGTCGGAGGCGAAATACCCTCAACATTCCTTACAGTCACGCGCACCGTCGCATTCTCAGTGCTGTAATCGTTGTTTGGCGCGCACATCAGGAGAAAACCATTCTCCTTCGAGCGCATGTGATACTCGTTATTCGCGTACCAGAGCGCGCCGTAATCGGAAGTTTCGGTGCTCCATTTCTTTGTCGAGAAGTCGTCAGTAAACGACGAAGGCAAACCGGGAGAAGGACTCGGCGAACTGGTGTTGTCGGCATTGGCCCGGTTGACATTCGCGTTGTTGTTCACATTTGCATAAGGGGTTGTGCCCTGACTGCTCGAGTCGTTGTTGGCGATGATAATCAGGATCGTGACGACGACTCCCACGATCGCAATCGCCGCGGCGCCACCAAGGATCCACCAAAGCGCGTTCGACTTTTTACGCGGCGGCGCCGGAGGCATCGGCAGCCACGTTTGCACGCCGGGCGGAGCCTGAAGTGTTGGGCGACCAGCGAATTGCGGCGCCGCATCCGCGACCAGCGGCGTGCCGTCTTCCAAACAGAAGTTCAGCGCGTTGTCCGCGTAAGTTCTATTGCACCTTGGACAGCGATTCATAACTTAGACACGATACCGCAATGTCCGTCGTGTTTTCGGTTTCCGCTCAATCGTGCTTAGTACCGATCGCCTTCGCTGAGAAAGGAGCGACAATTAATTTGTCAGACATGAATGCGACGACCGCGACATTATACGGGAAGTGTGGCTGGGCTCAAGGATTGATCGGCTTGCCGCACCGGCCGCAGAACCTCGTGCCGGGCTGATAACCGGTGCCGCAAATCTTGCAGACAACTTCGACGGGTCGCGGCGCTTTCCAGTCAAGCGAGGCAACGCCGATCGGAATTCCGCATTTGCCGCAGAATCTTGTTCCCGGAGGATATCTGAAACCGCAACGCGGGCAGGTGACCACGGTGACGGGTTGCGGCGGAGGAGGAGCAACGTGGCTAACGGGCGTCGGGGCGGGCGCGCTGACCAACGGCTGGCTCACGGGTTGAAAAGTTGTATTGCCGCAGCGACCACAGAACCTTGCGCCGGCCGCAAAGCGCGAATGACAGCGCGTGCACATCACAACACCGGGCACGCTCGTTTGGGTGCCGGCCTGGCTGTCCAAACTGCCACCTTGCGATGGCGTCAACGGGTTGCTCGTTGACAAGGTCTTGAACTGTGCCTGGATGATCTGTTCCGCGCTGTCTGGTCGCACTTCGATTTCTCGTTCGTCGTCTCTTTCGCCCGCGCGCGCGACGCGCAAGACGTGACGGCCCGGCGGCACAGAACGAAGGACGACGCGGCCCGAGCGGCCCACGCTGCCGGCGCGCTCGTCGTCAACGTAAACTTCCGATCCCGCGGGCGCCATAACTACCAGTCTCGATTCGCCGCCTTTGCGTTGCGAGGATTGACTCCCGACCGCGTCTTCAAACTCTTCGAACCATTCGACGGCGGTGAGTGGGCGTTCGGCGACTTCCTTCGCGAGTCCGTGCATGACCGCCTTCTCGACTTCCGTCGAGATGTCGGAACGCAGCGTGGTCAAAGGCGCCGGCGCCTGCGTTAGCTTTTGCGCGATCAATTGCGTGATGTCGCCCGTAAATGGCGGGCGACCGCAGAGCATGTGATAGGCGATCGTCGCCAGCGCGTAAATGTCCGCGCGCGCGTCGAGCTGCGCGCCCGGTTGCATCTGTTCGGGCGCCATGTATTCCGGCGTCCCGATAATGCCGCGCGATGCCGGGCCGCTGGAGGAAGTGATATCGGAACGATCGTGGCTAACTATTTTCGCCAGGCCGAAGTCTCCCACCTTGATGAAACCGTCCACTGATCCGCCGCCGCCCTTCTTCTTCTTTTGCATGATGAAAATGTTGGCGGGTTTCAGATCGCGGTGCAGGATGCCTTCGTCGTGCGCGGCTTCGACGCCGGCGACGACCTGCTGCATGATGCTGACCGTGCGTTGCAGGCCGAGCGTTCCTTCGCGGCGCAACAATTGATAAAGCGTTTCGCCTTCGACGTACTCCATCACGAGAAAGAAAACACCGTCGGGGCTCTTGCCGAAATCGGTTACGTCAACCACGTTGGGATGTCGAATCGAAGCGGCTGAGCGAGCCTCACGCTCAAAGCGCGCGATCGCTTCGCCTTCCTGCAGGTCTTCGTCACTGAGCACGTCAGGCCGCACAGTTTTCACCGCGACGCGACGTGTCACCAGATTCTCGTCGCGCGCAAGATAGACCTGACCCATGGCGCCGCGACCGAGACGCTTCTCGAGCAGATAGCGGTACGAGAGTAGACACCCACCCGGCAACGTGGTCTTTGTGTTCGCGGAATCCTGCGGACAGACGACCACGTCGTCTTCATAACAAATCTCGCAGCGGGGACACTCGCGCATAGTTTGAGAATCTAGTGGAGCTTTAGTGGTTTCCGAATTTCGTGACGAAGAGAGAATAAGGCGTGGCAAAGGCGGGCGTCAATGAAGCGAAAGCCGCTAGGTTGAATGACGTTTGACTTAAGTGGCCGTGTGGCTCCGCGAGAGACCTCACGGCTGCCACTTCTTAGTGGAAATTTTGTTGGGGATGATGCACTATAAGCCCGCTCCTGATGCATCTATACGAAGCTCTTAGCCGATCAGTAAACGAATGGCGCCAACTGGGTCATCCTCATGGCGACTACGATACCATCTCTGAAATTCTCGATTGGGCGAGCAATCCTGAAGGCGAAGGTTTTCGACTTCGACCACCGCAACTGCGCGCGCTTGAAACCTATTGGTATCTGCGGCTAGTCAAATGAGTCATAAGCCCAACGAGTTGATGACAGTTACCACCCTCCTCGCGGTTCTTATTGCGATATGTAACTTCGTCGGTCTTGTCCTTGTTGTAGTCCCACCGCTCATAACTGACCATTTCACTAAACATCAAGTGCAATTGCCACGACGCTTTGTCTGGATCATCCCGTTCTTAGTAGGTCTTTTCACTTACTGTTCGTTAACCGGATGGTCGTTAGCACGAAAGTTCTTGCGACCATCATGGATAAGTAAATGGCTGATAAAACCTCGCCGAAATACTCGCGCAAACTCTTTCCGAGCGCTCCTCCCTGTGCTAGCGGGAGGAACAATCGCGCTCATTTTTAAGCAGGATGGGGGCCGCGCGGGGCCTGTCGTTATTATGTTTGCATATGGATGTCTGTCGATGCTTACGGTCTCTAGCCGACAAAGTCGGGAAACATTCCATTACATTAACAATCCTCGTCTTTCTTTTGAGGGCCGACTGGAACGTTTGAAAGCGACAGTCGGGATTTGGCAGCAGATTAGTGTTTACAGCATGGCGGCGTATATGGGCTTCGTTGCAGTTGCTCTGACAGTCTTTTGGGCCGCGAACGTTAACAGGTTGATGGAGGATCATTCGTTGGGCTGGTACTTCGTTATTCACGCTGGCATTTACACCTTCTTCGTTGTAGTGGGACCGCTTCACGAATGCTTTGAAATGATGTTTCAAGCGGGCCGGCAGTTGTCGTTAATACAGGAAATTCCAAGACCAGCAGGTAATAGGGAGGAATGGCGACACAAGTTCTATCGGACAAAGCAATTGGAAGTTCATCGCAGTAGCGGAGAACGATGACTGGCTCGTGCTGACGGTAATTGTGAGATACTTTTGACTGGGAGAAATAACAAAATGAAATTGACCTACGATCCACGATACAACATCGGTTACCTTCGCTTTCACGAGCCGACAGGCTCAGTGGAAACAATCCATATAAGCGATGAGCTTAACGTGGACCTCGCGCCGGACGGCACGATTTACGGCATTGAACTGCTGAACGCAAACGAGCAACTGCGGGGCGAAGACGGCAACAAGTTGCTGGTGGTAAACGAGGCTCGGGATGAACAGGCGGAACTGCCACTTTCCATCTGAGCGTGAAAACGATCAAAGACATGCCCGAGCACAGCCGCCCGCGTGAGAATCTGCGCGAGAGCGGGGCGGCCTCACTGTCTCTACAACGTTGGCCAACCTCACGCAGCCTCTAACTCCGCACAACATCCGGAGCAGCGAGTGGCCGCGAGCGGGATTGCTGAAAGGCAATGTGGGCAATCCTTCGTTGCCGGGGCTTCTTCAACTTTCTTGCGCTTGTTAATCTGTCGAATGATCAGAAAGACTACGAACGCGATGATTACGAAACCGATCACGTCGTTGATGAAGGCGCCATAAGCGATGACGGGAACACCCGCCTTCCTGGCGTCGGCGAGCGACGCCGGGTGCGTGCCTGATAGATCGTAGAAGAGGTTGGCGAAATCAACCTTGCCAAACAACAATCCGATCGGAGGCATGATTATTCCGTCAACCAGCGAAGTGATAATCTTGCCGAACGCCGCGCCGATGATTACGGCGACGGCGAGATCGATGACATTACCGCGCGCAATGAAATCGCGGAATTCTTTGAGCATGCTAAACGCCTCTCCTTTTCGAATCTGAAATAACTTAACCGCAAAGGACGCAGAGCCTCACCTAAAAGGCGCGAAGGAAAGACTTCTTTGCGCTCCTCTGCGAATTCCTTTGAGTCCTTTGCGTTTCAATTATTGTCCTCGTGACTCCTCAACGATTACGGACAATTCGACGATCTTTTGTATCCCGCCTTCTCAGCTTCTTCCTGATTCGCAAAACTTATCCGCTTCTTTTCGGGAACATCTTTCAGAGCTGAACAGTCAGGCGGGTAGTAAGTTTTGTTTCGCGTGTCGCCGATCATTGGCGTCGGTTCAGGCGCATTTGCTTGTGCTTCGGCCGCATCCTCTTTGGCCTGCCGGCGCGCGGCAATTGCATCATCCGCAGCCAGATCGACAATGCGCAGACTGGGGCCACCCGCGATCATACCAACACTCAACTCGAAGTCAGCGCAGCGGAGTTGTTGCGTCCGACCCTTCGCGGACCACTCGCCGCTTACACTCAGAGCCGGCGAGATGCCTTTCACGAATTCATCGACGCTCTTCCATTTGAAAGTGTTTTCAAATCCGATCCATAAAGCCGTGACGCGCCCATCGAGAAAATCCAGCGACACAGTTCTGACGTCAGCGAAGTTTGTCTTATCGATGCGCGGATCAAAATCGGGATTGATGCTGGTCTTGGACACGCCGAGATCGTCTGTGCGGCCGAAAACGACTTGCGGCACGCGCGCCTTCACCTGCTCAGGGGTCATGCCCAACCGAAAGCCGCGCAGCTCCGGCGCCTGTGGCAGATCGATAAGTTTCGTGGTGCACTGATTTTCTTGTGCCGCGACGATCGCTGCAAAGGATAGGACGAGACAAACTGAAATGAATGCGCGGCGGATGATCATCTGTGTCTAGAGTACCAACTTCAGTTGGGTTTTCCCAATACAAAAAGCCCGACTAAAGTCGGTACTCTAAACGCCGGTTCAGTGTACGAGCGCGCCGATAATTCGTTCGAGATCTGCGGGCTCGAATGGAGTGGAGACATACTCGTTGCAGCCGGCATCCAGCGCCTTATCGCGAAACTGCTCGGCGCCATAAGCTGACACGGCAACAATCGGCACGCCGGCGAGTCCCTGAACTTTTCGTATCCGCCGCGTGGCTGAGAGACCGTCGAGTTCCGGCATCTCGAGATCCATGATGATGAGATCCGGGTGTCCGCTTTCGGCGGCCTCAATGGCTTCGAGACCATTCTCTGCTTCCAGCACGCGAAAGCCTCTGCGCTCGAGCCAGGACCGCAACAACAATCGGGTGTCATCGAAATCGTCGACGATCAAAATGGTGCGCCGGGCATCGATTGTGGGCATGCTTGTCATCTCGGCGGACATAGTTTATTTCCTCAGGTTCGAAAAGTGGCACGAGCGTCCCGCCCGTGACTCATGCGCAAGATGCGCGTGCCACATTCAAAACACCCTCGCGCGTTCCTGATTGCAAGCTAAAGCAGGGGCGCTGAGTCGTCAACACATTCGGCCTCGGATGCTCGATTCTTAATACAAATAGAATAAGTTTCGGCTGAATTGGGTTGATTGGTACCCGCGGCAGGGGTCGAACCTGCGACCTTTCGCTCCGGAGGCGAACGCTCTAATCCACTGAGCTACGCGGGCCTTTGGTTGGTCGCAAAAAAGATAGCACACAAATTCACGTCTTTCCAAAAACGCGATTCACGAGTCTTCAGCCTGAAGTTCAGGTGATGCCTGGCTCAACATGAACCGCAAATAAAGCTCAATGTGTTCGGGCAGGACCGCTTCACACGAATTTAATTTTCCGTTAAGCTCAAGTTCATCCGGCGGCAATAACCTTCAGCGACATCGACCGCCTTGTTGAAGGAAACTGGAAGTTAGAGGAGAAGACTATGCAAGTTGCAAAACGAAGGAACAACAACGTGAGAACGAGCGCATCAGAGCACTTCTTCGTGCTGACCATTCTTATCCTGGCTAGTGTGGTAGTACCCTCCTCAGTTCTCGCTCAAACGAAAGGCTCCACCGCAGAAGTGACCGCCGCGACAAATGACAGCTCCAAAGCCTCAAAGGGAAACAGCAGTGACCCTACGACCGAGGAGCAGCTTATCGAGCTGAGGAAACAACTAGCCGATCAACAAAAGCAAATTGATCAACTGCGCCTCTTGATCCAGGCGCAACAACGGCTGATGGCCCGTCAAACCGAAGGTGCAGCTACGAGCTCTGATTCTGCCCCAACAGAACTCCAATCGCCTCGGGTCGTTGCCAACTCGAAACCTGTGTCGTCGTCACCAGCGGCACCAGCTACTGCTAACATTGAGCGTCAAGCCTCCCCCGGTCAGGAAATGCAGCCGCTCTCGTTCCGCATCGGCTCAGCTTATATTACTCCAGTTGGATTTATGGATTTCACAGCCGTGATCCGGACCACCAACACCGGCAACAATATCGGAACCAATTTCAATGCAATCCCGTTCAGCAACGCTGCGCAAGGAAACCTGTCCGAAACGCGATTGAGCATGCAGAACTCAAGGATCGGCTTTAGGGTCGATGCAAAGATCCATGATGCTCGCGTCATCGGATATATGGAATCGGATTTCCTTGGCAACAACCCAACCAACACGTTCGTCAGCAGCAATAGCAATACTCTGAGGTCACGCCTTTACTGGGTCGATGTTAGAAAAGGCAAGTTCGAATTTCTCGGCGGTCAATCCTGGAGCATGATGACCCCGGGCCGAAATGGGATTTCACCATTGCCCAGCGACCTCTTTTATAGCCAGAACATCGACGTAAATTATCAGGTTGGTCTCACCTGGGCGCGCCAGTCGCAGTTTCGTTTGGTCTATCATCCAAACGACAGCGTGGCGGTAGGTTTGTCCATCGAGAATCCCGAGCAGTTCGTCGGCAACCCTATAAGCATTACCTTTCCCAAAGGACTCAGCGCTGTTCTTAGTCCCCAATTCAATGCCGGCGGTAGTAACGCAGTCCCGAACCTACATCCTGACATAATCGGCAAGGTAGCAGTTGATAGGAAACTCGGAGACCACGCGTTCCACATTGAAGGAGTAGCGTTTGTGCGCGGCTTCAGGGATACGTTTCCTGGCGCCGGCAGCTTTGCGCATTCAACCAAAGAGGGAGGCGGCGGTGCGGTAAACTTTAATCTGGAAGTCATAAAGAACGTCCGCCTGATCTCAAACAATTTTTTTAGCGCCGGCGGCGGTCGATATGTATTCGGACAGGCGCCTGATCTCATAGTAAGACCGGACGGCAGCATATCCTTAATTAGAACGTTTTCTACTGTTCAGGGGTTTGAGGCAACGGTCAAACCGACCACGCTCTTGTACGCCTACTATGGCGGCGTCGTTTCTCAGAAGAACTTCGTAGTCGATACCACCGACCCATTATTGGCGAAGATTGGCTATGGTTTCCCAGGTTCTCCAACTAGCCAGAACCGTTCCATTCAGGAAGTGACTTTCGGCGTGACTCAGACGTTCTGGAAAGACCCCAGGTATGGAGCTTTGCAATTCATGGCACAGTATTCCTATCTCACGCGCTCCCCCTGGTCCGTAGCAACAGGTACACCACCAAGAGCCACTACCAATATGCTTTTCCTCAACCTTCGCTATGTATTGCCTGGCTCTGCGCCAAAGAAGGTTGATTGATCCCGGGCACGGGAGCAGTTGCGGCAATCAGCGGGGAGAGGAAGAGGGTTGAGCTACTTTAGTCGCGACCAGAGTGCCCGCCCGCAGTTCATCTGTGCCACGCACGGCTACCAAATCGTTTTCCTGAAGGCCTCCAAAGATTTCTACCAGGTCGCCCATCGATATTCCACGCTTGACGTTTACCCATTCTGTGACGCCGTTGCGAATCCGGACGACGAAGATCCGTTCGGTGGTGGTGGCGACTGCTGATGCGGGCACAAACAACGATGGCTTGGGCCGGCTCGTGGGCCAAAGGACTTCGGGAAACATTCCTGGTGATAAGCGTGCGGAATCATTGATCACATCAAGCTCGACCGGCATCGTTCTCGTCTTTTCGTCCAGCACATGACTGATCCGCACCACCACACCAGAGAAATTCTCTCCGGGGAAAGCGGGTACTGTGAAGTTGACTCGGGAGCCGGAGGTTACCCCGGCTACATCGCTTTCAGGAACAGGGACAATAAGTCTCAATCGTGAGATCTGTTGGAGTCGCAGCATTGGTACGGAAGCTGGACCAGTGGAAGGTCCGACCAAACTGCCTCGATCGATATTCCGCTCGGTCACAACGCCATCGAAGGGCGCCGTTATGCGGAGGTATGATTCTATGTCTCGAACTGAATTGGCTGCCTCACGGGTCGCTTTTTCATTCTCCATTTGCGACTGGACCACGGCCTGAGCAGCCTTTTCATTCTGTTCAAGCAGACGAATGTGCGCTCGATCAGCTTCCACCACGCCGCGCGCGATATCAACATCATTTTCCGCCACCACTCCCGGCGTTGCCGAGGCTGCTTTCAATCGCCGATACGTTCCCTCGTCGACGGCAAGCTTCGCGGCGGCCTCAGCGCGTTGCTCTCGGGCGCTTTGTACCCTTGACTGCATTTCGAGCCGTTGCTCTCGTGCGCCGCGTACCCTCGCTTCAGCCTCGCTGGTGCGCGATGCCAATTCGGGCGCACTCATGTGAACTAGCAATTGACCGCGCTTGACCACTGAGCCGCGATCGACGCTTACAGATTCGACGAAGCCCTGCAGCTTTGGGTAGATGGCAACGTTCTGGTATGCACGAAGTTCGCCCGGCAGTCGCAACTCTTTGTTAACTTCTTTCGATACGACATTGGTCACGATGACAGTTGGCGGCTGGGCTTTGTCGGTTGTTGCTTTGGCTGGCTGAGGTTGAGGGCTTTGCCTGGCTCGCCACACTAAGACCAGAACCATCGATAAGATCAGAACTGCCGCGATAGCGAAACTCGCGAGAATGGCGAGCCGTTTGCGCTTTGAGCTTCCGGTTGGTTCTTCAGTTGCTGACGAGTGCAACTCATGTTTGGATTCTTCGGTGGACATCTTTCTTCCGAAACGCCGCGCTTCGCCCGAGACCCATCAAAATCTAGGCGCCCATCAACTCTTGAAACCAGGCAGCGATCTCACTAACGGTCCGCAGTGAAACTTTCTCGCCTCGGGACTGACGGAGGTTTTCTTCAGCCACCGAAACGCAGAAATCAATCACCTCATTGATGGGAACCCGCTCCGGTATCGAATAACCATAACTATCGAGAAAGAAGAGCGCGGCAGCAAAAGCCGTGCGCTTAGTGCCGTCCATAAACGGATGGCTCTTAATTAGCGAATGAAACAGCGCTCCAGCTTTTTCGAAAACTGAAAGGTAAAGTTCCTGGCCATCAAACGTCGCGAAAGGGCGTGCGACTGCCGAATGAAGCGACGCTGCGTCACGCAAGCCGGGCAATCCGCCGGTTTCGGCGATGATGATCTCGTGTATCTCATAAACGCGCACAAGCAGATGTGCGACCTCTTCCGCGGAGTTTTCAATCTGCGCCTCAGCCATTATTACCGTTGAGCCAATGCTTCAAAAAGCTCGCGATTGTTGGCGATCAGCTCCCGCACGAAAGGTACAGCACTCTCGCTGAAACGGCCGCCATTCGCTGGATGCGGTTGAGCGAGCCAGATTTCCAAAGCCGCTAAGGCCACTGCCTTTACCTCTTCTTCAGTAATCTGTCGCTCAAGAAACTGCTGAGATAAGGTCTCTGGCAACTCTATTGTTAGTGTCATCTCGTACCTCGATGTAATCCCTCTCGACCACGCAATCGATTCTCTTTTTCACATTCGCTACGACATCCATTTTGCCGACCAATTTGATCCCATGCAAGCGCTTAAGCCCAATAGCCCACTCACGCACCGCAATCGCGATGCGTTTGCGCTTTTGGGTTTTCGGTTGGTCCCACTGTTTCTTATCTTCAGTTGCCGACGCAGCAACTCATGTTTGGATTCTCTGTTGGACATCTTTCTTACTCCGAATCTCTTAGGCGCGATTGTACTGTGTCTTCGTTACACTACGATCTGCTCATATTCAATGGGCAGAGAAAAGCGTTTCTTCAATTTACGCAGATACACTGTGCCTTCTTCGTCCAATGCTGTTTCGCCAACAACGATTAGTGGGTTGGCTTCCTGTGACCCAGGCCAAAAAGCATACTCAAGCAATTGCCCGA
The DNA here is from genome assembly GCA_041492185.1 of Pyrinomonadaceae bacterium. Classification (GTDB taxonomy): domain Bacteria; phylum Acidobacteriota; class Blastocatellia; order Pyrinomonadales; family Pyrinomonadaceae; genus JAOAPY01. The sequence goes on along the minus strand of JBGPWL010000036.1, from coordinate 9,996 downwards.
GAGCTTCAGCCGCTTTAAATCCTTGCGAATTTCTCGAAGCGTACCTATTGGGTGAGCCTTTGCTCGCAAGTTAACTTCGGAAATTATCGAGCGGAAGTCTTTACTTGTCATGGCTCTTCGCGTAGCTCCAGTCCTCAGCTTTGCGGGCTAACTAGTTATTGAACCAGTTGTGCTCCCGCCACATGACCGTCGTCATAATCCTTCTTCGATCTGTTCAGTCACGTCGCCAGGATATAACGAAGCCGACTCGCGACTTGCCCGGCGCTGCACAATGGCGAAAGTCAAAGGGAGGATCGTGAGCACGGCAATTGTCGACGCTGTCAGCCCGCCAATAACTGCGCGCCCGAGTGGCGCGGTCTGTTCCCCTCCTTCGCCCAGCACCAAAGCGATCGGAATCATCCCCGCGACCATTGCAAAGCTGGTCATCAGGATCGGCCTGAGTCGACTACTGGCCCCAAGCAGCGCCGCCGCATCCGCTTCAAGGCCTTCGCGCCGGCTCGCTTCGGCAAACGTGACGAGCAAGATGGCATTCGCCACCGATACACCAATAGCCATGATCGCTCCCATGAACGACTGCACGTTGAGCGTCGTTCCAGTCAGCCACAACGAGATTCCCACTCCGGTTAACACCGCCGGAATGGTTGAGAGAACGACCAGGGCAATGCGCGGCGATTGGAAAAAGGCGCTCAACAGCAAAACGATGGCAATGATCGCGATCAATAATCCAAGTTGCAGTCCCGAACGAGTCTGTTTCATCTGTGGGATCTGCCCGCGCACATCAACTCGCGAACCCTTCGGCGCCTCTCCGGCGCGCTTGATCGCTACTTCAACTTCGCTGGCTGCGCGCCCCAAATCACTGGCCTCAACATTGGCGGTAATCGTGATCATGCGTTGCTGGTTGTAGCGATCGTATTCGCCGACCATCGTGCCGTATCCGACTTGGGCCACATCGCCGACGAGTGGGCGTTGCGCCCCGCTGGGCATCGCGGGCACGCTTTCGACATCTTCAATCGACTTCATCTGCGATTGCGGAACCTCGACCTGTACCTGGTACGCCTGGCCCGACGCAGGATCGCGCCAGTAGTTTGGCTGCGTGAAACGGCTCGAAGAAGTCGCGCCCACCAGGGAGCGCGAAACCTGTTCCACGGTGACGCCAAGTTGGCCGGCGCGCTCACGATCGATGTTGATGTCCACGGTTGGATAATCAAGCGGCTGTCCAAATTGCACATCGCGCAACGATTTGATCTTGTTCATCTCGTCGCGGACTTTCTGTGCGTACGCGCGATTGCTGGCGAGATTCGATCCGCTGATGGCCACCTCGATTGGTGTAGCCGATCCGAAGTTCATGATCTGGCTGACAATGTCCGCGGCTTCAAAGGAAAGACCTGTTTCCGGCAGGGCCGTTGTCAGTTTTCGACGCAGACGCTCCTTCAGTTCAGCGACGCGCACGCCCGAACCGTGTTTCAGAGCGACCTGCAAGACTGCTTCGTGCGGTCCGCTGGACCATTGATAGATAGTATTCACAGGAAAGCTGGGCGGCTGCACGCCGACGTAACCGATGGTGATATCGACGTTGTTCTTTCCGGCCTCTTCGCTGATGACATCGAGGGCCTTGAGCGCAATCTGTTCCGTACGTTCGATTCGCGTCCCTGTTGGCGCGCGCAGCCGAAGTCTGACTTGACCGGCATCGACGGTAGGAAAGATATCGGTGCCCAGGGTGCGACCGAGAAGAAATAAGCTTACCGAGACAATGACCAGATAAACCGCGAGCACTTGCCAGCGGAAGCGCATCACGCGCTGCAACCAACGTCCGTATCTCTCGCGAAATTTATCAAAGCCAGATGAGCTTTCGTGCGTCGAGTGCCTGGTCTTTAGCAGCCACACCGCCAGTATCGGGACCACCGTTGTCGACAGCACGAATGATGCGAGCATGGCAAAGCCAATCGCCAACGCAAGCGGGATGAAAAGCGCTCTCGTCACACCGATCATGAAAAACGATGGCGCAAAGACCGCCAGGATGGACAGCAGTGCCAGCAGCAACGGAGTCATTGTTTCTCTCGTTGCCTCCAATACCGCGCGAGCCAGGGGTTCACCGCGCCCGAGATGCGTGTGGATGTTTTCAATTTCGACCGTCGCTTCGTCAACCAGAATACCGACGGCCAATGCCAACCCGCCGAGCGTCATGATATTTATCGTCTGGCCACTTAACCAGAGCGCGACAACAGCGCAAAGCAGCGCGACGGGAATCGTGGTTACGACAATCAAAGCGCTACGCAGATCGCGCAAAAATAGCAAGACCATCAAGCCGGTGAGCAACGCTCCCAGCGCGCCTTCAACGACCAAGCCCTTGATCGCATTCGTGACAAAGACAGACTGATCCAGTTCGAAGCTGATTTTGATGTCGTCAGGCACGAGCGCCTGCATGCGCGGCAGTTCAGATTTGACGCGATTGACAACGTCGAGCGTTGAAGCATCGGCGCGTTTCGTAACTGGAATGTAAACAGTGCGACGGCCGTTCACGAGTCCGTATCCCGTTAGAATGTCGCTGCCATTCTCAATTGTGCCGATGTCGCGCACGAAGACACTTGGTCCGCTGCCCACTCGGATCGGAATATTCGCCAGTTCACTAATCTGCGGCACGATTGAGTTGACTGCGGCAATACGATTGAGGTCGCCCGTACGCACATTCCCCGAAGGAAGAATAGCGTTGCCGCCCGCAATCGCTTTCGTAACCTCCTCCGGCGACATATTGTAGGAGCGAAGCTTATCTGGATCGGCGTGAATGATGATCGTGCGCACATTGCCGCCGAACGGCGGCGGCGCGGAGACACCCGGCAAAGTCGAGAACACGGGGCGAACCTTGAACAGCGCCAGATCCTGAATCTCTGCGTTGCTTCTCGTCTCGCTCGTGAAAACCAGTTGGCCGACCGGCACGCTGCCGGCGTCAAAGCGGACGACGAAAGGCGCCACGGTGCCGGGCGGCATGAAGGCCCGCGAGCGTTCTACATAGGAAACTACTTGCGCGAGCGCTGTGCTCATGTCCGTGCCCGGATGGAAGTAGAGCTTGCAGAGTCCAACCCCCTGGATCGATTTCGATTCGACGTGCTCGATGCCGGTGATGTAAAGAAAGTGATATTCGTAATAGGAAACGAGGAAACTCTCCATCTGCGCGGGGTTCATTCCGCCGTATGGCTGCGCGACATAGATGACCGGCAGATCGAGATTGGGAAAGATATCAACCGACATGCGCTGGTAGGCCAGGATCGAACACAGCGCGATACCAACAACGAGCACCACTACCATGATCGGACGTCGTAATGCTGTGTTGATGAGCCACATGATAACTATTCCGTGGACAGCTACTGCTCAGTACTGCGCTCGTTGTAAGAAGGGCTTGAGATCACCTTGAAGCCTTGCCGCCACAAGCAGCGCTCGCCAAACATTTAGGCGCGCGACTGAATTGTCCACCTCCGCCTGAGCGAGCAGCCGTTGCGTCTCAGCAACTTCGGTCACGGTTGCCAGTCCATATTTATATCGTTCGTGCGTCAGCGTCTCCGCTTCCTGAGCTGCCTTGAGTTGATTAGGAGTTTCCCGCGCGATGCGCAGAGCGCCGTCAACGAGGGCTTGCGCTCTGGCGTATTGTCCTTTCAAGGCCTGAACCGTTTGATCCAGACGAGCGCTCTCTACTGCCTCGTTGCCGGCTTCGATTCTGCGCCGCGCGCGAATAGTGAAAATATCGAAAGCCGGAAAAGTGACGGACATGCCGACCGCAAAATTTGGCGTACTGGGTAGCAATCCGCTCCCGCCTCCCCTAAAGCCGCCGGTCGTTAGCGCGCCGGTTCCACGACCGCTGAAGGCTGACTGCAGATTGAACCGAGGGACGTACGCTCGATCCAGCACCCGCTCTCGTGCGCGCACTGTCTCGATTGCGGATCTCTGCGCGATCGCCAACGGGTGGAACTCAAAATTGGGAACCGGAACAGAGGTCTCCGTGGGGAGGTCAAGCAATGGGCCCGGATCAACTGCCACGGCCGTGCCCGGTACGCCCAGCGCTTCGGCGAGCGTTGCACGACTGATCTCGGCTGTTTGCTGTGCTCGGTTGAGTTGGTTCCTGGCGACAGATAATTCCGCATCGACACGCGCGGCATCCGCACCGGCGCGGAGTTGATTCTTCACCAGAGTATGCACGGCATCAGCGAACACTTGCGCGCGGAGCACATTAGCCTCAGCGGCTCGCACAGCTTCCTGGGCAGCGAGCAGCGCTAAGAATGCATCGGCTGCCGACGTGGCGACGTCAAGGCGTGTGGCTTCCACATTCGCTTTTGCCTGGTTCGTTAAAGCGCGTGCCACATCAACGTTGGCCTTTCGCACTCCGAAGTCGAAGGGTTCCCAGGAGAAGAGCGCGCCGCCCGCGCTGCCAAATGTGCTCGACAAGGATGTCGTGCCCAGCACCGGTCCGGATATGGACGGAATAATCCCCTGGGGAAGCAAGGCGCCGAAAACATTGTTCGTACTTGCTCGGTTCTCCTGCCAGAGAAGGTCGAGACGCGGCAAGTACGCGGTGCGCGCCAAATCGATGTTCCGACTAACAGCCTCAGCCTGAGCCTGCGCGACGCGGATTGCTGGATAATTGCTGCTGGCAAGCTCAACGACCTGGTTCAGCTTCATCGGCTGTTGCGGAGTGGTACCCTGCGCGAACGTGAGAGCGAAACGACTCGGCCATGCGAGGCAGAAACAAATGAACAGGATCGTCGCTGTCTTTCTCAAGGTTGTCCCTTGCCTAAGTTGGACCGCAAATCTTTAGAAAACTTCACGTAGCGTGTAGTTACTGATTGTAATTGTTGACTGTCACAGACAGGCGCGGATCATATCATTGACACAAGAATGAAGGGAAGCTATCGTTCTTCGTTGTCGAAATTCGATACATCCATAGAAAGTGATCACGATGAGTGACCGGGATCTCTATTCGGGGCTAATCAGGGTCCATATCCTGTATCACGCTGCCTGCGAACCAGTCTTCGGCTTAGGCATCATCGAGGAGTTGGCGCGACACGGCTATAAGCTGAGTCCTGGAACGCTCTATCCGATACTGCACGGGCTGGAGCGAAAGGGCTACCTGCGGTCATCCGAAAAGCGAGATCGCCGACGAATTCGACGCGTGTACCGGGCGACCGCGGCGGGGCGAAAGGCCCTGGAGGCGGCCAAGATCAAGGTGCAGGAACTCGTTGGCGAGTTGTTCGAGGAAGAATGAGGCCTCACTTCCGCAAGACGCAAAGATGGTCACGTCCCAGACTCTGATCTTCAGTGTCAGGCAAATGGAGATGAACAATGAATAACCAGACGAAAGGTCGTCGCTCGCAAGTTCTCTCGGGCGTCGTTGGCGTTGTGGTTCTCGGGTTGATTACCAGCGCCATGTTGCCGTCTTTGGCCAAGCACGATGTTCAGCCGGCGTCGGAGGGACGACCAATCACACCGGCAGGCTCGCTGGTTATCGATGCGACCACGCGCCAGCCGGCCGTTGGCGCTTTGCCGGTCGACTTTGTGCGCAGTCCGGATCGCACCGGCCCTGACGGCAAGGGCCGTTACCTGATCGCCGTGAACAGCGGCTTTGGCATTCAGTTCAACGCCGCGAGCAATCGAGGACAGCAGTCACTAACGGTGATCGATCTCAAGGCGCGCCCTGCTCCGGTAGTGATACAGAACGTCTATTTTCCCTCGCCGCAGAGCGTCAACGTCGGACTCGTGTTCTCGCCCCTGCCGGAAGGTGATGGCTCTTACACGCTTTACGCCTCTGGAGGTTTTGAAAACAAGATCTGGATCTTTCGGTTTGCTCCCGGCAGTCAAAATCCGATCAGTCCTGCTTCACCAGGTCCGAACACGGAAGTAACAGCGCCGTTCATCGATGTCAGTGGCTTTGCCCGATTCGCGCCGTCGCCGCGCTACAACCGCAATCAGGCTCCGGTCTATCCCACGGGACTGGCTATCAGTCCAGAAGGCAATACGCTTTTCGTTGCGAACAATCTCGGTGACAGTTTGGGAATCATCCGCGACCTGCGCGGTACTCGCATGCTCGAGCGAGTTGATTTGCCCGGGCGAAATCGCAGTCAGCAGGACAACGCCGAACACTTCGTCTATCCGTACGGCGTAGTTGCGGTGCCTCCGCCTCCGCTGAACGGACCCAGTGATCGTTATCAGAGCGTGCGCGGCTCGACTGCGAAGGTGTACGTTTCACTCTGGAATGACGACTCGGTCGCGGTGCTGGACTTTGCCAACAACAAGCAACAGCTACGGTACATTCCCGTGGGCCACCATCCGACGGCGATGCTTTGGGACGGCACGCGCTCGCGACTCTACGTCGTCAATTCAAATGCTGATAGCGTGTCGATGATCGATACGAGATACGATCGTGAAGTTGAGCGCCTCGATGTCAGGCTTTCAGAAGACGCGAAGCTTGGGAGCAGTCCCGAGGGCCTGGCGCTGAATGAGGATGGAACGATTCTTTATGTCGCGAACGCTCATAGCAACGCCGTCGCGGTCGTGCAGCTTTCGCCAACGTCGCTCGACAATTCAGGGACATCCGATCGCCCGGCTTACGTTAATCGCAAAGCCGACGACCGCAGCAAGGTGCGCGGGTTCGTCCCAACGGGTCAATACCCTTCGGCCGTCGCGGTTGCTAATCACACCATCTTCATCGGCAATGGAAAGGGAACTGGTTTCGAGAACTCGTCAGTCATTGTCGACAGTTCCGGTCGAGCGCCGAATGTTCCGAACGACAGATTTCCCACGGGAGCTGGTCGGGGTGGTGGGCAAGGCGGTGAGTACAGCGTCGCACTCGTAGCCGGAAACATCAGCGCGGTCGCTGAACCCGATGAGCCAACATTGGCGCGCTACACGCAGCAGGTGATGCGCAACGATGGGCTGCTGGGCGCTGAGCGCAAACGACTGTTCCCGGACCAATCGCCGATCAGGCACGTAATCTACATCATCAAAGAGAACCGCACTTATGATCAGGTCTTTGGTGACCTTGAGCGAGCCGGCAATGGTCAGCAGGCCGACGGCGATCCCAGCCTCGCGATCTTTGGCGCGGGCGAAGCAGCCCGGAAGCCCAATGGCCCACCGCAGAACATCACGCCGAATCATCGCGCGCTGGCGCTGCGCTTTGGTTTGTTCGATCGCTTCTTCGTAAATGCCGAGGCCAGCCCTGACGGACACAACTGGTCCACCGCGGCGTTTTCGACTGACTACGTTGACAAGGCTTATCGCTGGGATTACGGCCGCCGCGGACGCACTTACGATTACGAGGGCTTCAATCGTCTACCTGATTACAATCCCTTGCGCGACGCGCCGCCTTTGTTCTCAGGCTCCGTGGTGGCAGAGGACGTCGCAAACTTCATGCGCCGGTTCATTCCTTACCTTCATGGCTCGCGTGATGTCGGTGAGCCAGAGACGCTCTACCTTTGGGACGCTGCGGCTCGGGCTGGGCTTTCGTGCCGCAACTACGGAGAGTTTGTGGCCACCCTTTCCGAGAATGATGTGAACGCGATCAAAACAAACCGTTCGAAGTCGTATCCGGACACTTCGCCCAACGTCTCAGCCTTTCCGACGAAGAAATCACTCGAAGGCCATCACAGCACTACGTTCCGAAACTTTGATCTCAACACGGCGGATGCAATGACGGTGGACTCGTATCGCGCCGCGACAGAATCCGCGGGAAAGATCAATCCAACGATCTCGGCCGGCAATCCCGAACAGCAATGTCGCGGGGTATCGCGCCTGGGCGTTTGGCTGGACGAGTTTCGCGAGTATGTGGCTGACCGGCAGACGGGAAAGCCGGACCGCATGCCTAGTCTCTCGATCATGCGCTTTTCCAACGACCACACCGACGGGCTCAGAGCGGGCCGGCCGACGCCACAGTTCTTCGTCGCCGATAACGATTACGCGGTTGGCAAACTCGTGGAAGCAATCTCAAATAGCTCCTACTGGAAAGACACCGCGATCTTCATCGTTGAGGACGACGCGCAGGATGGTCCCGATCACGTCGACGCGCATCGTTCAGTCGCGCTCGTGATCAGCGCTTACAACAAACCGGGTTTGCTGATACACGAGTTTCACAACACCGTTAGTTTGATTCGCACGATGGAACTGTTGCTGGGATTGGAGCCAATGAACCAGCTCGACGCGGCGGCGACACCAATGGATATCTTCCAGGTCCAGCCGGATTTGCGTCCTTACACGGCTCAACTGCCAGGTGTCGCGCTCGACAATCTGGTCACGCCGCCGGCCCGCGACGCAGCCACCGCCTACTGGATGCAGCGTACTCGCGAACAGAACCTGTCGCACGCCGACATGGCTGACGCGCGCACGTTGAATGAAATCATCTGGTACTCAGTGCGCGGAGGAAATCAGCCCATGCCGTCAGTTGTCCGACTGCCGGCCTTTGACGCGATGAGATTAGGACTGCGAGTCGAAGCCGATGAGCAAGAGATCGCCGGTAACAGGAAGCGCGGTCGGAAACGAGCGGAGCGGTAGCGAGGGGATCATGCCACTCAAGGTATCGGTTGCAATTCCGGCAGATCGTCAGAGAGAATTCGCAACCACTCGTGCATTGGTAACCCCTTCAACTCTCTCCGCGCGCCAACGTACTCTATTGTTATTCCACTTAGTCGCATTCTCCCTGGGTTCCAGATCGTTGTAGGCGGCTCTTCACCTGGAATGTACCAGATCCCGCCGCCGCTCATGCCATGTGGCTCAGGCATTTCTCCAGGTCCATCTGGGCCGATCCCGCTTCGCCCAAAGCTGAGTAGGATTGGGTCATCATCGCTCCGATCAAGGTTTATTGCGTGGGTGAAATAGACGAGCAGAGGCACTACGTAACTTGTATGTCCGGGCCTCGGATGTTCTTTTCGCATAAAACCGACCGGGAAGCCACTTGCGGCATACAAAGCCTCTTCATTCAGCACTGGATGCGCATCTATCGATCCAAGAGACACTCCCGTCAGCTCAGAATTTCTTGCTGATTCCGAGTCGACCTCCAACCATGCGACATCAGCTTCACCTTCCGGAAGATTCTGCCGGTAGTTGGCATGAACGATCCTCAGCGGCGTATCACTGGAGCGATTTGCCGAGAACACAGAGACATCAGCTCCCTGTTCTATTCCTCTAAAATTATGAGCGGCCGTCGCGAGGAATAGACGGTCCCCAACTGCAACGCAAGTTGCAGAACCGGCGTACGTTTCTTGCGGCGACACTGCTAGGTAGACAACTGCCGTTCGGTTGCGAAGATACGCCTGCAAGGCCACATTAGCATGCTTCAAAATAGCATCCATATCCATTCGTATCTTGAATACCCTGTCGCGGTGTTTCCACGAGCTAATGCGACTGGCTCGCTTGCCGCGATTTCTATGTCGACCAAGAATCGATCAATCGATACGACATTGATGAAGCGTCTCTCAGCGGCGAGATGGTGTCTGTCATCGTGATCTGTTCCCAAGTCCGTGCGTTGGTTACTCGGTCACCGTAGTATTGAACGTCCTCGACGCGACGAAAGTGTCGAAACCACACGCCGATTTCTGGTGCTGCGGAGCGAATGTAATTGTATTCACCAGCTACCGTAGCAACTGCAAACGGAAAGTGGTGCACGATAATCAGAACTCTATCTCCGATTGCCATTTCATGAGCGAAGGACCAGTAATCTCGTGCGTTCTGTGGTAATGTCGATTGCGCGGTTTGCATCAAATCTCCGACTTCAACAGCGAAGTCGAGACCAATATATCCGGCGGCGAGACTTTCGACTGAGTGCTTCAACGCTCCGCCAGGTTCATTCGGGTGAAGCTGCATTCGCCAATATTCCATTTTCCCTCCTAATGTAACTTGAGACTCGCGAGCACAGCCTAACGACTGAGTTCGGCTAGTCGCCCCACAGCGCGTGTCTCTGTCTTTCAAGTTCAGTGACCGCCTGCCGGAGCGACCAACTTAACCACGTGCCGGTCGCTTTGG